>NZ_LSIF01000031.1 GCF_001556105.1 Pseudoxanthomonas mexicana | reverse complement strand
GCCGGCATCGAGCAGGTCAACCAGACCATCACCCAGATGGACGAGACCACGCAGCAGAACGCGGCGCTGGTGGAAGAAGCCTCCGCGGCCGCGCGCTCGATGGAAGAACAGGCGCAAGCGCTCAGCGAATCCGTCGCGGTGTTCAAGCTGCATGCCCACGCGGCGCCGGCACTGGCCGCCAGGCCAGCAGCCAAGGCGGCTCCCGCTGCCGCCCCGGCCAAGCCGGTCGCCCGCGCCGCCACGCCGGCGATGCTGGAGCCGGCGCTCGCCGACGGCGACGACTGGCAGGAGTTCTGAGGCACGCGGTTTGCATCAGTCCGGCCGATGATCGATGCGCCCCCCGTGGCGGCGCATCGGTCCAGCACTCCATCAGCACCCGCTCTTTCGAGACGCCCATGTCCGTCAGTACCCGCTCCATCGCTCCGGTGACCTCGACCCGACGGACTTCCCCGCCTCCCGCCGACGATGCGCCCGCCAGCGGCACGCGCGATTTCGAGTTCGACGACCGCGACTTCCGCCGCGTCGTCGAGCTGATCCGGCAACGCGCCGGCATCGCGCTGGCGGACGGCAAGCGCGACATGGTCTACGGACGCCTGTCGCGCCGGCTGCGGGCCCTCGGCCTGCGCAGCTTCAAGGATTACCTGGACCAGCTGGAACGCGATGGCGGCGACGAGTGGCAGGCGTTCACCAATGCGCTGACCACCAACCTCACGTCGTTCTTCCGCGAACCGCATCACTTCGAGCGCCTGCAGGAAGAACTGGCCAAGCGCGTCCACGACGGCCCGCTGAAGATCTGGTCCTGCGCCGCCTCCACCGGCGAAGAGCCGTATTCGATCGCCATCTCGGCCTGCGAGGCCTACCGCACGCTGACGCCACCGGTGCGCATTCTGGCCACCGACGTCGACACGCAGGTGCTGGCCACCGGCGAACGTGGCGTCTATCCCATCGAACGCATCGCCGGCCTCGATGACGCGCTGAAGCGGCGCTACTTCCAGCGCGGCAGCGGCCCCAACGAGGGCAAATGCCGTGTGCATCCGGCGCTGCGCCAGATGATCGAGTTCCGTCCGCTCAACCTGCTGGCGCCGCGCTACGACGTGAGCGGCCCGTTCGTGGCGATGTTCTGCCGCAACGTGATGATCTACTTCGACAAGCCGACGCAGCGCGGCATCCTCGCGCGCCTGGTGCCGCACCTGGCCGACGACGGCATGCTCTACACCGGACATTCGGAAAACTACCTGCACGCGGCGGACATCATCCAGCCCTGCGGTCGCACGCTGTACCGGCGCGCCGGAACACCGGCATGAGCGCCGCGGCCGCCGCCTTCGCCGATGGCCGCGTGATGCGGTACCACGATGCCCGTTTCAAGACCGAAGCCGCCAAGCTGCTGCCCACGCAGTACCTGGTGATCGACGACGACACCGCGCTGGTGACGCTGCTGGGCTCGTGCGTGGCGGCGTGCATCCGCGATCCGCTGCTGAAGCTCGGCGGCATGAACCACTTCCTGCTGCCCGAAGGCAATGTCGGCGACGGCGCGCCGGCGCGATACGGCAGCTATGCGATGGAACTGCTGATCAACGACCTGCTCAAGCGCGGCGCCTCCCGCAGCCGGCTGGAAGCCAAGGTGTTCGGCGGCGCCAACGTACTGAAGGGCTTCACCAGCAATCCGGTCGGCACGCGCAACGCCGAATTCGTCCGCCGCTACCTGGAAGCCGAGCGCATCCCGGTGATCGCCGAGGACCTGCGCGGCATCCATCCGCGCAAGGTCTGGTATTTCCCGCACACCGGGCGCGCCGTCGTGCAGCGGTTGCCGCATGCACACGACGCCGAAGTGCTGGCCGCCGAGTCGGCGGCACGGGCCCGCCTGTCCAAGGCCCCCATCACCGGGGGCGTGGAGCTGTTCTGATGAGTACGACTCCCTGCCGCGTGCTGATCGTCGATGACTCGGCGGTCGTGCGCCAGATCCTGACCGAAATCCTCTCGCGCGAACCCGGCATCGACGTCGTCGGTTCCGCCGCCGACCCGCTGCTCGCGCGCGAGAAGATCAAACGCCTCAACCCCGACGTCATGACGCTGGACGTCGAGATGCCACGCATGGACGGCCTCGCGTTCCTCGAGAACGTCATGCGCCTGCGGCCGATGCCGGTGGTGATGATCTCCTCGCTGACCGAGCGTGGTGCCGACACCACGCTGCAGGCGCTGGCGCTGGGTGCCGTGGATTTCGTCTCCAAGCCCAAGCTCGATGTCGCCAGCGGCCTGCAGGCGTATTCCGACGAGATCATCGCCAAGGTCAAGGCGGCGGCCAAGGCGCGGGTGCGCCCACTGGCCCGCACCGGCGCGCCACGCGTGAACCTGGAAGCCACGTTGCCGGCCCCGCCGGCACTGCGCTTCCGCACCACCGACCGCCTGATCGCCATCGGCGCATCGGCGGGCGGCACGGAGGCGCTGCGCGTGGTGCTGGAGCAGATGCCGGCCGACGCGCCCGCCATCGTGTTGACGCAGCACATCCCCGCCGGCTTCAGCCGCGCGTTCGCCGAACGGCTGGACCGTCATTCGGCCATGGCGGTGCGCGAAGCCAGCGATGGCGAAGCCATCCTGCCCGGCCATGCCTACCTGCCGCCCGGCGGCCAGCACATGCGCGTGATCCGCGACGGTGCCCGCTGGCGCTGCCGCATCGACGACGGCCCGGCGGTGAACCGCCACAAGCCGGCGGTCGACGTGCTGTTCCGTTCCGTCGCCCAGAGCGCGGGCGGCAATGCGGTCGGCGCCATCCTCACCGGCATGGGCGACGACGGCGCACGCGGCCTGCTCGAAATGAGCCAGGCCGGCGCTCCCACGCTGGTACAGGACGAAGCGACCAGCGTCGTCTGGGGCATGCCCGGCGCCGCGATGCGCCTGGGTGCGGCCAAGGAAGCCGTGCCGCTGGAGCGCGTTGCCCAGCGCCTGCTGGACCTGGCGGCGGCAATCGCCTGAGGATCTTCACAGGGGCGACTGCAGGGGTGACGCAAGTCGCGACCGCACGGCCACACCGGCTCACCGATGTTCAGCGCAGAGAAGAAGCGGTGACGGGCAGCGATGTCACTCCCTACAGGGCCATGACCTCTCCTTGGCGCGGTCGCGACTTGCGTCGCTCCCGCAACAGCGTGGCCGGGGAGCGGCAACTTCCGTCACAGATCGCCCGCAACCCCGAAACCGCCGGATTTCCAGCCTAAAGAGCCGATCCGCACGGCCGATACTCATCAGTGAGCTTCAGCAGAGAGCACCCATGTATTCGCGCATCCTGGTTCGTTTGGCGGCACCCCTCATCCTCACCCTGCTGTTCCCCCTGTCGGTCGGTTTCGAGTGGCCGAACGCCCTGCAATGGGCCCTGCTGACATCACTGACCCTGGCCTGGCTGATCTTCGCCTGGCTGACGGCCGTCACCGCGCACCAGACATCGCCCGAGCACGCCAGCGTCGTGCGTGAACAGGATGCGCTGCTGACCGAGCTGCGCCGCTTCGTCAACAACGAGATCGAAGGCTCGCGCAGCGAGATCGAGCGCGCCCGTGAACTGATCCGCGATGCCGTCAACAACCTGGGCGGCAGCTTCGATGCGATGAACCGCAAGTCGCGCGAACAGAGCGCCGCCATCTCCCGCATCATCGACCGCAACGGCGAAGGCGACCGGGCCGGCGTGGACGTCGCGCGCTTCGCCCAGAACGCCAGCCAGCGCATGGAACAACTGGTGGAAGCACTGGAACAGGTCGCAGGCCAGAGCGGCACCACCGTGCACCACATCGACGACATGGCGCAGCACCTGGACGGCATCTTCTCGCTGCTGGAAGACGTCAAGTCGATCGCCGACCAGACCAACCTGCTGGCGCTGAACGCCGCCATCGAAGCGGCGCGCGCCGGCGAGGCCGGTCGCGGTTTCGCGGTGGTCGCCGACGAAGTGCGCAACCTGTCCGAGCGCTCCACCGCCTTCAACGAACAGATCCGCAAGCTGGCCCACAGCTCGAAGGAATCCATCGCCAAGGTACGCGACACCGTGTCGAACATGGCCTCGCGCGACCTGGACCGCTCGCGTGAAGCGCGCTCGGAAGCGGCCGGCATGCTGAACCAGGTGGCCGCGATCAACGCTTCGCTGGGCGACGGCATGCGCGAGGTCTCGATGTGCGGCCACGCCATCGACGCCAGTGTCGCCGACGCCGTGCGCTCGCTGCAGTTCGAAGACATCGCCACGCAATCGCTGGGCAGCGCGAACACGCACCTGGATCGCCTGACCGCGATCAACAAGGAAGCGCTCGCCCTGCAGGAACTGCTGCACCGCGCGGGCGGCGCCACCGACAACGAACTGCTCAGCGCGCTGCGCCTGATCGGCAACCGCCTGCGCGACCAGCGCACCGAGTGGGAACGGCCGCCGCACAAGCCGGTCGCACAGCAGAACATGGGCGCGGGCACGGTCGAGCTGTTCTGACCGGCAGCACCGCCACATAACGCGCGATCCCACGGGGCGGCCATGACGGGCCGCCCCGTTTCGTTTGCCGCACGCGGCTGCCCTGCACCCTTACGCCGCTGGCATACTGCCGGCATGCCCGCGCCACCACCGATCACGCCCGCCGTGTTGCTGCAACTGTTCCGCCTGCAGGAGGCGGAGCGTCGGCACGTCGGCCGCGCCCTGCACAACCAGATCGGACAGGCGCTCTCGGCGATCAAGATGGGCGCGCACCTGGTGCAGTCCGAGGACGATGCCGACGCTCGTCGGGAAGACCTGCAGGAGATCATCCGCGCCAGCGAGGAGGCCGTCGCCCTCACGCGTGACCTGCACGCCACCCTGCATCCGCCGCAACTGGAGTCGATCGGGCTGGATGCGGCGCTGCGTGCTGAGAGCGAACGGCTCTTTCCGGGTGCCGCCGTGGCGCTGGCGCCGCTGCCGCATGCACCATCGCCCGACGTCGCGCTGGTCGCATTCCGCATCGCGCAAGTGCTGATGCGGGCCATCGCGCAGGCCCGCGGCGAGCTGTCGCTGGCCCTTGCTGGCGATACCGGTGCGGCCGGCGGCTTCACGCTGGACGTGGACGCCGATGTCGATGCGGATGTCGTCGAGCTGCCGCTGCTGCAGGCACTGGCCATCGCCGTCGACGGCGGGCTGGACGGTGCCGACGGCACGCACTGGCGACTTCGCCTACCCTATGCGGCCACGTCCGCGACCTCTGCCGATCCCGCGTGAACACCGAGCACGCCCACCTGCCCCGCCTGCCGCGCCTTGGCGCCGGCGAACCCGACCTGCAACGGATGATCGACGCCGCCGGTGCGGATGGCACGCCGTTGATGCTGCTGTACCTCGACATCGACCACTTCCGCTCGATCAACGAGAACATGGGCGTGGAAGTCGGCGACGAAGCGCTGGCCATCCTCAGCGATCGCCTGCAGCAGGCGCTGGGCGCCGACGCGCGCGCCTGGCGCCACGGCAGCGACGAATTCATCGTGGCGGTACCGCGCCTGCCCGGCACGCTGCCGCCGGAGCGCTTCGGCGACCTGCTGCGCGAGCAGATCGAACTGCCGATGACGGTGCTGCCGTACACGCTGTTCCTGACCGGCACGCTCGGCATCGCGCTGTGCCCGGAACATGCGGATACCGCGTCGGGCCTGCTGCAGTGCGCGGAAAGCGCGATGGAACAGGCCAAGCACGAAGGCATGAACCTGGTGCGCCTGTACCGGCGCGGCGCGGCGATCACCGCGCGCAGCGACAGCATCATCGCGCGGCAGATCGTCAATGCGATCCACCACAACGAGCTGCGCCTGTTCTACCAGCCGCAGATCAACGCGCACGATGGGCGTGTGGTGGGCATGGAAACCCTGTTGCGCTGGTATTCGCCCGCGCTCGGCCTGCTGGTGCCGGAACGCTTCATGCACGTGGCCGAGAAGCTCGGCGTGATCGTGCAGATCGGCGACTGGGTGCTGCGCAATGCGTTCAAGCAGGCGCGCGTCTGGCGCGACTGGGGCTTCGACGACTTCGAGATCGCGGTCAACGTCTCCACGCTGCAGTTGCTGCGTCCCAGCTTCGTGTCCGAGGTGCTGGAAGCCATGCAGGAGGCCGGCATCCCGCCGCAGATGGTGGTGCTGGAGGTCCGCCAGAACGCGCTGGCCAAGGACATGAACCTGGTCCACCGCACGCTGGCGCAACTGCATCGCGAAGGCGTGCGGCTGACGCTGGATGATTTCGGCATGGGCGATTCCAACCTGGATTCGCTGGTCCGCTTCTCTGTGGACAAGATCAAGATCGACCGCAACTTCGTGAAGGGCGTGCCGTCCGGCAACCGCGAAGTGGCGATCACCTGCGCCATCATCGCGATGGGTCACCAGCTGGGCATGAAGGTCATCGCGCATGGCGTGGAGACCGACACGCAGCTCGGCTTCCTGCGCCGCAACCAGTGCGACATGTTCCAGGGCCACCTGTTCGGCGAACCGATGTCGGCCGAGGATGCCGGTGCCGTGCTGCGTCGCCGCTACCTGCGCGCCGACGCGTTCGCCGCCACCAAGCCCGACCGCACGCTGCTGTTGCTCGATGACGAAGAAAACATCCTGCGCTCGCTGGTGCGCCTGTTCCGTCGCGACGGTTACCGCATCCTCGCCGCCAGCAACGTCACCGATGCCTTCGAGTTGCTGGCGACCAACGACGTGCAGGTCATCCTGTCCGACCAGCGCATGTCGGACATGAGCGGCACCGAATTCCTCGGCCGCGTGCGCCTGCTGTATCCGGATACCGTGCGGCTGGTGCTGTCGGGCTACACCGACCTGGCGACCGTGACCGAGGCGATCAACCGCGGCGAGATCTACCGCTTCCTGACCAAGCCGTGGAACGACGACGACCTGCGCGAGCACATCCGCCAGGCCTTCGCCACCTACGAGAACCAGCCGCACCATCGCGCGCATGCCTGACACCGGCACGGCGACGCCGGACGGCTGGTGCCTGTACCTGCTGGAATGCCGCAACGGCGCCTTCTATGCCGGCATCACCAATCGCCTGGACGCGCGCTACGCCGCGCATGTCGCCGGTACCGGCGCGAAGTACACGCGCGCGAATCCGCCGGTACGTTTGCTGGCGAGCCGCGCCTATCCGGACCGCAGTGCGGCGTCGCGCGCGGAAGCGCAGCTGAAGCGGTTGCCCAGGGCGAAGAAGCTGGCGTTCTTCGAGTCGCCCCCTGTAGGAGCGACGTAAGTCGCGACCGCGGAAAACGAACAAGCAGCGTGCGACCGGATCCAACCGGGTTCGCACGTCCATGGCCCCAGGACAACGGCACTCTCCCGGTCGCGACTTACGTCGCTCCTACAGGAGCGCGCGTTCGCTGCTCACGCCGCGTCGGCGGCTGGCTGGCGGATCGGCAGGGTGATGCGGAAGCAGGCACCGGCATCCGGCACATTGCGCGCCTCGATGCGGCCGTTGTGCTTCTTCACGATGCCGTAGGAGATCGACAGGCCCAGGCCGGTGCCGCTGCCGACCGGCTTGGTGGTGAAGAACGGATCGAAGATGCGCTGCAGGATCTCGTCGGGAATGCCGTGGCCGCTGTCCTGGACATCGATCCACACCTCGTTGCCTTCCACGCCGGTGCTCACGCTGATCGTCCCGCGCTCGTCGATGGCATGGCTGGCGTTGAGCAGGATGTTCATGAACACCTGGTTCAACTCGGACGGCCGGCACTGCACCAGCGGCAGCTTGCCGTAATGCTTTTCGAGCGTGACCTTGTACTTCAGCTCGTTCCAGATGATGTTGATGGTGGAATCCAGGCCGGCGTGCAGGTCGGCGGACTTCCAGCTGTCGTCGCGGCCGGAGTACGAGAAATCCTTCAGGTTGCGCACGATCGCGGTGACGCGCTCGATGCCTTCGCGCGATTCGGACATCAGCTGCGGCAGGTCGCCGGTGATGAAGTCGATGTCGGCGCGTGCACGCAGGTCCTCGATCTCGGACAGCATCGCCTTCGGGTCCGGCAGGCGCAGCGCGCGCTCGTAGAGTTCGATCAGCGAGAACAGGCTGTGAAGATACTCCTGCAACGAGCCGAGGTTGGAATGCACGTAGCCGATGGGATTGTTGATCTCGTGCGCGACGCCGGCGGCCAGTTGGCCGATCGACGCCATCTTCTCCGATTGCACCAGCTGTTCCTGCGCACCGGCCAGGCGCACCAGCGTCTGGCGCAGCTGCGCGTGGCGGCGCTGCAGTTCCTGCTG
Organism: Pseudoxanthomonas mexicana; assembly: GCF_001556105.1. GTDB lineage: Bacteria > Pseudomonadota > Gammaproteobacteria > Xanthomonadales > Xanthomonadaceae > Pseudoxanthomonas_A > Pseudoxanthomonas_A mexicana_A. The sequence continues at coordinate 35,873 of NZ_LSIF01000031.1, read as the reverse complement.
GCGCGCATGCGCCTCGCTGACGTCATGGAAGACCACCATGCAATGCCCGCTGCCGGGATTGCCGTGGAAGTAGGCGCGCACCTGCAACACCAGACCATCGGCCAGCGTCAGGTCGGCGTTCCAGCGTCCGGTGTCGCGCGCCGTGCGGATCGCATCCGGCGGCAGCAGACGGGCCAGCGCAGCCAGGGCGTCACCGTCATCGTTGACCAGGGCGCGGGCCGCCGCGTTGGCGTGCAACGGACGCCCATCGCCACGGCACAGCAGATAGCCATCGTCCATCAGTTCGGCCAGCGCCTTGAGATCGGCGAAGCTCGGGATATCGTCCACGGCACAGGCGCTGGACGAAGGGTTCACGGGGGGGACTGTGGCCACGGGTGCATCGGGTGGCGTCGAAGGGGCGCCAGTATCGGGCGCGGCCGCGGGAGCGGCAAGGTGCGGGGTCGCAGTTTGCGGATCCGGCACCGGGCTCAGGCGACGGCGAGCGGACGCGGCGCGCTGGCGGTGGAGGTCTGGCCCTGCGCGTCATAGGCGCCGTGGCTTTCGGTGCGACCCAGGTGGCGCAATGCCCAGTTCACTTCGCGGCGACGACGTGCCAGCAGGATGCCGTTCGCATGGTTCTTTTCGGCCAGCTCGGCCAGGCTTTCGCGCAGGTCGTCGGGGAAGCCGAAGCCGGCGGCGGCGGTTTCCAGCGCGCGCAGCGCGTCCAGCTTGTCCTGCGTGCAGCGCACGAGGGCCTCCACGTCGTGCTCGACGATGGCGCGGCGCTCCTCTTCCAGGGCGGTGGACAGTCGCTGGAGGGACGCGTGGTTCATCGCGCTCAGCCGCCCAGCTGGTCTTCCAGGCCAAGCATGCCGTCGGCGATCGCCTCGGCGTTGATCTTGTACGTGCCGGACTGCAGCGCTTCGCGCACGGCCGCCACGCGGGCTTCGTTGATCGCCGGTGCCGTGGTCAGTTCGCGCTGCATCGCCTGCAGGCTAGTGGCCTCACCGGTCAGACGCAGGCTGTCGCCTGCCGCACTGGCTTCCACGGGGCTGGAACGATCGGCGCCGGCGGACGCCACACGGCCACTCACGGGGCCCGTGGTGCGGATGGCGGCAGGGGGAGTGCCTTCGATTTTCTGGTTCATGTCAGTCGCCTGTAACAGGGTTCATGGGAGTTATCGGCCGGCACCCGGTGGACTTTAGTGACGGATCGCACAATTCCGAGGGGGCATCGGATTCCGCCCGATGTCCTTCCACCCAGCGTCGGTATCGGCCCCCTCCAGGACATCTTGAGGGCGAATGTGGAATTTTTTTCATCGACTCACCCAGACGTCACCGCCCGCACCCACGATGCCCTGCACCACCCGGCGCGAGGACAGGTTCTCGACGGTCACCCGCTCGTTCTCCCCGGCATCGGCGAGCGCCTTGCCCGCCACGCGGACTTCCACCCCGCCACGACGGGAGACCAGCGCCACGTTGTCGCCACGACGCACCAGGCGCTGTGCGACCAGATCGGTCGAGGCAAGGACCGCACCGGCCGACAGCATGCGCCGCGCGACGCGGCCCACGGCCTGCGACGGATCGGCGACGGCGGCACCGACGATGCGCGAGGCGTCACGGCGCTCTTCGACGAAGGCATCGGCGGTGATCGTTTCGCCCGGTGCGATGCCACGCGCCAGCACCAGCACGGTCTGGCTGCGGCGCACACGCACCGGCACGAACAGGCGCCAGCCGGCGTCCTGCGGGCAACTGACCTCCACGCTGTTGCTGCCCTGCACGCGCGCGACCAGCGCGGCGCCGCAGCGCGGCAGGCGCAGGGCCGGATCGAGCGTGGCGTCGGCGTCGCTGCCGGCAGGCAGGGCGCCGATGGCGGCATCCTTGATGCTGTCGACCGGCTGGAAGTCCGCAGCCAGCACGGCGCACGCGGTCAGTCCGCCGATCAGGGCGGTGGTCAGGCGCAGCAGCAACATGGGCGGGCTCCGTCGGTTCATCGGCGGAAGAGGTGCAAGCGGTGTGCCAGAACGTGGGGCCTGCGGCGATGTGTTTTCTGGCATGCCAGCATGGTGCCGCTCGCCGCGGAGGCCCTACTTTCTTTGCTTGTGCAAAGAAAGTAGGCAAAGAAAGCACACCCCGGCGGTCCGCCCGCCGCTGCGCGGCGGGTTCGCAGTCCCGGCAGGAATTTTCGGACAGGGCATCCTGCCCTGGCCGAAAACGGCGCACATCCTTGTGCGCCGCCCTGCGGGTTTTTCCCGCCGGGACTGCCGGACCTCAGGGGCCGAAGAGCTGATTCCGCTGTTGCTCACGCTTTCCGGGTCCCCATGAGGCACGGCGAGTGGGTCGGGTAAAACCCGAAGGGCGCCGTCATGGATGACGGCGTTTCCGTATGGCACACGGATGTGCCTTACGGAAATTCCCGGCCCGCTCGCGGACCCGGAGCGCAGCGCAGGGCGTGCCGCCTGGGGTGTGTTTCTTTGATTCTTTCTTTGCACAAGCAAAGAAAGAAGGCCCCCGCGGCGAGCGGCGCCATGCCTGAGCAAAAGAAGATCCGCCCGCAAGGCCATCGAACCAGAGGCCATCGCGGACGTGGTCCCCACACTGGGAGGCCTGAAGACAGGAACTCCGTTGCCCCTCACCCCAACCCCTCTCCCGGTGGGAGAGGGGCTCGGACGCGGGGAGAGGGCTTTGAGCTGGTGCCTCCCGCTCAAGACCCCTGTCCTATGGCCGATATGCTGGACATGACCCAGGACCTGCTCAACCGCATCGACCAGCGCACCCGCCTGGCCGGTCACAACCGCCTCGCCCTGCTGCTGTTCCGCCTGGGCGGGCGTCAGCTTTTTGGCGTCAACGTCTTCAAGGTGCAGGAAGTGCTGCGCCGGCCGGACCTGTTCCAGCTGCCCGGCCTGCCCAGCGAATTCGTCGGTGTCGCGGACGTGCGCGGGCGGTCCGTGCCCGTGCTCGACCTGGGCCTGAGCATCCGCCACCCCGAGCGCGACCCGAATCCCGAGAACGCCCCCAATTACCTGGTCGTCACCGAGTTCAACCGCTCGGTGCAGGGTTTCCTCGTCAGTGGCGTGGAGCGCATCGTCAACATCGCGGTGGAAGACATCCATCCCCCGCCGGAACTGGGCGCGGAAAACAGCTATCTGACCGCGGTCACGCGGTTCCAGGGCGAACTGATCCAGGTGATCGACGTGGAAAGCGTATTGGCCGACATCTGCCAGTCGCGCATGGATGCCACCCTCGCCCCCGAGATGGCCCTGCCCGCCGATGCCCCGCCGATGCAGGTGCTGGTGGTCGACGACTCCCGTGTCGCCCGCTCGCAGATCCGCAGTGTGCTGGAGCAACTCGGTGTCACCGCCACCCTGCTCTCCGATGGCCGCCAGGCACTGGACCATCTCTTGCAGGTCCACGCCGCCGGCGAGAACCCGGCCGAGCGCTACGCCATGGTCATCTCCGACATCGAGATGCCGGCCATGGACGGCTACACCCTGACGACGGAAATCCGGCGCCACCCGGGCCTGGCCGGCCTGTACGTCCTGCTGCACACGTCCCTGTCGGGCGTGTTCAACAACGCCATGGTCGAACGCGTGGGTGCCAATGCCTTCGTGGCCAAGTACAGCCCGCACGAGCTGGCGGAACACGTGCTGTTCCGGTTGAACCAGGTGGTTTCGGCGCGCATGGCGGCGTAAAAGCGCCCCTCATCCACCCTTCGGGCACCGTCTCCCCGCGCCGCAGGGAGAAGGAAGATCCCGGTTCTGGCACACGCCTTGCAGCTGCCCCGGCAACGGTCTGCCGGAGCGGTGCCATGTCCAATCCCATCTCCAACTATCTCGGTGTCCATGCCGCGGCCCTGCCGTTGCGTGAACAGCGGATGCAGCTGATCGCCAGCAACCTGGCCAACGCGGACACGCCCAACTTCAAGGCCAAGGACCTGGACTTCCAGGCCGCACTGGAGCAGGCCGCCGCCAAGGCCGCGCCACTGCAGGGCACGAACGAGCAGCACCTCACCCTGCTGAATGCCTCGCCGCGCCTCTTCGAACGCGCCGGCATGCAGCCCAGTCTGGACGGCAACACCGTCGATGCCGACACCGAGCGCGCCGCCTACGGCCGCGCGGCGCTGGAGTACCGCGCCTCGCTCAGCTTCATCGAATCCAAGGTGCGCACCATGCTCACCGCGATCACCGGCCAGTAAGAGGCAACGCCATGAGCAACCTCCCGATCTTCGACGTCGCCGGTTCCGCGCTGCAGGCCCAGTCCGTGCGCCTGAACACGATCGCCAGCAACCTCTCCAACGCCGACTCCATCGCCTCCTCGCCGGACACGGTCTACAAACCGATCGAGCCGATCTTCCAGGCGCGCAAGCTCAACGCCGACGGTTCGCTGACCTCGGTGCAGGTGAAGGAGATCACCCAGGGCGACGCGCCGCCGATCAAGCGCTACGAACCCGGCCACCCGATGGCCGATGGCGATGGCTATGTCTACGCACCGGATGTCGATCCGGTTGCGGAAATGGTCAACCTGATCTCCGCCTCGCGCGGCTACCAGGCTGGCGTGGAAATGTTGAACACCGCCAAGGAACTCGCCCTGGCCACCCTGACGATGGGCCGCTGACCCGCCCCCCCTGACCGAGCACGCACATGACCACTGTCAACGGCGATCCGTTTGCCGCCCTCAACACCAGCGGCACCGGTGCAACCCCGAAGAAGAAGGCCGACACGCTGGGCCAGGCCGACTTCATGCGCCTGATGACCGAGCAGCTGAGCAACCAGGATCCGCTGAAGCCGTTGTCCAACAGCGAGTTCGTCGCCCAGCTGGCGCAGTTCTCCACCGTGCAGGGCATCAGCGACCTCAACGGCACCGTCAACGGCTTCACGGCGGCGCTGACCGGCGACCAGGTGCTGAAGGGCGCCGCGCTGGTCGGATATTCGGTGGTGGTGCCGTCCGAATCGATCGCCCTGCCCGCCTCCGGCAATGCCAGCGGCCTGGTGATGTCGCCGGGCGCCGGCAAGGTGACCTTCGAAATCAAGGACGCCGGCGGCATCGTCGTGGATACCGTCGAAGTCGACGCCACGGCCAAGGGTGAAACGGCGTTTTCGTGGGACGGCCTGAAGGCCAATGGCGAACGCGCCGCCTCCGGCACCTATTCGATCAAGGCCACCCACACCGCCACCGACGGCACCAGCAGCGCGCTCAACACTTACGTCGACGCCACCGTGGACAGCGTGACCATCGGCTCGGACGGCCTGTACCTCAACCTGCCCGGCCTGGGCACCGCACCGCTCGACTACGTGCTGCGCGTCGGCAAGTCGACGTCCTGAACCCCGCACGCCCACCGTCTTCCGCAAGGAGTCTTCCATGGCATTCAATAGTTCACTGTCCGGCATGAGGGCGGCCAATGCCGACCTCAACGTCACCTCCAACAACATCGCCAACGTCAACACCACCGGCTTCAAGGAGTCGCGGGCCGAGTTCGCCAACGTGTTCTCGTCCACCGGTTACGGCCTGATGCGCAACGGCATCGGCGCTGGCGTACGGCTGACCAACGTGGCCCAGCAGTTCTCCCAGGGCGACATCAACCAGACCGGCCGCTACCTGGACATGGCCGTCGACAAGGAAGGCTTCTTCACGGTCAACAACAACGGCACCAACGTCTACACGCGCGCCGGCAACTTCCAGCGCGACGCGAGCGGCTACGTGACCACGCCGGAAGGCTACCGCCTGCAGGTGTTCCCGCCGCGCGCCGATGGCGTCGGTTTCGACACCGGCAACATGAGCGACCTGCGCCTGCTGACCACCGACAGTCCGCCGTCGCCGACCACCAACGTCGAACTGGGCGTCACCCTGCCCGGCAATGCCGCGCAGCCGACGATCACGCCGTTCTCGCCGACCGACAGCGCCAGCTACAACGAAACGACCTCGGTCACCGTCTACGACTCGCTGGGCGTGGCCCACCAGCAGACCGTGTACTACGTGAAGACGCCGAACCCGAACGAGTGGCAGATGAACACGTATGTGGACGGCATCTCGACAGGTGCGCCGACGACGGTACAGTTCGACAACAACGGCACGCTGACCGCGCCGGCCAATGGCCAGATCACGCTGGCGCCGTTCACGCCCAGCACCGGTGCCGGCGTGCTGAACATGACGATGAACATCAGCGGCACCACGCAGTACGGCGAGCAGTTCGCCAAGCGCATCCAGAACCAGGACGGCTACGCCACCGGCAAACTCAACGAGTTCAGCGTGTCGGAAACCGGCGTGGTCTACGCGCGCTATTCCAACGGCGAGGATCGTGCGCTGGGCCAGGTCGCGCTGGCGAACTTCAGCAACCCGCAGGGTCTGGTGTCGCAGGGCAACAACACCTGGACGCACAGCTACGCCTCGGGCGAGCCGCGCATCGGCGCACCGGGTACGTCGGACTTCGGCCAGGTGGCCTCCGGCGCACTGGAAGCCTCGACCGTCGACCTGACCGAACAGCTGGTCAACATGATCGTGGCGCAGCGCAACTTCCAGGCCAACTCGCAGGCCCTGTCGACGCAGGACCAGATCACCCAGGCCGTGATCAACATCCGCTGATCCAGCCGACGCCGACGGAGACTGACGCATGGACAAGGCCCTCTACGTTGCGATGACCGGCGCCCGCGCTTCGCTGCAGGCGCAGGGCACCGTGTCGCACAACCTGGCCAACGTGGACACCAAGGGCTTCAAGGCGGTCTTGGCCGGCACCGAGGCGTTCAAGATCCCGGGCCAGGGTTTCCCGTCGCGCATCGACGCGGTGTCGATCGATCCGGGCTTCGACGGCCGCACCGGCTCGCAGGTGGTCACCGGCCGTTCGCTCGACGTCTCGCTGCAGCCGAACCGCTGGATGGCCGTGCAGGCTGCCGACGGTGGCACGGCCTACACGCGCAACGGCGAATTGAGTGTTACCCCGAACGGTCAGCTGGTCACCGCCGGCGGCCGCGCGGTGCTGGACGACAACGGCAATCCGATCGCGGTGCCGCCGGCGCAGTCGATCGACATCGGCGCCGATGGCACGGTCTCGATCATCCCGCAGGGCGAAGGCCCGCAGACGATGGCCGTGATCGGCCGCATGCGCCTCGTGGAAGCCGCACAGTCGCAACTCGCCCGTGGTGGCGATGGGCTGATGCGTCCCTCCGATCCGCAGGCGCCGGCGCTGCCGGTGGCCAACGGCAACAGCCTGACGATGGGCGTGCTGGAGGGCAGCAACGTGGATGCGGCGGGTGCGCTGGTGCAGATGATCCAGTTGCAGCGCCAGTTCGAGATGCAGGTGAAGGTGATCCGCAGCGGCGACGAGATGGCGCAGTCGTCGAATCAGTTGCTGCGGTTGGGCGGCTGACGCTTTTTTGAGCCCCTCTCCCGCCGGGAGAGGGGTTGGGGTGAGAGACAACGGAGTCCGTGTCTTCAGGCCTCCCAGTGTTGTCACCACGTCCGCGAGGACTCTGGGTTTGATGGCCTCGCGGGACGGATTTTCCTTTCTTACGCATGGTGCCGCTCGCCGCGGAGGGCATTCTTTCTTTGCTTGTGCAAAGAAAGAATCAAAGAAACACACCCCAGGCGGCACGCCCTGCGCTGCGCGCAGGGTCCGCGAGCGGTCCGGGAATTTCCGTAAGGCACATCCATGTGCCATACGGAAACGCCGTCATCCATGACGGCGCCCTTCGGGTTGTGCCCGGACCACTCGCCGTGCCTCATGGGGATCCGAAGGCAAGCAAAAGCAAAGCGGCAGCCTCGGATGTCCCAAGTGTGGCTCTTGAGGCCCCCGAGGTCCGGCAGTCGCGGCGGGTAAAACCCCGCAGGGGCGGCGCACAGGGATGTGCGCCGTTTTCGTACAGGGCAGGATGCCCTGCACGAAAATTCCCGCCGGGACTGCGAACCCGCCGCTTGCGGCGGGCGGACCGCCGGGGTGTGTTTCTTTTGCTTACTTTTCTTTGCACAAGCAAAGAAAAGTAAGGCCCCCGCGGCAGGCGGCGCCATCTAAAACGGATAGGAGACGCTTCCCGCAAGGCCATCGAACCAAAGAGCCATCGTGGATGTGGTGACAGCAAGGGAAGCCCGATGACACAGACTCCGTTGCCCCTCACCCCAACCCCTCTCCCGGTGGGAGAGGGGCTGACACCCTGGCCCGCCGGCATTCCGCCGCGACCATGACCCCCGTCCCACTTCGGCATGGATCCCAGCGCCAGAACCACGACACGTGTTTCGGCACAGGACTTGCCTGAGAGGGGGTGAGGAACCGCAGCACGCGATTCCGCCCCTTCCACACGCGAGGAACCACGCCATGACCCAAGCCCTCTGGGTCGCCAAGACCGGACTGGACGCGCAGCAGACGCGCATGTCCGTGGTCTCCAACAACCTGGCGAACACCAACACCACCGGCTTCAAGCGCGACCGTGCCAGCTTCGAAGACCTGCTGTACCAGCAGGTCCGCCAACCCGGTGGCTCCACGTCCTCGCAGACCCAGCTCCCCTCGGGCCTGCAACTCGGTACCGGCGTGCGCGTCGTGTCGACCTCCAAGGACTTCCAGCAGGGCAACCCGCAGCAGACCGGCCGCTCGCTGGACGTCATGGTCAACGGCCGCGGCTTCTTCGAAGTGCTGCTGCCCGACGGCTCGCCCGCCTACACGCGCGACGGCTCGTTCCAGATCAACGCACAGGGCGAGCTGGTCACCAACAGCGGCTACCCCGTGCAGCCCGGCATCCAGATTCCCGAAGGCGCGCAGTCGATGACCATCGGCAGCGACGGCACCGTCAGCGTGACGATGGCGGGCCAGGCGCAGGCGCTGGAAATCGGTTCGCTGACGCTCACCGACTTCGTCAATCCGTCGGGCCTGCAGGCCAAGGGCGGGAACCTCTATGTCGAAACCACCGCCTCCGGTCCCGCGCAGAACGGCACGCCCGGCCTCAACGGCCTGGGCAGCGTCGTGCAGGGCTCGCTGGAAGGTTCCAACGTCAATGTCGTGGAGGAGCTGGTCAGCATGATCGAGACGCAGCGCGCCTACGAAATGAACGCCAAGGCCATCTCCACCACCGATTCGATGCTCGGCTACCTCAACAACAACGTCTGACGTCGCACCCACCCGTCACGCCACGAGACACGCCATGAAGCGCTCCACGTCCGCCACCACCCTCGTCTGCGCCCTGATGCTGCTGCCCGGCTGCGCGCGCTACTACGGCGACGTGCGCCCGTACGCGCCGATGCAGCCGATCCAGCCCGTCGTCGCTGCGCAGGCACCCGCCACCGCGGGATCGATCTACCGCGCCGGCCCCGGCCTGAACCTGTACGCCGACCGCCGCGCGCGCGACGTGGGCGACCTGCTGACGATCAACCTGGTGGAAAACACCAACGCGCAGACGTCGGCCACCACCTCGGTCGACAAGAAGAGCGAGATCGCACTCGCCGCACCGAACATCGCCGGCGCACCGCTCACCCTCAACGGCCGCGACATCCTCAGCGCGTCGGTCAATGGCGAGCGCGGCTTCAACGGCGCAGGCAACAGTGCGCAGAGCAACCGCCTGCAGGGCAGCGTGACCGTCACCGTGATCCAGCGCATGCCGAACGGCAATCTGGTCGTGCAGGGCCAGAAGAACATGCGCCTGAACCAGGGCGACGAACTGGTGCAGATCCAGGGCATCGTGCGGCCTGCCGACATCAGCCCGGACAACAGCATTTCCTCCGCCAAGGTCGCCGACGCACGCATCGCCTATGGCGGCCGCGGCGCGATCGCGCAGTCCAACTCGATGGGCTGGCTGGGTCGTTTCTTCAACTCCCCGATCTTTCCGAACTGAGCACCGCGTGATGGACGCCAACGACACCCGCCGCGCCGCGCCAACGACGACGAAGAAGCCGCGCCGCATCGACGCCTACACCTGGCTGGGCCTGCTGGCCTGGATCGGGCTGGTGCTGCTGTGCCTGGCGCCCGCCGCGCGTGCCGAACGCATCAAGGACCTGGCGCAGGTCGGTGGCGTGCGCAGCAACCCGCTGGTCGGCTACGGCCTGGTCGTCGGCCTGGACGGCAGCGGCGACCGCACCAGCCAGGCGCCTTTCACCGTGCAGAGCCTGAAGAACCTGCTGGGCGAGCTGGGCGTCAACGTTCCGGCCAACGTCAATCCGCAGTTGAAGAACGTCGCCGCCGTGGCGATCCACGCCGACCTGCCCGCCTTCGCCAAGCCCGGCCAGCCGATCGACATCACCGTGTCCTCGATCGGCAACGCCACCTCGCTGCGCGGCGGCAGCCTGCTGATGGCGCCGCTGCGTGGCGCCGACGGCGAGGTCTACGCCATCGCCCAGGGCAACCTGGTGGTCGGCGGTTTCGGCGCGCAGGGCAAGGACGGTTCGCGCGTCTCGGTCAACGTGCCCAGCGTGGGTCGCATTCCGAACGGCGCCACCGTCGAGCGTGCGATCCCGAACGCGCTGGACAGCGGCGAAGGCACCATCACGCTGAACCTGCACCGCGCCGATTTCACCACGGTGTCGCGCATGGTTGCGGCGCTGGAACAGAACTTCGGCGCCGGCAATGCCTATGCGCTGGATGCCGTCACGGTGGCCGTGCGCGCACCGGCCGAGATCTCGCGCCGCATCAACTTCCTCGCCCAGGTCGAGAACCTGGAGCTGACGCCGGGCAGCGCGCCGGCGAAGGTCATCGTCAATGCGCGCACCGGCACGGTCGTGATCGGCGCGCAGGTGCAGGTGATGCCGGCCGCGGTGACGCACGGCTCGCTGACGGTGACCATCACCGAATCGGCCAACGTCAGCCAGCCGAACGCGTTCTCGCGCGGTGGCCAGACGGTGGTGACGCCGCAGTCCAGCGTGTCGATCAGCCAGGAGGGCAACCGCATGTTCAAGTTCGAAGGCGGCACCTCGCTGGATGAAATCGTCCGCGCGGTCAACGAGGTCGGCGCCGCCCCCGGCGACCTGATCGCGATCCTGGAAGCCCTGAAGCAGGCCGGCGCCTTGCGCGCGGAGCTCGAGGTGATCTGACATGGCGAGCATGCCCATCGGAACGCTGAATCCCGCCCTCCCGCTGGCCGACGCCGGCGGCAAGCCGGACAACGCGCGCATCCACGAGGTCGCGAAGAAGCTGGAAGGCCAGTTCGCGCAGATGATGATCAAGTGCATGCGCGAGGCCGGCTTCGGTGACTCGCTGTTCCCCGGTGAAAACCAGATGTTCCGCGACATGTACGACCAGCAGATCGCCAAGACGATGAGCGAAGGCCGCGGCCTGGGCCTGGCGCCGATGATCGCGCGCCAGCTGGGCGCCACCGATACGAATACGCCCGCAGTGCCGGCCAGCACCGCGCTGTCGGCCTACAAGCGCCTGCTGCCGGGCCGCGAATCCGATTCGATGCTCGACGCCATCGCCGGCCGCGGCATCGGCACGAGCGCGCGGGATACCACGTCGTCGCCGGGCACGATCACGCTGGACACCATCACCGTGCGCCCCGACACCGCCTGCGACGACGTGGAACAGGTCGCCTCGGCCGATCCGTCGAAGTACGCGCGCAACACGCCGGAACGCTTCGTCGCCGAGATCTGGGACTACGCCAAGCAGGCGGCGAAGGAGCTCGGCGTGGACCCGCGCGCGCTCGTCGCGCAGGCCGCGCTGGAAACCGGCTGGGGCAAGCGCCAGATCAAGACCGGCGACGGCGGCAGCGCGAACAACCTGTTCGGCATCAAGGCCACGGGCTGGAAGGGCGAGCGCGCCAGCACCGCCACCCACGAATACAGCAACGGCGTGAAGCGCACGGAAACCGCGGACTTCCGCGCCTATGCCTCGCCCGCCGACAGCTTCGCCGACTACGTGCGGCTGCTGAAGAACAACCCGCGCTACCAGCAGGCCCTCGCCGCCGGCAACGACATCACCGGCTTCGCACGCGGCCTGCAACGCGCCGGCTACGCCACCGATCCCACCTACGCCAACAAGATCGCCTCCATCGCCAACGGCCCCACGCTGGGCAAGGTGCTGTCGGCGATCGGCGACACCGTCGGCGGCAAGGTCGGCAATGCCGTGGGCAACGCCATCGGCAACGCGCTGCGGCGCTGACCTGGGGAACACGCATGTCGAACCTACTCGCCACCGGCAGCAGCGCCCTGATCGCTTTCCAGCGCGCCCTGTCCACCGTCGGCCACAATGTCGCCAACATCAACACGCCCGGCTACTCGCGCCAGCGCGTGGAGTTCGAAGCGCGCGACGGCACCAGTTTCGGCAACGGCTACCAGGGCAACGGCGTGCAGATCGTCGACGTGCGCCGGATGGCCGATTCGCTGGCCACCTCGCGCCTGCTCGACAGCAGCGGCGAACTCGCGCGCCTGCAGCAGTTGTCCACGCTGTCCACGCGCATGGACCAGCTGTTCTCCGAGAAGGCCACCGGCATCGCGGCACCGTGGTCGAGCTTCTTCGATTCGGTCAACGCGCTGTCGTCGAACGCCGCCGGATCGGCCGACCGTGGAAGCGTGCTGGCGCAGGCCAATGCGCTGGTCACCCGCTTCCGCCAGATCGACCAGAACCTCGATGGCCTGGGCGCCGAGGTCAACGGGGGACTGACCGCCGCCACCGGTGAAGTGAACCGGCTGGCCAAGGAAATCGCCCAGCTCAACGGCCGCATCGGCGGCAGCACCAGCCCGTCGGGCGACCTGCTGGACCGTCGCGACCAGTTGATCAGCGAACTCGTCGGCTATACCGGCGGCAACGCCGTCGTGCAGGACGGCGGCCTGGTCAACGTCTTCAGTGCCGGCGGCCAGCCGCTGGTGGTGGGCGCCGCGGCCAGCACGCTGGTCACCGTGCCCGACCCGTACCGGCCCGAACGCCTGCAAGTGGCGCTGGAAACCAACGGCCAGCGCACCACGCTCGATGCGCGTGCACTGGGCGGCCAGATCGGCGGCCTGATCGAATTCCGTGCCACCGTCCTGGATCCGGCGTCGGCCGAGCTCGGCCGCGTCGCCACCTCGCTGGCGCAGACGTTCAACGCCGGTCATCGCGCGGGCATGGACCAGTACGGCCAGACGGGCGCGGACTTCTTCAGCCTGCCCGCGCCACGCATCTCGCCCAACGCCGGCAACACCGGCAACGCCGTCCTGCAGACGTCGCTGGGCAGCGTCGGCGCACTGAATTCGCAGAACGTGCTGCTGCGCTTCGACGGCGCCGCCTGGGTGGCGACCAACCCCGATACCGGCGCCAGTATTCCGATGACCGGCACCGGCACGGCGACCGATCCGCTGGTCGTCAACGGCATCGAACTGCGGTTGGCGACCGGCACCACGCCGGGCACCAACGACCGCTTCCTGCTGCAACCCACCGCCGGCGCGGCCGGCAATCTCGGCGTGGCGATCAGCGACCCCGGCCGCATCGCCGCGGCCACGCCGGTCAAGGCCACCACCGACCTGACCAACACCGGCAGCGGCAAGGCCAGTGGCCTGAAAGTCACTGACGCGGCGAACGCCAACCTGCTGTCGCCGGTCGACATCAACTTCCTCGACGCCACCCAGTACACGATCAACGGCACCGGCCCGTTCCCCTACACGCCTGGCCAGACCGTCGCCTACAACGGCTGGAGCGTGGTGCTGGACGGCGCACCGGCGGCCGGCGACAGCTTCCGCGTGGGGCCGACCGGCGCCAATTCCAGCGACAACGGCAATGCCAAGCTGCTGTCGAACCTGGACGACGCGCGTGTGCTCAATGGCGGCACGCTGACCCTCAACGGCGCCATCGGCGGCCTGACCACGCAGGTCGGTTCGGCCGCGCGCCAGGCCGACTATTCCGCGCAGGCGCAGCAGGTCATCAACGACCAGGCGCAGGCCTCGCGCGATGCGATCTCGGGCGTGAACCTGGACGAGGAAGCCGCCGACCTGATGCGCCTGCAGCAGGCCTACCAGGCCGCGTCGCAGATCATCGCCACCGCCGACACCCTGTTCCAGTCACTCCTGGCCGCGACCCGCCGATGAACAACCGCATCTCGACCAACATGATGTACCAGCAGTCGATCTCGACGATGCTGGCCAAGCAGGCGAAGCTGGCGCACACCCAGCAGCAGCTCGCCAGCGGCCAGCGACTGGTGACCGCGAAGGACGATCCCGTCGCCGCCGGCACCGCCGTCGGCCTGGACCGCGCGGTCGCCGAACTGGAACGCTTCGGACTGAACGCCAACGCGGTGCAGAACCGCCTGGGCCTGCAGGAAAACGCGCTGACCCGCGTCGGCGAGTCAATGGCGCGCGTCAACGAACTCGTCATCCAGGCCAACAACGCCGCCATGGGCGACGACAGCCGCCAGGCGATCGGCACCGAGCTGAAGGCGATCTACGCGGGCCTGCTGGACCTGGCCAACAGCACCGACGGCGCCGGCCGCTACCTGTTCGGCGGTACCAGCGACGGCAGCGCGCCGTTCGCCATCGCCGGCGGCAACGTGCTCTACAGCGGCGACCAGACGCAGCGGCAAGTGGAGGTGGCGCCGGACATGTTCGTCGCCGACACCCTGCCCGGCAGCGATGTCTTCCTGCGCCTGCGGACCGGCGACGGCCGCATCGATGGCGCGGCCGCCAGCGGCAACACCGGCACCGGCCTGCTGATGGGCTTCAGCGTTACCGATTCCACGGCGTGGAACGGCGGCACCTATACGCTGTCGTTCGGCGCCGGCAACACCTACCAGGTGGTGGACGCGGGCGGCAATCCGGTGACGTCGGGCACCTACGCCAAGGGCGAGAGCATCGCCTTCGCCGGCGTGCAGATGAAGATCGATGGCCAGCCCGCCAACGGCGACAGCTTCACGCTGGGACCGTCCGGCAGCCGCGACATCTTCGCCACCGTGCAGGGGCTGATCGATACGCTCGATACCAGCCCGACGACGGACGCGCAGCGCGCCGCCATGCAGAACAGCCTGCAGGCCGCGATGCGCGACGTCGGTACCGCGCAGGGCAGGATGATCGACGCCCGCGCCAGCGGTGGCGCGCAGCTGTCAGCCATCGAGACCGCCGCGTCGCTGCGCGAAGCCAACAACATCACCCTGAAGGACACCCTGTCCGGATTGCGCGACCTGGACTGGGCCGAGGCCATCGGCCGCTACCAGATGGAAAACACCGCCTTGCAGGCCGCGCAGACGGTCTTCATGCAGATGCAGCAGCTGTCGCTGTTCAAGCTGATGGGCTGACGACGGCCCTAGCCCTTTCAAGCAGTCCTTGCCCTCCCGCCGCGATGCCCTCGCGGCGCTTTTTTTTGCTCTTTCCCTTCTCCCCGCTTGCGGGGAGAAGGTGCCCGGAGGGCGGATGAGGGGCGCTCTTCGCGCAGAAAATCCACACGCTGATGACAGACGAATGCTGGCCGTCGATGTCGGTGGAAGCGTCTCCTCTCCGCTCGCCCCTCACCCGCCTTCGGCACCCTCTCCCCGCACGCGGGGCGAGGGAGAAACAGGCCTCACCCGGAACACCACGCTGATCCGCGCGCCCTGCGCACGCCGCGTCTTCGGGATGCCGTGCTCGTGGGTGCTCTGCGAGGCGTGGCTCATCGACAGGATGCTGCCGGGCGCGAGGTCGATGGCGACGGTATCGCGCGTTCCCGCACAGGCACGGATCAGCATGCGCCGTGGGGCGCCGAGCGAGACCAGCGTGATCGGATGGCCGGTCGCCACGGTATGCAGTTTGTCCCCGTGCATGGCGACGCTGTCGCTGCCATCGCGGTACAGGTTCATGCCGATGCGCGAGTACGGTGCCGGCGCTTTCCTCTGTACGCAGGCCAGCAGGCGCGCCAGCGGCAGGTCGTCCGGCAGCGCGTCGACGGCGTAGTTCGCCAGCAGCCGCGGCACGTCGACGATGCGGTCGTACATCGGTCGCTGCAGCTGCGTCCACGCCGCGCTTGCCTGCAGCCGGTCGAACCATGCACGCGCCGTCACGGGATCGATCACGTCGGGCCAGTAGCAGATGCCGCCTTCGGCATCGTCCACCAGTTGCACCATGGCAGGCGCGAACAGGTCGTCGGTCAGGGTGGAGAGCGCGTGCATCATGATCGTCAGTGGAAGTCGCGGGAACTGGTCTGCAGCTCGCCCAGCAGGTGGCTGAAGTCATGCAGGTCCTGCGCGATCAGATGGCGCACGCCATCGACGTGTTCCCAGCGGCCGCGCACGCCCAGCAGCCGCGCGCCGAGCAGGGCCTTGCGCCGACGCTCGGCGATGCGCGCCCAGACCACCACGTTGATCACGCCGTGCTCGTCTTCCAGCGTGACGAAGATGACGCCGCTGGCGGTGCCCGGCCGCTGGCGCTGGGTGACGATGCCAGCCACGTGCACGCCGCGCCCGTGCGGCAGGTGCTGCAACTGCCGCGAATCGACCACGCGCTCACGGCGCAGGCGGTCGCGCAGCAGCGCCAGCGGATGCGTGCCCAGTGTCAGCCCGGTGACGCGATAGTCCGACAGCACATCTTCGACCGGACCAGGCGCAGGCAGCACGATCTCGTCCTCATCGGGACTTCCCGGCAGCAGCGGTCGCTGGCGTTCGACGCCGGCCACCGCCCATCGCGCCGCATGACGATGGCCGGCAAGCGACTGCAAGGCGCCCGCCTCGGCCAGCGCATTGCGTGCCTTCTCGTCCAGGCTGGCGCGCAGGCACAGGTCGCGCACGTCGGCAAACGGCCGCTGTGCGCGGGCGACCGTGATCGCCTTGCCCACCGTCTCCGACAGCCCGCTGATCTGGCGGAAGCCGAGCCGCACGGCGGCCTGCCCTCCGCGGACCGCCTCGCTCCGCATCCTCCCTCCCTCCAACGTGTTGTCCCAGTCGCTGCTGGCCACATCCACGGGACGGACCTCGACACGCGGTCGCCCCGCCCAATGGCCCCGCCGCGCGTCCTGCACGATCTGGCTGGCCGAATAGAACCCCATCGGCTGCGCGTTGAGCAGTGCGCAGACGAACGCCGCCGGCTCGTGCCGCTTCAGCCAGCAGCTGATGTAGACCAGCTTGGCGAAGGAGGCGGCGTGGCTCTGCGGGAATCCATAGGAACCGAAGCCCTTGATCTGCTCGAAGATCTGGTCGATGAACTCGGATGAATAATCCTTTTCCTCCATCAGCCGACGGATCTTGTCGCGATGCGGTGTCATGTCGCCGCCCCTGCCCCACGCGGCCATCGAGCGCCGCAGGCCATCGGCTTCCGACGGCGTATAGCCGGCATGGATCACCAGTTCCATCACCTGCTCCTGGAACAGCGGAATGCCCAGCGTGTTGCCGAGGATGGCCTCGATCCCCTCGGACGGATAAGTCACCGACTCCTGTTTCTGCCTCCGCCGCAGATACGGATGCACCATGCCGCCCTGGATGGGGCCGGGGCGCACGATCGCCACTTCGATCACCAGGTCGTAGAAATTCTTCGGCTTCAGCCGCGGCAGCATGCTCATCTGCGCGCGCGATTCGATCTGGAACACGCCGACGGTATCGGCGGCCTGGATCATCGCGTAGGTCCGCTTGTCTCCCGGCGGCAGCCGGGCCAGGTCGATCGTGTAGCCGCGATGCTGCGTGACCAGGTCCACGGCCTTCTTGATGCAGGTCAGCATGCCCAGCGCCAGGCAGTCGACCTTCAGCAGCTTCATCGTCTCCAGGTCGTCCTTGTCCCACTGGATGATGGTGCGGCCGTCCATCGCCGCGTTCTCCACCGGCACGACCTCGGACAGCGGTCCGTCGTTGATGACGAAGCCGCCGACATGCTGCGAGAGATGGCGCGGATGGCCGCGCAACTGGCCGGTCACCGCCAGCACGCGGTGGATCAGCGGATTCTCCGGATCGAAGCCCGCTTCGTGCAGCCGCTGCTCCATCGGCGTCTCGCCATTGCCCCAGCCATGGCACTCGGCCAGCAAGCCGATCTGATCCGGCGGAAGCCCGAAGGCCTTGGCCACGTCGCGTACCGCGCTCTTGCCGCGGTAGCGGATGACGGTGGCGGCCAGTGCGGCGCGTCGACGGCCATATTTGTTGTAGACGTACTGCAGCACTTCCTCGCGGCGGGCGTGCTCGAAGTCCACGTCGATGTCCGGTGGTTCGCCGCGGTCCCTGGACAGGAAGCGCGCCATCAGCAGCCGGCTCTCCGCCGGATCCACCACGGTGATGCCCAGCGCGAAGCAGACTGCGGAATTGGCGGAAGAACCGCGCCCCTGGCACAGGATGTCCTGCGATCTGGCGAAGCGGACGATGTCTTCGACCGTCAGGAAGAAAGCTTCGTACTTCAGTTCTTCGATCAGCGCCAGTTCGCCATTGATCCGCTCGACCACCGAGGACGGCGTGCCCTCGGGCCAACGCTCGCGCATCCCCTGCTCGGTCAGCTCGCGCAGCCAGCTGGTCGGCGTATGACCATCCGGCACCAGTTCGGCCGGATAGCGGTATTCCACTTCCCCCATCGAGAAGGTGCAGCGCCGTGCCAACGCGACGGCGTTCTGCAGCAATGCGGCGGGATAGATATTGCCCAACGCCCGCCGCGTGCGCAGGTGGCGCTCGCCGTTGCGGAACAGGTACCCACCGCACTCCGACAGGGGCAGGCCGTGGCGAATCGCCATCATCGTGTCCTGCAATGCCCGCTGCCGGCGCACATCCATGTGCACGTCGCCGCTGGCGACGGCCGTCATCGACAGCTGCGTTGCGAGATCGAGCAATCGCTGAAGACGCGCAGTGTCGTCCTGCTCGCGATGCAGTTCCACCGCCAGGTGCGCGCGCGCGCCGAACACCTGCTGCAGCCAGCGCCCCTGCATGTCGTCCGGCGCATGGCCAGGCAGCCACAGCACAAACAGGCCGCCCACATCGGGATCATCCGACCCAAGCGACTGTTCCACGTCCTGACGCGTAAGCCGGTACCTGCCCTTGGTCGCGGCACGGCGCGCGACGGTGATCAGTTCGCACAGGCGGCTGTATCCGTGCAGGGTCTCCACCAGCAGCACGCACTTCAGTCCGCATACCAGGGTGAACTCGCTGCCGACGATCAGCTTCAGCTTCGTCGCGCGCGAGGCTTCCAGTCCGCGCACGATGCCGGCCAGCGAGCATTCGTCGGTGATCGCCAGCGCCTGGTAACCGCATTGCGTGGCGCGAACGAACAGGTCTTCCGCGCTGGACGCACCGCGCAGGAACGAGAAATCCGACAGGCAGTGCAGTTCGGCATAGGCCGGCAATCCATCCCCGGGCGACGCATCGTCGTTGGCCGCGACATGCAGACGCAGCCGCTGCGCGGTCTCCCACGCGCGCGGCACGTGCGCACCGGGATGATCGCCGCGTTCCTCCTCGCGACTCACGCGAACCACCCGTGCAGCATCCAGCCGCCCTGCTCGCCCGGCGGCGCGAATACCCAGGCACGCTGGCCCTGCGAGGTTTCCAGCACGTAGTAATCGCGGCGCGCATCCTCGCCATCCCACCAGCCGCTTTCCAGCCGTTCCGGGCCGGACACGATGCGCGGATGCGGATCGCGCAGCGGGATCGGCTGCGGCAACAGCCAGGCGGGCCGTGGTGGTCGTACCGGTGCCGGCGTGATGTGCGCACCGTCGCCCTGCACACGCCGCCAGGCGCGTTCGGGACGCGGATCACCCGCCGGCGCCACGCGATGCACGGCATCGTCGCCCAGACGCGCACGCAGGCGTTCGCGCAGTTGCGGCCATGGCAGCTGCTGCTGCGGACGCGTATCGAACAGGTCGCGCGCCGCCGGCACGAACGGCGGCAGCTCGCGCGCCAGCAGCCGCACGCCGACCACCGGATGCTCGATCTGCACGCGCTCCAGCCGGTTGCGGGTGAGCTCGAACAGCATCGCCGGTTCGCGCTCGGCCGCGAGCAGGCCGACCTCCACGTCCGTGTGCCCTTCCTCATGTTCCAGCCGCAGCACGAAGCGCTGCACGCCGCCGTCGCGGATGGACAGATAGGTGCACAGGTCACCGATCAACCGGCGCAGCGGGAACAGCAGCGCCATGTGGCTTTCGACCTCGTAGCCGAGTTCGATGCGTGCGTCGAAATGGTCCGGCGGCGCGTAGTACGCCAGCGGATCGTCGGCCGGCCCGTACAGCCGGTCCAGGTGTTCCAGCACCGGCAGGCCGAAACGGCGGCGCAGGCTGTCGCGCGGCAATGCGCGCAGCGTGCGCAGGTCGCGGATGCCCATGCGATGCAGGCGCTCGCCGTTGTCGTCCGGCAATCGCGCACGCCGCACCGGCACGCGATCCAGCAGTTCCGCCATCGCCGCCGGCTGCATCACCGCCAGCCCATCGCGCAGGCCGGCGAACACGTGCGCCGCGCGCGGCGTCGGCGCCAAGGCGATGCGGTGCTGGAAACCGAGTGCGCCGAGCTCCTCGCGCAAGCGCGCCTCGATGCGCGGCCACGGCCCCAGCAGGCGGAAGCTGGCGCGCACTTCCAGCACCAGGCAACCCGGCCACTGCGCACTGACCAATGAGCTGTGCCGGTACGCCCATGACGCAAGGAATCGGTGCGATCGCGCTTCGGCCTGCGGGTCGTAGTCGACCATCGCGAACTCCGGCAGCAACGCATGCGCGGCGGTCAGCCGCATGCCGCCGCGCAAGCCCGACTGTGCAGCGGCTGCATTCACCGCATGCAGCGTACGCAGTTGTGCAGAGCCACCGACCAGCGCCAGCGGCGCGTCGGGATCAGGCAAACGCCGGAGGACGGCGTCCAGCGCCAGCTGCGGCAGCAGTACACAGGCCCAGAGCATCGGCGGGCCTCAATGCGCCGAGGGTCTGTTGACGCGATTGGGACAAGTCACGTTGCCGTTTCCAATCGCGTCAACAGACCCTGGCGCGAAGGATTGCGCAGGCGCCGGCCCACCGCGGCATTTACGCACCTGCCAGGTACTGCCGCCCTGCGCATCGTTGACGGCTTCCAGTCGCAACGCGGCGGCCGAGGGATTGGCGGCATGGCGACGGTCGCGCAGTGCGAAACCCAGGCATTCGCCGCTGTCGGCCGCCACCTGCAGGCGGCGCAGTGCAGGCCCGTCGGCCTGCACCGGCCAGCCGAGCACGGCGGCACAGGCGCCGCTGCGCAGGCATTGCTCGAACGCCCACAGCGCATCGCGTGGTGCCGCGTCGACGATTTCCAGCAACGCCAGGTCCACGCCGGCGGCCTGCCACGCCGGTGCATACGGAATGTAGGGCGGTGCGATCACCGCCACCGTACTGCCGGCCTGCGTCATCCGCGCCAACGTGGGCAGCAGCAGCGCCAACTCGCCCACGCCATCGGCGGGCAGCAGCAGTTCGGTCAGGGAGCGTCGTGGCCAGCCGCCCTGCGGCAGCAGCGCATCGAGCGCAGTGTGGCCGGTGGGTTCGCCGTCGGCGGCAATGGCCGCACTGCGGCCGGCATGCCACAGCGTGCGCGCCGCCAGCAACGTGTCGAGGGCGACAACGGCGCCCATGTCAGCCGCGCCGCACCAGGCCGCAGTAGACGCCTTCGATGGCGAAGTCCTGTCCCGGCGCGACCTCGATGGGCGCATGCGCCGGATTGCGCGGCAGCAGACGGATGCGGCGACGTTCGCGCTGCAGCCGCTTGATGGTGAGCTCGCCGTCGATGCGCGCCACCACGGTCTGCCCATCGCGTGCGTCCGGCGTGCGATGCACGCCGACCAGATCACCGTCGACGATGCCGTCGTCGATCATCGAATCGCCTTGCACCTTCAGCAGGTAATCCGGCTGTGGCGAGAACAGCCGGCGGTCCAGCCACAGCTGTTCGTCCAGGCCGATGTCGGCACCGATCGGCTGACCGGCGGCGACACGTCCCAGTACCGGCAGCGGCAGCAGGTCGGCCATGCCACCGGGCAGGCGCAGCCCGCGCTTCTGCCCCGGCGCCTGCTCCAGCAGGCCGTCGGCGACCAGCGCCTGCACGTGCTTCTGCGCGGCATTGCGCGAAGCGAAACCGAAGGCGTCGGCGATGTCCGCCAGGCTGGGCGCGCGCCCGGCCGCCAGTTCCCGGCGCAGGAAGGCCAGGACGGCGGCACGTTGGGGAGGCAGGTCGACAGGATCCATGGGTGTACATTTGTACACCCATCGGTCGCACAAGGCGAGACTGGCGAGGGCGCCGCCGATCGGTTAGCGACACCCCGCCGATGGCACGATCAGGCCGCCTGTTCTTCGGCGCGCTCGACCATGGTTTCGGCCATCTGCCGCCAGCTGGGCAACTGGTCCAGCACGCCCAGCGACTTCAGGTAGCCCTCGTCCACCGGCTCGTTGCTGGCCAGCGCGCCGGCCACGTGCACGGCACCCGGCACCCAGAAGCTGCGCAGGCTGGAACGCTGCGGCTGGCGGTGGAACGCCACCGCTTCGACGATCGGCATCGGCAGGCCCCACAGGCCCAGCAGGTAGGCGCCGGCCTCGGTGTGGCCAGGACGGTCGTCGTCCTCGGCCGCCGGCATGTCGCGCTCGTCGCGCACGCCGGGCAGCAGCAGGCCGATGTCGGCCAGCAGCGCAGCGGTGGCACCCAGTTCGGAACTGGTGCGCGGCAGGATCTTCGCCGCCAGGCGCGAGGCCAGCAATGCACGTTGCTGCAGCGCGCCGCGGTCGATGCTGGACGCGGTCTTCATCGAGAACACTTCGCTGGCCAGCACGAGGTCGCGCAGCGTGCCCAGTCCCAGCCGCGTCACCGCGGCCCGCATGTCGGTGATCGAACGGCCATTGGAGAAATAGGCCGAGTTGCACAGCTGCAGTACCTTGGCGGCGATGGCCGGATCGCCGGCGACCAGCGTGGCGATATCGTTCGCCGTGCCTTCGTCCTCTTCCAGCGCGCGGGTCAGCGCGAAATAGAGGTGCGGCGGCGACGGCAGGTGTTCGACGCGGCCGATGGCGCGACGCAGGCGCGGGCTGTCCAGCAGGTCGCGCAGCTCTTCCAGACTGTGGATCGATTCCAGCACCGTTTCCGACGACAGCGGCAACGGCAGGAAGCGGTGCGCCACGCCGATCAGCTTGATCGGGGCGGCCATGCTGTCGGTGCTGCCTTCCAGCAAGGCGATGCGGATGGTTTCCGGGCGCAGCGTGCGGATCTGTCCCAGCAACGTAGCCGGCGGCAGGTCGGACACCGCCGGCCCCACCATCACCACGTCGACCGGCCCATTGGCCACCGCGAACATCGCCGACTTGCCATCGGCCACCGATTCGACGGTCCATGCATCCCCCATGTCGCCGATGTAGTCGGCCAGGTCGGCGGGCAGGCAGGCGGTGTCGCCAACATACAGAATGCGCAAAGCACTTCCCCTTGGATCGTTCGTGCAAGTTCCAACGCGCGCCTCCCTGGTTGCGGAGGCACGGACTGAATGAAATCTAGCAAGGGTGTCGGCCGCGACGGCACATTCTTGAGACACGATGCGGGGAATGCGCAGCGCTTCACACTCCGCTGTCGGAAGTTTCCCGACAGCGTGCGGCATCGGCGCCGGATCCGTGCGATGGCGCACTGCCTGACAGGTGCAGCAGCAGGTGCGCCAGCGTCACCACGTCCTGGAAGTTGTGCTGCAGCACGCGCCGCAGCAGCCCGGCATCGCCGCCGCGCAGGTACTGCAGCCACGCGCCGGGCGCTTCCGATCCCGGCAGGTCGTCCTCGCGCACGATGCCGAGCGCGCGGTACTCGATGGTCGCCAGCCGGCAGTTCTCCCACACGCCGCGGTAGCGCCGGCGCGCCGGGAACAGCAGGTCGAGATGCTCGAGACCGGCCAGCGGCGTACCCTGCCGCGCCAGCCGGTAGCGCGCGGCCAGCAGCGGCGCGTCGTAGCAGCGTCCGTTGTAGCTGACCAGGCGCGTGTCCTCCGCCAGCCAGCGCGAGAATTCGCGCAGCATCGCCGGCTCCGCCGACAGGTGCGTGATCAGCAACTGGCGCACGCGCAATCCCCCGGGCACGAAATCCAACGCACCCACCATGAAGGCGCGCGTGCCGGTGCCACCGGACAGGCCGGTGGTCTCGGTGTCGAAGAACAGCATGTTCGCCGTGGGCAGCATGCCCGTCCGCGCGAACGTACCGTCGATGTGCGGGGCCACCGCAGCGAACGGCAGGATCTCTTCCAGCCGCAGCAGGCCCGGCGCGATCTCGTCGCCCGGCAGCGCACGGTCGCATGCGCGCACGACCCTCGATGCCTGCGCCCGTTCGCGGATTCCCAGCATGCGCCGCAGCGCCGGCAAGGGATCGTGCACCGGCGGCAACCGGGCGGGCGACGACACAGCCCCCTCGTGCCCGGCCTGGCGTCGCAGCCGCTGCAGTTTCTCCAGGCTGACGCTCATGCGACATCCAGCAGCTGCAGCACGCGTGCGGCCAGCGCGCGCGGAGACGTCTCGGCGCCTTCATCGCTCGCCAGCACCGGACCGACGCAGGCCGGACATCCGCCCCGGCAGTCGCACGAAGACACCAGACGCACCGCACGCTGCACCAGTTCGCGCTGGCGCCGCCACAGCGGCTCGCTCAGGCCGATGCCGCCGGGGTAGTTGTCGTAGAGATAGGCCGTGGGCACGAAGCGCTCGCCCGACACCGGCGACAGCACCTGGCTCTCGCTACCGCGCAACTGGCCACGCCCCTGCGTATCCGGCAGCGCGAACCATGCGCCGTCGCCATCGCCGACCGCCTTCTGCAGGTCGCGGCCTTCGGCCATCACCGCGACCGTGGCGGCGATGTGCAGCGCGTACGCGGCACCGAGGAACCCATCCAGCGCGTCCTGCCGCGATTGGAATGCCGATTCCAGCAACGCCGGCGGCAGCTGCCACCACAGGCTGGTGGTGTGCATCTCCTGGTCGGGCAGGTTCACCGGGCCGTAGCCGATGTTCTCGTGCGTGTAGTAGCGGATCTTCTTGTAGCCGGCCACGCGCCGCACCACGTGCACTTCGCCGTGGTGGCAGGTGCCCTGCCCGGCGATGCTGCCGTCGAAGCGCTCCAGCACCTTCAGCTTGGTGTAGTCGATCGCATCGGTGTAGTAGTCCACGTGCGTGCGGGTGACGTAGGCCTTGCGGCCTTCCCAGTCCAGCCGCTCCACCTGGTACGGCGTGGACTGGATCATGTGGATGGCGCCCTCGTACAGCGTCAGCGGTGCGGCGCTGAAATCCACTTCGGCGATGATCTCCTGGCGGCCATCGGTGCGGTCGACCACGACGAAGTTGCCGTCGGCCACCGAGCGCAGGCTGACCGCATTGGCCGGGAAGCTGTCGGCGATCCACTCGTAGCGGTCGCCTTCGCGATGGACCACGCTGTCCTCGTCCAGCAGTTGCAGGAACGGCGAAGGATCGACCGGACCGAACGGCTCGCCGGCGAGGAACGGCAGCTCGAACGCGGCGCAGCGCACGTGGTCGAGCAGGATCATCGGCTGGTCCGGCGCGGTGCGTGCATGTTCCGGCGGACTGTCGGCGAAGAACTCCGGATGCCGCACCACGTACTGGTCCAGCGGCTGCGAACTGGCGACGAGGATGCCCAGCGAGGCCTGCTGCCGGCGCCCTGCCCGGCCGAAGCGCTGCCACGTCGCCGCGATGGAACCGGGATAGCCGTTCAACACCACCGCATCCAGGCTGCCGATGTCGACGCCGAGTTCCAGCGCGGACGTGGAGATGATCCCGTCCACGCGCCCGTCGCGCATCGCGCGCTCCGCCTCGCGCCGTTCGGTGGGCAGGTAGCCGCCGCGGTAGGCACGGATGCGCGCCGGCAACCGCGGATCGCTGTCGAACACGTCCTTCAGGTACTTGGTCAGCACTTCGACCATCGTGCGCGATTGCGCGAACACCAGCGTCTTCAGCCCGGCCTTGATCGCCAGCCGCGCGATGCGGTTGCTCTGCGAACGCGCCGACGCGCGCAGGCCCAGGTCGGGATTGACCACGGGCGGGTTCCACAGCAGCACGTGCTTCTCGCCGCTCGGCGCGCCGGACTCGGTGATCGCGTGCACCGGCAGTTCCAGCAGCGCTTCCGCATGCGCCTGCGGATTGCCGATGGTGGCCGAGCAGACGATGAACTGCGGCGTGGCACCGTAGAACGCGCACACCCGCCTGAGCCGGCGCAGCACGTTGGCCACGTGGCTGCCGAACACGCCGCGATAGGTATGCACTTCGTCGATCACCACGTAGCGCAGGTTCTCGAAGAACTGCGCCCACTTGGTGTGGTGCGGCAGGATGGCCTGGTGCAGCATGTCCGGATTGCTGACCACGATGTCGCCGTGCAGGCGGATCGCCTGCCGCGCATCGCCCGGCGTATCGCCGTCGAAGGTGAACGCCTTCAGGCCCAGGTCGCCGGCCTTGCTCAGGTCCAGCAGTTCCGCCACCTGGTCCTGCGCCAGTGCCTTGGTCGGGAACAGGTACAGCGCCTTGCCCCGCTTCGACAACGCCGACGCCACCACCGGCAGCGTGTAGCACAGCGATTTGCCGGAGGCGGTCGGCGTGACCACGGCCAGATGATCGCCCGCCTGCGCGTGCCGCCAGGCATCGGCCTGATGCGAATACAGGCGTTCGATGCCCCGCTGGCGCAATGCGTCGGCCAGTGCCGCCGGCAAGTCGTCGGGCAGCGCCTCGTAGCGTCCTTCGCGTGCGGGAATGACGAACTGGCCGGTGACGCGATCGCGATACTTGCCCGACAGACGTTCCGCCAGGGCACGGCCATCGGCGGTGGTGGCGGGCAACAGCGCGGCCTCGTCGGCATGGCGACGGATCAGGGCGGTCTGGGCAGGCATGGCGGTCTCTCGTCGACGGACTGCCATCTGACGTCGCCGTCGTCTCAACCACTGAGACTGACCGCGCGCTGATCGGCCATCGCCCTCTCAGCTTTGTGAGCGGGCAACGAAGGGATTTCTCACCCACGGGTAACGGGTGGCGCGATACCACGTCACGGTGACAATGGAGACCCCCCATGGACCGACAGCTCTATCGCGCCCAGCTCGACACCCTCCGTCAGACGCCGCCCCGCCTCGCCGCGTTGAATGACGATGCGTTCGTCGCCTTCACGGCCTACGACTACGGACGCCGTCGCCGCCTGCACCCGGACGTCGCCTGGGAAGACGCATGCCGCGCCTACGCCTTCGCCGCGGCCTCGCATGCCGACCATGCAGGCCAGCTCGACCTCGATACCGAACTCGCGCTGGAAGACCACTGGGATCGGCTGCGCGGCGATGCCGGGCCGGACTGGCCGGTGACGCGCACGCTGTTGCGCGAAGCATGGCGATGGCTGGATGAGCACGAGATCGAGCCCCTGCGCACGCATTGAACGACTGAACGGATGCACCTGCGGCACCGATGACGACGAACGGCTGGCCGGCTTGCTCGCCGGCGGCCGTGTTCCTCATTGCAGGGGCGACCACCACAAGACCCGGCAGGGTCGCGGGCCACGCATCTCCTTCGGGGGAGATGGAGTACCACGTTGCCGACAGGGGCTTCGCGCAGTCGCAGCGGAGCGGTGCAGGCGGTCGCAGCGTCCACACGCCGGCCGTCATCCATCCATGCGGTCCACGCACTGCCTGGCCTCGCGCCATGGAGGGGACCCCATGCCATGCCTGCACGATCCGCTTGCCCATGCGTGGTCCGACGAGGCCATGCCCTGCGCCGTCATCGACATCCAGACCGAACTGCACTTCTGGGCCGACACCTATGCGCACCAGACGTTCCACCGACCCGGCACGCCCTTCCGCCATTACGTGCCGACGCTGAAGTTCGCCTACGACACCTACCTGCTCTCGCACCGGCGTTCCTTGCAGGAACTGCTGCCGACGCTGCGCGCGCGCTATGACGCCGGCATCGTGTGCGGCGTGCGCCTGGACTGGCCCTTGGCGCATGCCGTCATCGCGCGCGTATGGGAGCGCCTGAACGCACCCCTCGAGGAAGATCCTCCGCTGTTCCTGCCGCCGTCCGGCGCGATGGAGGAACGCGCATTGCTGGCGGACGCCGTGCGTCGTCGTTGACGGCATCCATCACGCGGCTTTTTCAAAAGTGAACCGATGCGCCTGCACCGGGTTAAATGCCGGTTAAAAAGCCCTTTATTTCACTTAAGCATCACCGCGGAAAACAAAAACTCCGTTCCGTCACCACCATGTCGAAACGGGGATCACCATGGTCAGCCAGTACGCTCGCAGCACCCATTCCACCGCACAGATCGTCGATATCGACGCCGAACTGGCGTACTGGAAGACGCGACTCAATGAAGACACGTTCCAGGTGGTCGGGGCCACGGTCGGCGATCTCGAGCGGTGCCTGAAGATCGGCTACGACGCCTACCTGCTGCACCACCGGCAGGAATTCGAGGAGATCGCGCCGTCGCTGCGCGACCGCCTGCAGCGCGATTGCCCGGACACGCCGATCGGCTGGTACCGCGCGCAACCGATCATGCGCGCGGTGTGGCAGCGCTTGAAGCCGACGCCCACGATGGGTCGCGTCTGATCGAGGTCCTCACGCGCGCCTGCGTCCCGTCGGGATCGTCAGGCGCGCAACCCCAGCGCGTGTTCGATCGCACCGAACAATGACTGCACCTGCACCGGCTTCACCACGGCGGCCGCGCAATCGCGCCCATCGGACTGCCTGCCGGGTTCGCGCAGGCGGATGACCGGCCCGTCGAAGCCCGCCTCCTGCAACACCGCCAACACATCCGCCGCCGACAGCAGCAGGATGTCGTCGTCGATGATCGCCAGTGCGGGAAGACCATCGCGCGCGATCTGCTGCAGCGCATTCGCGCCGTCGGGCGCCATGACGGGGTCGTAGCCCTGCGCCGCCAGCGCATTGCCCAGCAGCGAGAGGCGCGTGGCGTCGCCATCGACCAGCAGGATGCGCCGGCCCTCGCCGTCGAGGAAGGTCGTGTCGTCCAGTCCCATCCATTCGTCGATGGCGGGTGCCGGCAGGTGCAATTCGAACGCGCTGCCCTGGCCTGGCGCGCTGCGCACCTCGATCCGCCCCTGCACCGACTCCACGATGCGCTTGCACGACATCAGGCCCAGGCCGGTGCCGCTGGACTTGGTGGTGAAGAACGGCGTGAACAGCTGCTGCCGCGTCGCCTCGTCCATGCCGCTGCCTTCGTCCGCCACGCGCAGCACCACATAGTCGCGGCCGTCGGCCGCCACCGCGGGCAGCGCAGACAGGGTCAGCTGGCCACCCCGCTCCGCCATCGCCTGGATGCCGTTGAGGCACAGGTTGATCAGGCACTGCTGGAACTCGGTGTAGTTGCCTTCGATCACCAGATCTTCCGGCGGCTGCTCGACCGTCAGCCGGACCTGACGCGACAGGCTGCCCTGCAGCAGCAGCTGCACCGCGCTGAACAGCGCCGCCACGCTGATGGTCTCGCTGGCCTTGCGCGAACCGCGGACGAACGACAGCATCGAATCGGCCATTTCGTGGCCGCGCTTGCCGCTTTCCGAAATCACCGCGCCCAGGCGCAGGATCTTCGGGTCGTCGCTGTAGGTCGACAGCAGGTCGGGCACGATCAGCAACGGCTGCAGGATGTTGCGCAGGTCGTGGCTCAGGCCCGCGGCCAGCATCGCCAGGCAGTCCAGCCGCTGCGAACGCATCAGCTCGCGCTCGGCATGCTCGCGCTCGCGCTCGGTGCGCGCTTCGCGGATGGCACGCGCCACCGCCGACGGCAATCGTACGGGGGAGTGCTTCAGCACATAGTCGCTGGCGCCTTCCTGCAAGGCCTTGACCGCCGCTTCCTCGCCGATCGTGCCGGAGAAGAACACGAACGGCAGCCGTGCATCGTGCCGGCGCAGGATCTGCAGCGCCTGGTAACCGGAAAAGCCCGGCAATTCCATGTCCGACAGGACCAGGTCGAACGGAGCGCCAGCCAGAGCCGCCCGCATGTCGTCCGCGCCATCGACGCGGACGAATTCGGCGGCGATGCCGGCATCCTGCAACTGCTCGACCAGCAACTCGGCATCGAGTTCAGAGTCCTCCACCAGCAGGATGCGGACAGGGCCCAGCGGTGTTCCGGACTGCGGCACCGGTCAGCCTCCGGCCGGGGTTTCGTTGATGACGGCCCAGAACGTGCCCAGCGTCTTCACCGCCTGGAAGAACTGGTCGATGTCGACCGGCTTCACCACGTAAGCGTTCACGCCCAGGTCCCAGCTGCGCGCCAGGTCGCTCTCCTCGCGGGACGACGACAGGATCACCACCGGCAGGTGCTTGAGCTTCTCGTCCGAGCGGATGTGCTTCAGCACTTCCAGCCCGTCCATGCGCGGCATCTTGATGTCGAGCAGCAGCACCGACGGCATGCCGTCCTCACGATCGGCATGGGCGCCACGGCGGAACAGGTAATCCAGCGCTTCGACGCCGTCTTCCACATGCACGATGGGGTTGGCCAGGTTGGCTTCGCGCAGCGCGTCGATCGCCATTTCGGCGTCGGCCAGGCTGTCTTCGGCCAGCAGGATGGTGCGGATGTCGCTCATGCGTCTTTCTCTCTGGAAGGCGGAGCATCGAGCGCCGCAGGAAGGGTGAAATAGAACGTGGCGCCCTCGTCCGGCGCCGATTCGGCCCAGATGCGGCCACCATGCCGGCCGATCACCCGGCGGACGCTGGCCAGGCCGATGCCGGTACCGGGGAAATCACTGGCCTTGTGCAGGCGCTGGAACACGCCGAACAGTTTGCCCGCGTAGGCCATGTCGAAGCCCGCGCCGTTGTCGCGCACGCTGAAGAGGTGGCTGCCGTCCTCCTGGATGCGATGCTCCACGTCGATGAGCGACCGCTCGCGCTGGCTGCTGTACTTCAGCGCGTTGCCCAGCAGGTTGTTCCAGACCTGGCGCATCATGTTCTCGTCGGCCAGCACGATGGGCATCGGCGCGATGCGCCACTGCACGCGATCCGCGCGGCCGTCGTTGTCCTCGTTCGCATCCAGCATCGCGCGCGCTTCGGCGACCAGCGACTGCATGTCCACCGCCTGCAGGCGCAACGCACTGCGACCCAGCCGCGAATACACCAACAGATCGTCGATCAACTGCGACATGCGGCGCGCGGAGTCGCCGATCACGCCGAGGTAGTGCCGGCTCTTGTCGTCGATGCCGTCGCCCAGGTGACGGCCCAGCTTGTCGGAGAAGCCGGCCACGTGACGCAGCGGCGCGCGCAGGTCGTGCGACACCGAGTAGCTGAAAGCCTCGAGTTCGCGGTTCACTTCCGACACCTGCTCCACCTTGCCTTCCAGCTGGCGGTTCAGCGCGGCGATCTCCAGCTGCGCGGTCTTCTGCAGCGAGATGTCGCTGACCGTCACCAGTACCGCGTGGTCGTCCGTATCGGGCAGCGGCATGCGACGCGCATTGAGCAGCACGGTGCGGCGCAGGCCGTCCGCGGTTTCCTGCTGCAATTCGTAATCCCACAGCTCGCGCCCGCGCGCCAGCACGTCGTGCAGCCGCTGGCGCATGATCTTGTCCTGCCACGCGACGCCCAGATCATCCAGCGAGGGAACCCGATGGTCCTTCTCGATGCCGTACAGCTCCGCGAACGCCGCGTTGTGCATCTGGATGTGCTGCTCGCCGTCCAGCAGCACGATCGGCTCGCGGACGGTATCCAGCACGACCAGCGCGCGCTGGCTCGCCTGCGCGGTCTTCCTCTCGGCATTCAGCCGGCGCGCCACCTGCCGGCCCAGCGACATCAGCACCAGCGACAGCAGCAGCAGCTGGGCACCCAGCGCGATCATCCGGATCCATTCGATGCGCTTGCGCTGCTCCACCGCATCGCCGGTCCGCTGGCTGAGCAGCGCGCGCTCATCGTTGAGGATGTCGTTCAGCAGGCCACGGATCGGGAAACGCGTGGCCAGCGGCGCGACCACGCTGCCGCGGTAGGCCTCCGGCGCCTCGATCAACTGGTCGACCACCTCGATGCGGGCATCGACCAGTTCACGCAGGCGTCCGATGCGCACCAGTTGCTCGGGGTTGTCCGCCGTCAGCCGGACCAGTGTCTCGAACCGCTCCGGCAGCGACGTACGCCCGGTGACCAGGCGCTGGCGGGCCAGCGGGTGGTCCGCACCCAGCGCGATCAGCATGCCGGCGCTCTCCATTTCACGCACATCCAGCGCCAGCCCGAGCACCGCGGCTTCCACCTGGTGGGTATGGATGACGACGTCCGTCGCGTTCTGGTTGGCGCGGGACAGCCGCTGCAACAGCATGACCGGCGCGACCACGATCAGCAGGATCACCAGCCCCAATACCGGCAGGCGCGATTTTCCCCACATCGTGCGGGCGCGTTCTTCGTTCATGTTCCCCTGGCGTCGACTGGACGCGTCAAGGCAACGACCTGCCTGCGCGAGTATCCAGCGATGCTAGCGCAGGCATGTCACATTTGGAATCGAAACAGGTCGTTCAGGAAACGCCGGCAACATGAACGCGGTCGCGCCCGTCGCGCTTGGCTTCGTACAGCGCCAGATCGGCACGCCGCATCTGCTCGCGCAGGGATTCGCCCGCTTGGTGATGCGCGACGCCAGCGGACAAGGTCGCCACGAGATCCGCCTGCGCCTTGCCGAACTCGTTGCGCAGGCGCTCCGCGAACGCCTGCGCGGAGACCGCATCGTCCCCGGCCAGCAGCACGGCGAATTCTTCACCACCGATACGGGCCGCGCAGCCGTCCGTTCCGACGCGTGCGCGCATGATGCCGCCCAGGCGCTGCAGGACCGCATCGCCGCCATCGTGGCCGTGGTCATCGTTGATGCGTTTGAAGTAGTCGATATCCAGTACCACCACCGCGACCGGTCGTCCGGCGCTCAGCGCCTGCGCATGCAGGGCGACCGCACGCTCGCTCCAGCCATTGCGGTTGAGCAATCCGGTCAGTTCGTCGGTATGCGCCTGCTGCACCAGGCGTCGGCGCATCTGCCAGGCGGACACGGCGAAATCCGTGCGATACCCGGCCAGCACCAGGCCGAAGCCGATCGTCGTCAACGTGTACAGCCAGTAGAGCGCCGTGCCGGTGCCGGGTGCGCCATGCAGCACGATGCGCAGCTGCGCCATCACCACGATCAGCAGCGCCAGCGCCAGCAGCGACACCGGACGCACCATCAGCGCCATCAGCGCCAGCGGCAACAGCTGGAACAGGCCCGTGCGCAACGCCAGCTGGCCGGTCGCACCGGGCAACGGCATGCTCATGAAAACGCCTGTCAGCAGCGTGCCGGCCAGCACCAGCACCAGGCGCTGCTGCCACTGCACCAGGCGCGCGACGCCGGCGGCACAGGCCGCCACGCCCAACGCCGCCAGCACCTGCGCCCATACCGGATAGCCGATCGACGGCGTGACGTCCACCAGTTCGAAGATCGCGATGATCGCCATCAGCACGGCACCGCACAGCAGTACGCCGCTGACGATGGGACGCGTGGCACGCAGTTGGGCCCTGGCCAGGTCCTCGCGCTCGGCCGCATCCAGTGAACGCGTCGAGCGGCGCGACAGCAGCACGCGGAAGTCGTGCATCAGGCCGGGAACCGCGATCGGTGCGTGGACGAGTCGTACGTGCATGCGCGGTTCCAGGACGGGACATCCCCCGCGATGCAATGCGCGTGCCACCTCATCGGTCGCCGCGCCGGGCCGTGTGCGTCAGCCGGCACGCACGCCACCGCCATGCTGGCGACCGCACACGGCTGACGTGCCGCGTCGATAGTTGACGGCACGCGGGCCTGGGGCGTCATCCGCCGAACGCGGCCCGCATGCGCGCTTCGTCCGGCTGCTCGATCACGCCCTTCTCGGTGACGATGGCATCGATCAGCGACGCCGGCGTCACGTCGAAGACCGGATTCCACGCTTCCACGCCTTCCGCGACGATGCGCGTACCCCCGATGCCGAGCAGTTCGGCCGGGTCGCGCTCCTCGATGTGGATGACGTCGCCGTTCGGCGTGGCCATGTCCACCGTGGACGACGGCGCGACCACCATGAACTTCGCGCCGTGGTGGCGCGCGGCAATGGCCAGCTGGTAGGTGCCGATCTTGTTGGCCGTGTCGCCATTGGCGCAGATGCGGTCCGCCCCGACGATCACCCACTGCACGGCACCGGTCTTCATCAGGTGCGAGGCGGCGGAGTCGGCGATCAGCGTGGCGGGAATGCCGTCCTGCTGCAGTTCCCACGCGGTCAGCCGCGCACCCTGCTGCCACGGCCGCGTCTCGCCGGCATACACCTTGCCGATGAGGCCCTGTGCCACGCCGGCGCGGATCACGCCCAGCGCGGTGCCGAAGCCGGCGGTGGCCAGCGAGCCGGTATTGCAGTGGGTCAGCACGCCACTGCCCTCGCCGATCAGCGCCGCACCGAGTTCGCCCATGTGGCGGTTCGCGGCCAGGTCTTCCTCGGCGATCGCCAGCGCCTCCAGTTCCAGCACGCCGCGCCAGTCGCCGCCGGCGGTACGCAGGGCCGCGCGCATCCGCGCCAGGGCCCAGGCCAGGTTCACCGCCGTCGGCCGCGCATCATTGAGGCGCTGCAGCGCCGGTT
Source organism: Pseudoxanthomonas mexicana (assembly GCF_001556105.1). Taxonomy (GTDB): domain Bacteria; phylum Pseudomonadota; class Gammaproteobacteria; order Xanthomonadales; family Xanthomonadaceae; genus Pseudoxanthomonas_A; species Pseudoxanthomonas_A mexicana_A. Next base: position 1,575 of record NZ_LSIF01000031.1, on the reverse strand, counting down.
GCAGTTTTTCCAGCGCCTCGGCCGGCGTCGCCGCCAGCACCTCGCGCGAGGCCAGTACCACGCCCCAGGCGGCGGCGATGCCGATGGCAGGCGCACCGCGCACGGCCAGGTCGTGGATGGCGGCCGCCACCTCATCGCTGGTGGTGCAGCTCAGGTACTCCACCACAAACGGCAGCTTGCGCTGGTCCAGCAGTTCCAGTGCGGTGCCGGTCCAGCGGATGGGGCGGATACGGTCGTAGCGGGCGTAATCGATGGCGTCGTTCATGCCCGCATTGTACCGGCCCGCCGTGAGCGGGCCGTTCCCCTCGTGGAACTCACCAGCCGCGGAACTCGCCCCGGCATCCCGACGTCACCCGCACGCCCCGCTTGTCGCGGCCCCAGCTGCGGCCTTCGATGCAGGCGCTGCTCGACAGCGGTCGCACCAGGTCCACGCGGCGGCCGTCGACCGCGCAGCTGCGCGTGCGGCCCTTGTCGGAAATGAACACGACCTCACGAAACCGCCCGCAGTCCACACGACCTGCGCGCGAAGTTCTGCAGGCTTTCAGGCGCGCGCGAAATCGAAGGCCAGCACATCGGCGATGCGCGGCGTATCCAGCATCGCCATCAGCAGCCGGTCCACGCCCAGCGCCACGCCGGCGCAGGCCGGCATGCCGTGTCCCAGCGCCGCCAGCAGGGCTTCGTCCAAAGGCGGCGCCGCGTCACCGCGCGCCTGCCGCAGCGCGACGTCGCGCTCGAACCGCGCACGCTGCTCCACCGCATCGGTCAGCTCGTGGTAGCCATTGGCCAGTTCCAGCGGTCCCAGGTACAGCTCGAAGCGCTCCGCCACCGCCACGCCATCGCGGTCGACCACGCGCGCCAGCGCGGACTGGCTTGCCGGATAGTCGTGCACGACGGTGATGTGGTCGCGCGCAAACGCCGGTTGCAGCCGGTGCGTCATCAACAGGTCCAGCCAGTCGTCGCGGGTCAGTCCCTCGCCGTCGATGGCGATGCCGGAAGCGGCATTGCGCACCACGTCCAGCTCGGCCGTCATCGGATCGAAGCCGAGCTGCTGCATGTACAGCTCGCGGAAGCGGATGCGCGACACCGTCGCCTCCCGCCCGATCATCGACAGCGCCGCCTGCACCAGCGCGACCGTCTCGTCGACCAGCGGCTCCAGCGTCCAGCCCACGCGGTACCACTCGAGCAGGGTGAACTCCGGGTTGTGGCGACCGCCCGCCTCGCCATCGCGGAACACCCGCCCCAGTTCGAAGCAATCGCCCACGCCGGCCGCCAGCAGGCGCTTCAACGGAAACTCCGGCGAGGTGCGCAACCAGCGCGTGCGCGGTGCGCCGTCCGTGCGGCCGGAGAAGTCCAGCGAGAACGAGGCGATGTTCGCGTCGGTGTTGCCTGCGCGCGACATCATCGGCGTCTCGATTTCCAGCACGTCGCGCGCAAAGAAGAACTCGCGTACCAGACGGTTCACCCAGGCGCGAAGGCGCAGCGCATCGCGCAGGGCGGAGGGCGCCCAGGACTGATCTGCAATCGCTGGATGCCACGTCGGGCCAGCCGTCAATGCGCCCCCCCTCACCCCAACCC
>NZ_LSIF01000030.1 GCF_001556105.1 Pseudoxanthomonas mexicana | reverse complement strand
AGGAACTGACCTCCACCGTGCGCCAGAACGCCGACTCGGCACGCCAGGCCAACCAGTTGGCCATCGGCGCGGCCTCGGTCGCCTCGCAGGGCGGCGACGTGGTCGGCAAGGTCGTCACCACGATGACCGATATCGAACAGTCGTCCAAGAAGATCGCCGAGATCATCTCGGTCATCGATGGCATCGCCTTCCAGACCAACATCCTGGCGCTCAATGCCGCGGTGGAAGCGGCGCGTGCCGGTGAGCAGGGTCGTGGCTTCGCCGTGGTCGCTTCAGAAGTCCGCACCCTCGCCCAGCGTTCGGCCAATGCGGCCAAGGAAATCAAGGGGCTGATCGAGACGTCCGTGGACAAGGTCGCCGATGGTTCGGCACTGGTGAACCAGGCCGGCGCGACGATGGCCGAGATTGTGGCGTCTGTGCAGCGCGTGACCGACATCATGGCCGAGATTTCGGCGGCCTCGCAGGAGCAGAGCGCCGGCATCGAGCAGGTCAACCAGACCATCACCCAGATGGACGAGACCACGCAGCAGAACGCGGCGCTGGTGGAAGAAGCCTCCGCGGCCGCGCG
>NZ_LSIF01000003.1 GCF_001556105.1 Pseudoxanthomonas mexicana | reverse complement strand
GCTACAGTAACCCCGGACTCCAAATGGTTCCGCTACTGAAAGCGGGGGGACGTCGGATTATTCGATCAGCATCAATTAAATCCTGCTCGCAAGAATCATAGAGCTGCACGTATTCAGCGGCTGAAAGACAATACGTCTGCGCCTCTCTCGAAGTTCTCGATCTTGTCTTTGTAAGACCTGTTACTCCACGCTCATATGTGTAGGGGCATGCCGTAATCGGATCTGCGAGTGATGCCCTCAGCTCCCAGGGGAGCACACAAGCCCAGACGACGCTTTTGATCCCCTCAGCGCGCCTCTTTTTTCCCTTGCGTGGGTGCCAGCTTTCAATTGGCGATGATGAGAGATGCTCCACGAACTCTCTGAATACGGGGGGCGATACGTCCCGAAATCTCCATATGTCCTTCGCCGCCAACCAATTTAGGAAGACTGTCAGCGACTGGCTGACTCTTATGACACTAGAAGCCTTGGGTACAGAGGATCCCGGCCGCCCCTTATTCCAGTAGGTGAAGAGCACATCAAGGAACGAATGTCTCCATCTGAAATGGATGCTACTTACCTTGATCAACGCCACGTCAGAAGCTGGGTTTGGCATGTAGGGCGAGAGGTCTATTCTCTCGTCCCCGTAGTAGCTTAATGGTATGAGCTCCCCGTTACATTCAATCCACGAAACGACCTCTCTGTCCCGTTCTTCGGCATGCAGAGAAGTGATTCGCTCTACTGCCTTTCTAATGCTGCTCGCGGACATCTAGCCAACCCTCTATCTTTGCCTTCGCCCAGAATGGATGAGGGTTGTGCCTCGCGCGATCCATTGCACTTCTTGCGCTCTGGCCAAACCGCTCTATAACAGCTGTCTCCATTGCTTTGATAGCAAATCTAACCATCGACCAGGCCGGCGTTCGGCGAAGAAAGTGGGACTTGTTTTGAAGGGCCCAATAGAAGCTGTACAGTCTCCAGAGCTCGTTGTCCTCACCGGTAATCACTTGATTTGGACATTTGAAGCAATTTGTCCATCGCTCGCAGTATGTGACTCCATTCTTAGGTGCATAGCGTCCCCCGAGTGGATCCGAACACCCGCTCACCGGCGTGGGCGAGAAGCTCGCGATTGCTCCCTCCAGCCTCTGGCGCAGCTCGCCCATTGCTTGATGGAACTCCACTACAGCCTCCTTCGGCGCTGCGACATAGTGTGTCGCTGCGGTAGGGCCCGCATTTCCAAGAATCTTTGCCACCACGAGCGGATCGCCTCCAGCCAGCTCAAAAGCTCTCGACGCCAAGGTGGCGCGGAATCTGCGGGACGACGGCCAGAATCGCTGCCCCTGTTCGTCAATAAAGAGATGGCGACGGCTAAGCCAACCGCGAATTGCTCCACTCACATCATTCATTGTGAGTGGGATAGGACGAGTTCCTTCCGTGCGCCGCAGCGGCCCCCTAACAAACGCGCGGCCATCTCCCTCACTTAAGCCCTGCGTTAGGTCATGCGTGTAGTCGAGCAATTCTCTGTAGAGGGTCTCCACGCTTGAGTCACAGATCGTGGTCTTATCGACCGAATCCAGCCATTTCGATACGGACTGCACTTCTCTACGGGCTCTTGTTTTGTAAGAGACCAGAACGCTGTAGCCTGGTCTTAGCGGATGCTCACGAAGAGCATCGCGCGTAAGCAGTAGCAGCGACGACGCATTAAAACCTGTTCGCAATGCCATCAAGCTGAAGTACACGGCAAGAGCAACCTGTTGTGGAACCGCATTCGGATCCTTCCTAATCTCGACGAGATATCGATGAAGAACTATAGAGATCTGTGACAACTCGTACTTCGAGTATGGCTTTGTTGAATTCGCACCATCCCGGCAGTACGACATCCTCCTTTGCATACCCGTCTCGTGAGGCGATATACATAAATTCAGCTCATGTCCAAGCCGCATGATGATGAGCAGATGTGCGTACATGTTGTACGCTGTTGGCGGTGAGTATTTGATCGGCAAGTGCACCGCATATGCTTCAAGCAGATCACGATCAATCGCCAATAGCGACCATGCCTTTCTCTTTACCGGCTGCCGTTCAATTAGCCACGGTATGAAGCTTGCCCTCATCGCACGCAGCACCGTTTTCAAAGTTGGTGACGTTACTCGGCCGCTGCGATGTCCATATGCGCAAATCTCTGCGAGATCGCATATGAACTTGTCAACCCCCTTTCCCATTTGCGCAGAGAAGTCAATGGCGGTCGGCCTGCAGGCTTGATCCCCGGGTACAAGGGTAATCCCCCCGCTTTTAGCGGACACCAGAAGTGGAGCTATGCGGCCATTGCC
>NZ_LSIF01000029.1 GCF_001556105.1 Pseudoxanthomonas mexicana | reverse complement strand
ACCCTCGCAGGAAGGCGGCGAGCGCGGCGGGGGCGGGGAGGGAGGAGGAGTCGGGAGCGGCCATCGTGGAACCAGTAGGGGATGCGTGGATCATAGTCACCCGGCGCACCCGTACGGATGCTTGACAGCGGGCCGGAATCTGCTCTCCCCAGCCCCACAAGGGTTTCCACCAAATAACGTTGTGCACAGCGGTCACCATTTCGTCATCCGGGCTCGACCACCCCCTCCCGGCACGAATGTTTCAGCCACGTTTCACGGCCAAGCTGCTGTTTTTACTTGAAAAATACCCTCTGGCACTTTTTTGGCCAACCTGACCCCGAGGCTTGCTGGTGCGTCATCGCGCCGTGAAGCATTCCCGCCATGCACAGATTTATCCACAGCGCGTGTGGATAAGCCGGAATCTCCTTTGGGGATCGGCACTTGCGTGATTTTCGTCAAGAAATTGACAGGACATCGTCGCAACTACGTGAGATATGACCGCCATCAGGACGGGCCGATACACTGCACGGAATGCCGACCGTTTCCGTCCTGCAGGTCGCCCTGCCCGTGCCGCTGCCACGGCTGTTCGACTACCTGCCCCCGCCCAGCCATGACGCCTCGCCCGGGGACGTCGGCAAGCGGGTGAAGGTGATGTTCGGCAACCGGGCGCTCACCGGTTTCGTGGCCAACGTCGCCGCACCGGCCGACCCCGGCCTGGAGCTGCGAGCCGCCGATGCCCTGCTCGACGACACCCCGCTGCTGCACGGCGAACTGCTGGATTCGCTGCACTGGCTGGCGCGCTACACCCATGCACCGCTGGGCGAAGTGGTCGCGACCGCCCTCCCCGTCGCGCTCCGCCAGGGTGAGCCGCTGGCGGATACCCATGCCTGGCACTGGCGCCTGACCGAGGCCGGCCAGCTGCAGCGCGACCGTCTACGCACCGGCAGCCGGCCGCGCCGCCTCGCCGACCTGCTGGCCGGGCACGGCACGCTCGACGAGGACGTGCTGGACCTGCACCTGGACAGCGGCCGCGCCACCGCCCGCGACCTGGGCAAGCGCGGATTGGCCGAACGCTTCCCCGCGGCGGCGCAGACGCCCCCCGCGCCGCGCCCTGGGCCCGCACTCAACGAGGAACAAAAAGCGGCGGCCGAGGCGATCGTCGGCACGACCGGTTTCGGCGCGCTGCTGCTCGACGGCGTGACCGGCAGCGGCAAGACCGAGGTCTACCTGCATGCCATCGCCGACTGCATGCGGCGCGGGCGGCAGGCGCTGGTGCTGGTGCCGGAGATCGGCCTGACCCCGCAGACGCTGTCGCGCTTCCGCGAACGCCTTGGGGTGCCGGTGCATGTGCTGCATTCCGGCCTCAACGACGGCGAGCGCGCCCGCACGTGGGCGGCCTGCCTGCGTGGCGAGGCGCGCGTCATCGTCGGCACGCGCTCGGCGGTGTTCACGCCGTTGCCGGAGGCCGGGCTGATCGTGATCGACGAAGAACACGACGGCAGCTACAAGCAACAGGACGGTATCCGCTACCACGCGCGCGATTTCGCCCTGGTGCGCGGCAAGGCGCTGGACGTGCCGGTGGTGCTGGGCAGCGCCACGCCGTCGCTGGAGACGCTGCACAACGCACGCAGCGGCCGCTATGCGCACCTGCGCCTGTCGCGACGGGCGGGCGAAGCGCAGCCGCCGACCGTGCGCGTGCTCGACGTGCGCAAGCGCCTGCAACAGGCCGGCCTGCTCGCGGACACGCTGCAGGCGATCCGCCAGGCGCTGGATGCCGGCGGCCAGGTACTGGTGTTCAAGAACCGCCGCGGCTACGCGCCGGTGCTGCTGTGCCACGACTGCGGCTGGAGCGCGCACTGCAAGCGCTGCGACAGTCCGATGACCGTGCATGCCGGTGGCAAGCGTCTGCAGTGCCATCACTGCGGCGCACGGCAGGCGGCGCCGCCCGCCTGTCCCGACTGCGGCGGACTGGCCTTGCAGCCGCAGGGCATCGGCACCGAACGGCTGGAGGAGTTGCTGGCCGAACAGTTCACCGACGTGCCGGTGCTGCGCGTCGACCGCGGCACCACCCAGAAGCGCGATGGCCTGGCACAGCAACTGGCGAAGCTGGGCGACGCGCCCGGCATCCTGGTCGGCACGCAGATACTCGCGAAAGGCCACGACCTGCCGCACCTCACGCGCGTGGCCGTCGTCGGCGTGGACGAAGGCCTGTTCTCCACCGATTTCCGTGCCGGCGAGAAGCTGGCGCAACAGCTGATCCAGGTAGCGGGACGCGCAGGACGCGCGGGCAAGCGCGGCGATGTGTGGCTGCAGACGCACCATCCCGACCACCCGCTGTTGAATACGCTGATCAGCGGCGGCTACCACGCGTTCGCCGAAGCGGAGCTCGAGCAGCGGCGCATGGCCGGCTTCCCGCCGTTCGCGCACCTCGCGTTGCTGCGCGCAGAAGCCCAGCACGTCGACGCCGCACAGCAGTTCCTGCAGGCCGCGAAGCAGGCTCTGCGCCGACACGATGCCGCACTGGAGATGCACGGTCCGCTACCGGCACCGATGCCGCGCCGCGCCGGCCTGCATCGCGTGCAGCTGCTGCTCACCTCGCCCGAGCGCCGTCCGCTGCACCGCACGCTCGACCTCGCCCTGCCGGACATCCACGCCCTGCCGGAAGCGCGCCGCACGCGCTGGTCGCTCGATGTCGATCCCATGGACCTGTACTGATGAGGCAGACGCCGCGTACCGCACTGACCCCCGCCCAGCGCCTGCGCAGCATCTTCAGCGGCTCGGTCGGCAACCTGGTGGAGTGGTACGACTGGTACGTGTACGCAGCGTTCTCGCTGTACTTCGCCGAGGTGTTCTTCCCCGGCGGCGACCGCACCAGCCAGCTGTTGAAGACGGCGGTGATCTTCGCGGTGGGCTTCCTGATGCGCCCGCTCGGCGGCTGGCTGCTCGGCCGCTACGCCGACCGCCACGGCCGCAAGCGTGCGCTGATGCTGTCGGTGGTGATGATGTGCGCCGGTTCGCTGATCATCGCCTGCACGCCGGGCTACGCGAGCATCGGCATCGCCGCGCCTATCCTGCTGGTGCTGGCGCGGTTGCTGCAGGGTCTTTCGGTGGGTGGCGAATACGGCACGTCCGCGACCTACCTCAGCGAGATGGCCACGCGTGAACACCGCGGGTTCTGGTCGAGCTTCCAGTACGTCACGCTGGTCATGGGCCACCTGATCGCACTGGGCGTGCTGATCGCGCTGCAACGCGTATTCCTCACCGACGAGCAACTGCGCGACTGGGGCTGGCGCATCCCGTTCGCGATCGGCGCGGTGGCCGCGCTGGTCGCGCTGTGGCTGCGCCGGAACATGGTGGAAACCGAATCGTTCTCGCGCAACGAAGCCGCCGTCGCTACGGGACACCAGCGCAGTGGAGGCACGTTGCGTGCCCTGCTGCGGCATCCGCGTGCGGTGCTGTCCGTGATCGGCCTGACGATGGGCGGCACGCTGGCGTTCTACACGTACACCACCTACGTGCACAAATTCCTCGTCAACAGCGCCGGCATGGCGGCGGAGACCGCCAGCCTGATCAATGCGGCCACGCTGTTCTTCTACATGCTGCTGCAACCGGTGGTGGGCGCGCTGTCGGACCGGATCGGGCGCCGGCGCATCCTGATCGCGTTCGGCGTGCTGGGCACGCTGTGCACGGTGCCGATCCTCAGCCAGTTGCAGGACGTGCAGAGCGCGACGCAGGCGTTCTGGCTGGTGATGGCGGCACTGGTGATCGTCAGCGGCTACACCGCGATCAACGCGGTGGTGAAGGCGGAGCTGTTCCCCGTCGAGATCCGTGCGCTCGGCGTAGGCCTGCCATATGCGCTGACCGTGGCGATCTTCGGCGGTACCGCCGACATGGTGGCGCTGTGGTTCAAGGACATCGGCCACGAGACCGGCTTCTACTGGTACGTCACCGCCTGCATCGCCTGTTCGCTGCTGGTCTACCTGTGGATGCCCGATACGCGCGAGACGTCGCTGATCGACCGCGACGCAGGCTGACGCCGCCGACTACTCCGACGGCGCCGGATCCACGATCGCAGCGGGCGTTGCCGTCAATGGCATGTCGCTGTCGACCAGCACCCATGGCAACGCGCACAGCCATGCGAGCAGCAACGTCAGCGAAACCAGGAAGATGCGCTTGCCGACAGGCTGTCGTGCCGACCTTAACCCCGGTCCGGCGACCGAGCCGCGGGTCACCAGCTGAAGCCTGCGCCGGCGGACACGCTCTTTTCCCCGCCTCCGAAGGCAGCGCCGAGCGAAACGCTGGCGCGGTTGCCGACAACCCGCTGGTAGCCCACCGCCATGGCCCGCTCGCCGCCCTGTGAACCGATACCCACGCCCACCCGGTTCTTGCCTGCCAGGCCCGCCGTGTTCATCGCCATGCCGGCGTACGCACCACTCATGGCCGCCATCGTGTCGATGCGGCGATCCATCTGGCTGAAGCGGCGATCCACGTCGCCGCGGAAGGCGTTGAAGTCGTCGCTCAATCCGGTCAGCTCGGTGAAGCGCGCGTCGGTGTAGGCATTGGCGGAAGCCAGTGTCGTGGCATCGCCGGTGTCGGCGTAGTCCTGGGCTGTCGCCAGGGTCGTTGCATCACCTGCCGCCATGTCGCTACGAACGGTGGCTTCGCGGGTGTCGGTATAGCCGTTGGCGGTCGCCAGCGTGGCGGCGTTACTGGCGGCCATGTCGACGCGTACCGCCGCTTCGCGTGTATCGGTGTAGCCATTGGCCGTCGCCAGCGTCGCCGCATCGCCTGCCGCCAGGTCGCTGCGCACCGCCGCTTCGCGCGTGTCGGTGTAGCCGGTGGCTGTGGCGAGCGTCGCCGCGTCGCCTCCGGCCATGTCGTTGCGCACGGCTGCTTCGCGTGTATTGGTGTAGGCGGAAGAAGTGGTGACGGCCGAGTTGGCTGCCGCCAATGCGTTGCTGGCGGTTGTCGCCACGGTATTCAACTGGCCGACGTTGACCGCATCGGTCGTCGCGGTGCCGCTGGCGACATTGACGACGCGTCGCTGGTTGCCTGCGCTGCCCACGGAGACGGTATTGGCCACGTCGGCGACCGAGTTGTAGCCGAGTGCTACCGCGTTGGTACCCGTGGCCTGCGCACCGTTACCCAGCGCCGTGGAACCGCTCGCGGTGGCCTGCGCAGCATTCAGTGCTGAGTTGCTGCCGCCAATGGCCGTGCTGTAATTGCCACTGGCCACGGCGCCGGAACCGCCGGCCTGGCCATTAGCGGTTCCATTGGCACCGCTGCCGATGGCCGTGCTGGCGATGCCGCTGGCGTTGGCGCCGTGACCACCGCTGCCCGCAGCGCCTGAACTGGCATTGCTCCCGCTGCCGCCACTGCCGATCGCGGTCGCCCCGGTGTTGCTGGCGATCGCGCCATTGCCGCCCGCGCCGCCGGTAGCGCCGCCACCAAAGGACGCGCCGCCGCCGCCGCCGCCACCCAGCGCCAAGGCTCCACTGGTCGAAGCGTTGGCACCGCCGCCACCGCCGGCGGCAAAGTTCGCTCCCGTACCCGTAGCGCCGCTGCCGATGGCCACGGCACCGTTCACCGC
>NZ_LSIF01000028.1 GCF_001556105.1 Pseudoxanthomonas mexicana | reverse complement strand
CCCCAGGCGGCACGCCCTGCGCTGCGCGCAGGGTCCGCGAGCGGTCCGGGAATTTTCGTAAGCCACATCCATGTGCCATACGAAAACGCCGTCATCCATGGCGGCGCCCTTCGGGTTGTACCCGGCCCACTCGCCGTGCCTCATGGGGGCCCAAGGCAGGAGCAAGAGCAAAGGCGCGCCTCGACCTTTCAGGCGTCGCTTCTGGGGCCCCTTAGGTCCGGCAGTCACGGCGGGTAAAACCCGAAGGGCGGCCCGCCGGGACTGCGAACCCGCCGCGCAGCGGCGGGCGGACCGACGGGGGGTGCTTCTTTTGCCTACTTTTCTTTGCACAGGCAAAGAAAAGTAGGGCCTCCGCGGCCAGCGGCGCCATACCAGCATGCTGGGAGCGCACCCCTGCTGACGGAACAGGGTGAAGGGACAACCCGCCCACTGGGTTAAAATCGCCCCGATGAGCTTCCCCGTCCGCGCCATCACCCTCGACCTCGACGACACCCTCTGGCCGTTCGCCCCCATCGGTGCACGCATCGAGCGCGTCCTCGACGACTGGCTGCGCGAGCACAGCCCCGCGACCGCCGCCATGTTCCCCGCCGAGCGCATGCGCGCCGTGCGCGAGCAGGTGTTCGCCGACAATCCGCAGTACATCCACGACCTCAGCCGCCTGCGCCGGATGACGCTGGAGCACGCCCTGCGCGAAAGCGGTGCCGACATGGCCCTGCTGGAACCGGCGTACGAAACCTTCTACGCCGCCCGCAACCAGGTCGAGTACTACCCGGATGCGCTGGCCGCGCTGGAGCGCATCGCCGCGCGGTTGCCGGTCGCCGCGGTGACCAACGGCAATGCCGACCTGCAGCGGATCGGCCTGGGCCACCTGTTCGTGCACCAGATCCATTCGCGCGAGCATGGGGCGGCGAAGCCGGAGGCCAGCATCTTCCACGCTGCCTGCGACCTCCTCGGCGTGGCGCCGGGCGACGTGCTGCACGTCGGCGACCACATCGAGATGGATGTCGTCGGTGCGATGCGCGCCGGCCTTCGCGGTTGCTGGATCAACCGCCCGGAAGACCACGACGGCCACCCGCGGGCCTGGCCGCACGCCGCGCTGCATCCCGACCTCGAGTTCACCACCCTCACCGCGCTGGCCGACTGGCTGGACGCCCATCCCGACTTCGCCACGGAACACGCCGCCGCATGAGCGCTGCCCTCGCCTACATCGATTCCTCCGCCAACGCGCGCCCGCTGCACGTACTGGATCGCACGCGGCTGGCCACGTGGCGCATGTCGCAGTCGCCGGCGGTCAATGCCTGGATCGACGCGCAGGGCTTCACCGCGTCGCCCGGTTCGCTGCTGCCGCTGCCGGGCGAGAACGGCTTGGCGGGTGCGGTGATCGGCATCGGCGACGCACTCGATCCGTATACCTACGCGCACGCGCCGTTCGGCCTGCCGGCCGGCGACTGGGAGATCGCGGGCGATCTCGCGGACGACGCGCGCATCGCACTGCAACTGGGCTGGGGCCTGGGCAGCTACAAGTTCGACCGCTACAAGCAGCCCGCGCGCAAGCCGGCGCGACTGGTGCTGCCGCAGGCCGATGCCGAGGCGCTCGACCTGCTCGACGCCAGCCTGCAGGTGCGCGACCTGGTCAACACGCCGACCGAGCACATGGGCCCGGATGACCTGGAAGCCGCGGTGCGCGACCTCGCCGCCACGCATGGCGCCGACGTGGACGTCATCGCCGGTGAAGCGTTGCTGGCGCAGAACTTCCCCGCCATCCACGCGGTCGGCCGCGCGTCGCACCGCGCACCGCGGCTGATCGCGCTGCGCTGGGGCGACGCCTCGCATCCGCACGTGGCGGTGGTCGGCAAGGGCGTCTGCTTCGATACCGGCGGCCTGGACATCAAGCCGGCCGACGGCATGCGCAACATGAAGAAGGACATGGGCGGCGCCGCGCATGCGATCGCGCTGGCGCGGCTGGTGATGGCGCGCGCGCTGCCGGTGCGACTGACGCTGCTGGTGCCGGCGGTGGAAAACAGCATCGGCCCGAATGCCTTCCGCCCCGGCGAAGTGATCGCCACCCGCAAGGGCGTCAGCGTCGAGATCGACAACACCGATGCCGAAGGCCGCATCATCCTGTGCGATGCGCTGACCTATGCCGGCGAACAGGCGCCCGAGCTGCTGCTCGACTTCGCCACGCTGACCGGCGCCGCGCGCATCGCGCTCGGCCCGGATCTGCCGGCGCTGTTCGCCAACGACGACGCGGTGGCCAACGATTGGATCGCCGCCGGCGAGCGCATGCGCGACCCGGTGTGGCGCATGCCGCTGTGGCGTCCGTACCTGCGCTACCTCACCAGCGGCATCGCCGACCTTGCCAACGCCGGTTCGCGCATGGCCGGTGCGGTCACCGCGGCGCTGTACCTCGAACGCTTCGTGCCGGACGGCATGAAGTGGGCGCACCTCGACGTGTACGCATGGAACGACAGCGACCGCGCCGGGCGCCCCGCCGGTGGCGAAGCGCTGGCGCTGCGCAGCGCCTACGCGATGTTGAAGGCGCGCTACGCCGCCGACTGATCGGCGACGACGTCCAGCGTCGCCGCTTCCACCCGGTTGCGGCCGGCATGCTTGGCGCGATAGAGCGCGGCGTCGGCATGGCGCATCAGGCTTTCGCCCAGGCCGCCATGCTGCGGGAACATCGCCATGCCGATCGACACCGTCACTGGCGGCAACTCCTGCCCCAGATGGGTCACGCGCATCGCTTCGACGCCGGCACGGATGGCTTCCGCACGCGCCTGCACGGTGATGGCATCGGCCTCGGGCAGGATCAGGGTGAATTCCTCGCCACCATACCGGCAGGCGATGTCCTCGTCGCGCGACAGCGCCTGCAGCAGCCGGCCGAACTCGGCCAGCAGCGCATCGCCGCCGGCATGCCCATGCAGGTCGTTGAAGCGCTTGAAGTGGTCAAGGTCCAGCATCATCAGGCCGAGCGGCATGCCGCGGCGCTCGCAGCGCGCCAGTTCGCGCGCCAGCGACTCTTCCAGGTAGCGGCGGTTGAACAGGCCCGTCAGCGGCTCGCGGATCGACTGCACGCGCAGGCGCGCCTGCAGGTCCAGGCTGGACAGCGCCATCGACAGCTGCTCGGCGGCGGTCTTCACCAGGTCGAGGCGCGCGAGGAAGCTGTCGTCGTGGCTGGACAGGTACAGCAGGCCCAGCTGGCTGCCCTGCGCGATCAACGGCACGCACGCGTAAGACGGCATCGCGCTGAGCGACGGCGTCGACACGTGGTTGCACGGCAGCAGCTCGTGGTGCGCGCGATGCACGTGCGGCTGGCCGCGGCGCAACCCCCAACAGTCCGGCAGCGGGAACATCGCCGGCCCGTTGATCGCATGCTCGCCCCAGTGCGCGACCTCCTCGGCGTAGTCCTGCGAGGCGCGCACCCGGTACAGCGTGCCGCCGGTCGAGGGCAGCAGGCGCGAGAAATACTGCGTGGCCAGGCCGACGGCTTCCTCGGCGCGCACGCAGCTTTGCAGCATGCCGCCGTAGCGGCTGAGTTCGTTGAGATCGGCGCCGTGCTGTTCCAGCGCGCGGATGTTGCTCATCAGCTCGCCGCGTGCGTCGTCGCCATCGGCTTCGGCACGTGCGCGATGGCGGATTTCCCCCAGCAGCCAGCCGTACACCACCGCGATGATGACCAGGCCCATCGGAATGCCGAGGATCGCCAGCGCGCGCAGCAGGTTGGCGCTGGTGCGGCTGGACTCCGCGCGCTGCACCAGCAGCACCTTCTCGTTGGCGACCAGCTGGCGCGCCTGCATGCGCAGGTTCGCCGACGTCCGCCGCACTTCCTGGCCGATCGAACGCTGCGCCGACACCAGGCCACCGGTGGCGTAGTTGCCCAGCGTGGCGTCCATCTGGCCGAGGCGGCGCTCGGTCTCCAGCTTCCACGCCAGCACCAGGCGGGCCTGCTCGGGGTTGTCGCGCACCAGCCGTTGCAGGTTGACGATCATGCCGGGCAGTTCGTCGCGGCTGCGCTGGTAGTCGGCGAGGTAGTTGACGTCGGCGGTGAGCAGGTAGCCGCGCTGCGCGGATTCGCCATCGCGCAGGTGCGCCTCGATGGCCCCCACCAGCGCGATCACTTCATTGGTGTGCGAGACGCGGTTGGCGTCGACGATGAAACGCTGCGCGCCCAGCACCACGCCGACGCCGACCGCGACGAAGATCAGCGCGGCGGCGAGCAGGCCGAGGCGGTTGGCGAGACGGCGACGCTGGGGCATTCCGTGTGGGGCGCGGCAATGGTGAAGTGAAGACTAGGTCGCGCTGTCCCGGGAGACAACCCGGCGCACACCGGAAGTGCCAACCACGACACATCCTGGCGGCGTTACAGCCACCCGCGCTGGCGCGCCAGCCGGTAGGCCTCGATGCGGTTGGCGACGCCGAGCTTGCCGATCGCTTCGGACAGGTAGTTGCGCACGGTGCCCTGCGAGAGGTTCAGCTGCTTGGCGATGTCGCCTGCCGACTGGCCCTCGCCCGCCAGCCGCAACACCTGGCGCTCACGGTCGTTGAGCGGATCGGCATCGGACCAGGCTTCCAGCGCGAGCTGCGGATCGATGGCGCGACCGCCGCGGTGCACCTTGCGCAACGCCTCGGCCAGGTCCTCGGCCGGCGCATCCTTCAACAGGTAGCCGGACACGCCGGCATCGAGCGCGCGCCGCAGGAAACCGCCGCGCGCGAACGTGGTGACGATGACGACCTTGCACGGCAGCGCGTGCCGCTGGATGCGCTGGGCGAGTTCCAGCCCACTCAGGCCCGGCATCTCGATATCGGTGACCAGCAGGTCGGGCTTCAACCGCTGCAGCTCGCGCCAGGCGGCTTCGCCATCGGGCGCACTGCCGGCCACCTCGATATCGGTCTCCATGCCCAGCAAGGCGGTCAACGCACCACGCACCATGGCCTGGTCTTCAGCAATCAGCACGCGGATCATCGGTACATCACGGTGGACAGGTCGGGTGACACGCTAGCAAATCGTGAGCGCTCCCGGGGGCTGTCGTGGGAGCGACGTCAGTCGCGATCGCACGAATGAATCGCCTACATTGCAGTTGGATATCGATACTGCCGACCCGTCCGACTTGGTCGATTCGCGACTTACGTCGCTCCCACAACGTCCTTGCTGGAAGCAATGGTTTCGCCTTCCCGCGACGGCAGCGGCAGCAAGACCTCCACGCAGGTGCCCTGCCGCAGCGTCGATTCGATGCGCAGGCGCCCGCCGCGAGATTCGACCCGCTCGCGCATGCCTGACAGTCCGTTGCCGGGCACGGCGGCACTGCCGACGCCGTTGTCGCGGATGCGCAATTGCACGTGGTCCGGGGTGCCTGTCAGCGACACCTCGGCGAGCGTCGCACGGGCGTGGCGCTGGATGTTCGTCACCGCTTCCCGCAGCGCCAGGGCCAGTACGGTTTCCAGATCCGGCGGCACCACCGCTTCCTGCGCGTCGTAGCGCAGCGTGATGCCATCCGATTCCAGCAGCAGCTTCGCCGATGCGAGTTCGGCCGCCAGTCCTGCCGCACGGATGCCGGTCACGGCGCGGCGCACCTGCGCCAGTGCGTCGCGGGCGACGCGGCTGACCTCGACGATCTCGTTGCGCGCGGCCTGCGGATCGCGGTCGATCAGGCGGCCGGCGAGATCGGACTTCAGCGCCACCAGCGACAGCGTGTGGCCGAGCAGGTCATGCAGGTCGCGGCCGATGCGCTCGCGTTCGGCCAGTGCGGCGAGGCGCCGGACCTCTTCATGCGAGAGCTTGAGTTCGGCACGCTTGCGCACCGTCTCCGACTGGAAATAGTTGCCGGTGAACACCGCCACCGAGATGATCGCGGTCAGCACCGGCACGAACACCGGGAAACCGAGCCACGCCGACAGGCCGTAGTAAGCGGACAGCAAGGCCACCAGCGCCACCAGCCGCACCCACAGCGCCCCTGGCAGCAGCGCGACGAACGCCGCCGCATAGATGATGTAGGTGTTGGAGAACGCATTGGACGACATCAGGCCACAGCCGAGCGCGGCGATGCCGAACGTGCACAGCACGCGCGTCATCGCGCTGCCGCGGTAGGCCAGGAAGTACATCGGCAGGAACACCACGATGGATGCCAGCGTCGGCCACAGGCGCCATTGCACGCTGTCGCCCCAGCCGCCGTTGGACGGCAACAGCAGCGGTGCGAACAGGAACAGCAGGTAGCCCAGCAGCAGGATCGGCATCCAGCCCAGGCCGAGCGCTTCGGGCACGAGCGCGTCGCGCAGGCGGGTGGGGCCACGCAGCAGCGGTGAGGAAGACAGTGTCATCGACGACTCCTTGTACCGGCGCACCGGCTCATTGCACCAGCCGGCGGCGGGCCAGGGTGAAGAACACGCCGGTGATCGCGGCGAGTACGCCCAGATGCAGCCACGCCGATCCGCCGGCATCGACGCCGACGATCTTCTGCGCAAGCTGCGCCAGATGATACGCCGGCCACACCGGCGCCATGGACTGCAGCACCGGGGGCAGCATCGCCAGCGGCACCCACAGGCCCGACAGGAACGCCATCGGCAGGTAGACCAGGTTGATCAGGGCAGGCGCACCACTGCCGCTGACCAGCGTGCCCAGCCACAGCCCGAGCGCACTGAACGGCAACACGCCCAGCAAGCAGGTCGTGGAGAGCAGCAGCCATTGCATCGGCGCCAGCCGCACGCCGGCCACGCCGGCCGCCAACGCGCCGAGCAGCAGCAGGATGATCGCGGCGAACAGCATCGCCATCGCCATCTTGGCGACGAGGTACGCACCGGGCGGCATCGGCTGCGCGCGCTTGAGCGTCAGCAGTCCCTGCTCGCGATCCATCGCGACCGTCACGCCGAAGCCGAACAGCGCCACGCCGACCACACCGAACACGCCGTAGCCGGCCAGCATGTACGACGCGACGGCCGGCCCGCCCTTGCCACCCAGCAGCACGCCGAACAGCAGGTAGAACACCGGCGGGAACAACAGGCACGGCAGCGAGAACGACGGCGTGCGCAGCAGGCGCAGGAATTCGTAGCGCGCCTCGAGCACATAGGCGCGCGTGGAGGAGAACGGAACGGTGGCGGTCGTTTCCATCAGGCGGCTTCCTTCTGCGCGGCGTCGCGGGTGAGGGCGAGGAAAGCATCGGCCAGTCCGGCGCGCTGCACTTCCAGGTCGGACAGGCTGGCGTCTTCGGCCAGCAGGCGACGCACGATGGGCTCGGCGGCTTCGACCACGATCTCCAGCCGCTCGCCGTCGTGCTGCGCCAGTTGCACGCCGGGCCAGTCCTGCACCAGCGCGACCGGCAGCTGGCTGTTGCAGCGGATGCGGCGTTGCGCCACCCGCGCGCGGATCTGCGCCACCGTGCCTTCGGCGACCGCGCGGCCATGGTTGACCACCACGACGCGATCGGCGAGCGCCTCGGCTTCCTCCAGGTAATGCGTGGTCAGCAGCACCGCGCAGCCCTGCGCGCTCAGCTCGCGGATCGCCCTCCACAGCATCTGCCGCGCATCGATGTCCAGCCCGGTGGTGGGTTCGTCGAGGAACAGCAGCTCCGGACGGCCACAGACCGCCAGCGCGAATTGCACGCGCCGCTGCTGGCCACCGGACAGCCGGCCGTAACGGCGCTCCATCAGGCCATCGAGACCGGCCAGCGCGACCAGGTCGGCGACGCTGCGCGGCTGCGGGTAGTAGGCGCGCGTCAGGTCGATCAGCTCGCGCACCTTCAGCGTGTCGGGCACGGCGGCGCTCTGCAGCATCACCCCGGCGCGGCGGCGCGCGTGCAATGACTGCGGCGGCAGGCCGAACAGTTCGACCGTCCCGGCATCGGCACGCTGCAGGCCCAGCAACAGGCTGACCGCGGTGGTCTTGCCCGCGCCGTTCGGCCCGAGCAGCGCGAGCACCTGTCCGGCGGACAGCGCCAGGTCCAGGCCGTCCAGCGCGAGGGTCTTGCCATAGTGATGGCGCACGCCGCGCAGGCGGGCCAATGGTGCGGAGGTGAGGCTTGCCACGTTCATGCGACGGTCTCGTCGGAGGGTGAAGCCATCCTGCGCGCCCACGAATCGTGTGATGAGTGCGGGCTCTCAGGCGAATCAGGTGACAGGTGTCACTGGGATGCGGACCGCCGCCGGCGCAGGATGCGCCCCGTGGAAGGCCTTGGCCGACCGCTCCCGCAGGAAGTGACTTCCGGCAACTGGGCTTCCGTTACCCTTGCTGGTCACACTTCCCCGCATTCACCGTCTGGATACGCATGAATACGTCTGCCGACCTGCTGAAGGAACTCCGCATCGACCGCAAGGCGCCACCGCCGGCCCCGCCGTCGCGTCGTGGCCTGTGGATCACGCTGGGCGTGGTCGTCGTGCTGCTGGGGCTGGCCGCCGCGGCATGGGCGCTGCTCGGGCGCGAGAAGCCGCTCGAAGTGCGTACCGCGCCGACGGTCGCGCTGGGCGGGGGCAGTGCGGCCGCCTCCGTGCTGGATGCGTCCGGCTATGTGGTGGCCCGGCGCATGGCGACGGTGTCGTCGAAGGTCACCGGCAAGGTGCAGGAAGTGCTGATCGAGGAAGGCATGCGCGTCGAGGCTGGCCAGGTCCTGGCGCGGCTGGAGCCGATCAACGCCGATGCCGACCGTGCGCTGGCACAGAGCCAGCTGCTGGCCGCGCGCAGCCAGACCGGCGGCGTGCGCGCGCAACTGGTGGAAGCCGAGGCGAATGGACGCCGGCTGTCGTCGCTGGTCGCCCAGCAACTGGTGTCGAAGGCGCAGTACGACCAGGCCGTCGCCCAGCGCGACCTGTTGCGTGCGCAGCTGCTGACCGCGCAGCGCAACGAACGCTCGGCCGCCGACCGCCTGACGATCGCCGACATCGGCCTGGACAACACCATCGTGCGCGCCCCGTTCGCCGGCGTCGTCATCGCCAAGGCCGCGCAACCCGGTGAAATCGTCTCGCCGCTGTCGGCCGGTGGCGGCTTCACCCGTACCGGCATCGGCACCATCGTCGACATGGAATCGCTGGAAGTGGAAGTGGAGGTCAACGAGTCCTTCATCGGCCGCGTGCAGCCGAAGATGCCGATCCAGGCCACGTTGAACGCGTATCCTGACTGGCAGATTCCCGGCGAGGTCATCGCCATCATCCCGACCGCCGACCGCAGCAAGGCGACGGTCAAGGTCCGCGTGGCGCTGAACGTGAAGGATCCGCGCATCGTGCCGGACATGGGCGTGCGCGTGAGCTTCCTGGAGGCCGCCAAGCCGCAGCAGGCCGAGCAGCCCAAGGGCGTGCGCGTGCCCGGCGCCGGCGTGGTCGAACGGGAGGGCGCGCAGGTAGCTTTCGTGGTCGGCGACGACGACACCGTGCAGCAGCGCGGCCTGAAGGTCGCCGGCAAGCTGGGCGACGATGTCCACGTCACCGAAGGCCTCGAGGCGGGCGAGACGGTCGTGCTCGATCCGCCTGCCGAACTGAAGGACGGCGCCAAGGTCGTGCTGGCCGAAGACGCCGAGTGAATCATCGGCTCATCGCGTGAGGATCTTCCTCATGCGGCGAACCACCTGACACATCGGCGCCGCCCCACCGGCGCCTGCAGATCCCGGGCGATGCCATCCGTCGTCCTGAAGGACGGACCGTGTCCATCGCGGACGGGATCCGCCCGGCTTGAACCGCCGCATCGCCGTTCGCCTTCCCGCCTCCAACAAGGACCTTGCCGATGTCTTCCCTGGTTTCCATCCGCAACCTCACCAAGACCTACCAGCGCGGCCCCGAGAAGGTGCAGGTGCTGCACGGCATCGACCTGGACATCCCGCACGGCGACTTCGTCGCAATGATGGGGCCGTCCGGCTCCGGCAAGACCACGCTGCTCAACCTGATCGGCGGACTCGATACGCCCAGCGGCGGCGAGATCGAGATCGAAGGCCAGCGCATCGACCAGATGAATGACGGTCAGCTCGCGCACTGGCGCAGCTCGCACGTCGGCTTCGTGTTCCAGTTCTACAACCTGATGCCCACGCTGACCGCACAGCGCAATGTCGAACTTCCGCTGCTGCTGACCAAGCTCGGTGGCGCGCAGCGCAAGCGAAATGCGGAGATCGCCTTGCAGCTGGTCGGCCTGGCCGACCGCAAGTCGCACCGCCCCAACGAACTGTCCGGCGGCCAGCAGCAGCGCGTGGCGATCGCGCGCGCCATCGTGTCCGACCCGACCTTCCTGATCTGCGACGAGCCGACCGGCGACCTCGACCGTCATTCGGCCGAGGAGATCCTCAACCTGCTGCAGATGCTCAACAAGGAACACGGCAAGACCATCATCATGGTCACCCACGATCCGAAGGCGGCCGAATACGCCACCCACACCATCCACCTGGACAAGGGCGAGCTGGCCGACGCCCCGGCCGGCGCGCACTGACCGGAGGCGGCCATGAAATATTTCTCGCTGATATGGTCGGCGCTGTTCCGCAGCAAGACGCGGACGTTCCTGACCCTGCTGTCGGTAATCGCGGCCTTCCTGCTGTTCGGCCTGCTCGACTCGGTGCGCGTCGCGTTCAACTCCGGCGGCAGCGTGGCCGGCGCGGACCGCCTGGTCGTCGCCTCGCGGCTTTCGATCACGCAGATGCTGCCGTACAGCCTGGCGGCCCGCATCGATGCGACGCCGGGCGTGAAGAAGAGCGCCTACGCCGCCTGGTTCGGTGGCATCTACAAGGACCCGAAGAACTTCTTCCCGAACTTCTCGGTCGGTCCCGGCTACATGGAGATGTACCCGGAATACGTCATCGACCCTGCGCAACTGAAGGCGTGGGAAGCCGACCGCACCGGCGCCATCGTCGGCGAGAACCTGGCCAGGCGTTTCGGCTGGAAGGTCGGCGACACCATCCCGCTGCAGGCGACGATCTTCCCGCAGAAGGACGGCAGCAATGCGTGGCCACTGACGCTGCGCGGCACGTTCAAACTGTCCGACAGCAAGCGCAAGGGTGAAGAGAACCAGCTGCTGTTCCACTGGAAGTACTTCGACGAAGCCAACCAGTACGTCAACGGTCAGATCGGCTGGTACATGGTGAAGCTGGACAACGTGAGCCATGCCACCCGCGTCGCGAAAGCGATCGATGCGATCTCGGCCAACTCCGCGCACGAGACCAAGACGCAGACCGAGCAGGCCTTCAACCAGTCCTTCGCCAAGCAGTTCGCCGACATCGGCCTGATCGTCACCGCGATCATGGCGGCGGTGTTCTTCACCCTGCTGCTGCTGACCGGCAACACCATGGCGCAGGCGGTACGCGAGCGTGTCCCCGAACTCGCCGTGCTGAAGACGCTCGGCTTCACCAACGGCACGGTGCTCGTGCTGGTGCTGGTGGAATCGGTGCTGCTGATCGTGCTGGGCGGCGTGCTGGGCATGGCGATCGCCTCTTTGATCATTCCAACGTTGAGTCAAGCGAGTAACGGCGCGATCGCTCTTCCCAACATCCCGAGCCAGACCTGGGCGCTTGGACTCTCGCTGATGCTGGTGATTGGCGTGGTAGTAGGTGCCCTGCCCGCCACGCGCGCCATGCGCTTGAAAATTGTCGACGCACTGGCCGGGCGCTGAGGAGAAGAAACCCATGAAATCAATTCTTAGCACCATCCTCACCGCGATCCGCTGGACAATCGCACTACTCTTAACTGCCGGACCGTTCATAGCGGAACTGGTTTTTCTCAGGAAGGTCACGCATATGCTGGCGTACCCTCTGTTTTTCCTCGTAGTTCTTGCAACATTGGCGCTGCTGGCGCCCCGGGCATTGGAGGCGTTTTCGAAATGGACCGAACGGGATGGCTTCCTGCCATCGCTGCTGCGGAACGTATCCTCTTCCTGGCTATTTTTCACACTGATCTCAATGCTGGTTTTCTTGTTTTTTGACACCAGTACGTTTGCGCTCATCACCCTGATTTCGCTATTGAGCCTGATCGCTCTCTGGCTGCTCCTTACCCGACAGGGAAAGAATGCAATCGAGATCGCGAAGATCGGCATCGCCAGCCTGCCGCAGCGCTGGGGCGCGTCGTCAGTGATCGTGGTGGGCATCGCCGGCGTGGTCGGGGTGCTGGTGGCGATGCTGGCGATGGGTGAAGGCTTTTCGGCCACGCTCAAGCAGACCGGCGGCCAAGACACCGCCATCGTGCTGCGCGGCGGTTCGCAGGCGGAAACCAATTCCGTGATCAGCCGCGATCAGGTACCGCTGATCTCCACACTGGCCGGCGTCGCCAAGGGCAAGGACGGTCGCGCGCTGCTGTCGCCGGAGCTGTCGCAGATCGTCAACCTGCCGACGGCCAGCACGGGCGAGGACGCCAATGCGCAGTTCCGTGGCGTCAGCGAGGCCGCGTGGTCGATCCGTCCGCAGGTGAAACTGACCAAAGGGCGCAAGTTCAATGTCGGCGTGCGCGAGATCGTGGTCGGCCAGGGCGCGAAAGGCCAGTACCGCGGCCTCGATGTCGGCAAGACGTTGAAACTGGGCAACCAGGAGTGGACGGTCGTCGGCGTGTTCGCGTCCGGTGACGCGCACGACTCGGAGCTGTGGACTGACATCGATACGCTGTCGTCGGCCTACGACCGCCGCGCCTACCAGTCGGTCACCGTGCGCACCGAAGGCAAGGCAGGCTTCGACCGGTTCAAGCAGGCGATGGAGAACGACCCGCGCCTGAAGCTGGACGTGCTGACCACGAGCGATTACTACACCAAGCAATCGACACAGCTAACCGGGCTGATCAGGTGGCTTGGAATGGTGATCGGCACCATCATGGCGATCGGCGCGGTGTTCGGTGCGCTCAATACCATGTACGCCGCCGTCGCCGGACGTGCGCGCGAGATCGCCACGATGCGGGCGATCGGCTTCCGCGGCCTGCCGGTGGTGATGGCGGTGATGCTGGAGACGATGCTGCTGGCGCTGCTGGGCGGGCTGCTGGGCGGGTTGATCGCCTGGGTGGTGTTCAACGGCTATAGCGTCGCCACGCTGGGCAGCAACTTCAGCCAGGTGGTGTTCCAGTTCAAGGTCACGCCGGAGCTGCTGTGGAGCGGACTGAAGTGGGCGCTCGGCATCGGCCTGGTCGGCGGGCTGTTCCCCGCGTTGCGGGCCGCGCGCCTGCCGATCACGCAGGCACTTCGCGCGATCTGATGGACCAATGAGGGTGTCGGCGCAGCCGGCACCCTCGTCGCATCAGGACGACACCGGATCCAGCCATCCCTTCGCGATGGCGGCATCGATGTCTTCCCACGTATCGATGTCGTATGCGAGTTCGGGCGCATCGCAAGGCACGACATCCAGCCCATCGACATTGAGCACATCGCGCAGGCCGCGGTCGCCGTCATGCAGCGCGAGCGCACGGTGCAGGATATCCGGCGAAACGAGCGCGGGAATACCGAGGCGATCGCCGAAGCGCGTCGCCGCCGTGCCGGCGAGAGCGCGAAGCGCAGCCTTCCTCAGCGCTTGCAGATGCGACAGCGCCAGCGCCGGCTGATCGCAGGCCAACAGCAGCGTGGCGGCTTCGTGCGTGGCGAGCGCTTCGGCTGCCAGGCGCAGGCTGCCGGCCATGCCCGTCTGCCACGCGTTGTTGACGACATATTCAACCGACAGATCCGCCAACGCGTTACGCATCTCGTCCGCATGCGCGCCCACGACCACCAGTACGCGCGACGCACCTGCCTCCCGTGCCAGCCGCGCGGCGCGATGCACCAGCGTCTCGCCTTCGCGCGTCAGTAGCTGCTTCGGTCGGCCCAGCCGCGTGCTGCCGCCGGCCGCGAGCACGACCGCCGCGTGCGGAACGCTCATGCTGGCTCGCCGTGATACCACGCCTGCAGTTGCGCGGCGATGCTGAGTGCGATCGCTTCAGCGCCCTGCCCACCCAGCTTCAAGCCGATCGGTGAGCGAAGGCGCGGCAAGAGCTGCGCATGCAGACCAGAAGGAACTACCCGCAACAGATCCTCGCGCCGGCGCACGGGACCAAGCAGGCCGATGAACCGAATCGCGGTGTCCGCCAGCACGACCAGCGCTTCGCGGTCGTGTTCGAAATGATGGTGCATCACCAGCGCGGCATCCGGCGCAGGCTGCAGCGTTAGAAGCGCATCATCGGGCGACTGCATCCGCCAATCGTCCGCGACACTGTCCGCAGCGATCCAGCGCGCACGCCGCTCCACTACGGTGACGTGCCAACCGAGCTGGCGCAGCCACGCCACCAGCATCGGCGTCTCCGGACCGGCGCCGAAGATGGCCACGCGCGGTGGTGGCGGCACCGTTGCTTCGCCGACGATCTCGGCCGCGGCGGAAGCCGCGACGGGGAGCATCCATGTCCGCTCGATATCGCCTACGCGTGCGGACACGCCACCTGCTGCGGTCAGCCGCAACGACAGCGGTCCTGCGCCCTGCCACCATGCCTGCACCACCTGCGACCAGCCGGGCAGGCGATCCAGCGGCAGCAGCGCCAAGCGCAAGCGACCCCGGCACCCGATGGCGGAACCCGCCAGCAGATCCTCGTCATCGCGCGTGTCGATCTCCATCGCATCGAGATGGCCAGCCGCGACCGCCCCACGCGCACGACGCGCGATCTCGGGTTCCAGGCAGCCGCCGCTCAACCAACCCGTCTGTGCATCGTCCGCCGCGAACACGGCCATCGCGCCCTGCCGCACGTACGTCGAGCCCTCGGTGGCGACGACCACGACCAGCGCGCTGCCGTCGCCGGCCTCGCTGGCGCGCGCGGAGACTTCCAACGGGTGGCGATGGACCGACATGCGCACCACGATGGCGCAAGCACGGGGCCGAAGGCAACGCCTCGGGTGCCGTCCCGGGCATCGGGCAAGTTTTCCGGAGGATCGTGCAAGCGGCGGCGTGCGTTTTCACTGGCAGCCCACGGAGTCACGGAGTATCGTCGACCCGTCCCACGCCGCCGCCAGGGAGACACCATGAAGTTGAACGTCAATGGGTCGGAGCGCGAAGTCGATGCGTCCGATGACATGCCGCTGCTCTGGGTCCTGCGCGACCTGATGGGCCTCACCGGAACCAAGTTCGGCTGCGGCATCGCGCAATGCGGTGCCTGCACCGTGCATGTCGATGGCTCGCCGCTGCGCGCCTGCGTCACGCCCGCCTCCGCCGTCGCCGGCAAGAAGATCACCACCATCGAAGGCCTGTCGGCCGACGGCTCGCATCCCGTGCAGAAGGCGTGGGCCGAACTCGACGTCGTGCAGTGCGGTTACTGCCAGTCCGGCCAGATCATGTCGGCCGTGGCGCTGCTCGCGGTGGTGCCGACACCGACCGACAGCGACATCGACCACGCGCTGTCCGGCAACCTCTGCCGCTGCGGCACCTACCAGCGCATCCGCGCCGCCGTGCATCGCGCGGCCGAGCTCGGCAAAGCCTGATCCCACGCCGCCGCGGCATGCGTTGCCGTGGCTCCGATCCGATGTTCGACGGAGGTCGTGTCCGTGAACCTTGAACTGAAATCCTCGCGCCGTGGTTTCCTGCGCTCCACCGCGCTCGTCGGCGGCGGCCTGGTGGTCGCCATCGCCGTACCCGGTGCCCGCCGCTTCGCCTGGGCGCAGGAAGCCCAGGCCGCCGTCGCGCCCGCGTTCGTGCCCAATGCCTTCCTGCGCATTGCCGCCGATGATTCCATCACCGTGCTGCTCGCGCACGCCGAAATGGGCCAGGGCATCTGGACCACGCTGCCGATGCTGATCGCCGAAGAACTCGACGCCGACTGGTCGAAGATCCGCGTGGAGCACGGGCCTGCCGACAAGGCGTACACCAGTCCGGTCTTCGGCATGCAGGGCACCGGCGGCTCGACGACCACGTGGTCCGAGTTCGACCGCTACCGGCAGGCCGGCGCGACCGCACGCGCGATGCTGCTGCAGGCCGCGGCGGCACGGCTCAACGTGCCGGTCGACCAGCTCCACACCGAGAACGGTGCCGTCGTGTCCGGCACGACGCGGCTGCGCTATGGCGAACTGGCCGACGACGCCGGCAAGCAGACACCGCCTGCGCTGGACGCGTTGACACTGCGCGACCCCAAGGACTGGAAGCTGATCGGCAAGGCGACCAAGCGCCTGGACACGCCGGAGAAGATCACCGGCAAGGCCGTGTTCGGCATGGACATCCAGTTCGACGGCCTGCTGACCGCGGTGGTACTGCGCTCGCCGGTGTTCGGCGGCAAGGTGACGTCGTTCGACGCCACGGCGGCACGTGCGGTCGCCGGTGTGCGCGACGTGGTGCAGGTCCCCAGCGGCGTCGCCGTGGTGGCGGACCATTTCTGGGCGGCGAAACTCGGTCGCGATGCGCTGCAGGTCGTCTGGGAAGCCGGCGAAGGCGCCAAGCTGGACAGCGTGGCGCTGCGGCAGCAGTTCTCCCAGCTGGCGACCGAAGAGGGCCCGACTGCCGCCCGCGCGGGCGACGTCATCGCCGCCCTGAGCAAGGCCGCGAAGACCGTCGATGCCGAATACGCCGTGCCCTACCTCGCTCACGCCGCGATGGAGCCGCTGAACTGCACCGTCAAGATCGAGAATGGCGAGTGCGACATCTGGTGCGGCACGCAGTTCCCCACGCTGGACCAGAACAGCACTGCGAAGATCCTCGGCATCCCGCCGGAGAAGATCCGCATCCATACGCCGTTCCTCGGCGGCGGCTTCGGTCGCCGTGCCACGCCCACGTCGGATGTGGTGTCGGAAGCGGTGGAAGTGGCCAGGGCCGCGAAGGCGCCGGTCAAGACGGTGTGGACGCGCGAGGACGACACGCGCGGCGGCTACTACCGCTCGGCGTTCGTCGAGAAGGCCACGGTCGGCCTGGGCGAGGATGGCCTGCCGGTCGCCTGGCACCAGGTGATGGTGGGCCAGTCGATCATGGCCGGCACCTTCATGGAAGCGATGATGGTGAAGAACGGCATCGACGCCACCTCGACCGAAGGCGTCGCCGATTCGCCCTACGTGCTCGGCACGCCGGCGCATCGCGTCGACCTGCATTCGCCCAGGACCGGCATCCCGGTGTTGTGGTGGCGCTCGGTGGGCCACAGCGTCAACGGCTTCGTGATGGAAAGCCTGGTGGACGAACTGGCGCATGCCGCCGGCAAGGATCCTGTCGAGTACCGCCGTACCTTGCTGAAGGATCATCCGCGCCATCTCGCGGCACTGAACCTCGTAGCGGAGAAAGCGGGCTGGTCCACGCCCGCCACGCAGGGCCGCGGACGCGGCGTCGCCGTGCATGAGTCATTCGGCAGCTATGTGGCGCAGGTGGCCGAGGTCTCGGTCGAGGACGGCCAGATCCGCGTGCATCGCGTGGTCTGCGCGATCGACTGCGGCGTGGCGGTGAATCCAGGTGCCGTCGAGGCGCAGATGGAATCCGGCATCGTGTTCGGTCTCAGCGCGGCACTGCATGGCGCGCTGACGCTGAAGGAGGGCCAGGTGCAGGAGTCGAACTACCACGACTATCGCGTGCTGCGCCTGCACGAGATGCCGAAGGTCGAGGTGCACATCGTGCCGAGCACCGAGAAGATGGGCGGCGTGGGCGAACCCGGCACGCCGCCGATCGCACCGGCCGTGGCGAATGCGGTGTTCAAGCTGACCGGTCAACGGTTGCGCGAACTGCCGCTGCGCCTGCCGACGCCTGCTTCCTCCACACCGACCGCGTGAGGCCCGCCATGCGCATCCTGATGATGTCGTTGACCGTCCTCCTGCTGGTGGCCTGCAAGCCGCGCATCAGCGAGGAGCAGAGGGCCCAGGCGCTGACCGCGTTCGCCACCGTGGAGAAGGTGTTCCAGCATCCCCGCTGCAGCAATTGCCACATCCCCGGCGACGCGCCGCTGCAGTTCGATGCGCAGACGCCGCATGCGATGAACGTCGCGCGCGGCCCCGATGGCAAGGGCGCGCCCGGCCTGCCCTGTTCCACCTGCCACGCCGAACAGAACGCGCCGGCAAGCTACGGCCCTCACGCGCCGCCCGGCGCGCCGCACTGGCAGCTGCCGCCGCCGGATCACAAGATGGCGTGGATCGGTCTGCCCGCCGACCAGCTGTGCGAGATGATCCAGGACAAGAAGCGCAACGGCGACCGCGACTTCGACGCGCTGCTCAAGCACGTGGCCGAAGACAAGCTGGTGCTGTGGGGCTGGAGCCCCGGTGGCGAACGCGCACCGGTGCCGGTGCCGCACGACCAGTTCGTCGCCGCGTTCAAGACGTGGAAGGAGGCCGGCGGCCCCTGCCCCGCGCCGGCAGCGAAGGCATCCGGCTGACTCAGCGTCCCGATGCAGCCGCCGCGACCGCATCGCGGCGGCGTGCACGCCACAGCCCATCGCTGGCGAAGATCAGCAACCCGGTCCAGATGGCGGCGAAGCCGATCGCACGCTCAACGCCGAAGGCTTCGCGGAACACCAGCACGCCGATCAGCAGCTGGATGCTGGGCGCGATGTACTGCAGCAGCCCGACCACCGACAGCGGAATACGGCGCACGCCGTAGGCGAAGCCGATCAATGGCACCGCCGTCACCACGCCACCGAAGATAAGCAGCAGGTCATTCTTCCAGCCGTAGCCGCTGACGAAGCCGCCGCCGTGGCCGAACTCGCCCCAGACCACATACGCCAGCGCGGGCAGGAACAGGTACAGGCTTTCGACGCCGAGACCGGCCACCGGATCCACCGCGACCAGCTTGCGCACCAGCCCGTACAGGCCGAACGAGAACGCCAGGCCCAGCGCGATCCACGGCGGCGAGCCCGCCTGCAGCGTCAGCCACGCCACGCCGGCCAGCGCGAAGCCCACCGCGATCCACTGCGCGGGCGACAGGCGCTCGCGCAGCACCAGCACGCCGAGCACCACGTTGATTAGCGGGTTGATGAAGTAGCCGAGGCTGGTCTCCACCACGTGCCCCGCGTTCACCGCCCAGATGTACAGGCCCCAGTTGAACGCGATCAGCAGGCTGCTGACACCCAGCAGTGGTACCGCACGAGGCTGGGCGCGCACCTGTCGCCACCAGCTGCGTCCGTTCTTGATCAACAGCCAGCCGATGACCAGCACCGCGCTCCAGACGATGCGGTGCGCAATGATGTGGAACGACGGCACTGCCTTCAGCAGATGCCAGTAGAGCGGCACCACGCCCCAGATCAGGAACGTGCCGGCGGTAATCGCCAGTCCCTTGCGGTCGATGGGCGCGGCGCTCATTTCGGTTGCCGTGCGCGTGCCAGCGTGATGAACACCACGCCCGCCAGGATCACCGCCATTGCGCCGAGGTCATGCCGCGTGAAGGTTTCGCCGGCGATGAAGGCGCCCAGTGCCACCGCGATCACCGGATTGACGTAGGCATAGCTGCCCACCAGCACGGGGCGTGCATGGTGCAGCAGCCACACGTAGGCGGTGAACGCGATGATCGAACCGAACACCGCCAGGTACGCGACCGCCAGCCCGCCGTTCAACGTCCAGTCCGCCGTATCGAAACGCTCTCCGTGCAACAGACCCGCAATCACCAGCATCACGCCGGCCGCCAGCATCTGCGCCGCAGCGGTCATGAAGGGCGATGGCAGGTCACGGCCGCGCGACCACACCGAGCCGTAGGCCCAGGCGATCGGCGCGATCAGCAACAGCACCAGCCCGACGGGGGAACCGGTCAGCGAACTGCCGGCGTTGAGCCAGACCACGCCGGCGAAGCCGACGATGATGCCGAGCCACTCGCCACGCGTCGGATGCTGGCCACGCATCGCACCGAACAGCCCCATCCACAACGGCATCGACGCCACCGCCACCGCGGCCAGGCCGGAAGACACCGTCTGCTCCGCCAGCACCACCATGCCGTTGCCCATCAGCAACAGCAGCGCGCCCATCACCAGCAGGTTCTTCCACTGCGCCCGCGTGGGTGGTGCGACACCGCGCCACAGCAGGAACAGGAACATCACCAGGCCGGCCACGACGAAGCGGCTGCCCGACACCATCAGCAACGGCGGGAAACCGCCCTCGAGCGCGATGCGGATCCCGAGGTAGGTCGAACCCCAGACCAGATAGACGATGGCCAGGGCGACAGCGACGGCTAGCCCGCCACGCGCGGGCGCGGCAGCGGAAACGGAGGAGGTCATGGGATCACGGGGGGGACGACGTACGCACATTCTAGGCCAGCAGTACACGATGGACGTGGCGCGTCGGGCGCGGACGCGCTTGAAACGTTTCCTGCCCGCCTTGAATCCTGCTCAAGTCGATGTGAGAAGACTCATGCCTGTTCGCGTGCGAGCAACTGCTGCTTGCGTGGCAGGCCCCAGCGATAACCGCCGAGCGAACCATCGCCACGGATCACGCGGTGGCACGGCACGACCACCGCGATGCGGTTGTGGGCGCACGCGCTGGCCACCGCGCGAGCCGCACGCGGCGCACCCAGCGCGTGCGCCAGTCCCGCGTAGCTGACGGTTTCGCCTGCGGGAATCTTCATCAAGGCGTCCCACACGCGTTGCTGGAAACCGGTGCCCAGCAGATCCACCGGCACGCGCGTATCGCGCCCCGCCAGGCGCTCGGCGACGGCACGCAGGCGCGGCGCGAGATAGTCGTCGCGACCAGCCTCGACGCGCTCGAGCCGCGCCAGCGGAAACTCGCCACGCAGCCGCTGCTCCAGCACCGCGTCATCGTCGCCCAGTTCCACCGCGCAAATGCCACGCTCCGTGGCCGCGACCAGCGTGCGACCGAGGACGGTGTCCACCAGCGTCCAGCGGATCGCCACGCCACGTCCGCCGGCACGATAGGTGGCCGGCGTCATGCCGAGTTTCGTCGCCCCCTGCTCGTAAAGCCGCGAGGGCGAGCTGTAACCGGCGTCGTACAGCGCCGTGGTGACGTCGGACCCTTCACGCAATGCGCTCTTCAGCGTGCCCAGCTTCCTGCGCGCGAGGTATTCGGCAGGGCTCAGACCGAAGTGTGCGCGGAAACGCCGCTGGAGGTGCGAGGCACTGAGGCCCGTGCGCAAAGCCAGCTCCGACAGCGAGGGGTCGCCTTCGTCGAGCAGGCGGCGCGCCAGCTCCAGCGGATCGCTGGAGGCGGCGGTTGGAGTGGAGATCGATCGGCGCGGCATGGTGTCCATGCGCCCAGACTAGGGCGCATGCGGCGGTCGTGCTATCCGGATCTTGCGCGGGGAGCGGATCCCGGCGCAGGCCGTCACTGGGCCCAGCGGCCCGGACCCGGCGAATCCGGCAGCACCTGCGCCGACAGCTTGCGGTCCTGGCCCAGGATGCCGATGGCGTCGGACAGGATGGCGGCGGATTCGCGCAGCAGCGGGTCGGGACGCTTGTCGGCCAGCTTCTCGCGCTGCGCATCCTTCACGATGTCGCGCTCGGACGCACCCAGGCCGTCATCGGCCAGGTCTTCGGCCAGCGGATCCAGTGCCAGTCCAAGCGTCTTGCGATCGGCCTGCCGCTGCTTGCGCTGCGTATCCTGGCGATCGCGCTCGGCACGGCGCTCTGCCTCGTTGAGCGACACGTACTTCTTGGCGGCTTCGGCGCGGAACTGCGCCACGTCCTCCGACCACCACTGGAATTCCTTGTCCTTGACCGAGCGGGCCGCATGCAGCGATTCCAGCCGCGGCAGCAGCGGCGCGAAGTTGCCGTACTGCGTGTGCGGCACCGCCGCGATGCGGGTCCACGGCAACGCGTTGTCATACGTGCTCTCGCCGTACTCGCTGCCGTCGACGCTGACCGGGAACGCGATGTCCGGCACCACGCCCTTGTGCTGGGTGCTGCCACCCGCCACGCGGAAGAACTGCGCGATGGTCAACTTCACCGAGCCGAAGCGCGGCGCTTCGTTGGCCGGCCAGCGGTCCAGATCCACCATGTTCTGCACGGTGCCCTTGCCGAAACTGGTTTCGCCGATCACCAGGCCACGGCCGTAATCCTGGATGGCACCGGCGAAGATCTCCGATGCCGATGCAGACGCGCGGTTGATCAGCACCGCCAACGGACCATCCCACGCCACGCCGGTCTTGCGGTCGCTGTTGACCGTCACGCGGCCACCGGATTCGCGCACCTGCACGACGGGGCCCTTGTCGATGAAAAGACCGGTCAGTTCCACCGCCTCGTCGAGCGAACCGCCTCCGTTGTTGCGCAGATCCATCACCACGCCGTCGACGCCCTGCGTCTTGAACTGGGCTAGCAGCTTGGCGATGTCGCGGGTCGCGGAATTGAAGTCGTTCGGATTACGGCGGCGTCCTTCGAAATCCTGGTAGAACGCCGGCAGCTTGATCACGCCGATACGGCGTGCGGGTTCGCTTCCATTGGCGGGCAGCGTGATCGTCTCGGCCTTCGCCGCCTGCTCTTCCAGCTTGACCTTCTGGCGCGTGATGGTGACCTGCGCGTGCTTGCCATCGATGCCGGCCTCGACCGGGATGTACTCGATGCGAACCTGCGTGTCCTTCTTGCCGCGGATCTGCGCGACGACATCATCGATGCGCCAGCCGATCACGTCGGTCATCGGACCGGACTTGCCTTGGCCGACGGCAACGATGCGATCACCGATCTTCAACTTGCCGCTGAGGTCGGCTGGACCGCCCGGGACAATCTCGCGGATCGCCACCAGGTCGTCCTGGCGCTGCAGTACGGCACCGATGCCTTCCAGCGACAGCGACATCGACTGGTTGAAGTTCTCGGCGGTGCGCGGGGTGAAGTAATCCGTGTGCGGATCGATCGCGCTGGTGTAAGCGTTGAGGAACGTCTGGAAGACGTCTTCCGTCTTGAGTTCGTTGACGCTGCGCTGCAGGTTGCCGTAGCGCTTGTCGAGCGTCTTGCGGATGTCGTCGGGCTTCTTGCCGGCCAGCTTCAAGCGCAGCCAGTCGTTCATCACCGACTTCTTCCAGATCGCATCCAGCGCCTTGGCGTCCGCCGCCCATGGCGCATCCTCACGGTCGTATTCCCAGCGCTCGTCGCCGGTGAAATCGAAATCCTGTTTCAGCAGCGCGCGTGCATAGGCCACGCGCTGGCCGACGCGCTGCTTGTAGACAGTGAAGATGTCGTACGCCGGGGCGAGATCGCCACTGCGGATGGCGTCGTCCATCTGGGTCTTGTACGGCGCAAACTTCGCGATGTCGGCGGCGGTGAAGAACTGCTTGCCTCCATCGAGCGCGTCGAAATAGCGCTTGAACACATCCTGCGACAGTGTGTCGTCCAACGGACGCGGCCGGTAGGCGTAACGGCTGTCGGACAACAAACCGTAGACGAGCTTGGAGGTGTTCGACTGGTCGGTGGTCGGCGCCACCGCAATCGCATCGCCGTCTCCGCGCGCGAGCAGCGCCAACGGAGCCGAAAGGGCCAGGACCAGCAGCAGGAGAGGGGCTTTCTTCAGGGTCATTGCGTACTCATGGCCCGGAGGCCGGTCAGGCGTGAACGGAAGGCAGATTCGACACGCCGACAGTGCACAAAGTTGCGCGTCCTGTCATCTGCCTTTCGGCAGCCTATAGGCCTGATGGTACAAAAAGGTGAACCGTACCCGTGCCGCGCGCCCGACTGCGACCACCTGCGGCCGGGCGTCACGAAACCCGTGGGCTCAACCCGCCTGTCGGGCGGTGTAGGCGGCCTGTGCGGCCTGCTGGTCGGCGTGGTAGGACGAACGCACCAGCGGACCGGACGCGACATGGCTGAAGCCCAGCGCCATGCCGTACTCCTCCAGCGCCTTGAATTCGTCCGGGGTCCAGTAGCGCAGCACCGGGTGATGGTGCGGCGTGGGCTGCAGGTACTGGCCGATGGTGACCATGTCGACGTCATGCGCACGCAGGTCGCGCAGCGTGCCCTGCACCTGCTCCATGGTCTCGCCCAGGCCGAGCATGATCCCGGACTTGGTCGGCAGGTGCGGATGCTGCTGCTTGAAGCGCTGCAGCAGGGTCAGCGACCACTGGTAGTCGGCGCCGGGGCGGACGTTCGTGTACAGCTCCGGCACGGTTTCGATATTGTGGTTGAACACGTCCGGCGGGTTGACCGCCAGGATCTCCAGCGCGCGGTCCATGCGGCCCTTGCCACGGAAGTCCGGGGTGAGGATCTCGATGCGCGTGGCCGGCGAATGCTCGCGGATCGCGGCGATGCAATCGACGAAATGCTGGGCACCACCGTCGCGCAGGTCGTCGCGGTCCACGCTGGTCACCACGACATACTTCAGGCCCATGTCGGCCACCGTATTCGCGAGGCTCAACGGCTCGGACGCATCGGGCGGCTTGGGCCGGCCGTGGGCGACGTCGCAGAACGAGCAGCGCCGCGTGCAGACCTCGCCGAGGATCATGAAAGTGGCCGTGCCATGACCGAAGCACTCGTGGATGTTCGGGCAGCTGGCCTCTTCGCAGACCGTGACCAGGCGGTTCTCGCGCAACTTGGCCTTGAGCTTGGCGACCGAGCCGTCGGACGGAATGCGCACGCGGATCCACGAGGGTTTCCGCAGTACCGGGGCGTCGGCGAACTGGACGGGCGAGCGCGCGATCTTGTCGCCACCGAGCTGCTTGGCGCCCGTCTCAAGCGGGGCCGCGGCGGTGGCGGAAACGATCTGCAGGGGGATTTCCCGGGCGCTGGCCGGGCGGGCGGATTCGGTCATGCGGCAATTCTACTCCCCGACCCTTCCGCATCGGCGCAGACGGGGCGTCCCGCTTCCGGAATCCAGCGTCCCGCCCCACGGCGCGGCCGTGGACGCGGGCAATAAAAAAGCCCGCAACAGCTAGGCTATTGCGGGCTTGCTCCCTCCCCCACGTCGGGATGCGGGGCCATCGTGAAGGGTGGGTTACAGGTGTTGCACGCTGCACTGCAAAACAGAACCGGGCGGTTCACCCGCCACTGTTGTGATGTCACGAATATGAATGCGAGCAAAACCCGCGCCGCTACTGCGTGTTACCGATATCAGACCAATTCGCTGGCCGTTCGTCAGAATTCCGATTACGTTCCTCAACGCATTTACCTGAACAGGGCAATCGCACCGTCTTGGCGCAACTGCGCGGCTCCTGCCTATTTCAGGTAGTGGGGACGTCCGTCGTACCAGTCCCTGGCCCGGACAAGGTGGAGCTTGCGCTGGGTCCCCTGCACTTCCATGCCGACGCTCAGCGCGCGCCAGCGGGCATACAGATCGCCCCGCCGCTGGCCACCTTGCAGGCGCAGCCGTGCCAGCACGTCGTAGCGGTCGTTGCGCGCCTGCATGCGGTCGAGCACCAACAGGTCATCGCGCCACTGCACACGGCCCCGGACCTGCGCCTGGCCGGCATCGACCAGTTTGTAGACCCAGGCCGGGTATTCCTTCTGTCGCGAGAACAGCGCCAGCAGGAAGCCGACATCCTTCATCGTCACGTCGGCTCCGCCGCGAGCGCTGACCGGACGATCGACGTCCAGCCGCGCCCGGTCCAACGTCACCCGCGCCCACCAGCCGCGCCGTGATTCGCCGCCGGACTCGGTGAAGCCGACATTGCGCACCTGCACGGTGCTGCCGTCCGCAACGAACAGCCGCCGCTTCAGGTCGGCGCGACGCAGCTTCAGGTCGAGGTCGATGTCACCACGCAGCTGCACGCCCGCCAGATGCATACGGGTGTCGCGCCCGGCGATGCGGACCGAGCCGCGCCCCACTTCACCCGCCGCATCCATCGACAGGTCGCCGCTGAGCACGCCGGCGCCCCCGTCGAAGCGCATGTGCCGGCGCGGCAGGAACGGGTTGTAGACGCGCAGGTCCGGCACGCGGGCATCCTTGAACACCACCCTCGCCTGCAGCGCGTCGCGCAGTTGCGCCAAGGGGCCATCGGCATTGATCGACAGCGCCAGGTGCCTCCCCTGCACATAGGGCGTGCCGGGGGTCTTCAGCGACGCCACGTCGAAACAGTCCATCGTCGCCTGCAGCCGCGGCACCAGCGCGCCGTCCTTGCCCGCATCCAGCCGGATGTCGGCGCGGGCGCGGCCACGGATGCGGTTACCCATCACCTCGGCCACCGCATCGACTTCCGGCACCGCGATACGGCTGCCGGCAGCCAGCTGTCCGTCCGCCACCTGCACGTCGGCACTGACCGAGCCGGCGCCGTCGAGTTTCAGCCATGGCGCCTGCGGGAACAGATCCGACAGCCAGCGCAGGGAGTCGAAATGCCACGCACCTGCCACATGGCCGGACGCGCGAGGCAGCAGGCCGGCGACATCGCGCAGGGGCACGTCCCTTCCCCGCAGGCGCAGGTCGGCGTCGACCGCCAGCCTGCCGTCGGCCTGCGGCGGCACGGTCGCCTTCAGCACGATGTCCTCGTCCACCGCCACGTCGATGCCGAGGATGTCGTTGCGCACCGCGCCGGCGATGTCGTTGCCGGCTACCGCCATCGTCCACTGCGCGCGGCCGCCGGGTGTGAGCTGGCCACGCTCGAACCCCAGGTCGATGTCGGCGCGCCCTTCTCCGGGCACCAGTGTCACCGCCACGTCGCCACGCGAACCGACGGCCACGTTCAGTCCGGCAGTGCGGCCCCCAAGCGCCAGGTGCAGCGTGGTCTTCAGCAGTTTGTCGAGGCCGGCGGCGTCCTCGCGGCGATGCCGGTCGATCGCGAAGCGCGCGTCCAGCGTGGCGTCGCGCAGCACTTCCTGGCCGTCGCGGAGCAATCGCGCGCCGGTGAACCCGGCGGTGGAAGGCATCAGTTCCATCGGCCCGCCGCGCAGTTGCTTGTAGAAGCCGACTTCGCCGCGGCCCTCGCCAAGCAGTTCGAACCCGTCGAAGAAGCCGCGCCGTATCGAATCGCTGGCGATTCGGTCGAACTGCAGTTCCCAGCCGCCGTCCTGCGGTGGTGGCGCCGGCAGTTCCTTGTCCACCCGGCGGACGCCGCCGCGCACCTCATGCGCACGCACCTCCGGCACATGCAGCTGCCGCAACAACAGCGGCCATAACGCGATGCGCCCTTCGACCTGTTGAGCCTGCGCCTCCCAGCCGATGCGCCGCGACTGCCCGCGCATCGTCACCTCGCGCAGGCTGACGCGACCTGGCCACCAGGTGTGGCCGGACGCCCACTGCATCTGGAAGCGGTCCGGCTTGCGATTCGCCGTGTTCTCACCCAGCGCCGTGTTGAGGAACACGTTGCCCGCGACCAGGTAGACCGCGTAGGTCGCCGTCAGGGCGATCAGACCTCGCGCCAACCAGCGCAGGGCATTCGTGCGAAAGGAGGTCCGTTTCATCCGCACAGGATGCCGCATCCGGCGCCGACGGAGGATTTCAACGCGCGGCGAAGTGTCCGTGGAAGCCGAGCGGCACCGTGTACGGCAGCCACGCCTGCGCCAGCGGACCGGCACCCACGCGCCGTGCATCCAGCACGGCGATGCCGCTGCGGCCCTTGGCCGCATCGAGCAGCGTGCCGACCAGCCAGCCGTCATCCGGACGCGTGCTGCCGGGACGCGGCACGAACAGGTGCTCCTCCACCAGCACGTCGCGCCCGTAGTCGTACACCTGGCGTCCACCGCGCTTGAGGTCGAAGGCGCCGATGCGGCTGAAGTAGGGTGCGGTCGAGCCATCGGCATGGATCGGTGCGTACAGGCGCGCCGCGTCGCGCGACGGCGTGCGGGCATCGAATACCGGGAACTCGATGCCGGCGATGCCCGTGTCTTCCCAGTGCGCCTTGCCGCTGCGCAGATCCAGCACCAGCTCACGCAGCGGGCCCTTGCCACCATGCGCCGCGCCGTGCGCGTCGCCATTCATCGCCGCCTTCATCGGTGAACGCGCCTCCTCCAGATCGAGGTGCTGCACGGCACGCACCGTGATGCGGCCATCGCGTTCGCATGCATCGCCGAAGTGGTAGATCGCGGCGAAGTCGGCCTCGAACCACTGCGCCTTCGACGGCGATGCCTTGTCGACCACGGCCACGCGCAGCGGCTGGTCCGCCTGGAATCGCAGGCGTTCGAAGAACGCCCCCTTGCCTTCGATGTAGCGGAACGGAATCAGTGCAAAGACCAGATGCCGGTCGGTCATCGCGAAGCTGTGCAGGTAACCCGGCACCGGCGTCTCCAGCACGTCGGCCGACGCCAGCGTGCCATCGCGACCGATGTGCCACACCACCAGGCCGTTGCCGCCCATCATCGAGATGGAGCCGAAATTCCATGACGAGCCATCGCGATCCACCAGCGGATGCGCGGAGAACGGAATGGCGGCCAGGTCGGGACGCCACGTCACGGGGCCAAGCGTTGTCAGCGCATCCGGATCCAGTTCGAACGCGGAGCCCGCCTCGGAGAGCGCGAACAATCGGCCGTTGATCATGGTGACCGAGGTGTTGGCCGTGTTCGCGTCGTCGTTGTTGCGGATCGGCTGCATGTCGGGAATGGACGTGCCCGCCGTCGGATACAGGAAGCGCCCGGCCTTCTGCTCGCGGGTGAACTTGGGCGTGGCGACCATGCGCGCGTGGTGGCTCAGCGTGCCGTCGCCGTTGAAGCGCCAGCCGTGCACCATGCCGTCGCCGTCGAACCAGTGTTCGTAGCGGAAACCGGCACGCTCCGTCCATGCCGGCCCGTTGCGGTACAGCGTGCCGGTGAAGCCCGACGGCAAGCGGCCTTCGAGCTGTACAGTCGCCGGCCCCAGCGTTTCAGACTGCACGGATCTCCAGCCGGCGAGCCACGGCTGCTCGCGCAGGCCCGCCGCAAACTTGCCGGGATCCCCGGCGAATGCGTACTCGCTGCGCAGCAGAGCCGGCGCGACGGCAAGCGCG
The DNA here is from genome assembly GCF_001556105.1 of Pseudoxanthomonas mexicana. Taxonomy (GTDB): domain Bacteria; phylum Pseudomonadota; class Gammaproteobacteria; order Xanthomonadales; family Xanthomonadaceae; genus Pseudoxanthomonas_A; species Pseudoxanthomonas_A mexicana_A. The sequence continues at coordinate 89,290 of NZ_LSIF01000028.1, read as the reverse complement.
GTGGCGCCGGACAACAGGGTGCGCAGGAAGCGGCGGCGGTCCATGGCCTGGCTCCTCAACGCAGGGTGATGTCGATGGCGGCATCCTGCGCGCCGACGTCGAAACGGGCTTCGTCCCAGGTCGGCTTGCGCATCACGTTGGGATTGTTGCTGAAGCCGTAGGCCTCGATCGGCATGCCGATCATGTTGCTGTCGAGCGTGCCGTTGCCGTTCTCGTCATGGGTCACCAGCACGGCGTAGGCACCCGGCTCCAGACCCTTGAACACGAACGTCGCCACGTTGCCCTGCGGCGGAGCGCCATCGGCCTGTATGGGCTTCGCCTGTCCGTCCCAAGCGGCCTGCGAATCGACGACTGCGAGCTTCAGCACGCCGGACTGGGCACGCACATCGTGCAGGGTGACGGTGAGATCGGCGGCCTGCGCATGGAAGGCGCCGAAACAGGCCAGCACAAGGGCGAGCGACAACGCGTAGTGTTTGGGACGGAACATGGCGGACTCCGGTGACAGGTGTGCGGCCAGTGTCGTCCGTCGTCCCGAGCCGGGTCAGTTGCCAGCCGTCACCTCTTCGACCTGCCGGAAGTCACTTCCCGCTCAGGCCGCCTGCACCGCCGCGTCGCCACGCTGGCGGCGCGTGCGTACCGCCACGGCAAGACGCTCCAGCACCTGCACCGACGCCTCCCATCCGAGACATCCGTCGGTGATGCTCTGCCCGTACGTCAGCGGCTGACCATCGACCAGATCCTGCCGCCCGCCAATCAGATGGCTTTCCACCATCACGCCGACGATGCGGCGCTCGCCCGCCTCCAGCTGCGCGGCGATGTCGTCGATCACGGCCGGCTGGTTGTCCGGGTTCTTGCCGCTATTGGCGTGGCTGGCATCGACCATCAGGCGCGCCGACAGTCCCGACTTCACCAGCACCTGGCTGGCGGCGTCGATGCTCGCGGCATCGTAGTTGGGCGCCTTGCCGCCGCGCAGGATCACGTGGCAATCGGGATTGCCCGCCGTCGCCGCGATGGCCGAACGGCCTTCCTTCGTCACCGCCAGGAAATGATGCGGATGCGAGGCCGCGCCGACCGCGTCCACTGCGATCTTGACGTTGCCGTCGGTGCCGTTCTTGAAGCCGACCGGGCACGACAGGCCGCTGGCCATTTCGCGGTGCACCTGGCTCTCGGTGGTACGCGCGCCGATCGCGCCCCACGCCACCAGGTCGCTGATGTACTGCGGCGAGATGGTATCGAGGTACTCGCAGCCTGCCGGCAGGCCGAGCGCGTTGATGTCGCGCAGCAGCCCGCGCGCCAGGCGCAGGCCACGGTTGATGTCGAAGCTGCCATCCAGGGCCGGATCGTTGATCAGGCCTTTCCAGCCGACCGTGGTACGCGGCTTCTCGAAGTACACGCGCATCACGACTTCGAGATCATCGGCCAGCGCGTCGCGCAGCGGCTTCAACCGGCGGGCGTAATCCATCGCCGATGCAGGATCGTGGATCGAGCACGGCCCGATCACGACGACGAGGCGGTCGTCGCGGCCGTGCAGGATGTCGTGCAGCGCGCCGCGCGCATCGGACACGGTCTGCGAGACCACGTCGTCGCAGGGCAGTTCGCCGATCACGGCGGCAGGCGTCACCAGCTCATCGAGTTTGCGGATGCGCAGGTCGTCGGTATGGGGGGCCATCGGGGTTCTCCGGGTCAACAAAAAAGCCGCCAGTTTCGCTGGCGGCTTCAAGGGATTCTTCTGGGGTCTTGCCTAGAATGAATGCAACCTCGCGTCCGCCGCTGGCATCGGAAAGCCTTCGTACCAAAACCAATAGCGGGCGCAAACGGTGTTCACATCGGCATTGGGCCATGCATCGTGATGCTTGTCGAATGTTTCATCGGCAACGGACGATCGCCCGCTCAGGCTGCGGTGAAGAACATCAGGTAAACCAGCCGCCCATCCTCCATCGTGCTGCCGAACGCAGGCCCCGCGGTGTGCCACAGCCACGGACGCAACAGGACCAGCCGATTGAAGCGCATCGGCACCTGCATGGCGGGCTCCCACATGCTGTCGTCGTTGCTGTGCTTCTCGATGATCTCCTGGTGCATCTGCGCATGCGAGGAGAACCCCATCTCCGCCAGTTCCGCATCGTTGATCGGTGCGCGGTCGCGGTTCGAAGGGCGATGGCGAAAGAACTCGGTACCGCCGCGGCAATCCTCGGGACGGCTGAGGTAGAGGATGCCCGACCAGTACGCCTGGTCGATGTGGACCTTCGCGCTACCGACATCCGAGGCAAGGGTGATGCGGAACTTGCCATGCGACTGCAGCGGGTTGATCGGCTTCAGGCGTTCGCCGGTGAGGTGCGACGCGATCTCGGACAGCCCTTCCATCTCGATCCGCTCCAGCGAATTGCGCCCGGGGAACGGCCCCTTCAGATCTGGGTAGGCCAGCTTGAGCGCGGCATCGCGCAGCGACCACGCGTCCTGCTGGCCGAGGAAGTCGTCGACGATGATGAGGGAGGTGTGCATGGCGCGCAGGCTAGCGATACACCGCCCCAACCACAAGGCAAGAAAAAGCCCCGCATCGCTGCGGGGCTTTTTTTGTGTAGCGGTATGGCGGAGAAGCGGGACTCAGAAGTCCATGCCGCCCATGCCGCCCATGCCACCGCCGGCCGGCATCGCCGGCTCGTCCTTCTTCGGCGCCTCGGCCACCATCGCTTCGGTGGTGATCATCAGGCCCGCGATCGAGGCGGCGTTCTGCAGCGCGGAACGCGTGACCTTGGTCGGGTCCAGGATGCCGAATTCGATCATGTCGCCGAACTCGCCGTTGGCGGCGTTGTAGCCGAAGTTGCCCGAACCGTCCTTGACGCGGTTGACGATCACCGACGGCTCTTCACCGGCGTTGGTCACGATTTCGCGCAGCGGGGCTTCCATCGCGCGCAGGGCGATCTGGATGCCGTGGTTCTGGTCTTCGTTGATGCCCTTCAGGTTGCCGATGGTCTGCAGCGCACGGATCAGCGCCACGCCACCGCCCGGGACCACGCCTTCTTCCACCGCCGCACGCGTGGCGTGCAGGGCGTCTTCGACGCGGGCCTTCTTTTCCTTCATTTCGATTTCGGTCGAGGCACCGACCTTGATCACGGCCACGCCGCCGGCCAGCTTGGCCACGCGTTCCTGCAGCTTCTCGCGGTCGTAGTCCGACGAGGTCTCTTCGATCTGCGCCTTGATCTGCTTGATGCGCGACTGGATGCGCTCGGCATCGCCGGCGCCGTCGATGATGGTGGTGTTCTCCTTCGAGATCACGACCTTCTTCGCACGACCCAGGTCGTTGATGGTGGCCTTCTCGAGCTGCAGGCCGACTTCCTCGGAGATCACCGTGCCGTTGGTCAGCGTGGCGATGTCTTCCAGGATGGCCTTGCGGCGGTCACCGAAGCCCGGCGCCTTGACGGCGGCGACCTTGACGATGCCGCGGATGGTGTTGACCACCAGCGTGGCGAGGGCTTCGCCTTCCACTTCCTCGGCCACGATCAGCAGCGGCTTGCCGGCCTTGGCGACGCCTTCCAGCACCGGCAGCAGTTCGCGGACGTTGGAGACCTTCTTGTCGTGGATCAGGATGAAGGGGTCGTCGAATTCGACCTGCTGCGACTGCTGGTTGTTGATGAAGTACGGCGACAGGTAGCCGCGGTCGAACTGCATGCCCTCGACGACGTCGAGTTCGTTCTCCAGGCCCGAGCCTTCTTCAACGGTGATCACGCCTTCCTTGCCGACCTTCTTCATGGCCTCGGCGATGATGTCGCCGATGTTGCTGTCGGAGTTGGCCGAGATGGTGCCGACCTGGGCGATCGCCTTGTCGTCGGCGGTCGGCTTGGAGAGCTTCTTCAGCTCTTCGACGGCGGCCTTCACGGCCTGGTCGATGCCGCGCTTCAGGTCCATCGGGTTCATGCCCGCGGCGACGGCCTTGGAGCCTTCGCGGATGAACGCCTGCGCCAGCACGGTGGCGGTGGTGGTGCCGTCACCGGCGTTGTCGGAGGTCTTGGACGCGACTTCCTTCACCATCTGCGCGCCCATGTTCTCGAACTTGTCGGCCAGTTCGATTTCCTTGGCGACGGAGACGCCGTCCTTGGTGATCGTCGGGGCGCCGAAGCTCTTCTCGAGCACGACGTTGCGGCCCTTCGGGCCGAGGGTGGCCTTGACGGCATTGGCGAGGATGTTCACGCCGCGCACCATGCGCGTACGGGCGTCTTCACCGAAACGGATATCTTTGGCTGCCATGTGCAACTCCAGGAATATTGAGAGTGGTTCGTGCGGCGGGCGGGCCCGCCATCAAAAGGAACTCGGTGACGTGGGCGACGGCGCGGTGCCGTCGCGCGCGATCAGGCGAGGATCGCGAGGACGTCGTCTTCCTTGATGATCTTGTACTCGATGCCTTCGAACTTGTACGCCGAACCGGAGTACTGGCCGTAGATCACCTTGTCGCCGACCTTGACCTTCGGGGCGCGGACGGCACCGGTGGCCTCGATGAACTTGCCTTCGCCGACGGCGACGACTTCACCCTTGGTGGGCTTTTCCTTCGCGGCGTCGGGAATGATGATGCCGCCGAGCGAGGTTTCTTCGGCTTCGATCGGCTTGACCACCAGGCGGTCGTACAGCGGCTTGATATTGCTCATGTCAATCCTCTTAAGTGATTGATTGGACTGGGAAAGGGGCAGCGATGTTAGCACTCGCCTCAGGGGACTGCCAACGCCGCAGGTACAAAAACCCGGCCAGGCCGGGATGCAGGGGATATTGGGTGCGCCGGACGGCTTTCAAGGGCGGGCCCGCATCTTTGTCGCAGGGGGCCGGTCGGGCGGGTCTGCAATAATCGCCGGCCCATGCCCGTCTTCCTGATCCTGTCCACCTGCCCGGACGCCGACACCGCCCAGCGGCTGGCGCGTGCGCTGGTGGACGAACGGTTGGCGGCCTGCGTGAACCTGCTGCCCGGCGTGGTCTCGACCTACCGCTGGCAGGGCCAGGTGGAGCAGGCGACCGAGGTCCAGCTGCTGGCCAAGACGTCCGCCGACCGGCGGGAGGCGCTGGTCGCCCGGCTGGCCGAACTCCACCCGTATGAACTGCCGGAGATCCTGGCGGTCGAAACCGCCGCCGGCTTGCCCGCCTACCTGGACTGGGTGGCCGCCGAAACCCGGGCCGACGCCCGTGCCTCCGAGTGACCCGATGACGCTGATCCGCACCCTGTTCACCTGCCTGCTGCTGCCCTTCGCCTCGCTGATCGCGCCGACCGCGTCCGCGGCGATTACCCAGGACGACCTGCTGCCGGTGGACGAGGCCTTCGTGCTGACGGCGACCGCGCCGGCGCGGGACCACATCGAGATCCGCTGGAAGATCACCGACGGCTACTACCTGTATCGCCACCGCACCGGCGTGGAAGCCGATGCCGGTTTCGTCGCGCAGCCACTGCAACTGCCCAAGGGCAAGGCGTACCGCGACGAATTCTTCGGCGATGTCGAGACCTACCGCGGCGAACTGCTCGCCACCTTGCCCGGCCAGCCGACGGCATCGACCGACAGCGTGACGCTGAAGATCAAGTACCAGGGCTGCGCCGATGCGGGCATCTGCTACCCGCCGCAGACGCGCACGCTAAAGGTGGCGTTGCCGCCTGCGGAGGACGGCGGCACCTTCGTACCACTGGGATCCGGCGCACTCACCGGCGGCCTGCTCGACCAGAAACCGCAGGCAGGCATGGACGCGCGGCCACTGCCGGCGGAACAGGCGTTCGCGTTCGAGGCGATCGCCTTCAACGGCAACGAGTTGCTGCTGCGCTTCACCCCGGCGCGCGGCTATTACCTCTACCGCGACCGCACCTCGATGGCGCTGGAAGGCGCGCAGGGCATCACCCTGCAGGCACCGCGCTGGCCGACGGGCAAGGCGCACCGAGACGCGCATTTCGGCGACGTCACGGTCTACTTCGACCAGGCCGAGGTCCCTGTGCCGCTGCGGCGCGAGCATGGCGACGCGACGAAAGCGACGTTGCGCGTGACCTTCCAGGGCTGCCAGACCGACGGCATCTGCTATCCGCCGATGACGCGGCGCGTGGCACTCTCGATTCCGGCGGGCAAGGCGACGCCGACGGATACGCCGACGGCACCGCCCGTCCCGCTGCTGATGCCGCTGCCGGGCGCGAACGTGCCCGAAGCGCCGGCCGATGCGGATATCGCTGCCGCCATGCCCGTCACCGAGGCAGCGACACCCGTCGAGGTCGAGCGAACGCGTCCTCCCGAAGACGTGCTGGCACGCAACCAGCAAGATTCGACATCGCTGCTCGTCGCGCTTGCTCTGGCGCTGGCGGGCGGACTGATCCTCAACCTGATGCCCTGCGTGCTGCCGATCCTGTCGCTGAAGGCGCTGTCGCTCGCCGAAAGCGGACAGAGCGAGGGGAACGCCCGCCGCCGTGCGCTCTGGTACACCGCCGGCGTGCTGGTCAGCTTCGTCGCCGTCGGCGCGCTGGCCATCGCGTTGCGCGCGGCCGGCCAGGCACTGGGCTGGGGCTTCCAGTTGCAGCAGCCTTGGCTGGTCGGCCTGTTGGCCTATGTGATGTTCGCCGTGGGCCTGAGCCTGTCGGGCGTGTTCGCGGTCGGCCACCGCCTGGCCGGTGCCGGGCATGGCCTGGCCTCGCGGCGCGGTCCGGCGGGCGATTTCTTCACCGGCGTGCTGGCGGTGGTGGTGGCCAGTCCGTGCACGGCACCCTTCATGGGCGTGGCGCTCGCGTACGCCTTCACCGCGCCCACCCCGCTGGCGCTGCTGGTGTTCGCGGTGCTCGGCCTGGGACTGGCGCTGCCGTTCCTGCTGATCGGGTTCGTACCCGCGCTGGCGAACCGCCTGCCGCGTCCCGGCGCCTGGATGGAGACGCTGAAACAGGTGCTCGCCTTCCCGATGTACCTGACCGCCGTGTGGCTGCTGTGGGTGCTCGGCAAACAGCGCGGCATCGACGCGGTCGGCCTGGCCCTGGTCGGCCTGGTGCTGTTGGCGCTGGGGCTGTGGTGGTTCCAGCGCGTGCGCTTTGCCGCGTCGCCGCTGCCGCGCGTACTGGCGCTGGCGCTTGCCGCTGCAGCACTGGTCCCCTTGCTGATGGTGCACCGCTTGCCGGTGGCGTCCGTCGCCGCACCGACGGCGGAGGGCCACGTGGCGTACTCCGCGCAACGCCTCGCGGCGTTGCGTGCCGAGGGCCGCATCGTTTTCGTCGACATGACCGCCGATTGGTGCGTTACCTGCAAGGCCAATGAAAAGGCCGTGCTCAATACCGCCGCGTTCCGCGACCTGCTCGCCACACACGAGGCGGTGATGATGACCGGCGACTGGACCAACGTCGATCCGGCCATCACCGCCTTCCTCGAGCAGCACAACGCCGTGGGCGTACCGTTGTATGTGATGTATCCGCGCGGTGGCGGCGAAGGCGAGGTGCTGCCGACCGTGCTGACCCTCGACACGATGCGCCAGGCCCTCGAGCGGGCGGCACGATGAAGGTCACCACGCCGCGCATCGTCGCCGTCGCGATCCTGGCCGGCGGCTTGGGCCTGGCCGCCAGCGCCTGGTTCAACGGCAATCCCTTCTGGCGCACGCAGATGGGCGAACGCGCCCTGCATGCAGCCACGAATGCGACCGCACCCGCACCGCCCGCCGGTGTTACGCCTGCCGGCATCGGCGACCCGATGCCGGCGATCGCGCTTCCCGGACTGGATGGCGCCGTCGTCGACCTGCGCACGCGCTACGCAGGCAAACGGTTGCTGATCAACGTGTGGGCGAGCTGGTGCGGTCCCTGCATCGAGGAGATGCCGGAACTCGATCGTTTCGCCGCGTCGCAGGGCGCGGAGGGCGTGCAGGTGATCGGACTCGCACTGGACACGCCGGATGGCGTACGCGACTTCATCGCGAAGATCCCGGTGCGCTATCCGATCGTGCTGGACACGCCGGGGCCCGCCGATGCCAGCGTGTGGCTGGGCAACGCCAAGGGCGTATTGCCCTACACCGTATTGATCGGGGCCGACGGCCACGTCGAGCGGCAGAAAGTCGGGCCGTTCCAGCATGGGGAGATCAGCGGCTGGGTGAAATAGGCTCCGGACGCGAGAACGTCGTCGAATCTGTCGCCAACGCGCGCGAGGCGGCCCGACCGACGCCTTCATCTGTCACGCCGATGCCTGTCGTAAGCCCATGATCTGGCGTGCCCTGACAAGAAAATCAAACAATTGCTTGAAACAAGCCTAACTTCGGCTAACTGGACAGCATCGGCAGCTTCAAGCAGACTGCCGCCCTTCCGCTGGAGAGCCGAATGGCGAAGCTGCTGGTCCTGCATGGCCCCAACCTCAACCTGCTCGGCACGCGCGAGCCGGAGGTCTATGGCCATGCGACGCTGGCAGACATCGACCTGGCATTGGTGGCGCAGGCGCAGGAAGCCGGCCATGAGCTGAGCACCTGTCAGTCCAATGCCGAGCACGCGCTGGTGGACCGTATCCAGGCCGCCCGCACCGACGGCACCGCCTTCATCCTGATCAATCCGGCCGCCTTCACCCACACCTCCGTCGCGATCCGCGACGCGCTGGCGGCAGTGGCCCTGCCCTTCATCGAAATCCACCTGTCCAACCCGCACAGCCGCGAGCCGTTCCGCCATACCAGCTACCTCAGCGACAAGGCGGTCGGCGTGGTCTGCGGCTTCGGCGCCGACAGCTACCGCTATGCGCTGGACGCCGCCCTGCGGCGGCTGCCGGCCTGACTTTCCTTTTTGTTCCCCGCGAGGAACAGCGTTCAACCACGAGGCTCCCATGGATCTCCGCAAAATCAAGAAACTGATCGACCTGCTCGAAGAGTCGAACCTGGCCGAAATCGAGATCAAGGAAGGCGAAGAATCCGTGCGCCTGGCGCGCACCCCGAAGGGCGGCTATGCCGTGCCTGCACCGGCGCCGGTCGTCTACGCTGAACCGCGCGCGGCGGCACCGATGCCGATGAGTTCGCCCACCGAGGCCTCCACCGGCGGCACCGCCAAGGCCGGCACTACCCTGCCCGACGGCCATGTGGTGCGCGCGCCGATGGTCGGCACGTTCTACGCGTCGCCGTCGCCGGACAAGCCGGCGTTCGTCAGCGTGGGCCAGTCGGTGAAGGCCGGCGAGACGCTGGCGATCATCGAAGCCATGAAGATGTTCAACCCCATCGAAGCCGACGTGTCCGGCACCGTGCTGTCGATCCTGGCCGAGAGCGGCCAGCCGATCGAATTCGACCAGCCGCTGTTCGTGATCGGCTGAGGTCCGCACCATGCTGGACAAAGTCGTCATCGCCAACCGTGGTGAGATCGCGCTGCGCATCCTGCGCGCCTGCCACACCCTCGGCATCCGCACGGTCGCGGTGCATTCCACCGTCGACCGCAACCTCAAGCACGTGGCCATGGCCGACGAGTCGGTCTGCATCGGCCCGGCCGCGTCCAAGGATAGCTACCTCAACGTCCCGGCGATCATCGCTGCAGCCGAGGTGACCGACGCGCAGGCCATCCATCCCGGCTACGGCTTCCTGTCGGAGAACGCGGACTTCGCCGAGCGCGTGGAGCAGTCCGGCTTCATCTTCATCGGCCCCAAGGCGGACACCATCCGCATGATGGGCGACAAGGTGGAAGCGATCCGCGCCATGCAGGCCGCCGGCGTGCCGTGCGTGCCCGGCAGCGGCGGTCCGCTGGGTGACGACATCGTCGCCAACACCAAGATCGCGCGCGAGATCGGTTACCCCGTGATCATCAAGGCCGCAGGCGGCGGCGGCGGTCGCGGCATGCGCGTGGTGCATGTCGAGGGCGCACTGAAGGCCGCCATCGAGATGACCAAGTCGGAAGCCAAGGCCGCGTTCGGCAACGGCGAGGTCTACATGGAGAAGTTCCTGGAAAACCCACGCCACGTGGAGATCCAGGTACTCGCCGACGGCCAGGGCGGCGCGATCCACCTCGGCGAGCGCGACTGCTCGATGCAGCGTCGCCACCAGAAGGTCGTCGAGGAAGCGCCGGCACCCGGCATCACCGACGAACTGCGCAACGAGATCGGCAAGGTCTGCGTGGAAGCCTGCATCCGCATCGGCTACCGCGGCGCGGGCACCTTCGAATTCCTGTTCGAAGACGGCCGCTTCTATTTCATCGAGATGAACACCCGCATCCAGGTGGAGCATCCGGTGACCGAGCGCATCACCGGCATCGACCTGGTCTGCGAACAACTGCGCATCGCCGCAGGCCAGAAGCTGACCATCAGGCAGTCCGACATCGTGCTGCGCGGCCATGCCATCGAATGCCGCATCAACGCGGAAGACCCGGACACCTTCATGCCGCATCCGGGCCTGATCCAGCACTTCCATCCGCCGGGCGGCCCTGGCGTGCGCGTGGACACGCACATCTACGAAGGCTATCGCGTGCCACCGAACTACGACTCGATGATCGCCAAGCTCATCGTGCATGGCCCCGACCGCGAAACCGCCATCGCCCGCATGCGCGTGGCGCTGAGCGAGATGGTCATCGACGGCATCAAGACCAACATCCCGCTGCAGCAGCGCATCATGCGCGACCAGGGCTTCCAGGCAGGCGGCCAGAACATCCACTATCTGGAAAAGCGCCTGGCCGAACGCAAGAACAAGGCGATCTCGCTGGTCTGAGGTGGCGGTGCAGGCAAAACAAAGGGCCGGGATGCTGACATCCCGGCCCTCCTTGTTCGTGACGCCTGCGCCGACCAACTGTCGGCGCTGACGCGCTCAGGGCTCGACGGCCTGCTGCGTCCCCGGCACCGGCGCCGCGCCCAGGGGCGAGGACGGATCGGTGACCTTGACCATTTCGGACGAGCCGTCCGCCCAGACCACGCGGATCGTGCTGCCCGGCGCGAGCGTCGAGAACGGCGTACCGCTGCGCGCGCGGTACAGCGCGGCGATCTGCGTGGCGCCAAGACGACGTACGTCGTCGGGCGCGTGGATGGTCATGTGACCCACCCGTGCGAGATCCCGGAACGCCGGATCGCGCGTATCGATGATGATCGTCGCGGCAGCCGCGGCATATGCCACCACCACCAGACCCCAGACCAGGAGATTCGCTCCCGGCCGCGTGCGCTTGTACTTCATCCGTCCACTCCCGGGCGGGCCAGCAAGCTGCCCACCATGTCGTCCACATTGTCCGCACCCTGGCGCGGGACACCGGCGTCCCGTGCAAAGGTGGTGAAATCCTGCGATTCGTCCTGCGAGCAGATGCCGCCGTTCACGCAGTAATTGGTCATCATCGAACCGTTCGGGCTGCAATCCATGCCCAGTTGGCACGACGCGATACGCCAGGCGATCTCGCTCAGCTCACTGCCGGACACATCGCCCAACGTGTCGCGCCGTCCGCTGCCGATCGTGCCCATGGCCGGGGCGATCGCGAGATAAGCGAACGGGTCTCCGGAGTCGAGCACCCGCTGCACAAGATCGCGCCGGTAGTCGTCGCCATCCTGCAAGGGCCGCTCCATCGCCAGCAGCGATGCTTCCGCCGCCAGGCTGCCCGCACGTGCCGCCTGCTGGCGCTGGGTGACGATGGTCGGCAGTGAAAAACCATCCTGCGGCATGAAACGTGCGCAACGCTGCTGCACGCGCTGGCGCGCCGACAGCATGGCGTTCCCGTTGGACAATCCGAGCCGCGTGATCGCGCGCGTGTCCTGCGCGTAGCCGGCCGGATCCGCCGAATAGCCCGCGCAATAGTCCTGCACCAGGCTGAGCAGCCACATGGCATCGGCATCGCCGGCAGCCGCCAGCGTCATCAATTCGCGGGAATACGCGAACAGGTCCGTGCTGTCTTCGAAGCCGCGGCGCAGCGAGGTCAACGCCGGCACTGCGCGCGCCACCATCGGGCGCATTACGGCTGGCGCGCTGGATAAGGGAACGAGAGACGCGTCCTGCGGGTCGGCAACGACAGCCGGCGAAGCCATCAGCGATACCTGTCCCGCCTGGCGCAGCGGAATCCACGCGAGCGCACCCAGCAGGCCCACCAGCATCATCGGCAGTAGCAGTTTCCGGGGCACATGCCCATTATCCCGGTGCGTCCCGCGCGATTCAACGCGATGCATGCGCGTTTACGACCCCGGTCACGCCCTTTCGTCGCCCACCCGCGGTCCGGGTCCATGAGGCGCGTGAGACAATCCCGGCCCGTTCAGCTCGCCGACGTCGTCATGCCTTATCTGGAACTCTCCCTTCGCTGCACCGAAGCCGAGCAGCCGCGCTACGAGAACGCACTGGACGATGTGGGCGCACTCTCGGTGACCCTGCTGGATGCGGACGCGGATACCCGCAACGAACACGCCATTCTGGAGCCGGGCGTCGGCGAGACGCCCTTGTGGAAGGCGCTGGTGCTGACCGCGCTGTTCGAAGCGGAGACCGACGCATTGATCGTGCTGGCCGCCCTGGAGGCGTTCGATCCCGGCCTGGACTGGACGCAGGTCGGGTTCCGCAAGGTCGAGGACGAAGACTGGGAACGCGCATGGCTCGACCAGTTCAAACCGATGCGGTTCGGTGCGCGCACCTTCATCGTGCCGTGGAACCACGAGGTTCCCGACGACGCCGGCGATGACGCCGCGATCGTGCGGCTCGACCCTGGCCTGGCATTCGGCTCCGGCACGCACCCCACTACCGCGCTCTGCCTGCGCTGGCTGGATACGCTGGCCAGCGACGGTCTACTGCGGGATCAACGCGTACTCGATTTCGGTTGCGGCTCCGGCATCCTGGCGCTGGCGGCCTTGAAGCTGGGAGCCGCACAGGCGATCGGCGTCGACAACGATCCACAGGCCTTGCTTGCCAGCGCCGACAACGCACAGCGCAACGACGTCGGCGATCGTTTCAGCGTCCATTTGCCTGCGGACGAACCGGTGACCACGTATCCGGTGGTGGTGGCCAACATCCTGGCGTCGGCCCTTGACGCCTTGGCCGATGTCCTTGCTGCGCGCGTAGCCCCGGGTGGTCGCATCGCGCTGTCCGGCATCCTCAAGGGACAGGAAGACGACCTGCTCGCGCGTTACTCGGCCTGGTTCGATGCGCTGGTCGCCACGCAGGACGGCGACTGGATGCGCATCGACGGCATCCGTCGCTGAGTGCGGGGCAGCCTACCCCCGGTCACAACACGCCTGCGGGCGAGCATGGTTGAATAGCCATCATGTTCACCACCTGTCCGCACTGCCAGTTCCTCGTCGCCGGTGATCCGCGCACCGGCGCATCGCCGACGGATTGCCAGCGCTGCGGCAAACCACTGGTGACGGCAGGCGACGCGGCCACGGCATCTGCACCCAGCCTGGCGACGCTGCTCAATGCAGCGCCATCAACCGTGGACAGGAAGGCGAGCGCGTCGCACGCCATCGAACCGGAGACGACACCGACGTCATTCGGCGCACCGACAGAAGCAGCAACCGCGGACGAGCAGGCCGACGCGTCTGCGCCGCACTGCGACGTGGCCGCGAACGCCGACGAGGCGGCTGGCAACGACGCCGCTGCACCGATCGACCTGTCGCCACCCGAACCCGTCGCGATCGACAACATCGCAGTGGCCGCTGCGGCGCCACTCGCCGCACGCAAGGCAGCAGGCCCCCGCTTCCTGCGCCGAAACCGCACCACATCGGTGCATGCCCGCGGCGCACGCGGACAATGGGCGATCGTCATCGCGCTGTTGTTGCTGCTTGGCCTGCAGGTCGTGATCGCCGATCGCGCACGATTAGCGACCCAGGCAAGCTGGCGACCCCTGGTCGTGTCCTTGTGCGGCCTGTTCCGTTGCGACGTGCCGGTCTGGCGGGAGCCCACTGCCTTCGCCATGCTGAGCCGCGACGTCCGCCCCGTCCCCGACACGCCAGGCGCACTGCAGGCGCAGGCGACGTTCCGGAACGAGGCACGCTGGGCACAGGGATGGCCGGTGATCCTGCTGACATTAAAGGATGCCGATGGCCGTACGCTGGGCACGCGTGCGCTACAGCCCGGCGACTACCTGCCTGAAGACGAAGCGCTCACGACCATCGGACCGGGCCAGAGCGCGCAGATGGCCGTGCGCATCCGCGAACCCAGCGCCAGCGTCGTCGCCTTTTCCTTCGACTTTCGTTAAGCCCTCCGGATTCATCAAAAAGCGGATGCGCACACCGCGATCAGGCGCTAGACTCGTCCCCCCGCCGAATACCCACACGCACGTGGCGGGCATCTGCATCCGTAGCGCCCCAGGGGATCCGATTGAACGCTGCCTCCACACGCCAGGACACGCCACGCACCGCGTCGCGCCCGCCATTGCGCGAGCATGTAGCGCATTCCGTGCGTCGCTACCTGCGTGACCTGGATGGATGTGATGCGGATGATGTCTACGAGATCGTACTGCGCGAAATGGAAATCCCGCTGTTCGTGGAAGTCCTGAACCACTGCGAAGGCAACCAGAGCCGCGCCGCCGCCATGCTCGGCATCCATCGCGCCACGCTGCGCAAGAAGTTGAAGGATTACGGGCTGGCCTGACCGCCCCGGATGCGTTGGTGCAGCGCGTTATAATTCGCGCCCCGTTCCGCACCACCGCTCCCATGACCCTCGATCTCCAGCCCGTTCGCCGGGCGCTGCTGTCCGTTTCCGACAAGACCGGCCTGCTCGACCTCGCCCGTGCCCTGGTCGCCCGCGATGTCGAACTGCTGTCCACCGGCGGCACCGCAAGGACATTGCGTGACGCCGGCCTGGCCGTACGCGATGTCGCCGACGTCACCGGCTTCCCGGAAATGATGGACGGTCGCGTCAAGACGCTGCATCCGACGGTACACGGCGGCCTGCTGGGCCGTGCCGGCACCGATGACGCCGTGATGGCCGAGCACGGCATCGGCGCGATCGACCTGCTGGTGCTCAACCTGTACCCCTTCGAGTCCGTGACCGCGAAGGCGGACTGCACGCTGGCCGATGCCGTGGAAAACATCGATATCGGCGGCCCTGCGATGCTGCGCTCGGCGGCGAAGAACTTCGCCCGCGTCGCGGTCGCGACCGATCCGTCGCAGTACGCCGGGCTGGTCGCCGAGCTGGACGCGAACGATGGCGCGCTGTCTGCGAAGACGCGCTTCGCATTGTCGGTTGCCGCGTTCAATCGCGTGGCGCAATACGACGCCGCGATCAGCAACTACCTGTCCGCCGTCACCGACGCCTCGTCCGACGTGCCGGTGCGCAGTACGTTCGCCGCGCAGGCGAACGGCAGTTTCATCAAGGTCATGGACCTGCGCTACGGCGAGAACCCGCACCAGCAGGCCGCGTTCTACCGCGACCTGTATCCCGCGCCCGGCTCGCTGGCCACGTTCGAGCAGCTGCAGGGCAAGGAACTGAGCTACAACAACATCGCCGACAGTGACGCCGCGTGGGAATGCGTGCGTCAGTTCGACGCGCCGGCCTGCGTGATCGTCAAGCATGCCAATCCGTGCGGCGTGGCGGTCGGCGTGGCCTGCGGCGATGCCTACGAGTTGGCCTACGCCACCGATCCCACCAGCGCGTTCGGCGGCATCATCGCGTTCAACCGCACACTGGATGCGGCGACGGCCAAGGTCATCCTCGACCGCCAGTTCGTCGAAGTGCTGATCGCACCGGATTACGAGCCGGGCGCGCTCGACTACGCGACGAAAAAAGCCAACGTGCGCGTACTGCGCATCCCGCTGGCACCGGCATCGCGCGGATTCATCGACACCAAGCGCATCGGATCGGGCCTGCTGATGCAGACCGCCGACGACCGCGTGGTCACCCGCGACGAACTGAAGGTGGTCACGAAGCTCGCACCGACCGAGGCGCAGTTCACCGACCTGCTGTTCGCCTGGAAGGTAGCCAAGTTCGTCAAGTCCAACGCCATCGTCTACGCGAAGGACCATCGCACCATCGGCGTCGGCGCCGGCCAGATGAGCCGCGTCTACTCGGCGCGCATCGCCGGCATCAAGGCCGCGGATGCGAACCTGGTGGTCGAGGGATCGGTGATGGCCAGCGACGCGTTCTTCCCGTTCCGCGACGGCATCGATGCGGCGGCCGCGGCCGGCATCAAGGCGGTGATCCAGCCCGGCGGCTCGATGCGGGACAGCGAAGTGATCGCCGCGGCCGACGAACACGGCATCGCCATGGTGTTCACCGGCGTACGTCATTTCCGTCATTGATGGCCTTGCGCGGTCGCCTTCCCCATGGCGATCGCGTGTCGTCATGCCGCCTTCTTCATTCGTTGAACAACACGGGAGCATCGACACGACCATGAAGACTCTCCACTCGCTCGCCGCCTCGCTCCTGGCAGCGACCGCCCTGCTGTCGCTCGGTGGTTGCGTCGATACGGAGGCGCAACTGCGGGAAGCGAAGACGAAGATCGCCGCCACGCTGCCGGCCCCGTACTTCGAAGATCTGGTGACCGAAGCCGTTGATGTCGACGGCAACCGCCTGGTGCTGCGGGTCCGCAGCCCCGTTGGCGACGCTGCGAAGACGCGCGAAGCACCCGGCTTCGATGCGCTGAAGGAAAGCGAGCAACATGCACTGCGCGAGCTGTGCGCCTCGCCGGCCATCATGCCGCTGATCGACAGCGACGCCATCCTGGTCCGCCGCTTCATGGACCGCAACGACGCCCTGTTCTTCGAGGTCGAACTCCCGGCACGCGAGTGCTTGAACCCTCCGGCCGACGCGCCGGCCCAGCCATGAGGAATGCGCCTTGAAAGTCCTGGTCATCGGTTCCGGCGGTCGTGAGCACGCGCTGGCGTGGAAGCTGGCGCAATCGCCGCGCGTGGACGAAGTCATCGTGGCGCCGGGCAATGCCGGCACGGCGACGGAAGCGAACTGCCGCAACGTGGCGATCAAGGTCACCGACATCGACGGCTTGTTGGCGCTGGTGCAGTCCGAAGGCATCGGCCTGACGGTCGTTGGCCCCGAGGTGCCGCTGGTGGCGGGCGTCGTGGACCGTTTCCGCCTGGCGGGGCGGCGCATCTTCGGGCCCACCGCCGCCGCCGCGCAGCTGGAAGGCAGCAAGGCGTTCGCCAAGGATTTCCTTGCGCGCCACGGCATCCCGACCGCGTATTACGCCGTGCACACCGAGGTCGACGCCGCATTGGCCTACCTCCGTGAGAAGGGTGCGCCCATCGTCGTCAAGGCCGATGGCCTGGCCGCAGGCAAGGGCGTGATCGTGGCGATGACGCTGCAGGAAGCGGAAGACGCCGTGCGCGACATGCTGTCGGGCAATGCGTTCGGCGATGCCGGTGCGCGCGTGGTGATCGAGGAATTCCTCGAGGGCGAGGAAGCCAGCTTCATTTCGATGGTCGACGGCATCACCGCGCTGCCGATGGCGACCAGCCAGGACCACAAGCGCGTCGGTGACGGCGACACCGGCCCGAACACCGGCGGCATGGGCGCCTATTCGCCCGCACCGGTGGTGACGCCGGAGGTGCATGCGCGCGTCATGCGCGAAGTCGTGAATCCGACCGTGCAGGGCATGATCGCCGACGGCGTGCCGTTCACCGGCTTCCTCTACGCCGGCCTGATGATCGATGCCGACGGTGCGCCGAAGGTCATCGAATTCAACGTGCGCTTCGGCGATCCGGAGACGCAGCCGGTGATGCTGCGCCTGCAGTCCGACCTGGTGGACCTGGTCGAGGCCGCCATCGACGGTCGCCTCGACGTGACCGACGCGCGCTGGGATCCGCGCCCCTCGCTCGGCGTGGTGATGGCCGCGGCACCGTATCCGGAAACGCCGATCACTGGCGACGTGATCGCGGGGCTGGATGAAGTCCCCGCGGCCGCCAAGGTCTTCCATGCCGGCACGGCGCTGGATGCGGAAGGCCGCGTGGTCAGCGCGGGCGGGCGCGTGCTGTGCGTGGCCGCGCTGGGCGAATCGGTATCGGATGCGCAGCGTCACGCCTATGCCGGCGTGGACAAGGTGCGCTGGACGAACGCGTTCCACCGCACCGACATCGGTTGGCGCGCGATCGCCCGCGAGCGCGCGGACGCCTGACCGGTTACGGCGCCTGCCTGAAGCTCGCCGCGTGTTCGCGCGGCGCGCTGCGCAGGTACTGCGGCGCGATGTCGATCTGCGCGCCCAGTGCGGCCGCGGCATGCCACGGCCAGCGCGGGTCGTAGAGGATGCCGCGCGCGATGGCGATCGCATCGGCCTGCGCCTGTTGCAGGATGTCGTTGGCCTGCTGCGGTTCGGTGATCAGGCCCACGGCGATCACCGGCATCGCCACCTCCTGCTTGATGGCCTGTGCGAATGGCACCTGGTAACCCGGTGCCAGCGCGATCTTCTGCGCGGGATGCAGGCCACCACTGGACACGTCGATGAAGTGGCAGCCGCGCGCATCGAGCGCCTTCGCCAGCGCGATGCTCTGCGCGAGGTCCCAGCCGCCCTCCACCCAGTCGGTGGCGGAGATACGGATGCCGACCGCCATCTCATCGGGCACGACCGCCTTGATCGCGTCGAACACCTGCAGCACCAGCCGCATGCGGTTTTCCAGCGAGCCACCGTAGGCATCGTCGCGCTGGTTGCTCAGCGGCGACAGGAACTGGTGCAGCAGGTAACCATGCGCGGCATGGATCTCGACCAGGTCAAGACCCAATCGAACGGCGCGGCGCGCACTGTCGACGAATGCGGCAATGACGGCATCGATGCCGGCCTGGTCGAGGGCGAGCGGCGGATGCTGGCCTTCGCTGTAGGGCAGTGATGAGGCCGACACCGTTGGCCAGCCATGCGCCGCGTCCGGGGCGACCTGCGCGCCATGATCGTCCCAGGGACGGTGGGTGGAGGCCTTGCGCCCGGCATGCGCGAGTTGGACGCCGATCGGTGTTCTGGAATACCGACGTGTCGCCGCAAGCGCCTTGGCGAACGCGGCTTCCGTCGTGTCGTCCCACAACCCGAGGTCGGCCCAGCTGATGCGCCCGCGCGGTTCCACTGCCGTCGCCTCGATGATCACCAGGCCCGCGCCGGACTGCGCGAGATTGGGCCAGTGGAACGCGTGCCAGTCCGTCGCTCGGCCTTCCTCGGAGGAGTACTGGCACATCGGCGCGATGACAATGCGGTTGGACAACGACAACGGCCCCAGTGCAAGGGGCGAGAACAGAGGACTCATGAAGGAGATGCAGCCGGACAACGTGGGGAGCGCCACTATCCTCCCGCCACCCTGCCCCTTCAATGCCACGGGCGGAACACTGTCGGGCAGTCCGGCTGGCAGCGCCATCGCGATTTGCTAGGCTGCGCGCAACCCATGGAGGGCGCATGTCCAGCCACAGCCAGTTTTCGCTGCTGACACAACGGCGGTTCCTGCCGTACTTCACCGTCCAGGCGCTGGGCGCCTTCAACGACAACGTCTACCGGCAGGCCATCATCGGACTGCTGATCTTCCTCGGCGCCAGCACCGACGAGCGGGCGCTGTACGCGATCATCGCGCCGGCCATCTTCATCCTGCCGTACTTCCTGTTCTCCGCCATCGCCGGCCAGATCGCGGAGAAGCTGGAGAAGCAGCGGCTGATCGTGATCACCACGACGATGGAGATCGTGATCATGTCGCTGGCGGCGGTCGGCTTCCTGCTGCAGAACATGCCGGTCCTGCTGGTCGCGCTGTTCTGCACCGGCGTGCAGTCCACGCTGTTCGGGCCGGTGAAGTATTCGGTGTTGCCATCGATCCTCAAGCCGGAGGAACTGACGGGTGGCAATGGCCTGGTCGAGATGGGCACGTCGATCTCGATCCTGTGCGGCATGATAGCCGGCGGCATGATCTTCCAGGTCGCTGGTGCGCACGGGCCGCAGGCCGCGGCCATCGCCATCGTCCTGCTGGCGGTGCTGGGCAACGTGCTGTCGCGACTGATCCCGCGCATGGATGCCGGCGCGCCGGACCTGAAGATCAACTGGAACCCGATTCCGGAATCACTGGTCGTGCTGCGCATGGCCAAGCAGCAGCTGGCCGTGCGCAACGCCATCCTCGGCGTGTCGTGGTTCTGGTTCTTCGGCACGCTGCTGACGTCGCAGCTGCCCACCTACGCCGAGCTGCACCTCGGCGCACCCAGTGATTCGGCCACGCTGTACGTGGCGGCGCTCGCCTTGTTCTCCATCGGTACCGGCATCGGCTCGCTGCTGTGCGAGAAATTGTCGGGCCGCACGGTCGAGATCGGCCTGGTGCCCGTCGGTGCATTCGGCATGACGGCGTTCCTGCTGGACCTGTACGTCGCGCGTCCCGGCCTGGCGCCGGTGGGCGGGCTGGAGCTGGCGCAGTTCGTGCGGCAACCCGGCAGCGTCCGCATCATCATCGACCTCGTCGGCATCGGCCTGTTCACCGGCATCTTCGTGGTGCCGCTGTTCGCGCTGATCCAGAGTCGCACCGCGAACTCGCAGATGGCGCGCGTGTTCGCCGCGCTGAACATCCAGAACTCCGGCTTCATCGTGCTGGCCGCGCTGACGGGGCTGGCACTGCAGCGCGGGCTCGACTGGAGCAGCCCGCAGATGTTCCTCGCGCTGGCCATCGCGAATGCCGTGGTCGCGATCTGGATCTTCACGATCGTGCCCGAGTTCCTGATGCGCTTCCTCAGCTGGTTGCTGGTGCGCGGCCTGTACCGGCTGCGCCTGCACGGCGTCGAGAAGCACGTCCCGGATGACGGCCCGGCGCTGATCGTCTGCAACCACGTCAGCTACATGGACGCACTGATCCTGGCAGCGACCATCCCGCGCCCGGTGCGTTTCGTCATGTACTACAAAATCTTCAACATCCCGGTGATGAGCTGGATCTTCCGCACCGCCAAGGCGATCCCGATCGCGGGCGCCAGGGAGGATCCTGAGCTGATGCGGCGCGCGTTCGAAGAGATCGATGCGGCGCTGGCGGCGGGCGAGATCGTGGGCATCTTCCCGGAAGGTGCGCTGACGAAGGATGGCGAGATCGCCGCCTTCAAGTCCGGCGTCGAAAAGATCCTCGAACGCCGGCCGGTGCCGGTCGTACCGATGGCGCTGAAGGGCATGTGGGCCAGCATGTGGAGCCGCCGCGACACGCGCCTGGGTCGCATGCGGGTGCCACGACGGTTCCGCGCCCACATCGAGGTCGTGGCAGGTGAGCCGATGGACGGCGCCACCGTGGATGCGGATCAGCTGGAAGCCCGTGTTCGGTCACTGCGAGGCGATGCTGCGTGACATGACCGTGCACCCGATGGAGGTTGGCGTGCGGGCATGCGATGAGCCTCCTTGCCGTGGTTCATTTTTCGCACAGGTCTGGCACTATTGAGCGGCCTGAGCGGCATGCACGCCGACTCGCACGCCCCTCCATCCCTGTACAAGGAAAGCCTGCATGAGCGCCGTACCTCCCATGCCTCCGTCATCCGCCGCACCCGGCAGCGTTCCCAACCACCTCGCGTGGGCCATCGTGTCCACGGTGCTGGCCACCTGCCTGTGCTGTCCGTTCGGTCTGATCGGCATCGTCGCGATCGTGTTCTCGTCGCAGGTGAACGGCAAGCTCAACCAGGGCGATCTGGAAGGCGCGCGTCGCGCTTCCGCCAATGCCAAGACCTGGTGCTGGGTGACCACTGCGTTCGCCATCATCGGCTTGTTGCTCAATATCGTCGTGCTCGCCACGGGCGGCATGGAGCAGTACATGACGATGATGCAGCAGATGCAGCAGATGCAGTGATCGCACTGCGCCCCCTGCACTACGTTGCATTGACGGCGGCGGCCCTGGTGGCCGCCGCCGGCGTTTGGCTGCTGCTGAATTTTGATCCCAATGCCGCCGACAGTCCGTTTCCCGGCTGCATGTTCCGCGCGTTGACGGGCTACTTCTGCGTGGGATGCGGCCTGACGCGCGCCCTGCACGCGCTGGTCCACGGCGACCTGCCACGTGCGTTCGCGATGAACCCGCTGGTCGTCCTGTTGATCCCCGTGATCCCGCTGATGATTGCCCACGGACAGGGCTGGCGACCACGCATGCTGGCGCCGCTGATGCGCGTGTTGCTGGTGCCCTGGTTCTGGCTGGTACTGCTGCCTGCGTACTGGGTCGCGAGGAACCTGCCATGGTTTCCCTTCACGCTGCTCGCACCGGGCTGACCGATACGCGCCTCAGCTGACCCAGCCACCGATCACGAACACGGCCAGCACCGCCAGCCATAGCAGCAGGATGCGCCAGACCAGGCTCATGGCATCGCGAAGTTCCGGCAACTCGCGCATGGCCTGCACCATGCCCTCTTCCGCATACTCCTCGGCCTCTTCCGCCAGTTCGCCCCGCACGCTGGCGCGGGCCACCTGGGCGAGAAATCCGGTATCGGGACGGAAGCGCGCACCACCGGCCTCCCGCCAGGTGGAGAACACCGTATCGAAGTTGCCCACCAGCGCCATGGCCAACGTCATCAGTTGCGCGACGGGCCAATCCAGTGCCGTCTTCAGCGCGCGGGCGCCCCGGCTGTTCTGCTCGGGCAGGTCGGGGGCCGACGCACTCCTTGCCGCCAACCGATACAGGATGGCGCCCACCGGGCCCAGCAGCAGGAACCAGAACAGCACACCAAACCAGCGCTGCAGCGCATTGGCGAATACCGCTTCGACCAGTGCGGGACCGTCCAGCGCCGCTGTTTCACCGGTGAGTCCCAGCCGCGCAATCGCAGCGCGCCGTGTCGGTGCATCGTGCGCATCAATGATGGCTTCGACGTCCACGTCGAGGTCGCGCGGTCCCCACGCATAGACCAGGACGGCGATATCGAACAGCAGGCCCACCAGCCCATACACCGGACCATCAAGCATCCATTGCAACAGCGCAACGAGCAGCACGATGGGCGCGAGGGCGAGCGCAATGCCGTAGCGGCCCCGCCAGGCATCGCCGCCAGACTCGCCCAACCAGTGCAGCCATGCCGTGTACCAGCCGTACTGGCGGAACGACGCGACCAGTGCAGGCGCGACGTGGCCAAGCACCAGGGCAAGCACGACGGCAACGAGCGTGATCGACATGCGGTTCCTCCGACGCGGGATTCTATCGCGCCGACGCGTTAACGCAGGGTTTCGCCCGACGCGGCTGCGCTGCGCGCACGCATGCCGGCATGCCAGTGCGCGATCAGCGCATGCGCGATCGAGATGGCGGGCGGCAACAGCAGACCTTCGCCGTCCTCATCGCCGTCGCGTGCGAGCGCCGCATCGATCTCGTCGAAGGTGAACCAGCGTGCATCCTCGAGTTCGCCATCGACCTGCGGGACATCGGGCTCGGCGTCGGCGCAGAAGCCCAGCATCAACGCACCCGGGAACGGCCAAGGCTGCGCGCCGAGGTAGCGGCACGTCCGCACGCGCACCCGGGCTTCTTCCATCACTTCGCGCAAGACGGTCTGCTCCAGCGTCTCACCGGGCTCGACGAACCCGGCCACGACCGAATACCGCCGTGGCGGCCACGACGCCTGCCGCCCCAGCAACAGACGCTCGCCGTCGCTGACGGCGACGATGACAGCCGGATCGACGCGCGGGTAATGGTCCTTGCCGCATTGCGTGCAATGCGCGGTGTAGCCCGCGCGCCGGAAGGTGATGTCGCCGCCGCAGGCGCTGCAGAAGCGCGTGGACGACTGCCAGTGCAGCAGCGCACGCGCCATTGCGAACACGCCGGATTCGAATGCGGGCCACGTCGCCGCCGCCCGGCGCAGGTCCAGCCACGCCGGCGCATGCACGGCATGATGACGCGCATGGGCGGCGAACCACGCCAGGCCATCACGACGTCCCAGGAAAAGACTGGCGCCCGGCCCCCCACCCAGCGAAACGCCTTCGCAGGCCAGCAGCGAGCCATCGGCCTGCACCCGCGCGCGCCCGTCGTCATCGAGTATCAGCACGCGCGCAGATGGCCACAGGCGCGCCAGCGCATCGGCGTCATCGCGCAAGGCGTCGGCACGATCCAGCGTATCGCCCGCGAAGGCGAAACCGGAGAGTGGTGCGGAAAGCGGAACAGGACCTGTCACGGAACGCGGCAGGCCAGGCGTCACATGCTGAAACTGCTGCCGCAGCCGCAGGTGGTCTTCGCGTTGGGATTGCGGATGACGAACTGCGCGCCCTGCAGGCTCTCGCTGTAATCCACTTCCGCCCCCATCAGGTATTGCAGGCTCAGCGGATCGACCAGCAGCGACACGCCGTCGGTGTCGACCGCGACGTCGTCCTCGGCACGGTTCTCGTCGAACTCGAACCCGTACTGGAAGCCCGAGCAGCCACCGCCCTGGATGTAGACGCGCAGAGCCAGGCTGTCGCTGCCTTCTTCCTGGATCAACTCGCGCACCTTCGCCGCCGCGGCCGGCGTGAAGTTCAGCGGGCGGTCGATCGACTGGTAGTCGGGTGCGGCCGCCGCGATGGGCAGGGAAACGACGGTAGTCATGCGGAAAGGATGAGGGCTCGGGGAGGGCAGTTCAAGGTCAGGGGGTGCCGGCGCCGGCGCCTTCCTTCGCCGTGGCCTGTACCCACGGGAACGACTGTTCCACGGCGGCACCGCCCTGCGGCACGACGCGGGCGATCACCCGGACCGGCTTGAACCCCGGCGGCAGCAGCAGGTCGCCTTCGACCTGTTGGAAATACTTGAACGAGTAAGGCACGCCCGGTGCGTTCGGCTGCTGCCGCAGGTCGGCCCAGGCCAGGCGACGCAGCTTGCCGGCCTCGGTGCCTTCCACCGATACCAGCAGGCGACCGGCATTCACCGCGCCCCGGTTGAGGTTCTGGGTCAACGTGGCGGTGAAGTGCCACGCCTGTTCGTCCTGCGGCTGCAGGGTCAGCTCGTGCACCGACAGGCCGCGGCGCTGGGCGGTGGCGCCGACGAACCGCTCGTAGAAGGCGACATCGGCGCGCAGGCCGGCGATTTCCTCGTCACGCTCGGAGAGGGTCGCCTGCAGGTCGCGATTGGCATCGCGACTGATCTGGTCCGAGCGGGACAGCGTGGCCGTCTGCTGCTCCAGTGATTCGATGCGTTGCTGCTGGCCGCGCAGCTGGGCCGGCGTGGGGCCATTCCCCTCGCTGCCAGCCATCGAGCGCCACGCAGCCCATCCGCCTGCCACGACCACCACGATCAGCGCCACGATGACGATGACCGGCCCCCTCCTGAATCGGGGTGGCGGCACGGTCGGCGGAAGGGGTCTGGCGTTCATGGCCGCAGGATAGCGCGGCGGTTCCCAGCCGGCTCTGAATGACGCCGTCAGGCGTCGGCGGCCGCCCAGGCTTCCGGTAACGGCGAGGCGGCGTGTGCGTCGTTCTCCACCGCATCCGCATGCACCAGCCGACCCGTCAGTTGCGCGCCCGCGCTCATCTCGACGACCTTGTAGTGCAGGTTGCCCTGCACGCGGGCCTTGGTGGCCAGCTCGATCCGCTCGAAGGCATGGACGTCGCCGGTCATGCGCCCGTTGATCACCACCACCGGCACCTGCACCTCGCCCTCGATGCTGCCCTGTTCGGCGAGCGTCAACACGGCTCGCCCCCCGTTCTCGGCGATCACCTTGCCCTGGATATGGCCCTCGACGTACAGGCCGCCGCTGAATACGACGTCGCCGCGGATGGTGACCTGCGGGCCGATCAAGGTGTCGATGGCCCCTGCGTCGGGTCGGATGGGCTTGGTCTTGAACATGTCACTTGCCTCCTGCGGCAGTAGCGGTCTTCCAGTCGAGGGCTTGCTCCACGGCGGCATCGTCGCCGTGCAACGTCACCTTGACGCGCTGTGGCGTGAAGCCAGCCGGCAGCATCACGTTGCCATCCAACTGCTGGAAATAACGGAAGGAATACGTCTGTCCCGGCGCGCTGCGCTGCTGGTGCAACTCATCCCATTGCACCGCTGCCAGCTTGCCCTCGCGTACGCCTTCCACGGCGAAACGCATCTGGCCCTGGCTGATCGCGCCCCGGTTCATCGTCTGCGTCAGCATGATCTGGTAGCGCCAGGTGCCGCCCGCCTCGGCCGCGAACTCGGCCACGTGCACGGTCAGCCCCTTGCGCTGGCTGGTCGAACCCACCAGGCGCTCGAAGAAGGCGATGTCGGCGCGCAACGCGGCAATCTCCTCATCTCGCTCGGCAAGCGCCTCCTGCACTTCGGCATTGGCCGCGCGGCTGATCTGGTCGGAACGCGACAGGGTCGACTCGCGCTGACGCAGGTTGTCCAACTCGGCCTGCACGGCCTTGATGTCGTGCTCCGCGCGCGCGCGCGCGCCGTCCGCATGCGCCAATCGAGGCGCTGCCGTGTAGCTGGCGGCCCACCAGGCTGCTCCCACACTGGCCACCCACGCCAGAGCCAGCAGCAGCGAGGTACAGCGGCGACGCACGGCCGCATCACGCGGCACGATCCGGAAGCGGGAAGAAACAGGCGCAGACATGACGGACAAGCGGCAGGCGGCGCTCAGCCGGCAGCCAGACGGGACCCCTATACTCGCCGCAGTGGCGCGAGCCATTGAGTTTAACGGGAGTGGCGGGGATGTCCGAAGCGCATCTTTTCGTAATTGGGATCCTGTTGGCATGGATGGCCGGGATCCGCGTCTACCTCACGGTCTTCGGTGTCGGCCTGGCCGGCGCGCTGGGCTGGCTTGACCTGCCGCCGGCGTTGCAGGCGACCGAATCGTGGTGGGTGTTGGGCACCTCCGGCGCACTGGCGCTGACCGAGTTCTTCGCCGACAAGATCCCCGGCGTGGACTCCGGCTGGGACCTCCTGCAGACGCTCGCGCGCGTGCCGGCCGGCGCTTTCCTAGCGGCTGCCACGCTGTCGCCGGATGGCCAGCTCAGTGGCGGCGTGCTGGCGGCGGGCGCCGGCGTCGCACTGACCAGTCATGTACTCAAGAGCGGCTCCCGCGCCCTCATGAACACGTCGCCCGAACCGGTCAGCAACTGGGCCGCCTCGATCACCGAGGACGCCGTCGTGGTCGGCGGCCTGGCGCTGGCCTTCGCGCACCCCTGGATTGCGTTGTTCCTGGTGATCGGTGCATCGGTGCTGATCGCGGTCGCCGTGTGGTGGGTCTGGCGCAAGGTGTCGCGTGGCCTGAAGCGTTTGCTGCAGGCGTCGCCACTCGCGGATGCGCCACCCCCGACCTCAGGCCCGTGACAGGGGCCGGTGCATCGGGGATCATGAGCGCTGCCTCGGCCGTGAACTTCATCGCATAATGGGGCTCAGCTTGGGGAAGCCTGATGTCCGCCATCGATTCCACATCCCGCCCGCAGGATGAGCCTTCACGCTCGCGCCTGCGTGCCGAAACACCGCCGGCGCACCATTGGCGCCGCTGGGTGGGTGATGCCGCTCCCGAGGATGTGGCGGATGCCCCCGGAGCCGGAGAGCCCGCCGAGATGACCCCACACCCCGTCGCACCGTCTGCCGCCCCGATCACCGCGACACCCACGTCCGTCGCGTCGGTGGATCCGCCCGAACCCATCGACCCGGAATCCCCGTACCGCGTGCTGATCGTCGAAGACGACCGCGGCCAGGCCCTGTTCGCCCAGAGCGTGCTGCACGGCGCCGGCATGCAGGCCGAGGTGCAGATGCAGTCGGACGGACTGCTCGACACCATGCGGCGCTTCCGTCCCGACCTGGTCCTGATGGATCTGCACATGCCGGGCACGGACGGCATGTCGCTGACCATGCTGCTGCGGCAGCAACCCGAATACCTGCATCTGCCCATCGTATTCCTGACCGGCGACCCGGACCCGGAACGCCAGTTCGAGGTGCTGGAAAGCGGCGCGGACGACTTCCTCAACAAGCCGATCCGCCCGCGCCACCTGATCGCCGCGGTCTCCAATCGCATCCAGCGTGCGCGCCAGCGCAATCAAGCCCTGCAGGCGCCGCGCCCGTCCGTGAACTCCGATACCGGCCTGCCGACGCGCACCTTCGTGCTGCAGCAGCTCGCCGAATCGCTGCAGCGGCAGTCGCGCGGCGGCGTGTTCTTCGTTGAGGTCAACAGTGCGCTGAGCCTGCGTGAACGCTACGGCTATGCGGTGTTCGAGCACCTGATGAACCAGGCCGGCCGCCAATTGGCGGCGGCGGCGTCGCCACACCCGGTGGCACGTCTGAACGACAACAGCTTCTTGATGCTGGCCGACAGCGTCGATGAAACCACGCTGGCCGCGCTGGCGCAGCAGTTGCGCGACGGCCTTGCCGGCCATGATTTCCAGACCCGCCCCAACGAAATCCTCAAGCTCCGGGGCTCGGTGGGTTACACCGCGCTGTCGATCGGGTTCGCCGACGCCGGCAGCGCACTGGAAGCCATCGAGCGCGCCGTACTGCAGGCCCGCCTGAAGTCAGACAGCCTGGCCGAATACGTGCCGGCCGAAGTCGACGACGATGCGCCGCGCATCTCGCTGGAAGACGGTCAGTTCGAACTGGCCTACCAGCCCATCGTGGCTGTCGCCGGCAGTGACCAGGCGCAATACCAGGTGCTCCTGCGGATGCGCCAGCCCGATGGCTCGTTGCTGCCGGCCTCGCAGGTCATTCCGGCCGCCGAGCTCGCCGGCGGCATCGCCCAGATCGATCACTGGGTACTGGAGCACGCGCTGTACGTGCTCGCCGAGCGCCAGGCCGCGGGGCCATCGCTGCGCCTGTTCGTCTCGCAGTCACCACGATCGCTGGCCCGCGAAACGCATGCGCAGTGGTTGCTCGACGCCCTGCGTGCGCGCGGTATCGAGGGCACCTCGCTGGTCATCGACCTGCGCCTTGCGGATGCGCTCATCCACACCGTCACGCTGCGCCAGTTCTGCCAGCAGCTGATGCCGGCCGGCGTGCAGTTCTGCCTGAGCCAGTTCGAGCCGGGTACAGAAGCCGATGCCCTGCTCACCCAGTTGCCGCTGGGCTTCGTCCGCGTCTCCAGCAGGTACGCCAGTGCGCACGCGGACCCGGTGCTGCGTGACCAGCTGCGCGGCATCATCGACAACGCGCATCGCCAGGGCCTGCAGGTGATCGGTCAGCAGATCGAGGATCCGCAGGCCGCAGCGGCCATGTGGATGGGCGGCGTCGACTTCATCCAGGGCAATCTGGTGCAGGCGGTCGGCAGCGAACTCGGTTTCGACTTCCACAACGCGGTGCTGTAACAGATGCCCTCGACCGGTCGCATGCCGGTGATGCCCTGGGTGACGGTGGCATGCGCCACCGTCTCGGTGGCCTCGCTGGGCCTGCACTGGGCGGGCATCGCCGGCCCCTGGTTGCAGGTGGCCACCGGCAGCGGCACCGCAGGATTGCTGGGCGCCTTCACCTCCGCCTGGCACACGCGCGTCGACGCGCGTCGTCATACCGGGATCCAGGCGCGTGCGGCGATGGCCGAATCCGAACGCGACGGGCTGCAGCGCGACCTCCAGCGGCATGACCGCCTTGAGCAGGAATTGCTGCGCGCCAAGCAGGCGGCCGAATCCGCCGCGATGGCGAAAGGCGAATTCCTGGCCACGATGAGCCACGAAATCCGCACCCCGCTCAACGGCATCGTGCCGATGCTGGAAATGCTGTCGCGCGCACCGCTGGCGCCCGACCAGCGCGAGATGCTGACGACGGCGACCGCGTCATCCCATCAATTGCTGCGGATCGTCGACGACATCCTCGACTACTCCAAGCTCGAGGCCAACAAGCTCGACCTGGAGATCACCGGCTTCAACCTGCGCGAGTTGCTCGACAGCGTGCTGCAGTTGATGTATCGACCGGCGGAGAACAAGGGCCTTCGACTCAGCCTGCAGCTCGACCCGGCCGTGCGCCTGCCGGTGCGTGGCGACCCGGTGCGCCTGCGCCAGGTGCTGACCAATCTGGTCGGCAACGCGATCAAATTCACCGAGCGCGGCACGGTCACCATTGTAGTGCGCCGGCTGGGTGAAACCGCTGCGCAGCACCTGCTGCGGTTTGAGGTGCGCGACACCGGCATCGGCATCGAAGAGGATGCGCGCCATCGCCTGTTTCATTCCTTCAGCCAGGCCGACGCCTCGACCACGCGCCTGTATGGCGGCACCGGGCTGGGACTGGCGATTTGCCGGCGCATCGTCGATCTGATGGGTGGTCGCATCGACGTCGTGTCGGAGGTGGGCCGTGGCTCCACGTTCTGGTTCGAAGCGCCCTTGATGAAAGTCATCGGCGACCTGCGACAGCGTGACAACGGCGTGCTGGACCATGGCCGTGTGCTGATCGTGTCGCCGGATGCCCGGCTGCGCCAACGCCTCACACTGCTGTCCACCAACTGGGGCATGCAACCTGTCGCCGTCGAGACGACGCAGGAGGCGCTGGATCGCCTGCGCCTCGTCGGCGAACAGGGGCAGCAGGATTACCTGGCGGTACTGGCTGACATTGGTGGCATCCGCAGCACCGCGCTGGCGCTGCATCGGGCCATCGCGCGCCGCCCCTTGCCAGACACGCTGCGCTTGCTGTGGCTGTACGGCGACGAGACCGTCCCCGCGGAACTCCATCCACGCAGCACACTGCTGTCGCGACAATCACCCGACGCGGACCTGCGCGCCGCGTTGACGGGCGCCACACCCGAGCCGGAGCCTGTCGCCGACACTGCCGCGCTGGAAGAGATCTTCCCGGAGTCACCCAGCCTTCTAGGCTCAGCCGGTGATGATGCTTCGCCTGCGTTTGATGCGAACGAAACATCAAGCGTGCCTGTCGCAGTCGTTGCTGCCCCGGCCGACGTTGCCGTCGCAACGGAACCTGAGCCTGCCGTCGTCAGTGCCATGCGCACAGAACCACGCCTGTTGTTGGTGGAAGACAATCCGGTCAACCTGCTGGTGGCGCAGAAGTTGCTGTCCGCCCTCGGCTTCAACTGTGAGACTGCCGCCAACGGCGACATTGCGCTGAAGCGCATGCAGCTAGAGCACTTCGACCTGATCCTGATGGATTGCCAGATGCCGGTGTTGGACGGCTACGCCGCGACACGGCGCTGGCGCGAACTGGAAGCGCAGCGCGCCGATGGCGGCCGCCTGCCCATCGTGGCGATGACCGCCAATGCCATGGCAGGCGATCGCCAGCGTTGCCTTGACGCTGGCATGGACGACTATCTGGCCAAGCCGGTCTCGCGCGAGCAACTCGAGAGCTGCCTGCACCGATGGCTGCCCGATCGCATGAACTTCGTGCTGCGCAACGCCGCACTTGTTACCCCAGCGGAACCCGCCCCGCCCGCGCCTGCCGTAGCCACGGCGCGTTCGCCCGCACCCAGCTTCCCGGTACTGGACCAGACCATGCTGGAGGAACTGCGCGAGATCGCGGGCGACGAAACGACGCGCATCATCACCATCTTCCTGGAAGACGCCCCGCGCCTGATCGGCACGCTGGAGAAGGCCGCCGCCGTACCCGACCTGGATGCGATGCGCGATGCAGCGCATACCCTCAAGTCATCCAGCGCGAACGTCGGCGCCATGGCGTTGTCGGCGGCCGCCAAGCGCGTGGAGCTGGGTGCCCGCGCCCGCAAGCTGGAACGCCCGGCCGTGGCCGTGGCGCTGGTCATCGCGGAGTACGCGCGTGCCCGCATGGCACTGCAAGGCTACGCCGCGCAGCAATTGGGTCGACCACTGCTTCCGCCGCTGTCGACCCCGCCCCCTCAATCTTCGAGTTTAGTCAGCAGGTAATTCGGTTCGCCAATACGGTCGATCACCGACAGCTGTGTTTCCAGCCAGTCGATGTGCTCCTCCTCGGAGTCCAGGATGTTGGCGAACAGCTGGCGGGTGACGTAGTCGGCCACCGATTCGCAGTACGCGATCGCTTCACGCAACACCGGCAGCGCTTCCTGCTCAAGTACAAGATCGCACTCGAGGATCTCGCGCGGCGTCTCGCCGATGCGCAGCTTGCCCAGCGCCTGGAAGTTCGGCAGGCCATCGAGGAACAGGATGCGCTCCGACAGCTTGTCGGCATGCTTCATCTCGTCGATGGATTCCTTGTACTCGTGTTCTGCAAGTTCCTTGAACCCCCAGTTCTTCAGCATCTTGGCGTGCAGGAAATACTGGTTGATCGCAGTCAGCTCGTTGTAGAGCGCCTTGTTGAGATACTCGATGACCTTGGCGTCGCCTTTCATGGCCATGCTCCGTGGGCGGAAGGACGGCAAAGGTTAGCCCGAGCGCGCACCTGATGACGGAACGCGAATCGTGATCATTCTGTGGGAAGTGCCTCGCCGCCGACAGGCGGCGACGTCAGGCGGCGTGCGACAGCACGAGGATCGGGAACAGCGGTTCGTGTGAAGCCGGCTGGGCGGCTTGCAGCACATCCATCGCCATGTCCAGGCAGCTTCCACAATTGGCACCAGCGCCGGTCCGCATCGTCAACTCAGCCACGGTGGAGCATCCCGAAGCGGCGGCTTCGCGGATCTGATGGTCGGTAATGCCGTTGCAGATACAGACGTACACGGGGAGGCGGCAATGCGGCGGGCACGGAACGGCCCATCGCCATTCCACCTCGAATGAGAATGATTGTCAATTCTTGGCGGGTTCGCCCGCGCCACTCTGTTTACGCGCGGGTCGGCTGCGGTCACGACTTCTACGAAGAGCAGGTTCTGCAACTCGTGGACCGGACAATGGGGGCGGGATCGCCTGCGGCCCCGCGACCATCCTTGCGAACGTCGCCAAGTGTTCCAGTGCGCTGGCGTAAACGCGGCGCTTGAAGATCACTACATGCTCAAGCGGGTACCAGAAATCGACCCAGCGCCAATGGTCGAATTCTGGGCTTTCCGTGAGATCGAGCCTGAGGTTGGCCTCGTCGCCCACCAGGCGCAGCAGAAACCAGACCTGCTTCTGCCCGATGCAGACCTGTCGTTCGTTGCGACGGATGGCACGAGGCGGCAAGCGATAGCGCAGCCAGCCGGGCGTTACGCCCAGAACCTCCACATGTTCGGGCAACAGGCCGGTTTCTTCGCGCAACTCGCGGTACATGGCCTCGACCGGCGTCTCGTCCGTGTTCATGCCGCCTTGTGGGAACTGCCAGCCATCCCGGCGCACACGTCGCGCCCAGAACACCCGACCATCCGGCCGCATCAACACGATCCCGACATTGGGTCGGTAGCCGTCCGGATCGATCACGATGCGGACTCCTGAAATCTACTGCCGTCGACTCTGCCACGCCCCGCTGCGGGCGACAAGCATGCCTCCCCGGCTTGACAGGCAAGGGGTCGAAATGAAGAATACGCGGTTCACGCGGCTATGTAGCTCAGCCGGTTAGAGCACAGCACTCATAATGCTGGGGTCGGTGGTTCGAGTCCACCCATAGCCACCAGATTTCCTAGCGAAATCAACGCGTTGAATAAAAGCCGCCGCGAGGCGGTTTTTTATTGGCTTGGGAACGGACGGCTCACGACTGCGGCGGCCTTGAATAATGGCCCGGGAAGGTTCCTGCAGCAGGCCACTGAAATCAGCCCGGTGGCCGCGCGCGCACTGATTCCTGCCTCCGAAGCAGATGCATGCCCCGCCCTTCCGCGGATTGCGGGGATCGCTCGTGGATTCAGCCAGCCATGCCCTCTCGGGAACCGAGATAGATGTCAGCGCTGTTCTTGATTTCCTCCATCACGGCGTAGGTGCGTGTCTCCCTGACGCCCGGCAACCTCCAGAGCACGCGCCCGGCGATGTCTCGATAATCCGACATGTCGGCGGCGCGCAGCTTGAGCAGGTAGTCGAAACCACCAGCCACGAGGTGGCATTCCATCACTTCGGGAAGCGCACGCACCGCCTCCTTGAAATCTTCCAGGATGTTCTGCGTGGTGCGATCGAGCAGCACCTCGACGAAGACGAGCATCCCGACACCCAGCTTCATCGGATTGAGTACGGCACGATATCCGATGACGTAGCCATCGGCCGTCAACCGACGCACACGATCCAGCGTGGCGGTGGGCGACAGGTGTATCGCCTCGGCAAGCTTCAGATTGGTGATGCGGCCATCGTTCTGCAAGAGGGCGAGGATCTTGCGGTCGGTCCGGTCAATCGCCATGGAAATCTCGGCTGTTCGGGCGTGAAGCGGGGGAAAACCGAGACTAATCCGCCAGCAGTCTCCGGAAAATGGCGGACACATTCCCGTCCTTCGCCAAAGCAGACCGTCATGCGCCTTCCCTCGCCGTACCGCCCCGAATCCGACGTCGTCGCCCGGCTGCTCGCTTCTCTGGACAACCTGGACTGGGACACGGCCAGCGCCGACGGCGGCGAGTGGATCGACCGCGTCCGCGCACAGAAGCCTGCGAGCTTCGCCATGGAAACGCTGTTGCGGGAGTACCCACTGTCCAGTGCGGAGGGGCTGACCCTGATGCGCCTTGCCGAAGCCCTGCTCCGCGTGCCCGACGTGGAGACGGCGATGGCGCTCACCGCCGACCAGCTGGCACGCGCCGACTTCTCCGGCGTCTCCAATTCCTGGCTCACCCGGCTGTCGAACCAGGCGATCACGCTGTCGAAGAAAATGCTGGGGCCGACCGGTGCGCCGTCGGGCTTCTTCTTCGCCGCGGGTGCCAAGGTCGTGGTCGCCGCCACGGTGCGCGCGGTGCAGCTGATGGGCAGCCAGTTCGTGATGGGCGAGACGCTCGACGAGGCGCTCGCCGATGCCCGCAGGCAACGCAATGCACGGCATGACGTCCGCTTCTCGTACGACATGCTCGGCGAGGGCGCACGCGCCGACGCCGACGCATTGGCTTACCTGGCCAAGTACCACGATGCCATCGCGACATTGGGTGCCGCCCGTGACCGCAACGTCCCGGTGGAACAGGCCGATGGCGTGTCGATCAAGCTGTCGGCGATCGACGCCCGCTTCGAGGCGCTGCAGCACGACCACGTGATGACCATGCTGGTACCGCGCGTGCTGGCGTTGGCGCAGGCAGCCGCGGCGGCCGACATCAACCTCACGATCGATGCGGAAGAAAGCGAGCGCCTGGAAATCTCGCTGGACGTGTTCGAATGCGTCGCCCGCGATATCGCGCTCCAGCATCCGCAGTGGCGTGGTTTCGGCCTGGCCGTGCAGGCCTACCAGACGCGTGCGCTGGAGGTGATCGAGGAAGTCGCCCGCATCGCTCGCGCGCATGGCCAACGCTTCATGGTGCGGCTGGTGAAAGGCGCGTACTGGGATTACGAAATCAAGCGCGCGCAGGAACTCGGCCTGCCGGCATTCCCGGTCTTCACCCACCGCCACCACACCGATATCGCCTATCTCGCCTGCGCAAAGGCGATGCTGGCCATGTCGGACGCGATCTATCCCCAGTTCGCGGGACACAACGCCGGCACCATCGCCGCGGCGCTGCACCTGGCGCAATCGGTGGGAACGCCGTTCGAACTGCAGCGCCTGCACGGCATGGGCGACGCTGTCCATGCCGAAGTGCACCGGCAATACCCGCAGGTCGGCCTGCGCGTGTATGCCCCCGTGGGCGCGCACAAGCGTCTGCTCGCCTACCTCGTCCGGCGGCTGCTGGAGAACGGCGCGAACTCCTCCTTCGTCAATCAACTGACCGACCCGGGCATTCCGCCGGCGGCGCTCGTGCGGTCGCCGTTGTGGCGGGAGACCCGCAGTGGCGTGACGTTGCCGCGCCATCTTCTGGAAGAACGTCGCAACACCGCGGGCACTGATCCGGCCTGCGTGGCGATGGCCGCACCCCTGCTCGCGGCATGGAGCGACGTGCAACTGCAGACACCACCCGACACCGATGTCGACGCGGTCCCCCGCCTCATCGACACGCTGGCGAACGGCCAGAAGGCATGGAACGTGCGCAGCGTCGAAGCGCGCGCCGAGATCCTGGAGCGAGCCGCGGATGCACTGGAACGCGACCTGGCGCACTGGTGCGCGCGGATCGTGCGCGAGGGCCATCGCACGTGGGTCGATGCCATTCCCGAGGTCCGCGAGGCCGCCGACTTCTGCCGCTACTACGCGCAGCAGGCACGTGGCCTGATGGTGCCGCGCACGCTGCGTGGCATCACCGGCGAACGCAACACCTACCGCCTGCGCGGACGCGGAGTGTGGGTCTGCATTTCGCCATGGAATTTCCCGCTGGCGATCTTTACCGGCCAGGTGGTCGCCGCCCTGGTCACCGGCAATGCCGTGGCCGCCAAGCCGGCCGAACAGACACCGGGCGTGGCGGCGCACCTGATCGCGCTGCTGCACGATTGCGGGGTTCCACGCGACGTGCTCGCCGGCGTGTACGGTGATGGCCGGATCGGTGCGGCGCTGGTCGCACAACCGAAGGTCGCCGGCGTCGCGTTCACCGGGTCGACGCCGGTGGCCAAGGCCATCGCACGCACGCTGGCCGCCACGGACGGGCCCATCGTGCCGCTCATCGCGGAAACAGGCGGCATCAACGCGATGATCGTCGATGCCACCGCGCTGCCCGAGCAGGTCGTGGATGCGGTGGTGCAGAGTACGTTCCGCAGCGCCGGCCAGCGGTGTTCTGCGCTGCGCGTGCTGTGCGTGCAGGACGACATCGCCGATGACGTGCTGGCGATGCTGCGGGGCGCAATCGCGCTGCTGCGCGTGGGTCCGGCCTACGACCTGTCGACCGATCTCGGCCCGGTCATCGACGCCGAGGCCCATGACCGGTTGCGGCAGCAGATCACCGCACTGGAGACCCGTGCGACGCTGATCGCGCGGGCGCCCTTGCCCGATGACGCCGCATCCGCGGCCTACGTGGCACCGGTCGCCTTCGAGATCGCGGCACTGGAGGACGCCACCGAAGAAATCTTCGGCCCGGTACTGCAGGTCGTGCGCTGGCGCGGCGACGTCATGGCGCTGGTCGAACGGATCGACGCGCTGGGCTACGGCCTCACGCTCGGCGTGCAGACCCGCATCGATACGCGTGCCGAAGCCGTCGCGGGTGCCGCGCACGCGGGCAACCTCTACATCAACCGCAACATGATCGGCGCGGTCGTCGGCCTGCAACCGTTCGGTGGCGAAGGCCTTTCGGGGACTGGACCCAAGGCGGGCGGGCCGCTGTACCTGTCGCGCTTCTGTGCCGAATCCTCGGTCAGCGTGAACACCGCCGCGGCCGGCGGCGATGTCGCGCTGATGGTGGGTGGCGGCTGAGCCGCCATCGCCGCTACTTCGGTGCGTAGGTCAACACGACGAAACTGTCGGGATGGTAGGTCTTCGTCGTCTCGCCCTTCGCGTTCGGCGCGGTGTTGGTGAAGGCCGCGTTGACCACCAACAGGCGGCCATCGCGCTCGTCCATCGCCATCATCCGCGCGCCCATGTGCGTCGACACCGTGCCGCGCAGGGCGAAGCCATCCGCGCCGTCCTGATCGATCACGGTCAGCGTACCGTCGTAGTTCGAGGTGACGATGCGGTGCCGCACTTCGTCGATCGCGAAGCCATCGAGGCCATAGCCGATCGGCAGCCTGGATACGATGCGACCGGTATCGGCGTCGAGCGCGAAGAACGTCGGCGTGTCGGTGGCACAGGCGCCCAGTACGCGATGCGTGCTGGCCTGGTAGCGCACCTTGGAGACCGCGCAGCCGACCGTCCAGCGCGCGGTTTCCTTCAGTGTCCTGGCGTCGAGCACCAGCACGATGCCGTCTTTGCGTGCCGGTGCGAACAGCCGGCCTTTGCCGTCGCTGGCCGGGTCGTCCATCTTGCGGAACGGAAACACCGTGGTCTTCAGCCGCTTGCCGGTCGCCGCGTCCAGCGTGAACCACGTCGACTGTTCGGGCCGCGTGCCGGTGATCGCATGGATCTGCCGCGTGTAGGGATCGTAGATCGCGCTGTTGAGCCCGCCATCCTTCGCCAGCGGCATGCGCTGCAACGGCGCCAGTGTGGCCAGATCGAGACTCAGTAGTGAACCGTCGTCCATCGCCACGTAGCCACGGTTGTACTCCGGCAGCAGCAGCGGACCGTTGGCACCGGCCGAATTCTCCACGGTCGCCACCACCGCCTGCGACTCCACGTCGAAGACGGTCAGCCCATCCTTCAGGCGCGCCATGAACAGACGCGAGGTGCCGGGCTGCATCTTGATGTAATCGAAGCCCGTATCGGTGCTGGGCAGCGCCGTGGTGCGCTCCAGCGTGTACAGCAGGTCGCCGGCCGACGCGGACATCGTACTCACGGCGCTGCCTGCCACGGCGAGCATCGCGATCAACAGGGAACGTCGCTTCATCTCGAATGCCTTGTCTTCATCGTGGAAGCGCGCACGCGTTGCCAAGCGCGCGCGGGAAACAGGGTCAGCGCGACGACGCTCGCAGTTCGGCCAGCAGCTGCTGCGCACGATCCAGGCGCACGTGGCCATCCACCACCAGGCGTTGCACCAGCGGCCCGATTTCGGCCTCTCTGGCGCCCGCCGCCGCCGCCACGTTTCGCGCATGCAGCGACATATGGCCACGCTGGATGCCTTCGGTCGCCAGTGCACGCAGCGCGGCCATGTTCTGCGCCAGGCCTACGGCGGCGGTGACCTCGGCCAGCTGCACGGCGCTCTTGACCGCCAGCAGCTTCACCGCCGCCTGCGCAACCGGATGCGTCCTGGTGGCGCCACCGACCAGGCCCAGCGCCAGCGGCAGTTCGATGCTGCCGACGAGGTTGCCGTCGGCATCCTGCTCGTAGTGCGAAAGCGAGGTGTAGCGGCCGTCGCGACACGCATGACAATGCGCACCGGCCTCGATCGCGCGCGTGTCGTTGCCGGTCGCCAGCACCACGGCGGAGATGCCGTTCATGATGCCCTTGTTGTGGGTCGCGGCGCGGTAGGGATCGACGGCGGCGAAGCGGTACGCATCGACGATGCCGGCGACGACCGCCGCACCACCGAGCTTGCCGGCGTCGAAGACGGCGCGCGCGCGCACCAGACGCAGGTCCGCCTTGTTGGAGAGGATGCGCAGCAGGCTGCGGCCGCGTGCGATCGCCGCGATCCGCGGCGCCAGCGCTTCGGCCATCGTGTTGACCGCGTTCGCGCCCATCGCATCGCGCACGTCGACATGCAGGTGCACGACCAGCGCGCGGAAGTCCGCCGATGCCAGCAAGCGGACCTCGATGTCGCGGGCGCCACCGCCCAGCTGCACCAGCAACGGATCCTGCGCGTTGGCCAGCGCGAGCAGCTCGTCGCGCGCTTCCAGCAGGCGCAGGCGGGCGGCCTGCGGATCGGCCACATCGAGCACCTGCACCTGCGCGATCATCACCGGCGCAGTGCCCGAGGTGTGGAAGCCGCCATGTTCGCGCGCGACCAGTGCGGCGTTGCTCGCCGCGGCGACCACGGACGGCTCCTCGGTCGCCATCGGCACGAGGTAGTCGACGCCGTTGACGAGGAAGTTGGCGGCGACGCCCAGCGGGATCGCGATGGTCCCGACCGCGTTCTCGATCATGCGGTCGGCGATCGCCGCCATGCCGCCGTCCACGGCCTGCAACGGCCGCAACTGCTCGGCCGGCAGGCCACTGAATTCGACGAGCTTCTGGAAGCGGCTTTCGGGGTCGAGCTTGTAGAAGCCCGGAATACGGCTGCTGGTGGTCATGGCGTTCCTGGAGGGAGAAGGATCAGTCGAAAACGGGCGTCTGCTTCTTCGCGAAGGCGGCCAGGCCCTTGCGCGCGTCGGCACTGGTGAAGGCGCGCTGGCCCAGCCGCGCCTCCTCGGCGAAGGCGTCGGCCTCGGTCATGTCGACGAGGCGGTGGACCGACTCCTTGATGACGGCGAGCGCGCCCGGACTCATGGCCTTGATCCGCTCGGCAAGCGCAAGCGTCTGCGGCATCAGCTCGGCGGGCGGTACGACGCGGTTGATCAGCCCCTTGGCCAGCAGCTCGTGCGCGGTGAAGCCGTTGGCGGTCAACAGCAGCTCCATCGCGTGCGCGTACGGGATCTGCCTGACCAACCGGACGAGGGTGCCGCCGGCGGGCACGATGCCGAGCGACGGCTCCGGCAGCGCGAACTTGGCCGTCTCGGAGGCGATGCGGATGTCCGTGCCGAGCATGATCTCGAAGCCACCGCCGAGGCACAGGCCATTGATCGCGCACAGCACCGGCTTGTACAGCCGCAGGTTCTTCAGGTGGGCGTCGTCCCACTGCGAGATGTCGAACGCGTCTTCCATCAGCGCGGGAATCGACTCGCCCAGGTCCGCGCCCACGCAGAACGCGCGCGTGCCGCTGGCGGTCAGGATCACCACGCGCACGCGCGCATCGTCACGCGCGGCGATGAAGGCGTCGCCGAGGTCGCGGTACATGGCCAGCGTCAACGCGTTGAGCTTGTCCGGCC
The DNA here is from genome assembly GCF_001556105.1 of Pseudoxanthomonas mexicana. Lineage (GTDB taxonomy): Bacteria > Pseudomonadota > Gammaproteobacteria > Xanthomonadales > Xanthomonadaceae > Pseudoxanthomonas_A > Pseudoxanthomonas_A mexicana_A. Next base: position 49,287 of record NZ_LSIF01000028.1, on the reverse strand, counting down.
GGTCGAAGCGGATCATCGCGATCCCGTCGGATACGTCGTAAGCAATCCCCATCACACCACTCCCGTGGCTTTGAGTTCCTGCAGCGTCGCCGCATCGATGCCGAGCAGGTCCGCATAGACCTCGGCGTTGTGTTGCCCCAGCCGTGGCGCATGTCCGCGCGGCTGCGCGGGCGTGGCCGACAGTTTGATCGGCGTGCCGAACATGCCGACATTCCCTTGCGGGTAGGCGACATCGACGATCATGTCGCGCGACGCGATGTGTGGATCCTCGACGACCTCCTTGATGTTCTTCACCGCGCACAACGGGATGTCGTCCCCGGCGATCGCTTCCAGCTCCTGCTTGCTGTAGTCGCGGAACCACGCCTCCACCACCGGCTTGACACGGCGCTCGTACACGCCGAGGTCGAAGCGCTTGGCCATGGTGTCGATCTCGGGATCGGCGATCAGCTCCGGCGTGCCGAACTTGCGGCACGACAGCGCCCACAGCTTGTCGTTGTAGCCTCCGAAGAACACATGGCCGTCCCGGCACGGGAACTGCCCGTACGGGCGCACGAACGGATGCTCGTTGCCCAGCGGGCCGGCGATCTCGCCGTCGACGGTGTACTTGACCACCGCGTTCTCGGTCAGCGCCAGCACCGAATCCTGCTGCGAGACGTCGATCATCTGGCCCTGGCCGGTCCGCTCCGCCTCGCGCACGGCGGCGAGCACGCCGATGGTCGCGAACAACGTGGCGGAGACGTCGCCGACGATGGTGCCGACGCGGACCGGCGGGCGGTCTGCATAGCCGTTCATCGACCACAGCCCGCCGGTGGCCTGGCCGCTGTTGTCGAACCCCGGCTTCAGCGCGTTCGGGCCGGTCTGGCCGAAGCCGCTGATCGCCGCGTACACCAGCTTCGGGTTCTCCGCGCGCAAGGTCTCGTAGCCCACGCCGAAACGCGCCATCGTGCCGGGCCGGAAGTTCTCCACCAATACGTCGGCGCGCGCCACCAGTTGCTTCAGCAGCGCGCGGCCGGCTTCATGCTTGAGGTTCAGCGTGATGCCTTCCTTGTGCCGGTTGTACTGGGCGAAGAACGCGCTGAAGCGCTCGTCGCCCTCGCCCACGAACGGCGGGAAGTCGCGAACGTAGTCGGGATCCTCGGGGTGTTCGATCTTGATCACGCGCGCACCGAGGTCGGCGAGGATCATCGAGCAGTAGGGGCCGGCCACCACGCGCGTGATGTCGAGCACCAGCAGGCCGTGCAAGGGCCCGCGGCGTGGCGGGGCGACGGTGGCGCCGTCGGAGTCGGGTGTGTCCATCATGATCCCCTCCCAGGGATGGAGTCGATCGTCGTGCCCGCGTTCACCGCCCGCGATCCGCCGCGCGACGCGGGCGGAGGACGGACGGCGGCAACCTCGCGCACAGGCGTGCCGCACGCCCTGGCGAGAGGCGTGCCGACAAGGTGGAATGGTGGGTGGTGCCGCGCGGTGCGCGGACCGGGTCCCGCAGGACCGGGGAACTCAGCGCGGCGGGCTGTTCTGCGTCAGCGGATAGCCCGCGAACGGCTTCATGTCTTCCATCAGGAAGTTGGACACGATCTTCTCGACGCCGAAATCGCGCTCGGTCATCTCCCGCATGATGCGTTTCCAGTCGTGGATGTCGCTGACGACCACCCGCAGCAGATAGTCGTAGTGGCCACTGACCCGCAACGATTCCACGATCTCCGGCGTCTGGCTGGCCCAGGCGTCGAACTCCATGAAGCGGCCGACCGAATGCCGGTCGAATGACAGCTGCGCGATCACGATGGTGGCGGCACGGATGCGGTCGATCGCCACATGGGCCCGATAGCCAGTGATCAGCCCCCGCTCTTCCAGATCGCGGACCCGGCGCAGGCAGGCGCTGGGCGACAGCGCCACCTGGTCGGCCAGGTCGCGGTTCTTGATCTGGGCATCCTCCTGCAGGGCCTGCAGGATCTTCAGGTCGATCCGATCGAGCGAATCCTTGTGGGACATGTCGTACACCGGGCGCAACGTCTCCTCGGAGTGTCGCCGCTGCGCCGGCGTGCGACAACACGCAGACGGCGGCGCTGGGGGAATGGATCACGTGCGGCAGACGTGGCGTCTTCACGGGCCGAAACGTCCCGCGCGTGCGTTTGCGCCCGCAGCGACGCCGCGTTGTTGCGCAGGCAGACGCACTTCCCGTTGAGAAACAGCCACATAGCCGCCGCACGCATGGCCCGGAAGACACTGGACAGCGCGACGGCACCGGCTTTTGATGGAGGCACGGAACACAGGGGTGATTGCCAACGTCTGACAGGTCGATGGAAAGTCGTTTGAGGGTAGCGCTCGTGATTCAGCGCGGACTGGCCGAACAGGTCGACGACTTAACCGAAACGGCTCGTTGCCCGCGCATGCGCTGGCGGGACGCAGGCAACCGCCATCGGGACCCGAACGCCGTGGCCGGGATGGGCCACGGGACCCGCCGCCGCAAGGACGCAGGTGGCCACGCATCCGTCGCAGGCAGGAGGGCTGCGCCGGACACGTACCGGGAGTACACATCGATGATCCTCGACGATCGCACGATCGAAGAAATGCTGGTCTGCGCGGGACGTCCCGCCGACGCCGCCGACTGGCGCAGCCAGGAGGTCCATGAGGGCTGGCGAGAGCCGCTGGTGTCCGGGCACGGCTTCCGCCACCGCTACGACGAATCGGTCGGCGACGGCGGCTGGGTGTTCCATCAGCTCAACGATGCGCTGTCGATGGCGATCGTCGACTTCCGCGCCGCCCGCGCCCTCTCCCGCCAGCACCGCCACGACGACCACCTGGTGTTCTGCGCCTGGATCGAAGGCCGCAGCACGATCTCGGCCGGCAGCGACCCGGCCGGCGAGGACCTCGCGCACGGTTTCTGTACGTTCTATGGCCTGCCCAGCGGCGAAGCGGTGCGCACGGTGTACGAACCCAACCGCCCGCTGCGTTGGGTATCGATTTTCCTGCGCCGCGACCGGGTCAAGGAGGTACTCGGCCTCGACGCGCAATCACTGCCGCCGATCTTCCGCGACTACATCCTCGACCGCGTGCCGACCGGCCTGCGCCATGTGCCGCTGGGCAACGTCGCCAGCGTGGCCGCGACCCAGGCCTTCGAGTGTCCCTATGAAGGCGAACTGCGTCGTCTGTACCTGAGCGCCAAGGCGATCGAGATCATCTGCGCGGTGATCCAGTCGTATGCCGACGTCGACGACACCGACGGCCCGGTGCTGCGCCGTGCCGACATCGACAAGATCAGGCTGGCCAAGCAGGTCATCGAAGAGAACCTCGATGAACCGCTCAGCGTCTCCGAACTCGCCGCCGCGGTCGGCATGACGATCAAGAAACTGCAGTACGGCTTCCAGTCGCTGTACCGCGGCAGCGTGGGACAGGTCTACAAGCAGGTCCGGCTGTCGCGGGCGATGGTGCTGGTGAGCAAGAGCGACAAGCCGATGATCGACATCGCGATGGAATGCGGCTACGAATGCCCCGGCAGCTTCACCCGCGCGTTCAAGCTGGCCTTCGGCACCTGCCCCACCGTCGTCCGCACCACGACGGTGCGCGGTGCGCTGGCGGAACGGCTGCGCGAACATGCGGACGCGGCGACGGCGTTCGGCCACGAGGCGCGGGTGAACTGAGTGCGCGCACCACCCTGCCCGCCCACGATCGAAACATCGATGACCAGAGACACCGTCGAGGACGTTGCATGCAGTTGAGGTATTCCATCATCACCGTCGCCCTGGCCGCCTGGATCGGCCTGCCGGGCGCGACCGCGTCCACGCTGCCGGCACCGGATGGCGCATATGCGGTCGGCCTGCTGCGTACCGAGTTCGCCGATACGGCGCGCCCGCTGGACGCAGGCAAGCCCGACAGCGGACCGCGGCGGCTACCGGCGGTCGTCTGGTATCCCGCCGAAGCACGGCCTTCTGCAGAAGGCCAGCCTTATCTGGAGGACGCCGTCGCCGCCACCACGCTGCCGGCCATCACGCGCAACTTCCGCTATGCGGACGGCGACCTGCACGCGCTGGCCGCCGCCCGCATCGCCGTGCATCCGGGTGCACGGCCAGCGAAAACGAAGCGCGGATTCCCCGTCGTCGTCTACAGCCATGGCCTGTTCCTGTATCCGGAACAGAACAGCGTGCTGGCCGCACACCTGGCGAGCCACGGCTACATCGTGGTGTCCATCGCGCATCCTGGCGACAGCACCGACGTGCGCCTGCAGGACGGCACCCTCGTGGCCACGCAGTTCGGCGGAACCCCTGACGATCCTCGCTTTGGTGAGGCCTGGAAAGTGATCGCCGGCGGTGCCGACCTGGCCGTGCGTCGCGATGCACTGGCGACCTATGCGGACGCGTTTCCCGCCACCCGCATCGGCCGCTCGTTCGCCGCGTGGCGCGACGACACCATCGCGGTGGCGGACGCCATCGTCGCGCGCAAGGAACCCGCGGCGTTGCGCAAGATACTCGCCACCGCGGACCGTACGCGGCTGGCGTTCGCCGGCATGTCGTTCGGCGGCGCGACGTCCGCCACCACCTGCCATCGCGTGACGGCGTGCCGTGCGGCGGTCAACCTCGATGGCCAGAACTTCGATCCCGCGCTGTTCGACCGCGCGGTCGACAGGCCGCTGCTGCTCATGCTGAGCGACTGGCCGCGCTACGGCCTGCTGGAAGGGCAGCCGCGCGAACCGGACTTCAGCCCGAATGACCTCGCCTACGAGCCCTGGGCGTCGACCGGCAGGAACGACGACGTGGTGCGCGTACGCCTGGAGGGCATCCGCCATCTTGGCTTCACCGATCTGGTCGCGCTGCTCGACGGACCCAAGCGGCAGGAACGCGTGGGCGACATCGACGGCGGCCAAGCCCTGGCCACGATCAATGATGTGGTCCTGGCGTTCCTCGACGCCTACATGCGCGACGGTGATGCGGCGGGCCTCGGGCGCGCCATCGACCGCCGCCCCGCACTGAAGCGCCACGTGCCAACCCGCATGCAGCGCTGGGCCGGTGAAAACGCGGAAACACGCTGACGTCGATATCGAACGGGATGCCGACGCGCCTGACGATGGACACGACCGTCAGGCGCTGGCGCTAGTCCTTGTCGCGCGGCACGAAGGTGGTGTGCGCGATCTTCCACGCACCCTGCTGCTTGACCAGCATGGCCGCGACGATCAGCGGAATCTTCGGCGCGCCTAGTTTCGCCACCTTTTCAGGCGGCAGCGACGGCGGCACGATCCGTGTCGGCACTGTCTCGAACATCGCCAGCGCGCTGTCGGCATTCCAGACCTGCACCTCGACGTCGCGCAGTTCGAAGGCGTAGTGCACGCCGGGGAACTCCGCCGCGAAGGCATCCTGCGCCGCCTGCTGCTGCGCCATGCCCTCGCGGTTGTTGCCCTGCGAGCGTCCACCCGGATACACCATGCTGCGTTCGTCCAGCATCAGCTCGCCCTGCGCGACCAGGTTCCCGCTCTCCTCGTACGCCATGTACTCGGTGATGCGGGCCAGCACGTCCTCGCGGTCGCCGGCGTGCGCAGGGCCGACGCCGAGGAACAGCGCCAGCGCAGACCGTCCGACGAGGCGACGGATGCGCTGCCTCATCGGGGCCGGGGGAGGCCGCGGACCGCCGGCCACCTCAGAAGCGCCAGTTCAGGCTGAGCGCGTACTGGCGGGGTGGGCCGTAATAGCTGACCGAGTACAGGCTCTGGATGTACTTCTCGTCGGTGATGTTGTTGACGTTGGCACGCAGCGTCAGGTCGGGGGTGATGTCCCAGCCCACGAAAGCATTGAACAGCGTGTAGCTGTCTTGCCGCACTGGCGCGGACAGGACGTAGCTCTCGTAGTTCGAAATCTCGCTCTGCCAACGGGCACCGACGCCGAACGAGAGCGCCGTGAAGGCGGGCAGACGCGTGCTGAGCAGCACATTGGCGGTATTGCGCGGCACCCAACGGTAGGTGTCGCCGCCGTCCTCTCCACCCATCGACAGGCGTGTGTAACCGAACAACAAGTTGGTGTTCTCGCCGAGCTTGCCGGTCGCTTCGAACTCGACCCCCTTGGAATCGATGTCGACGGGCCGCGAATAGCCGTATGCATACCCTTCCATGAAGCGGGTGCCGACATAGGTGGCCAGCGCATCCTGTTTGGCGCTGAACCAGGCCAGCGTGGTCAGCAGGCGCTTGTCCAGCCACTCCGCCTTGACTCCGACTTCGTAGTTGGTGCCCTTGCTGGGATCGAAGTACCGACGATCGTAGTCGACCTCGTCCTGCGGCTGGTAGATGTAGGAGTAGTTGGCGTAACCGGTGATACTGTCTGAGAAGTCGAACGTCACGCCGGCATACGGCGCGAGATTGCGGTCGGTGAGGTCGGACGTCCCACCGGCATTGTCGGCACTCTTCCGGTTGAACTCCGCCCAGTTGAAACCGAGGATGGTCTTGAAGCGATCGGTGAATGCGATGCGCGTCGCACCGAAGACGCGGGTCATGCGCTGATCCAGCGTGGTGTAGATGGAGCGCGCTCCCCAGACCGGCTCAGGGATCGCGTTGCCGGCATACGGGAACCCCGGCAGCAGGCCGAACTGCGGCGTGGTGGGGCGCGTGTCGGTCGGGTAGTACCAGTCGGTGCCTTCGCTGCGGGCCACGCTTGCGCCCAGCATGGCCTCGTGTTCGCGCCCGAACAACTCGAAGCGGCCATTGAGGCTGATGTCGCCCAGATGCGCCTCGGTCTTGTATGGACTGTTGTAGGCCCACCCGTACAGGCCAGTGCCCGTCTCCGCATCCAGACCGAGCGAGTAGCCCATGAACAACTTGGAGTCGTGGTCGTAGAGACGATAGTTGTACGAGGCCTTCACCTGCCACGTGTCGCCCAGCCGATGGGTGTATTCGACGAAGCCGGCCTGGGTGGTGGAATTCCAGTAGGTCCAGTCCTGCGTGGTCGACGCGCTGCGGTCCCATTCCAACTGCTTGCCGTCGTTGTCGATGAAGCTCAGGGCACCCCACATGTTGCCGCTGGTGTTGGCCTTCTGCCACGAGAAACCAAGGGTCAGCGTCCCGTTCTCGCCGATCTGGCCATCGACCACGCCGTATACGTAGCTGCGGTCGCTTTCGAAATCGCGCAGGTAGGAGCCGCTTTCCTCGCGGGCGACGACGACGCGGCCGGCCCAGGTACCATCCTCGGTGAAGGGCGTGGAGTAATCGGCCTGGATGCGGCGGCGGCTCTCGGAACCGATGGTGATGCCGACCTGGCCCTGCGCCTCGTTGGTCGGGCGCTTGCGCACATAGTTGATCGTGCCCGATGAGTTGCCCACGCCGGTCAGCAGGCCGTTGGCGCCACGGATCACTTCCAGCTTCTCGAAGCCGAACGAATCCATCGCATTGGTCACTACGCCCCAGCCGTTCGGCAGGCCGACGCCGTCGATCTGCGTGTTCTTGATTTCGAACCCGCGCGAGAGGAACTGGGTCGAGTTGGTCGACGTCTGTTCGACCTGGATGCCGGTGGCGAGGCGCAGCGCATCGTTGAGGCTGTCGGCACCGAAGTCGGCCATCTGTTCCTTGGAGATCACGCTGATCGACTGCGGCGTCTCCTTGATGTCCAGGTCGAGGTTGGTCGCACCGTTGCTGACACGGTTGGCGCGCTGGCCGATCACCAGCACCTTGTCCAGGTCGGTGGCCTTCACGGTGTCGGTGCTGCCGGCGGTCTGCGCATGCGCGCTCATGGCGGCCAGCAGGCTCACGGTCAGCAGGGAGAGGGAGGGCAAGGCGACAACGCGTTGACATGAAGTGGTCATGGAAATTCCTGGGCGAACTGACTGGCTGGCGTGGCGGGAATGTCCGGAACGGGACGACGGGCAAGGCCGGTTCCTGACAAGGCGTGTAGTCGTTCTCCGTGTGGTGTCGGTGCGGATTCCGTTCCGGTACTGCGGGTGTTCGGTGCGCGAGCGGGATCGCGGCTGTAACAATCGAACAGGCACACTGTGCGTGCCGTGCGCCACCGGGATCCCCTGGGTGGCGCGGGTCGTGCGCCTGCTACACGTTGAACTTGACGCAGCCCGCGACGGGCCGCTTGGCGGATCAGAGCAGGGCCTTAGCCATTCGATGCCGGGGCCGGCGCCGCGGATTCGCGCGCGGCGATGTCCGCGCGCAGATGGCGCGCCGCCATGACGAAACCGAACACCGACACGGCCGAGCCGGCCATCGCGGCGAGCAGGGCGTAGCGCAGCGAATCCTCGCCAAATGCCGGCTTCCACAGGTCACTGGCGATGCCGACGAACTGCGGCCCCAGGCCCAGGCCGACGATGTTGTCGATCAGGATCAGCGTGGCGACCGCGGTCGCGCGGCTGCGCACCGGCACCAGCCGCTGGATGATGGTGATGGTCGGGCCGATGAAGGCGGCCGTCAGCGACAGCGGGATGATGGCGGCGGCCAGCGCGATGCCGGTGTCCTGCGCGAGGAAACAGATCGGCGCGACCGGCAGGGGCGCGAACGCGGCGATGGCCGGAATGTAGGAGTACCAGCGTGGGTCGTTGCGGCCGAAGCGGTCGGCGAAATGGCCGGCGGCATAGGTCGCCAGGCCACCGCATGCGCCCATGATCAAGGCCATGGTGAAGCCGATGTCGGCGGTGGACATGCCATGGCTACGCGCAAGGAACGACGGGAAGAAACTGCCCAGCGCGTACGAGGTGAAGCAGGTCGAACATGCGCCGAGCGCGGTGTAACGGAAGGCGCGGCTGCGCCACAGCTGCGCCAGTACCGCGCCGAGCGGCGGCGCATCGTCCTGTGGCTTGACCTGGTCGTGGGCGCCACGCTGCGGATCGCGCACCGTGGTCAGCAACAACACGGTCAGGAGCAATCCCGGCAACCCCGCCGCGAAGAAGGCGACGCGCCAGCCCCACGCCTGCGCGATCACGCCGCCGGCGGCGAACGCCACCAGCACGCCGAGGTTGGCGCCAGTGGCGTAGATCGCCTGCGCGCGACCACGGCGTTCCGGCGGGAACAGGTCGGTGATCATCGTCTGCGAGGCCGGACCGGTGCCCGCTTCGCCCACGCCGGTCAGCACGCGCGCGATGGCCAGTTGCCAGACCTGCACCACCAGCCCGCACGCGATCGTCATCGCCGAGAACAGCGCCAGCGACGCCGCGATCAGCTTGCGCCGATTGACGCGGTCGGCCAGCAGCGCCAACGGCAAGCCCATCGTGGCGTAGAAGAACGCGAACGTCGGGCCGACCAGCAGGCCCAGGAACGTGTCCGACAGGTTGAACTCCGCCTTCACCTGCGGCAGCAGGATCGCCAGGATCTGGCGATCGATGAAGTTCACCAGGTAGATCGACGTGAGGACGCCGAGGATCCAGTTGCGTCCGCCGACACCGCGCTCGGGAATCGCGGGACGGTCGTCGCTCATGCGCGCAGCACCTCGACCAGCCGGTCCATGAACGCTTCGCCGGCCGCCAGTTGTTCGAGCTCGATGTACTCGTCCGGCTGGTGCGCCTGCGCGATCCAGCCGGGGCCGCAGATCACCGTCGGCAGGCCGGCGCATTCGAACAGGCCGGCCTCGGACACGTACGACGCCACCTCGCACTGCGGCGCCGGCAGCAACTGCGAGACCAGGTCGATCGCCGGTGTATTGCCGGCACCGGTCAGCGGCGGCACGTCGGACAGGATCTCGGTGGTGATGCCGCAATCGGCGAAGCGCGCGCGGATCTCGCCATCCAGTTGCCGCGCGTAGGCCTCGACGTCGTCGTAGACCGCGCGCGCTTCCACCGGCGAAGTCGAACGGATGTCCCAGATGAAACTGCACTCGCGGGCGAGGATGTTCGGCGCGGTGCCGCCCTGGACCAGGCCGATGGTGACGGTGGCGTGCGGCGGCTCGAAGCCGGGCGCGGCCACCGGCGCAGCGGCAAGGCGGTCGGCGATCGCGACGATGCGCGCCATGATCCGGGTGGCGACGATGTTCGCGCTGACACCGAGATGGGTCTGGCTGGAATGCGCCTCGTGGCCGTGCACGGTGGTGCGGATGCCCATGATGCCCTTGTGCCGGTCGACGATCCGCATGCCGGTCGGTTCGCCGACCACGACGACGGTCGGCGTCGGCACGGTACCCATCAGCGTTTCGATCAGCGATGGTGCGCCGAGCAGGCCGACTTCCTCGTCGTACGACAGCGCGAAGTGCACCGGCCGCGCGAGGTCGGCCGCGAGCATCGCCGGCACGCGCGACAGGCCCGCGGCGATGAAGCCCTTCATGTCGGCCGTGCCACGCCCGTACAGGCGCCCGTCGCGCTCGCTCAGCGTCCAGGGATCGGTGCTCCACGCCTGTCCATCGATCGGCACCACGTCGGTGTGGCCCGACAGCACGACGCCGCCGGCGACATCGGGACCGATGGAGAACAGCAGGTTCGCCTTCGCACCGGCCGCGCCCGACACCCGCCTGGAAGGCACGCCCAGCCTGTGCAGCCACGTTTCGATGGCCTCGATCAGGGCGAGGTTGGAGTTGCGCGACGTGGTGTCGAACGACACCAGGCGCGCGAGCCAGTCGCGTGCGGTGGTCGGATCGGCGGAAGACGTGGTGGCCAAGGGCTGCCCTGCAACGACGGAATGCCTCGAGCCTACCGGCCCGGCGAGGGCTTGGACATGCCGTTCAATGCGGTGGCTTAGCCGAAACAGTCGCCCGGCACGCGGATCGGCAGCACTGGCCCATCCGTTCCGGCAAAGCCCGGCGCCGCTTTGGTCAAGCCGCAATGGCCCGGCGATGCCTAGACTGGCGTCATGAAGACCCTCCTCTCCGTGCTGACCTGCCTTGCCGGCGTGGCCGCATCCTTGCCCGCCTCCGCCGCGGAGTCGGACAAGGCCTTCCGCTGGGCGAACGGTGCCGCACTCTCCACCGAAACCGTCTGGCGCGGCCAGTCGCTGACCGCGGGCAAGACGGCGGTCATCGGCGAACTCAAGCTGGACCATCGCAGCGGTGCCTACGCCGGCGTCTGGGGCGGCAACATCGACCTTGGCGCGGGCACCGACACGCGGGTGGAATTCGATTACTTCGCCGGCTGGGCGAAGAAGATGGGCAAGACCTACGTCAACGTCGGCTACCTGTACCGGCAACGGCCGTCCGGCACCATGGACCTCGACTTCGACGAACTCACGGTGTCCGCATCGTACGATTTCGGCGGCGCGGTCGTCGGCATGAGTGGCGCCTACGCCTGGGACTACTTCCAGGGCGGCCGTTCGCTTTACACCGCCGCCAACGTGCGCGTCCCGCTGGGAACACTGCGCGGCATGCCGGTGTCCGCCACGCTCACCGCGGGCGAATACGATTTCAGCAACCGCGCCGTCGGCGATTACCGCAACGTCGACCTGCGCGTGACCGCACGGCGCGACAACTGGTTCTATTCGGTGGGCTACGGCGACACCAACGTCGATCCCGCCACCTCCGGCCTGTTGACCCGGTACGAAAGCGACGGGCGCTGGCGGGCGCAGGTGCTGGTGATGTTCTGACCGGACGGCGCGCCCATCGCGTCCCGCCCCCGATCCCTGCTTCAATGCCCTGTCCCGGACCGGGATGCCGTCGGAGCCCCGCATGACGATCAAGACCCTGGCCTGCGTCGCCGTCGCCCTCCTCCTGGCACTGCCGGTCGCGCATGCCGCTGCCGCGGAGACCGCACCGAAGCCCCCGTCCGCACCGGGCTACACCATGCCGGCGACCGAGACCTGGGACCTCGCCTCGGACGGCGGCGAGGTGTACCGCATCTTCGTGTCGAAGCCGGCGAAGGACAGCGAAGCGCCGGAGGACGGCTACCCGGTGCTGTACGTGCTCGACGGCAACGCCTACTTCGGCTCGTTCGCGCAGGCGCGCTGGGTCGCCGAATACCTGCCGGTCGGCAAGGCGATCATCGTGGGGGTCGGCTATCCCGGCGACGAAGCGTGGGACGTCCGCCGCATGAACGACTTCACCGCGCCGCTGCTCGACCCGCCGCCGCGCCAGTGGCGTTCGCTGGCGCAGTACAAGAGTGGTGCACGCAAACCGTTCCTCGATTTCCTGACCGGCACGCTGCGCGCCGAGATCAGCCGCCGCTATCCGGTCGATCCGGATCGCCATTCGCTGTTCGGCCATTCGCTGGGCGGCCTGTTCGCGCTGCATGCGCTGTACGAGCGTCCCGATGCGTTCCACTCCATCGTCGCGGCCAGTCCGTCGATGGAATGGAACGAGCAGGGCATGCTGTCGGAAGAACGCGCCTTCACCGCGCGACTCACCGGCGGCAAGGTCGGCAAGACCAGCCGGCTGATGGTGGTGGTGGGCGACCAGGACACCGACGACGATCCCGAACCGGCACGCGCGCTCGCCGAGCGGCTGGACCGGCTGTCCGGCCACGGCCTGCGCGTGCGGCTGCTGCGCTACCCGGACGAAGTGCACGTCACCGTGCCGGCGCGTTCGGTCACCGACGTGATGCGCTTCGCTTTCCAGATCCGCTGAAGCGGAAGCATCGACGCGTCCTGCGGGCGCGTTCTGCCAAGTCGGGGAGCGGGATGGCGAAGCGCCGCGCTCCCCCAGTCGCGAGCATGAAGCCGCCATGATCGGTTTCCCGCACCCCCACGACGCTCGTCCCGACCCGCATGACGGCGGACCGCGGCGTGGCCTGTGCACGATCCCGACGGAGAACGCGTGATGGCAGACACCCCTCTTGCCGCGACGGCAGGCCTGAAACCCGGCCTCGGCTGGGGTTCCCTGCTGATCCTGGGCGTTGCGCAGATCCTGGGCGCCGGCGTGTACGTGCTGATCGGCGCCGCTGCTTCATTGTATGCAGGGCCGGCGGTGACGGTCTCGTTCCTGATCGCGGGCCTGGCCTGCCTGCTCGTCGGCCTGTGCTATGCCGAACTCGCCTCGAGCGTGCCCGAGTCGGGGTCGGCCTACAGCTATTGCAAGCTCACGCTGGGCGTCGGTCCGGCGTGGGCGCTGGGATGGCTGCTGTTCCTGGAATTCAGCGTCGCCGCCTCGCTGCTGGCGGTCGGATTCTCGGGCTACCTCGGCAGCCTGCTGTCCGACTTCGGCATCGTGCTGCCGGCGGCGATCTCGACGCCGGCGATCCAGTGGCTGCACCATGCCGATGGCGCCTCACTCGCGGTCAGCGGCCACGCCAACCTGGTGGCCGCCGCCGCCGCGCTCGGTGCCGGCGGCATCGTCGCGCTGGGCACCTCGCGCTCGTCGCTGGCCAACAGCGTGCTGGTGATCGTGAAGGTGCTGGTGCTGCTCAGCTTCATCGTCATCGGCGCATCCGCGGTCGAACCCGCCAACTGGTCGCCGTTCCTGCCCGCCAACGAAGGCGGCTTCACGTACGGCTGGGAAGGCGTGGCGCGCGCCGCCGCGCTGCTGTTCTTCGCCTTCCTCGGCTTCGAGACCGTCTCCACCGCGGCCGCGGAAACACGCAACCCGCAACGCGACGTGCCGATCGGCATCCTCGGCTCGCTCGCCGTGTGCGCGACGCTGTACGTGCTGGCCGCGATCGTGCTGACAGGACTGGTGCCGTTCCGCGAACTCAACGTGCCCGACCCGATCGCGCTCGCGGTCGACCGCATCGGCTGGCCGCAGTTCGCCACGGTGATCAAGATCGGTGCGCTGGCCGGGTTGGCCTCGGTGCTGCTCGCCAATGCGTTCGGCCACTCGCGGGTCTGCTACGCGATGGCGCGCGATGGCCTGCTGCCGGACCTGTTCCGGAAGCTGCATCCGACCCGCAACAGCCTGTGGATCGCGAACCTGCTACTGGCGGCACTCGCCGCGATCAACGCCGCGCTGCTGCCGATCGCGCTGATGGCCGACCTGATCTCGTTCGGCGTCTCCTTCATGTTCGCGATGGTGGCGATCTGCCTGATCCGCATCCGCAGCACGCAGCCGGAACGGTTGGGACGCTTCCGCGTGCCGCTCGGCGGCGTATGGATCCGCGGCACCTGGTTCGGCGTGGTGCCGGTGTGCGCGATCGTGATGAGTTTCGCGATGACGCTGCCGGTGGCGATCGACATCGTGCAGCAGGCACTCGGCGGCGACCTGCTGCCGGTCGTGCTGTTGGCGAGTTACGCCGCGATCGGCGCCCTGCTCTACCGCTTCTACGGCCGCGAGCGCGCACTGCAGCGCGCCGACTGACCTTCCGACTCTCGACGACGCCTCTGCATGTCCGCCCGTTCCCTCACCGACCAGGATGTTTTCGCGATCGGCCGTCTCGACGCGCATGACCAGGCCGCGCTGGTGCAGGCCGGCGAACTCGGCGCCGCCGATCTCGTCGAGGCCGCGATACGCCGCATCGAACGTCTCGACGGCGCGCTGCAGTCGCTGAGCCACCACGCCTTCGAGCAGGCGCGTCGCGAGGCCGCCGAGCTGGATCGCGCGGCCGAGAAAGGCGCGACTCGCGCGGCGATGGCCGGCGTACCGTGGCTGGCGAAGGATTCGCTCGACCATCCCGGCATGCCGACGCGCGCGGGTTCACGCAGCCGCCGCGACACGCCGATGGCGCACGGCCACGCCTACGTCGACCGCCTCATCGCACAGGGACTCGTCGCCGTCGGCAAGTCGGCGATGCCGGAATTCGGCCTGCTCGCCTCCACGGAACCGCTGCTGGGCCCGACGACGCGCAATCCGTGGTCGCTGGCGCACTCGCCCGGCGGCTCCAGTGGCGGCGCCGCAGCGGCGGTCGCGGCAGGCCTGGTCCCGCTCTCGCAGGGCAGCGATGGCGGCGGCTCGATCCGCCTGCCGTCGTCGTGCTGCGGCATCGTCGGGCTGAAGCCGGGACGCGACACCACCGTGCGCGTGCGTGGCCGCCACCTGGTCGAAGACCTGCTGGTGGCCGACAGCCTGCACGCGCGCAGCGTGCGCGACGTCGCCTGGGGCTTCGCCGCCACGCATCCGCAGCCGTCGCACGCGATGGTGCGGTCATCGTCGCCACGGCGTCTGCGCATCGCCGTGATCGAGCGTGGCATGCGCGGCACGTCGCCGGATTCCGATGTCCGTGATGCGCTGGTGCGCACGGCGTCGCTCTGCGCCAGCCTTGGCCACGCGGTCGAGTTCGTCGACTGGCCGCTCGATGGCCATGCCTTCATGGCGGCCTTCGAGGATCTGTGGTCGCACCTCGCCGCGGATGCCGTCGACGCGACGCTGCCTACCCTGGGCGGACGCCGCATCGAGGACGCCTGCGAACCGTGGACGCTGGGGCTGGCCGAGCGCGCGCGACGACTGCCGACCACGGCGCTGGAAGCCGCATATCGACAGATCGCCACGCTGCCGCAGCAGCTCGCATCGTTCTTCAGCCGCTATGACGTGGTGCTGTCCCCGGTCACCAACACGCCCGCGCCGCCATTGGGCACCTTCGCCCCCACGCTACCCGTGGATGCCCTGGCGCAATCCATGTTCGCGTGGATCGACTACACGCCGCTGCAGAACATGGCCGGCACGCCGGCGATCTCGTTGCCGTTGTCGCACAGCGGCACCGGCCTGCCGATCGGCAGCATGTTCGCCGCCGACCGCGGACAGGAAGACACCCTGCTGACCCTCGCCTACGAACTCGAAGCGGCGGCCCCCTGGGCCGACCGCTGGCCCGCGCATTCGGTCGCCCACTCCCCCGGCTGAGCAACGCCCCCCTTTCTCCGATTCCCACACCATGTCCAATCCTTCGCTGTTCCAGGCCACCTCCCCCCGCGACATCGCCGACCTCGTCGCTGCGCAACCGCTTGCGTGGATCGTGTCGGGCGCGTCCGGCGCGCTGTCGGCCACGCCATTGCCGGTGCAGCTCGAATGCGGCGCGGACGGCCGTCCGCTGCGCCTGCTCGGCCACTTCGCGCGCAGCAATCCGCAGTGGCGCACCTTCGAACAGGACCCACGCGCCACCGTGCTGCTGATCGGCCCGCACGGCTACGTGTCGCCGTCGTGGTTCGCCGACCGCACGCGTGCGCCGACCTGGAACTACACGACCGCCGTGTTCGAAGTGGATATCGAGCTGCGCGATACCGGTGAAGATGCCGAGCGCCTGCTGCAGGGCCTGGTCGACGACATGGAGGCCGGCCGACCGGGCGCATGGCGAATCGAGGAGATGGGCGAGCGTTACTTCGGCCTGCGCAAGGGCATCGTCGGTTTCCACGCCCGCGTGCGCGAGGTCCGTGCGACCTTCAAGCTGGGACAGGACGAACGCGACGACGTCTTCGACGACATCCTGCGCGGACTGTGGAACATGCGGCAGCACGAACTGGCGAGCTGGATGCAGCGATTCGATGGCGGCCGTGGTGCCGATGCCATTGCGTCGATCACCCCGCGTGCGAACCCGATCGATCCCGAGATCGCGCACTTCATCGACAGCGTGATCGCCGAGGGCCGGCGCATCACCGCCGGCCGCACGCTGGACTGGCCGGCGAAGCGCGAGATCGTCGAGCAGGTGCGCAAGCCGTGGTGCGAAGGCGGTCCGGTCATGGGCCGCACGGAAGAGATCCACGCCGATACGCGGCATGGACCCGTCCGCCTGCGGATCTACGATCCCGCGCCGGGCACGCCGAAGCCGACACTGTGCTTCCTGCACGGTGGCGGCTGGGCGATGTTCAGTCTCGACACGCACGACCGGGTGATGCGCGAACTCGCGGCACGCGCCGGCGTTGCCGTGGTCGGCATCGACTACGCGTTGTCACCCGAGGTGCGTTATCCGGTCGCGCTGGAGCAGGTCATCGATGTCGTGCGCTGGCTGCAGCAGCACGGCGCCGCGCACGGACTGGACGCGAGCCGGCTGGCGCTCGGCGGCGATTCCGCCGGCGGCAACCTGAGTACGGGTGCCGTGCTGCAGCTGCGCGATATCGGCGAAGGCGATCGTGTCTCCGCGGTACTGAGCTATTACGCCGGCTTCACCCCCGATTGCTCGCCGCATTCGCGCCGGCGCTACGGTACCGACGAGGACATGCTGACGGCGAAGGAAGTCGACGCGTTCTGGAACTACTACATCGCCACGCCCGACGACCGCAACACGCCTTACACCCACGGCCTGCTGGGCGACGTCGAAGGCTTGCCGCCCTACTTCATCGGCGTGGGCGAATGCGACGTGTTGAGCGAACAGAACCTGGCGATGGCCGGCAAGCTGCTCGCCGCCGGCGTGAGCGTGGACGTGAAACTCTATCGCGGTGCGCCGCACAGCTTCATCGAAGCCGTGGCGGTGTCGTCGATCGCGCGCCAGGCGCTCGAGGATGGTGCCGTGTTCCTGCGGCGCACCTTCGGCCTGGGCGCCACGGCCAGCCAGGCGGCCGCGTAGACACGCTGCCTGCACGCCGCTCGGCCGTGCGCCTGCTCGTTGCAGGACCCGCCTGCGCCGGCAGCAACGCACGGCGTGATCGGCGCGGTAGCGCGTCCTGCCGCCTCAGCGGGAGGCGCGTGTCCTGCCATCACGGGCGAGCACATGCTCCGCATCCTGGTCGAAGGTAGGCGCGGCAAACGGCGCCGGGCCCGGCGTGCGGCCGAACACGATCGGGCGCGTCACGCCACGGTAGCTGCCGACGACGGGATGGGCGATCTCCGCCACCATGTCCTCGGCCAGCACCTGGGGGTGCTCGAACATGTCCTCGACGCGGTTCGCCGCAGCGCATGGAACTTCGTCGCCGAAGTGCGTTTCCCATTCCCGTGCGGTGCGCGCCTGCAACGCGTCGTGCAGCTGCGGAACGATCTCGGCTGCGTGCGCAGCGCGCTTGCGCACGGTGTCATAGCGCGGATCGTCGGCCAGCGCGTCCAGTCCGGTCAGCCGGCATAGCGCCTTCCAGAAGCGTGCGGTGTTGGCGGAGAGATACAGATGGCCTTCGCGTGCCGGATGGATGCCGGTGACGCCGCCTGAGCGCATGTCGCGACCGATGTCGAGCGCTTCGCCTTCGGCCCAGATCACGCGCGCCGACTGCATGGTCAGCGCACTGCGCAGCAGCGAGACGCCGACGAACTGGCCCAGCCCGCTGCGCTCGCGTTCGAACAGCGCCGACGACACGCCACCGGCCAGCAGCGCCGCGGCGTAGTAATCCACCACCGAACCGTAGATGATTTCCGGCGCACCGCCGCGCTTGCCCTGCAGCGTGCACATGCCGGTCATGGTCTGCAGCACCTGGTCGTAGCCGGCCTTGTCCTTCATCGGACCGGTTTCGCCGTAGCCGGTCACCGCGCAGTAGATCAGGCGCGGATTGATCACCGACAGGCTGTCGAAATCGATGCCAAGCCGCTTCGGCACGCTGGGGCGGAAGTTGTGCACCAGCACGTCGGCCTCGCGCACGAGGCGCAGCAGCGCAGCATGGTCGGCGGCCTGCTTCAGGTCCAGCACCACGCCCTGCTTGCTGCGGTTCACGCCGAGGAACGCGCGGCTTTCCTGATCCAGCGTGGACGGATACTGGCGCAGGTTGTCGCCATCGGGCGGCTCGACCTTGACCACGTCCGCACCCTGGTCGGCCAGCAGCGTGCAGCCGTACGGACCGGCGATGTAGGCGCTCAGGTCGAGCACCTTGACGCCGCTGAGCGGCCCGGCCGGGCCGCGGCGCCGCGGCGCGCGGAAGGGAGAGGCGGTGTCCATGGGGAAAGGCTCCTTCAACCGTTGCCTGCAGGCCGACGGCCAGTCTGGTGCAGGCGGTGCAGCGGATACAGTCGGCCGCCGTAGTTTCTGCGGCCACAAATTCTTGCGAGCGCGCGCACCGTCATGCCGGCGGCAGCGACAGCCAGGTCAGCCGCCACGCGCCATCGACGCGCCCGCCGGTGCGGTAGTACGGCCAGAACAGCAAGGGTGGGCGGTAGCCGAGTTCCAGCGTGATGCCCGGCCCCTCGTCGTCATCGCTGACGGGCAGTACCTGCAGCCAGTCGTCCTGTGGTCCGTCGGGCAGGCGGATCGTTTCTTCGGTCTTGAACCCGTCGATCAATTCGGTCGCATAGACCAGCGGTCCACGCGTCACGCCCACGTAGTGCAGGTCCAGTACCTGCTGGTGTACGGCGGAGCCGTCGGGCGCACGCGATTCCTGCACATTGCGAAGCACCTGCCGGTGCAGCACGGGACGCAGCGGAAACCACAGCTGCACCTGGTCGCCGCTGCGCCAGTGACGATGCACCGACACGAAGCTACCGGGCAGCACGGGCACGTCCACCGCTTCGCCATTGATCGCGAGGGTGGCGCCCTTGACCCAGGATGGAATGCGCAGGCGCAGGTCGAACGCCGCGTCGTGTTCCGGCTGCACGTCCAGGGTGATGTCGCCGTCGAACGGATAGCCCGTGTGCTGGCGCAGCACCAGCGTACCGGCTGCCGGATGCGCCAGGCGCGCCTCGCCGGGACCGTACAGCTGCACGCGCGCGGCATCGCCCTCAAGCGCGTAGGCCAGCGCAGGCAGTTCCTCGAGCGCCATCGCACCGCTGGACTTGCAGCAACGCCAGTAGGTGGTATGCACGCGGCGACCATTCGGGAACGAGTAGTAGCACCAATCCTCGCCGTCCGGCGCATGCGCGCCGAGCAGATCGTTGTAGGCGGTGCGTTCGATCTCTTCGGCGAAGCGCGCCTCGCCGGTCAGCCGCAGCAGTTCGCGGTTGAACTGGATCCACGCCAGCAGCGAGCAGGTTTCGACATAGGCCAGCGGACTGAACGTGCCGCGCGCGTTGAACACTTCGCGCGAGCGATGCGCGACGCCGCCCCAGGGACCGCCGCCGAGCGACAGGTGGTATTGGTGGATGTTGTCCCACATCGCTTCGACCGCACGGCGCAGCGCAGCGTCGCCGGTGGCGCGGCACAGCTTGACCACGCCAACCAGGTTCCACAGCAGCTGGTAGGCCTTGCCGGTGGCGATTTCCGACGCGTCGGCACCGGCTTCGATCGCCGGCAACAGACGCAGCGCCGGATGCGCGTTGGCCTGCGCGAACACCTGCTGCGCCAGCGCGAGGAAGCGGGGTTCGCTCGTTTCCTCATGCAGCTCCAGTGCGGCATCCATCAGGACGGTCGCGGACATGCCGTGGTGGTTGCCGAGCGTGGTGATGTCGATACCGTCCTGCAGCGCGCCCGCGCACAGGTCGGCGATGCGGCCGGCCGCCTGCGTGTAGCGGGGATCGTCCAGCGCACGCGCCGTCTCGACCAGGCCAAGGATCAGGTACGCATGCACCCAGATGTCCCAGGTGCGCAGCGCCGGTGCGCCATCCCAGCTGGGCGGCTTCGGCGGTTGCGGCAGCATGAAGCGGCGCTCGGGCGCATAAGTACCCAGATAGCCGTCGCC
Source organism: Pseudoxanthomonas mexicana (assembly GCF_001556105.1). Lineage (GTDB taxonomy): Bacteria > Pseudomonadota > Gammaproteobacteria > Xanthomonadales > Xanthomonadaceae > Pseudoxanthomonas_A > Pseudoxanthomonas_A mexicana_A. The sequence continues at coordinate 29,084 of NZ_LSIF01000028.1, read as the reverse complement.
GTCCTGCACGGACAGCAGGTAGTCGGCGACCTCGCGCAGATGGGTGCCGAGCGTTTCGTCGCCGCTGCGTGCATACGCACGCGCGGCCGCGCACAGCCACTTGCCTGCATGTTCGCCGTACCAGTCGCCTTCCATGTTCTGCGCACGGTGCGCGGGCGAGAACAGCGCGATGGCCGGACTGTCGGCACCGGTGATGAAGTGCGAGAGGCGACCGCGCCGGTTGGCGTCGAGCGCCTCGCCCAGCAGGCCTCCCAGGGTGACCTTCATCACGCCACGTCCACCACGCATCGGAAGCCGATGCGGCCGGACCGGTCCTTGCCCGGCGCCATCAGCAACAGCTTGCCATGCTGATCCAGCCGCTTGGCCTGCGGGAAATACCAGTGCGAGGTGCGCGGCTCGTAGTCGCTGCCGCCGCGCACGATGGCGCCACGCGTGTGCTCATCGTGGAACTCGTCCGTCCACTGCCAGACATGGCCGACCAGGTCCATCACGCCAAACGGGCTGGCACCGGCGGGATAAGCGCCGACCTCGGCCGGCGGCGGCAGCACGCGGCCGCGGAATACCGGCGGTGCCGCGTCGTCGCGCCACGCATCACCCCACGGGTACAGGCGTCCGTCCGTGCCCTGCGCGGCGTACTGCCATTCCCAGCCATGCGGCAGGCGCTTGCCCGCCCATGCGGCATAGGCGCGCGCGTCCTCGATCGACACCCAGGTCACGGGGCGGTTTTCCCAACCCGCTTGCGGCGCGCCATCGCGCCAGTCGCGCAGGAAGTGCTGCGCATCCTGCGGGGCGTAACCGGTGGCGTCGATGAAATCCTTGAACTGCGCGTTCGTCACCAGATGGCGATCGATATGGAACGACGCGACCTGCATGCGGCGACGGTGATGGCGACGCGCGGTGGGTTCCCACGGGAACTGCACATCGACGCCTTCCCACACCTGCCCTTCGATCTCGATGCCCTGCACCGCGAACAGGAATTCGCCCGCAGGGATCGTCACCATGCCAGCCGGCGCGGCGGCCTGCGGCGCGGTCGGTGCGATCGGTTGCAGCGCCTGCGGCAGCGCGGTCCATGTGGAAGACAACGAGGCCAGCGGTGTCGCCGCTTCCTTCGCCATCAGCGCCAGGAAGTCCTCCAGCCCGGCTTCGTGCGCGCCGTCGCGCAGCGCCAGCAACGCACCAAAGCCGCGGCCTTCCAGCGTGGCCTCCAGGATCGCCTGGCCGTCGATGATGCGCGGCCGCAGCGTCGTGCCGTTCCACAGGTCCACGTAGCGCGTGCCGTCGACATGCGGCACGGCGAGCTGCTCGCCTTCGATCGGGTACTCGTGGCGGTTGACCAGCGTCCACAGCGTGCGGTCGTCGGCCGGGAAGCGGCTGGCGAAGATGCCCGCCTGCAGCGTGCGCTCGTACGGGCGCCAGTCCAGACTGACCGGCAGCGACGGGAAGCGGCGGTAGATCGCGGCGATGCGGCGCAGCGAGGCGGCGTCGCGCGGGGTCAGCTGGTTCCACAGGCCCCACACGTTCTCCCACGCGTTGTAGCCCACGCCGTTGAAGAAGATGTACTGCAGGTCGTGGTTGCGGTCGCGGCCCCAGCGGTTCTCGTAGTTGATCATGTGGCGCGGTTCCAGCCACTTGAACTTCGCCACCGGCGGCACGACCTCGTTGGGCGCCTTCTTGCCCCAGCTCTGCACGTTCCAGATCAGGTGCTCTTCGGCGCTGATCGTGGACTCCGGCTGCACGACCACCGGATGCCCGAGCGCATCGCAGGCATCGAAGAACGCGCGCGGCACGCCGTTGTAGGTGTCGCCGTTGATGCCGTCGGCACCGACCGCCACGACGATCTTCGCGATGGCCTGCCAGTCGGGTTCGCCCTCGTCGCGGGTGCCGTTGTCCCACGGCATGGTGGTGAGGAACACGCGCACGCCACGGCGATGGAAATCGTCCACCGCGCCACGCAGCGCTTCCAGCCCGCCCGGCAGGCTGCGCGCGAAATCGAACTGGTTGCGGTCGTCCACGCCGATGTTGGGATAGACGCACCACAGCAGCACGCTGTCGAGGCCGCCGTAGCGGCTCTCCAGATCGTCGAGGTAGCGGTCGACGGTGTAGCGGCCGGCGACCGGATCGTAGAGGTAGCGATCCTCCACCATCACCTGCGCGTGCACGAAGTTGCGCTGCGCCCACTGCAGTTCCGGACGACGGTAGTTGGCGTCGTCGTAGCCGATGCGGGTGAGGTGCTCGCGGCGCCAGTCCTTCAGCTCGGTCACCCAGTCGTCGGCCGACGCGTTGGCATCGATCTTCCATTGGCCGATGTCGGCGAACGGCCAGCCCGGCGCCTTGCCCGGCGTGGGCAGGTAACGCTGCGTGGTGACGTGGGAGAACTTGTATTCGGTCTTCACCGTGTGCGGCGCATCGTCTTGCGGACGCGCGTCGGATGGGAAGGGGGGAGTGGGGGTCGTCATGCGTTTCGTCTTGGATCGTGATCAGGGAATGCCGCAGTAGACCGCCAAAGCGGCCTGCCGCGCCGGATCGTCGACCTGCATGGCCAGCCAGGCATCGACGTCGGTGCGTGCCGGAATGCTGGCCTGCGCACCGAGCCGCGTGCACGCCAGCGCGGAAGCGGCACTGGCGAAGCGTAGCGCGTCCGCGAGAGCCGCATGCTCCGACAATCGGGCGGTGAGCGCGCCGCAGAAGGTGTCACCGGCGGCAGTGGTGTCGACGGCGTCGACCGGGAATGCGGGCTGCAGGAACAGTTCGGCGCCGCGGCGTGCGACGCACCCGCGCTCGCCCAGGGTCACCACCACGCAGGGCACGGCGAGGCGTGCGATCTGCGCGGCGACGGTACCGCGCCCGGTAAGTGCGGTCAGTTCGCCTTCGTTGACCACCAGCACATCGACACTGTCCAGCATGCCTTCCGGCAACGTCGTCGCCGGCGCGGCGTTGAGGACCACGCGCACGCCCGCATCACGCGCCAGGCGGGCGAACGAGGCCACCGTGTCCAGCGGCGTTTCGAGCTGCAGCAGCAGATGGCTCACGCCGCGCAATGACGGCAGGTGGTGCGGGCGCAGGCCGGTGTTGGCGCCGGGCGCCACGGTGATGGCGTTCTCTGCGTCATCCGACAGGCAGATGAAGGCGGTACCACTGGCGAGATCCGGCACGCGCACAACCTGCGCGGCGACGCCGGCATCGACGAGCGCTTCTTCGAGCACCCTCGCCTGCGGATCGTCGCCGAGCGCCACCAGCATGCGCGTGGACACGGCCCCTGCACGCGCGCTGGCCACGGCCTGGTTGGCGCCCTTGCCACCGGGGAACGTGGCGAACTCGCGGCCGAGCACCGTTTCACCGGGCGCCGGCACATGCGACGCACGCACCACGAAATCCAGATTGGCCGAGCCGGCGACCAGCACGGCACCCACGCTGCGGCTCATGGCGACACCGCCGCGTAGACGGCGCGATAGAACGGCGTGGCGAGCTTGGGCAACGGCGGAGCCTCGTCGGTCGGCAGGTGTTGCGAGAGCAGCAGGATCACCAGGCCACGCGGGCTATCGATGGTGAAGTACGTGCCCGCGGCGCCCGACCAGCCAAACTGGCCCTTTGATCCGGGTCGCGTGCTCGTCGCCGGATCAGTGACCACGTAGCCCCCCAGGCCGAAGCCTTCGCCCGATTCCGGGTAAGCGACGACAGGATCGAACTGCGCGAGCTGGTCACGCATCATCTGGTCGACCGATGCCGTCCTGAGCAGGCGGACCCCATCCAGCGCCCCGCCGTTCGCCAGCATTTGCGCAAAGCGCAGGTAATCGGCCGCCGTGGCATACAGTCCGCCCGCGCCGCTGTCGTACGCCCGCAGGCGAACGCCCGGTGTTCGCGCTGACGGTGTGTCCGCCAGCACGCGGCGACCGTGCCCGTCGCGCCGGGTCAGCGCCATCACGCGCCCGCGCTGTGCGGCGGGAACCTCGAATCCGGTATCGGGCATGCGCAGCGGGATGAAGATGCGACTCCGGAGGAAGTCGCCCAACGATTGTCCGCTGGCGACTTCGATGACGCGCGCCAGCACTTCGGTGTTGACGCCGTCGTAGCGGAACCGGGTTCCGGGTTCCTGCGCCAGCGGTGCGCGTGCGACGCGGTCGGCATAGCCCGCCAGGTCGGCGGCCTCTTCCGGCGCCTGCGCTTGCAGCAGCGCCGACGCGGCGCGGATATCGTCGCCCCCGGTCGCGAAACCGGCCGTATGGGTCAGCAGATGGCGCACGGTCAGCGCGCGCTGCACCGGCACGCGCCGCCCCTCATCTGCATCGCCGGTTACGCGGTCCAGCGCAGCGAACGCCGGCAGGTAGCGGGCGACGGGATCGTCGAGACGGAGTCTTCCTTCCTCGACCAGCATGAGCGCCGCCACCGAGGTGACGGATTTGGTCATGGAATAGATCCGGAAGATCGCGTCTTCGCGAAGTGGCGCTCCCTGCAGGTCGGCATGACCGGCAGCCTTGCGATAGACGATGCGGCCCTTCGACGACACCACGGCGACGGCCCCCAGGTAAGCGTCGTCGCCGACGACGCCATCGAGGAACGCGTCCAAGCTTGCTGGCATCGTCTGGCGTGGCGTCGAGACGTGGACAGGAGATGCCGCGACCGATGACGCGACCAACGTGACGCTCGCTGCAAGCACCAGCCTGCCGGCCATCCACAGGCCATGCCGCCTCCCGAAGGAGGCGGCATGGCGGGACACGGTGTGGAGGGACGCCGTCATCCGCGGATCATGGATCAGAACGTGTACTCGTAGGTCACGGAATACATGCGGCCGCGGCCGGCGAAGTAGTTCTTGTAGAAGTCCACCTGCGACCAGCTGAGGACATACTGCTTGTTGGTCAGGTTCTCGATGCCCAGCGTGACGCGGCCGACATCCTCGAAGCGGTAGTTGGCACTCAGGTCGAACAGCGTGTAGCCCTTGGTGTGCTCCTGGAACGAATATGTCGCACTGTCGAACGCACGCGTGTCGGAGCCGGTCAGGTCGCGGTTCAGCAGCTTCGTCGCATTGAGGGTGACATCGCCCTGTTCGCTGAAACGCCAGTTGACGGAGCCACCGATCTTGTCGGGGTTGATGTCCGACACACCGATCGGCTTGTTCAGTCCGCCAGCCGGATAGCGACCTTGCAGGTCGGCGTTCCAGAACGCCGTCTTGCCGCGGATGCGCGAGTAGAGCCCCGTCACCTTCCACTGGTCGTTGAACCGCCACTCGCCGCTCAGCTCGACACCCTTGATGTCGGTGGGTGCACGATTGAGCACGAAATCGTTGGTGGCCGGATCCACCGCCAGCGAGGTGCCGAACGGTGAGCGCGAGTTGTAGTACGAACCGCCGAAGGAGCCGCGGTCGCCGCGCCAGTTGAAACCGAACTCGCGGTTGTCGACCACGATGGCCTGCAGGTCGCGGATGCGGTCCACCGACTGCCCTGCCACATTGATGTTGCGCAGCGGGATGCCGATGTTGGGCAGACTGAAGCCTTCGCCGTAGGAGCCGAACACCGACCAGCCGCCGCCGACACGCCAGACCGCGCCGATGTTCATCAGGTTCTCGGTGTAATTCACGCCACCGCCCTGCACGAAGACGCTGTTGCGGTATGCCGTGGTGGTATAGCTGTTCACCTTCAGTTCGCCGTCTTCGCGACGGAAGCCGCCGCTCACGGTGACGGGACCCAGGTCGTAGCTGAGCTGCACGTACGGCGCGGTGCTGGTGTACTCCATCGGCGGCACCCAAAGCCTGTTGGTCAGCGCGAGTCGCTGCTCGGTCTGATCGTAGACATAGTCGACACCGGTACGCAGTTCGAGGCCATCGACACCGAACAGCGAGGTCCGCGTCCACGACGGGCGGAAGCCCCACTTCTTGCTGTAGATCTCGGACTGGTCGTAGATGCGCGGAGCACCGGACGGCAGCGGCCACACCAGCTGGCGATCATCGCCGTTCTCCGGCAAGTAGCGCATGGCCTGTTCCGCCCAGTAGGCATTGAGCACCAGGTTGCCGCCGAAGAAGTCGCCATGGGTGTACAGGCCGTTCAACTGTTCGAAGTCGTTGAACTCGGCCTTGCTGCCGAAGATATGGCCACGCTCCGAGGTGTTGGTGACGGGATTGGCGCAGGTGCCGGGCCGGCATCCTTCGACCTGGATGTAGTCGCCATTGCCTTCGATCTTGAAGCGGCTGTAGCTGAGCTGGACGCGCTGCACGCCGTCCTCGCCGAAGTTGATGCCGCCTTTCAGGAACAGGTTGTTGGTCATGGAATCGGACACCGAACCGCTGGTGTTCATGCCGACCCGACGGCCATCGGCATCGTAGGAGATGCCGCGATCGATCGCCGAGACGCCGACCACGAGGTCGTAGTCGTCCTGCTTGTGCAGATAGTTCAGGCCGACCTTCCAGCCCGCACTGTCGTTGCCGAACTGGGTCGAATAGCGGGTCAGCAGGCGGAACTCGTTGCCTTCCTTCTGCGGCACGGTGGAGAAGTAGTTGATGATGCCGCCCGCGGCACCGATGCCTTCCGACGCGGACGGTCCGTTGATGACCTCGACGCGATCGACGATCCCCATGTCGGTGAACGTGGCGTTGCGTCCGCCTTCGCGCAGGGGCGAACCCTGCGGGACGCCGTCGAACAGACGCAGCGCGATACGACCGCGCAGCGTTTCGCCAGTGTTGCTCATGGCCTGCGAGGATTCCGCATAACCCGGCACGGTACGGGCGAGCACGGCCGTAGCGTCTTCGGTGACCGCCAGCGTGTGCCTGATCTCTTCCTTGGACACCAGCGTGATGGCGCCGGGGATCTTGTCGATGGCTTTCGGCGTGCGCACACCGGTGACGATCACCTGGTCCAGGTCGACGGCATCCTTCGCGCGCTCCTGCTCCGCGACCGCGTCCTGCGGCGGCGGGGTGTTCTGTTGGGCCTTGACGCTGGCGCTGACGGCGGCGGCCAGCAGGAAAACGCCGAACGCGGCGGGTACCTGTTTCATGATCGATTCTCGGAATGCTGCGGTGGACGGCACGGCCGCACTGCTGGCAACCGGTCCGCGACAAGGTTGTGTATGCGAGAAGGCCGCGGAGACGGCCGGCGTGCCCAGCGTTCCTCCCAGACGCTCGAACCCGACGATGGCCACAGCCTAGGTAAACGACCGTCACGGAAAAATCGCCCGCGGATATGTTCACAGGCTAGTTTTTGTAGCGTGCACTGCAACATCGCGAACCGCAGGCGGCGATCAGGCCTGCCCGGTGGCGGCGCGACTCTCCTGCAGCAGCACGGTGACCAGGCGGATGCGCACGGTCGCGCGCGACCACACCATGCCGATCCGGCGCGGCTCGCTGGGCATCGGCAATGGCAAGCGCACCAGGTCCAGGCCTTCGGGCCAGGGCCGCGCCCAGTCCGGCACCAGCGAGACGCCGAGGCCGCGATCCACCATCACGGCGATGGCGTTCAGGCCGTTCAGTTCGAAGCGCTCGCGCGGCACGATGCCGGCCCGGCGCAGGTAGTCATCCGCCACGCGGCCGCCCCACTGCGTGCGGTCGTAGCGGATCAGGGGTTCTTCGCGCAGCAGCTCATGCGGATCACGCCCCGCCATGCGCGCCGGCGCGATCATCACCAGCGGCTCCTCGCGCAGCAGCTGCCAGTCGCAGGTCTTGGGCAGGTTGTAAGGCGCCTGCAGCACCAATGCCGCGTCCAGTTCGCCCGTCTCGACCGCACGGTACAGCTCGGCCGAGTAGCCGGGACGGATGTAGACGTTGATCTGCGGGAACGCGTCGACCATCCGCGCGAGGATGTCCGGCAACATGCCGGCCAGCGCGGTCGGGCATGCGCCGAGGCGCAGCTCGCCGGACACTTCGCTGTCATTGGCGACGCTGCGCATGTCGGAAACATCGCGGAGCAGGTCGCGCGCCCGCTGCAGGATGCGCGATCCCTCTTCGGTCAGGCTGACGGTGCGGCCGGCACGCGCGATGAGTGGCGCGCCCAGTTCGCGTTCCAGCGTGCGGATCTGCTGTGCGACTGCGGCCGGCGTGATGTTGAGCACGCGCGCCGCGGCCGCCATCGAGCCGCGGTCGGCCACCACCACGAACGTATTCAGGAATTGGGTGTCCACGCGCCTCCCCCTGCTGCCGTCAGGCTACACGAGGCGTGCGATACGTACGATGGGACATTCGGCCCATGCGCTCAGCCGGCCGGGTCCTGGTTGCCTTCCCGGTAAATGGTCAGGCCCTGCAGCGAGCGTGTCGGCGCCGGGAAGAACAGGCTGGCGACGTAGCCCACGACCACGCAGACCAAGATCGAGATCGCGAGGTAGAAGTACGGGTGCACCAGGTCGTACCACCAGGCGATGAAGGTCAGCACGATCGCCGAGACGATGCCGATCGCCACCCCCTGCGAGTTGGCGCGCCTGGTGAACATGCCCAGCGTGTAGGCACCGGCGAAGCCGCCGCCCAGCAGGCCGGCCAGTTCGATCGACACGTCGAACAGCGATCCGATGTCGAAGCGCGACAGCACCAGCGCGGCGCCGATGCCGACCAGGCCCACCACCACCGTCATGACCTCGGCGAAGAACACGCCCTTCTTCTGCGATTTGTCCTTGGCGAAGCGCTCGTAGAAATCGACCGTGATCAGTGTCGCCACCGAATTCATGATGCCCGACAGCGTCGCCATCGCCGCCGCGAAGATGCCGGCGATGATCAGGCCGGTCACGCCCATCGGCAGCTCCGCCGCGATGAACAACGGGAAGGTCGCGTCGACCGGCAACAGCGGATTCATCCGCTCGGGATTGTTCTTGTAATAGACGAACAGCGCCGTGCCGATGCCGTAGAAGACGAAGCCACCGGGAATCATGATGGCGGCGAAGGCCCAGATGGAACGGCCCGCTTCCTTGTCCGACTTGGTGGACAGCACGCGCTGCATCAGCACCTGGTCTTTCGGGAACGTCAACACGACCTCGAACAGCACCAGGAAGATGAAGCCCCAGACCGTCGCCTTGGTCAGGTCGAAGCTGAAATCGAACAGTTTGGTCTTCTCTTCGGCCATCGCGATCTGGGTGAATTCGCCGAAGCCGCCCTTCAATGTCCAGACAATGAAGAGGATGGCGAAGATCGCGCCGCCCATCTTCACGATCACCTGCACCACGTCGGTCCAGATGACCGCCTTCATGCCGCCCATCGCCGTGTAGATGATGGTGAAGCCGCCCATCAACAGCACGCTCCAGATCACGTCGATGCCGGTGATGGTGGAAATGGCCAACGCCGGCAGGAACAGGATCACGCTCATGCGGCTGCCGATCTGCATGAAGATGGCCAAGGCGCTGGCGAGCATGCGGATGGACGGATGGAAGCGCGTCTCCAGGTAGGAGAACGTGGACATCAGGTCGAGGCGGCGCAGCAGCGGCACGATCCACACCGCGACGAACATCAGGCCCAGCACGGCGATGAGGTTGTTGGTGAGGTACTGCCAGTTGGTCTCGAACGCCTTCGCCGGGATCGCGATGAAGCTGATCGAGCTGGTGTTGACCGCGTACAGGCTGAGACCGGCCGCCCAGAACGGGATGGTGCGGCTGCCGACGAAGAAGTTCTCGGTCGAATTGCGCTTCTCGCGCAAATAGAAGTACAGGCCGATCCCGATCATCGCCGCCAGATAGACCACGATCACCAGCCAGTCGAGCCAGGCCAGCAGATGCTTGCCGGATTGCAGTTGCACGCTGTGCAGCGCGCCCGTGGCGCTGCGCCACGCCAGTCCGTCGCTCCAGGCAGTGACGCCTGCGATGTCGGTGGGCAGATCGGCCGGCAGTGTCGCCCACGCCTTGGTGATGGTGTGGAAGGTCAGCATGCGCGGTGCGGCGTTGGCGGCCGCCTCGCCACCCGACACGAGATACAACAGGTGCGCCTGCCCCAGCGCGCGTGCGCCATCCGCCACCAGGGTGCCGGGCACCGCGGGCATGCGCGACCATCCGGTTTCGCGATGCCAGCGCCACAACGCGGTCGTCTTGTCGTCGGACGTCGGCACGGTGGCGAACAGGTCGCCACGCTGGGCCAGCAGTGTCGAAGCCGCCCCACCCTCGGGCCATGCCGGCACCACGGTCCACGCCGCGGTCGACGCGTCAAGCGCCAGCCTGAAGAGATGCGGTGCACCGGCCGCATCCACACCCGTGGCATGCAGGGCACCATCGCCCTCGGCCAGCCTGACGTCGCGCAACGGCACTGGCCAGGCCGGCAGGGCACGCAGCACGAGTCGATCTTGTTGCAGGGTCGCCACCGAGACACCCACGGCCGCCGCTACATCCTGCGCGGGCTGCAGCAGGTAGAGCGCATTCCTGGCGGTGATCCAGACCGCATCGGTACCGATATTCGCCGGCAACGCCACGGCGTTCCACGACGCCGCGCCCGCGGGCAACTGCCACGCGCTACCCGCATCGAATGCGAGCAGCGAGGTACCCACGGTATGCAAGCTGTCCACCTGGCCGCCCGATACCGCGGGCAGCGCATCCTGGCGGACGGTCGGAAGACTGTCGGCATGCGCCAGCGACGACCACGACAGTCCGCATAGCAGGAGGGCGGCGAACATGCAGCGGGCCACGCGCTGGAAATGGGCCACCGCGGATGGCGTTGCCTGCTGCGTCATGCTGTTCCCTCTTTGCGGTGTGCGATGGCCAGTACGCTGCGCGCCCGTGCCAGGAAGGGCGCGTCGACCATGCGGCCATCCACCGCAAACGCGCCTTCACCCGTCCGGGCGGCGGCGTCGACGGTGCGGCGCGCCGCTTCGATTTCTTCGTGCGATGGTGCGAACACGGTGTTCGCCCACGCGACCTGGCGGGGATGCACGCAACTCTTGCCTGCGTAGCCAAGCGCACGTGCGGATTCGGCCTCGGCGAGGAAGCCCGCTTCATCGTCGAGCCCGGGGAATGCGGCGTCATAGGCGAACACGCCTGCTTCTGCCGCTGCCATGCGCAACGCGTACTGCGCCGCGTGCACGTTGCGCAGGTCGGAGCGACGGATGCCGTGCGGCTCGAACAGATCGCCCAGCCCGAGCTGCAGGCCGCGCACGCGCGGGTGGGCCCGCGCGATCGCGTCCGCATGCCGCAGGGCGCGGGGCGTCTCGATATTGACCAGCAGCCCTACCGGTGCGCGTGCAGGCAGCCGGGCCTCGATCGCCTCGATCTCCGCGATGGCCTGCAGCAACTGCACCGGCGATTCCACTTTCGGCAGGTTGACCAGATCGATGTCCAGCGGCAGCACCGTGCGCAGGTCCGCTTCCCACGCCGACGTGTCCCAGCCGTTCACGCGCACGATGACCTGCTTGCCTGCCGTGCGGTGCGTTCCCGACCGCAACAGAGTCGATACCTGGGTGCGCGCCTCATCCTTGTCGGCATCGGCGACGGCATCCTCGAGATCGAAGGAGACCAGGTCGGCCGCGCTCGCCAACGCCTTGGCGAACAACGCCGGGCGGTTTCCGGGCACGAACAGTTTGCTACGCATGGACGGCGCTCATCATGGCCGGAAGTCTGCGGCAACCTCCGCACCAGCACAGCATCGCCGACCATCTTCAAACGATAGTTTTTGCATCGTCATGATTGCCGCGACGCAACATATGGCGCCTGTTTCGCGCCTGCCACGGGCATCGGCAGTCGACACGGGCAGTACGCGTCGGCCGACGCCAGCCGAACATGAAGGCGACTACCCGGGGGAGGACCTGCAGGTGACCGGCGCGTCGAGGTCACTGCACGGCGTTCGGGATACGAGCGCCTGATGTCGAACGGCGTCGACCTGCCGCGGCCGACGGTGACCGGTCCGGCTTACTTGTCCGCGTTGACCTCGTGCGGTCGGGTGCCGTTGTCGGCATCCATCCGGTTGCGTTCCGCATGCAGCGCCTCGGCCTGCGCTTTCGTCAGGCCGGCATGCAGGGTCTTCTTCAACCCGTTGAGCCAGGGGATACGCGACACGTCGGGGAGGTCGCGTACCCGCAAGCGCAGGTCGTAGCGCTGCTCCGGCGACATCTTGAGGTAGTCCTGCGCCGTGGGCACGGCGGGAACCGGCAGCGGCGGCGCCAGCATGAAATACACCGCACGACTGATCGCCGACGGAATCACGCTGCCGTGGTCTTCGCCCATGATTTCCATGAAGCGCGTCTCCACGCCCTCACGGCGGCCGATCAGGTCCGCGATGCCGCGCGCGCTGTCCACCTGCTTGCGTTCGCGCAGCACGCCCATCATGCGTTCGGCATTGGGCTGCACGCGCATGGACGGCGACGGCGTCTGTTCGAACTCGCCCGCCGTGACCAGCAGGCGCGGCTTGGCCGCCATCACCACAGGTGATGCGAGGCGATCGCGGATGGCTGGATCGAACCATACCGATGGGCTCGCTGCCATGTATGACTGGAAGAGGTCCGGCCGGCGATCCAGTGCATGCAGCACGAACAACCCGCCGAACGAATGCCCGAAGATGCCCTGTCGCGCAGGATCGACCTTGGCGAGTGACGCGACCTTCGGCTTCACATCGCGCTCGATGAAGGCCAGGAACGCATCGCCACCGCCACTCGGCGCCTGGATGCGCGGGCTGCCGCTGCCGGGCGGGGTGAGGTCGAGCGTGCGCTCGACGCTGGTATCGACACCCTCGGGATAGCCGATGCCGACGACGACCGTGGCGAGGTCCTTCGGTACGTCGGGACGCCGCTCCAGCGCGCGCACCGACTCCAGCGCGGTCAGGAACATCGCGTTCGCATCCATCACGTACAGCACGCGGTAGCCGTCCGCCGGTGCCGGCTTCGCGGGAATGCCCACGAAGATCCGGTACGTGCGGCCACCGGCCGTCGAGGTCAGGTCGAATTGTTGCGTGGCAGGCACGACCACGGGCGCGGCCGACACCGGCAACGACGACACCAGCAGCAGGACCGACAGCCAGCCCGCTTTCAACCATCCCTTCATCATCGACTCCGGCTCCCCCGTGGCAGCGTGCATGCGCGGCAGCGCCGCGCATGCCCAGCAGATTACCAGCGCTTGTCGAAGGCCAGTACCAGCGTGCGACCCATGACGTTGGCATTGGTCGGATCGTAGGGATCGGCCAGCACGTCGTTCGCCGCGGTGCCGCCATCGATGAACGGCGGCGCGGCGTCGGTGAAGTTCAGCGCGGTGAAATTCACCCGCGCATCGCTGAAGAAGCCGCCGAAGTTCGACAGGTCGTAACTGACGTTGAAGTCGAACGTCTTCCACGAGTCGATCTTCACCGGACTGGTGATCGCCACTGGCGCGCCGAGGGCGTTCGGGCGGAAGCAACCCGACGCGCACTGGTAGTCGTCGACGTAGTTCATCGTCAGTGCGGCATGGAGGTTGCCGTAGTTCCAGCGGACACCCTGCATCGAACGCAGCGGGACCGGATTGCCGACGGCGCTGTACCTGCCCAGCTGGTCCACGAAGCCGGAACCCGGCGTCGCTTCCACTTCATACGAATTCAGCCAGGTACCACGTGCGAACAGCTCCAGCGAGCCGGCACGATCGGGCTCGAAGCGATAGCTGAAGTCGAAGTCCACGCCGTCCATCCTCAGCGAGGCGAGGTTGAGCTGCGTCGCATTGACGATCATCGCCACATCGGCCGCCGTCTGCACCGGACCGGCACCCAACTGCCCGAGGTAGCGCGGGTCGTTGCTGATGATGTCCTGCACCCGCGCCGCGCCGGGGTTGACCTCCAGGCTGTTGATGTACGGCGTGCTGCCGGTGGAGAACAGCTGCGCCAGGATGCCGCCCAACTGGCCCGACTGGATGCGCACGATGCGTTCGTCGATTTTCAGGTTGAAGTAGCTGGCGCCCATGCGCAGTCCGGGCAGCCATTCCGGCTTCCAGTCGAAACCCAGCGTCCAGGTCTTGGACTCCTCCGGCTTCAGCGTCGGGCCTGCGCCGCCGGAGATCACGATGGCGGTGAACGTACAGTTGCCTGCGCCGCCCGGCGTGCCGGTCACGCCATTGAGGGGAACCAGCGTGGTGGTGCATGGCGCGGTGTACAGATCGGCGCGCATGAAGGCACCGTTGCCGCCACTGATCGGCTGCACGCCGTTGTAGGCGTAGCGCATCGGCGGCGCATGGAACGAGGTGCCCCAGCTGCCGCGCAGGGTCAGTCCGTCGGTCGGCTTGAAGTCGATGCCGACCTTGGGATTGAAGGTCGAGAAGTCGCCCAGTCCGCGTCCGCGCTCGTAACGACCGGCAATGGACACATCCAGCTTCTTCGCGAAGGCCATCTGGTTGTCCTTGCCGATCAGCGGGAACGCCAGTTCGGTGAACAACGCACCGACGTCGCGCTCGGTCGTGCCGAAGGCCTCCCGCTGGTCGGAGGTCGAACGCCAGTTGAAAGCCAGTCCGCCGCCGATGTTCTCGCGGCGCCAGTCCGCGCCGGCCGCCAGCTTGGCGGTACCGCCCGGCATCTTGAACAGGTCGCCATCCACCTTGAAGCTGGCCTGCGCGAGCCACGAGGTGAATTTCAGGTCTTCGTAGCCGATCAGCTGCGACAGCACCGCATCCGGCAACGCATCCGTGGTCCACGGATTGAACGCGGTGTAGTTGAGGCCCGTGCAGTAGTTGCGCGCCGCGACGCTCGCATTCGCCGCCAGGCCCTGGCTGCACTGGATCGCGGTCGGCGCCTGCACCTGCGTACCACCCGCGCCGGGCAGGTAGTCGTAGATGTTGGCATTGCGCTGCACGTCGGAATTGCGACGCTGCTCTTCGCGGCTGTACGACAGCGCGGCTTCACCGCGCCAGCTGCCGCCGAGGTCGAACAGCGCACTGAACGATGCCGCGAGCACGTCGGATGCGACCTCACGCTGCAGCGGGCGGTCGTCGATCAGCACCCCGTAGTTGTTCGCCACGCCGGGAATGAAGTAGGGGTTGGTCGGGCCGACCGTGCCGTACAACGCCTGGTAACCCTGGTTGTAGGTGCCGCGGCGTTGCGAGTAACGCAGGTCGCCGTTGAGTTCCAGCGATTCGCCCACGCCGTGCTCGAAGCCGAAGAACGCCGTGTTGCGCTCCATCTCCGGCAGGATGTCGACCATGTCCCAGGCGTTGTAGGTGTTGCCGACGCCATCGGTCACCGCGATCAGGTTGCCCGCCGTCAGGCCGGTGCCTGCCCCGCCGGGGACGCGCCGCGCGACCACGCCGTTGCCGGCGGCCGTGCCATTGAACAGGTTGGCCTCCGCACCGGCGCGCGCCGTCATGCGGCGCCAGTTGATGCCACCGCGATCGCTGAAGTCGCCACCGTTGTAGATGTCGCGATCATTCGCCAGTACATTCTTCTGGCGGTTGTATTCGTAGCCGACGATCAGGCCACCGCTGTCCCATTGCGTGCCCCAGGTCTGGCCCACCTGCACCTGTTCGCCACCGCCCTGGCTGGTGCTGCCCAGGCGCACGCTGCTCTGCGCACCATCGTCGCTGCGCTTGAGAATGATGTTGACCACGCCGCCGACCGCGTCGGAACCGTACACGGCCGAGGCGCCATCCAGCAGCACCTCCATGTGCGAGACCGCATTGGTCGGGATGGAGGAAATGTCGACGAAATCGCCGTACTGGCCTGCCGCCGCCACGCGCCGGCCATTGACCAGCACCAGCGTCGACAGCGCACCGAGGCCGCGCAGGTTCACGCCCTGGCCGCCCGTCATGTTGGAACCGGCGACGCTGGAATCCTGTCCGCCCTGCACGTTGTCGGACATACCGACGCCACCGGCGAAGTTCGCCGGCAGGTCGCGCAGGAAATCGCCGATCGTCGCCTTGCCGCTGTCGCGGATCTGTTCCGCACTGATGACCTGCACCGCATTGCCCGCCGGATCGGCACCACGGATGTTGGTGCCGGTCACGACGACCGTGTCGAGATCCTTGGTCGAGGAAGGCGTCGCCTCCTGTGCGTGCAACGCGCCCGCGATGCACATGGCCAGCATCGATACGCCCCCGGCGATTCCACGTGTACGACCTGCTCGAATGCTCATCATTCCCCCGAGGCTTGATTGGCTGACAGACAGTTGGGTGGTGCTGGTCCTGTATCCCCGGGCGCCGCGATGCGTGCCCATTCCTTTCGCGCCAGGCGTCGTACCCGCGCTCAGAACCAGAAGAAATTTCGTTAGAACGACGTTCGGATGACAGCAAAGCGACATGCCCCCTGTCAAGGATAATTACGATATTTTTTTCATATCGCCGCGCTATCGGCGGGTGGTTTCCCATGAAACTACACGCCATTCCTTACCGAACAAAGGGTTATTTAATTCCATGGCGACCCCGCGCGCCGCCTGTTATCGAAATTCCCGCTTCAAGTGCTGCACTGCCGCAGCCAGGCGCGCTTGATTTTCGAAATTCCCCGCGCACACTTCCCGCATGACTGCTTCCGTGGCTCCGTCTTCTGCCCGCACCCTCGCCCGCCGTGCCTACCAGCGGCTGCGTCGTGACATCGTCCATGGTCAGCTGACCGCCGGCAGCAAGCTCAAGCTGGAGGCGCTGGTCCAGCACTACGAGATCGGCATGTCGCCGCTGCGCGAGGCGCTGGCGCGACTGGTCGGCGACCAACTCGTGAAGACCGAGGACCAGCGCGGCTTCTGGGTCGCGCCGCTGTCGCTGGAAGAACTGGACGACATTTCGCGCGTCCGCAACCTCATCGAAACCGAAGCGCTGCGCCTGTCGATCGAACGCGGCGACGACGCATGGCGGCAGCGCCTGACGGCCGCCTTCGACGCACTGAGCGAGATCGAGAGGGACGTCACCGAACTGGCACCGCAACTTCCGCAGCAGACGCTCGACACCTGGGAAGAACGCAACCACGACTTCCACACCACGCTGATCTCCGCCTGCGATTCGCCGTGGCTGATCAAGCTGCAGGAACTGCTGTACCACCAGGCGGAACGCTACCGCCGCGTGTCGCTGAGCGCATCGCGCGGCAAGCGTTTCGTGCACGACGAGCACCAGGCGATCTACGAAGCCGCCATCGACCGCAACGCCTTGCGTGCCTGCCGGCTCACGCAGGATCACCTGATGCGCACCTACGACGAAGTGCGCAAGGCAGTGGCTGCCCTCGAAGCAGCCTGACCACGCGCCGGATCAACCGGCCGAACAGATCCGCGGCTGGCTCTTCAGCAGTTCCCACGTCTTCTCGAAACCGGCCACGGCCTTCGGATCGAACGCCTTGACGCCTTCGGACACGTACAGGCCGACGATCAGGTCGCCCTCCTTGCCGTAGAAGGCGAGGATGCGGGTGAACTTGTCGGCTTCCTTCGTCGGCAGCTTCATCGCCCAGATCTGGTCGACGTCCTGCGGCGTGATGTGCCCATGCACGCCGGCGCCTTCGTCCGCATACATGTCGTACCAGATCAGGCTGCTGCTCGCCTGCGTCTGCGGCACGGTGCTGGGGAAATTCCACGCATGCATGCCACCGGAGGTGAAGACGATGCCGATCTTGGTGTCGGCGCCCCAGGCGTCCACGGACTTCCACACCTGGTCGAAGAACACGCGATTGGAACGGATGCCGTACGCCTGCTTCTGGTCCAGCGCACTGACCACCGTCGCTTCCTTCATGCGGAACAGGCGGCTGACCGGCGGCGGCGGCGCACCCGGACGCGTCTGCGCGTAGTAGTGCTGGATGACCTTGGCGTCATCCGCCGAGGCGCAGGTGTCGAAAGCGGAGGCATTGCCGGCCAGGCCGAGGGCCACGAGCAACGACGCATTGAGCAGCAGGTTCTTCATGCGAAGGCGATTCCGTTGGAGGGAGGAAGGACGGAAAGAAGCGTCAGTCGGCTGATTCGGGATCACCGGCGGTGAGGTAGTCCCACATGCGTTCGAGCAGGCGCCCGTTCCAGGTGGCGCGCGTCTGCGATTGCGCCTCGGTGAAACGGGTGGGCGCGATCGACGTTGACAGGCAATCCAGTTCGACGCGCGATGCATCTTCGAGATACCACGCCAGCACGACGGCGGCCTGCAGCGATTCGCCGGCCGTCACCGCGCCGTTGCCGCGCATGACGATGGCGCGTGCGTCGCCGAGCTGCGTCGCCAACTGCGCGGCCTGTTCGTCCGAACGCAGCAGCAGCGGGTCGTCCCACAGCGGCGGCTGCGGATGGAAGTAGCTGCTGAAGCCATGCCGCGCGACCGGCGTCAGCCCGAGCACGCTGAGGCTCATCGTCTTCGGCGGCTGCACGCGCGCCACGCCACCGACATCGGGACGCAACCGATAGATCTCGCGGTGGATGCGCACTTCCGGCAGCACGCCTTCGGGCAGCGGACCCGTCAGCGAAACGACGCTGCACGCGTCGTCGGGCGTCACCAGTCCCAGCGGGCGTGATGGCGCGACCAGGAACGTGTCCGCGTCGATGCGCGCACTGCAATGTCCGTAGGCATGCACCAGGCCGTGCCGGCCGAGCGCGCGGGCCGCGGTGCGCACGGTCCGCGACAAGGCGTCGAACGCTTCAGTCACGACTTGAATTCCTTGATCTCGGGCTTGGCGCCCCACTCGCAGAAGCCAGGCGGCGCGAATTCGAACTGCCGTTCGCGGTACATCAGTTCATCGGCGATGGAGCGCACGCCGGAGGAATACTCGTACACCATGCCGTCCGGGCCTTCGAAATAGAGGAAGCGTGCGGACGAAGTCGGATGTCGCCCCGGCCCGAACACCACCGGGATGCCCTGCTCGCGGATGAAGTGGAACGAGCGCTGCACGTCGTCCGAGCTCTCGACCTGGTGGTTGATGTGCTGGATGCCGGCCCGATGGGTCGGGAACAGCGCGATCTTGTGATGGATCTCGTCGATGCGCAGCAAGGGCGCATCGCCGATGCGGTCGCTGACGCGCGCGTTGCAGACGGTGGTCCAGAACGCTTCGTCGCGTGCCGCATCGGTGGTGCACAGGCCGACATGGCTGAAGCCGGTGATGCCGGCATCGCGTTCGCCGTGGTAACGGCGCGCGCCCATCTGCGGACGCCATACCAGCTCGATGCGATTGCCGGTGGGATCGCGGAATGCGACGAAGTCGCGCACCTTGCGCTGCGCGGCTTCGTCGGCCGTCCCGCGATGCACGGGATGACCGAGCCGCTCGAGTTCGGCCCCCGCCGCGTCCAGCTCGGCGCGGCTGTCGACTTCGAACGCCACCACCTGGTCGGTCGGGTCGCCGTCGAAATAGCACAGCGTGTGCTCACGCGCGTCGGACTTGAAATGCACCGCGGCGCGACTGCGTTCGCTGACCTCCAGGCCAAGGATCGTGGTGGCGTAGCGCGTCGCGCCTTCCAGATCGCGCGTGCCCAGCCTGACGTAGCTGACATCGCGCAGGTGGATCACGGCCGCGGCACTCCACGCAGCGCGGGACGCGCGGGTGCGGCAGCGCGGCCGTCCAGTTCCGGCACGCGGCATTCGCTGCCCCAGCCACAATGCGACGCAGCACCGTCGGCGAACTGGCGTGGACGCGGTGGCGCAGCCGGATCGACCTTCGTTCCATCGGCGACGAACGCGAACAGCAGCTCGTCCGGTCCCTGGAAGGTCAGGAACACCTGCTCCGATACGGGACGACGGCCCGGCCCATGCACGATCGACTCCGGCCCGGAGCGCAGTCGATAGAACTGCTGCATCACCTGGTTGATGCCTTCCACGCCGAACTCCACGGCGAGCACGCCGGCGCGCGATGCGGGATGCAGGGCCAAACGATGGTGATCACTGTCGAAACCAAGGTAGACCGCATCGCCCACCCAGTCGGCGACGCGCAGGCCGAACACCTCCGACAACAACGCCTCGTCTGCCGCGACATCCGTACTGCGCAGCGACACGGCAGCAAGCCCGGTGATGCCGGCATCGCGTGCGGGGAAGAAGCGCCACGCCTGGTTCTGCGGGCGCACGACCAGTTCCACGCGCACGCCACCCGGTGTGGTGAACGCCGCGAGCGCGCGCACGTTGCGGCGCGAGGCCAGTGCCGGATCGCGCACCAGGGCGATACCGCGCGCCTCCAGGGCGGCGGTGGCGGCAAGCAGCGCCGCGTCATCGCGTACTTCCAGTCCGATCGCCTGGCGACGTGCATCGTCCTTCGCCAGGACCACGCTGTACTGCCGCTCATCCGAACGCAGCGTGATCTCGTCCGCGCTCTCGTGCACGGCCTGCAGGCCCAGCTCGATGCTGGCGAAACGGCGGGCCGCTTCCAGATCGCGCGTCCCCAGGACGACGTAACGCAGTTGTTCGATGGCGATCGGCATGGCGCTACCTGCTGGAAGGGTTGACCGGTGGAATCCTCATCATGCCCGCGGCGGCGCGATCAACCCAAGCGGCGCTGCACGATGCGGGCGAACACGCTGGCGGCGACCGGCAACAGCTGGTCGTCGAAGCGGAACGTCGGGTGGTGGCACATGGCGCTGTCCATGCCCAGGAACAGGTAGGCACCCGGCCACTGTTCGAGCATGTACGAGAAATCGTCGGAGAACGGATAGGCGCGCATGTCGGTCTTGACGTTCCCGCGGCCCAGCACGTCGCCGATGGCCTCGGCGGCCAGTGCGGCCTGCTCGGGCGCGTTGACGCACGGCGGGCAGGAATGCGGGATCTGCAGATCGATCTTGCAACCAGTCATTTGCGCGTGACCTTCGCACAGCGCACGCAGGCGCTTGAGCAGTTCCTCGTGCACGTCCTTGGACAGCGAGCGCATCGTGCCGCTCAGGGACGCGGTGGACGGAATGATGTTGTGCGTGGTGCCGGCCTGCAGCTTGCCGACATTGATCAGCGCCGCTTCCATCGGGTCGATGTGGCGGCCGACGATGGCGCTGATCTCGACCGCCAGGCGCGCGGCGACCTGCAACGGATCGTTGGCGCGATGCGGGGCGGCAGCGTGGCCGCCGACGCCTTCGATCTCGATCTCGAACACCGCCAGCGACTGCAGCGTCGCGCCGCTGCGCACACTGGCTTCGCCGGTCTTCAGTGCCGGCATGTTGTGGAAGGCGTAGACCTCGTCGCAGGGCCAGCGCGTGAACAGGCCGTCCTCGACCATCTTGATCGCGCCGCGGCCACCCTCTTCGGCCGGCTGGAAGATCAGCACCACGCGGCCGGTGGCCGGCGGATGCGCCACCAGATACTGCGCCGTGCCCAGCAGGGCCGAGGTATGACCGTCGTGACCGCAGGTGTGGGCCACACCCGGACGCTGCGACCGGAACGGCAGGTCGCTCTGTTCGTCCATCGGCAGCGCGTCCATGTCGGCACGCAGGCCGATGGACATGCCCGGCTTGCCGCTGTCGATGACCGCGACCACACCGGTGCCGCCCAGGCCGGTATGCACTTCGAGGCCCAGGCCGGTCAGGACCTCCGCCACCAGCGCGGACGTGCGCTCCTCCTCGAAGCCCAGTTCGGGCCAGGCATGGATGCGGTGGCGCCATTCGGTCATGCGGGGCGCGAGGGCCATCAGGGGATCGAGCACGGCGACCATGCAGGCAGGGACTCCACTAGTAATAAGGACGGGACAGGGCGATCAGACCAGAGCCACTCAGGCTTGTCAAACATAATTTCGATATTTACGCGACAACCCTCCGAAATTCGTGCATGATCCGGCTCCACAGATTGGTGAATTTCGACTTTTTACCCCGGCACCATCCCCGGACCCGCCATGTCATGCCATGGCATCCCCCGGGAATTTCGTAAATCCGAATGGAATCCATCACGGACCACCCATGACCAACCCTGCCGCACAGCCTCATCCCGCCACGCTTCCCGTCGTGACGCATTACATCGGTGGCCAGCCGGTGACCTCGTCCCGCCCCCCGTTCGCGAACATCGACCCGGCCACCGGCCAGGTCGTCAGCCATGTGCATGAAGCCGATGCCGACACCGTCGACCGGGCCGTGCAGGCGGCCCGCGCCGCCCTGAAGGGCCCATGGGGCAGGTTCACCGACGGCCAGCGCGCCGCCGTGCTGCGCAAGGTCGCCGACGGCATCCGTGCGCGCTTCGACGAATTCCTCGCCGCCGAGATCCGCGACACCGGCAAGCCGGTCGACCTGGCCAGCCACCTCGACATCCCGCGCGGCGCCGCCAACTTCGACGTGTTCGCCGACCAGGTCGCGCAGTCGGCCACCGAAGCCTTCCGTTCGCCCACGCCCGATGGCGGCACGGCGATCAACTACGGCCTGCGCACGCCGCGCGGCGTGATCGCGGTGATCTGCCCGTGGAACCTGCCGCTGCTGCTGATGACCTGGAAGGTCGCGCCCGCGCTGGCGTCCGGCAACACCGTCGTGGTGAAGCCGTCGGAAGAAACGCCGAGCACCACCACCCTGCTGGCCGAAGTGATGAACGAGGCCGGCGTGCCGCCCGGCGTGTTCAACGTGGTGCACGGCTTCGGCCCCGACAGCGCCGGCCAGTACCTTACCGAGCATCCCGGCGTGAACGGCATCACCTTCACCGGCGAAACGCGCACCGGCACCGCGATCATGAAGGCGGCCGCCGTCGGCGTGCGCCCCGTGTCGTTCGAACTGGGCGGCAAGAACGCGGCGCTGGTGTTCGCCGATTGCGATCTCGACGCCGCGGTTGCCGGCGTAGCGCGTTCGGCGTTTCTCAACTCCGGACAGGTGTGCCTCGGCACCGAACGAATCTATGTCGAGCGGCCGATCTTCGATGCCTTCGTCCTCAAGCTGAAGGCCGCGGCCGAGGCGCTGAATCCCGGCGATCCGTGGGACGAGGACACCAGCTTCGGTCCGCTGATCAGCCAGCAGCATCGCGACAAGGTGCTGTCCTACTACGCGCGCGCGCGCAACGAAGGCGCCACCGTCGTCACCGGCGGCGGCATTCCACAGCTGCCGTCCGCGCTGTCCGGCGGCTGGTGGGTCGAGCCGACCATCTGGACCGGCCTGCCGGCCGACTCGACTGTGCTGACCGAAGAAATCTTCGGCCCGTGCTGCCACATCACCCCGTTCGACCGCGAAGAAGACGCCGTTGCCGCCGCCAACGACACCCCGTACGGCCTGGCGACGTCGATCTGGACGCGCGACGTGTCGCGCGCGCACCGCGTGGCGGCGTCGATCGAGGTCGGCATCGCCTGGGTCAACAGCTGGTTCCTGCGCGACCTGCGCACCGCCTTCGGTGGCGCCAAGCAATCGGGCATCGGCCGCGAAGGCGGCGTGCACGGCCTCGAGTTCTACACGGAGTTGCGCAATGTCTGCATCAAGCTCTGACGCCGTCCGCCAGGCGGCGGACCTGCTCGGCCACGCGCTCGATGCGCGTACGCCCTGCGACCCGGTCAAGCCCTTGATCGAAGCGGAAGGCATCGACGCCGCGTATGCGGTGCAGGCGCTGCTGACCCGCGCCGCCGAACAGGCCGGCCGTCGCGTGATCGGCCGCAAGGTCGGCCTGACCTCGGTCGCCGTGCAGAAGCAGCTCGGCGTCGACCAGCCCGACTACGGCATGCTGTTCGACGACATGGGCTACGGCGACGGCCAGGAAGTGCCGCTGTCGCGCCTGATCCAGCCCAAGGTGGAAGCCGAGATCGCCTTCGTGTTCGAGCGCGACCTCGACATCGAACAGCCCACGCTCGGTCATGTGCTCAATGCCGTCGGCTACGTGCTGCCGGCCATCGAGATCGTCGACAGCCGCGTGCGCGACTGGAAGATCAGCATCTTCGACACCATCGCCGACAACGCCTCGTCCGGCCTGTACGTGCTGGGCGGTACGCCGAAGAAGGTCGATGCGTTCGACCTGCGGCTGTGCGGCATGAGCCTGGAGAAAGCCGGCGAACCCGTGTCGGTCGGTTGCGGCGCCGCCTGCCTGGGCAATCCGCTCAACGCCGTGCTGTGGCTGGCGCGCACCGCCGCGCGCACGGGCCGCCCGCTGCGCGCCGGCGACGTGGTGCTGTCCGGCGCGCTGGGCCCGATGGTGCCGGTCGCCGCCGGCGATGTCTTCGAAGCCCGCATCTCCGGCCTGGGCCGGGTCGCGGCGACGTTCTCCAGGGAGTGACGCGATGGGCAAGATGAAGGTCGCCATCATCGGTTCGGGCAACATCGGCACGGACCTGATGATCAAGCTGCTGCGGCAGGGGCGCAACGTGGAAATCGCCGCGATGGTCGGCGTGGATCCGGCGTCCGACGGCCTGGCGCGCGCGCGCCGGCTGGGCGTGGCCACCACGCACGAAGGGCTGGACGGATTGCGCGCGATGCCGGAATACCGCGACATCGCGCTGGTGTTCGATGCCACCTCCGCGGGCGCGCACCTGCGCCATGCCGAACTGCTGAAGGCCGATGGCAAGCGCGCCGTCGACCTCACGCCGGCCGCGATCGGTCCGTACGCGGTGCCGGCGGTCAACCTCGACGAGCACATCGACGCCGACAACCTCAACATGGTCACCTGCGGTGGCCAGGCGACGATCCCGATCGTCGCCGCCGTGTCGCGCGTCGCACCGGTGCGCTATGCCGAAATCGTGGCCAGCATCGCCAGCAAGTCGGCCGGTCCCGGCACGCGCGCCAACATCGACGAATTCACCGAAACCACCTCGCGCGCGATCGAGACGGTCGGCCGCGCCGACAAGGGCAAGGCCATCATCGTGCTCAACCCGGCCGAGCCGCCGCTGATGATGCGCGACACCGTGTACTGCCTGACCGAAGGCGGCGACGAAGCCGCGATCCGCGCCTCGATCCAGGCCATGGTCGCCGCCGTCGCCGGTTACGTGCCCGGCTACCGGCTGAAGCAGGACGTGCAGTTCGAGAAGCTCGACGCGTCGACCTGCGCCGCGATCCTGCGCCAGCCGTTGGCGGACGCGGGCCTGAAGGTATCGGTGTTCCTGGAAGTGGAAGGCGCCGGCCACTACCTGCCCGCGTACGCCGGCAACCTCGACATCATGACGTCGGCGGCGCTGGCCGCAGCCGAACGCATCGCCGAACTGGCGCACCGGAAGGAGGTCGCGTGATGACCGCCACGAACGACACGCTGTACATCCAGGACGTCACCCTGCGTGACGGCATGCATGCCATCCGCCACCAGTACGGCCTCGAGCACGTGCGCGCGATCGCGCAGGCACTCGACGCCGCCGGCGTCGCCGCCATCGAGGTCGCGCACGGCGACGGCCTGGCCGGTTCCAGCTTCAACTACGGGTTCGCCCGCCACACCGACCTGGAGTGGATCGAAGCCGTCGCCGAGAGCGTCAAGCAGGCCAAGGTGACCACGCTGCTGCTGCCGGGCATCGGCACCGTGCACGAGCTGCGCGATGCCGTCGCGGTCGGCGTGCGCTCGGTGCGCGTGGCCACGCATTGCACCGAGGCCGACGTCGCCCGCCAGCACATCGAGGAGGCGCGCCGGCTCGACATCGACGTCGCCGGCTTCCTGATGATGAGCCACATGACGCCGCCGGACGCGCTCGCCGAGCAGGCGAAGAAGATGGAAAGCTACGGCGCGTACTGCGTGTACGTCACCGACTCCGGCGGCGCACTGACGATGGACGCCACCCGCGACCGTGTGCGCGCGTTGCGCGATGCGCTGAGGCCGGACACGCAGATCGGCATCCATGCGCACCACAACCTGTCGCTCGGCGTGGCCAACTCGGTCGTCGCCGTCGAGAACGGCGCGACCCGCGTGGACGCTTCGCTCGCCGGCATGGGCGCCGGTGCCGGCAACGCGCCGCTGGAAGTCTTCATCGCCACCGCCGAACGCATGGGCTGGACGCATGGCTGCGACCTGTTCACGCTGATGGACGCTGCCGAAGACCTCGTGCGCCCGCTGCAGGACCGTCCCGTCCGCGTCGACCGCGAAACGCTCAGCCTGGGCTACGCCGGCGTGTACTCCAGCTTCCTGCGCCATGCCGAGAAGGCCGCCGCCGACTACGGCCTGGACGTGCGCTCGATCCTGATCGAGCTGGGCGAACGCCGCATGGTCGGTGGACAGGAAGACATGATCGTCGACGTCGCGCTGGACCTGCTGGCGCGCAAGAACACCCGGGTGGAAGCCGCATGATGCAGTACGACCTCGCCTCGCTCGCCGAACGACTGGACGGCGCCGCGCACGACGCCACCGCCACGCCGCAGCTGGAAGAAGCACTGACGCTGGAACAGGCCTATGCCATCCAGCGGCTGAGCATCCGCCGCCGCCTGCAGCGCGGTGAACGCCAGATCGGCATCAAGATGGGCTTCACCAGCCGCGCGAAGATGGTGCAGATGGGCGTGTCCGACATGATCTGGGGGCGATTGACCTCGGGCATGCTGGTCGAGGACGGCGGCAGCATCCGCCTGCGCGACTACGTGCATCCGCGCGTCGAACCGGAAGTCGCGTTCCTGATCGGCCGTCCGCTGGCCGGCCGGGTGACCGCACCGCAGGCGCTGGCCGCCGTGGAAGCCGTTGCGCCCGCACTGGAGATCATCGATTCGCGCTATCGGGATTTCCGCTTCTCGCTGACCGACGTGGTGGCGGACAACAGTTCGTCGTCCGGTTTCGTGGTCGGCCCGTGGCGCGCGGCGGCGACCGAGCTCGACAACCTCGGCCTGGTGATGGCGTTCGATGGTCGTCCGCAGGCGTTCGGCTCCACCGCGGCGATCCTCGGCCATCCGCTGCGCTCGCTGGTGGCCGCGGCACGCGTCGTCGCGGAAGCGGGCGAAACCCTGCAACCCGGCGATATCGTGCTGGCCGGTGGCGCCACCGCCGCCAGCGCGCTGCTGGCCGGCACCCATGTGTCGCTGGAGGTCGAGTCGCTCGGCCGCTGCGGCTTCCACGTCGAGGAGTGATTCCATGCCCATCCTGCACGCCCACATCCTGGCCGGCCGCACGCAAGAACAGCAGCAGGCGTTCGCCCGCGCGGTGACGGAAGCCGCGACCACTCACCTCGGCGTGCCGGCGACCGCCGTGCGCGTGCTGATCCACGAGATCCCGCCGGCGCAGTGGTACACCGCGGGCGAACCGAAGGCACCGCCGGCCGGCACCGGCTGACGATCCGCTTCCTCCACGACGACGTTCCGCGCCACCTCACCCGCGAGCCAGACATGTCCGACGCCACCCCGCCAGCACACGCCCCCCCATCGGCGACGTTCCCGTCCAGGCTGTGGCTGCTGCTGCTCGTCGTGCTGGCGACGACGGCGCTGGCGGAATGGATCGGCGCGATCACGATCCCGCTCGGTCCGGCCAGCATCGTGATCCTGCCGATGCTGATGACGCTGTTCGCGACCACGCTGCTCGCCGTCTGGCATCCGCGCTTCCCTGCGTCCCTTCAACTCGGACTTCCGCTGCAGCGCTACGCCGACACGCTGCTGGGCACCGCGCTGCTGCTGTTCATCGTCAAGCTCGGCCTGATGGCCGGCTACAACATCGACGCACTGCGCAAGGTCGGCTGGGCGCTGGCCTTCCAGGAAATCGGCCATGCCTTCGGCACCATGGTGCTGGCATTGCCGCTGGCGCTCCTGCTCGGCATCAAGCGCGAAGCGGTCGGCGCGACGTTCTCGATCGGCCGCGAAACCGCGATGGTCATCATCGGGCAGCGCTACGGCCTGCAGTCGGCCGAGGGTCGCGGCGTGCTCGCCGAATACATCACCGGCACCGTGCTGGGTGCGGTGTACCTGTCGTTGCTGGCGAGCGTGGTCGCCGCCACCGGCATCTTCGACATCCGTTCGCTGGCGATGGGCGCGGGCATCGGCTCCGGCAGCATGATGGCGGCCGCGCTCGGCCCGATCACGCACGGGCAGTCGCCCGAGCTGGTGCGCGAACTCACCGCGATCGCCGGTGCCGCCAACCTGATCGCCGGTGTGGTCGGCTTCTATTTCGCCGCGTTCATCACGCTGCCCGCGTGCAGCTGGCTGTACACGCGTCTCGAACCGGTGCTCGGCCGCACCGCGATCGCACGCCGCGCGCCGTCCACCAGCGACCTCGATGTTGCCGCTGCGATGGAAGGCGAAGACGACCGTCCCGCCCTGCGCGACAGCCTGCTCGCACTGGCGCTGATGGCCGCGGGCATCACGCTCAGCAACTGGATCGGGCATGGCGTGGCACCGCTGCAGACGCTGCCGGGCGTGACGATCATGGTCGGCATCGTGCTGGCCGGCCTGCTGCTCAAGCAGGTCGTGCGCAAGCTGCCGTTGATGCTGTTCCTCGCGATCGGCGCGACGCTGGTGACGATCCCGGGCGGATGGCCGCTGGCCGGACGTGCGGCCGAACTGATCAACCAGGTGCAGTTCATGAGCATCACCACGACGGTGCTCGCACTCGCCGGCTTCGCGGTCGCGCGCAAGCTGCCGATGTTCCGCCGCCTCGGCTGGCGCATCGTGGTGGTGTCGCTGACCGCGGCCACCGGTGCATTCCTCGGCTCCGCCACCATCGCCGAACTGTTCCACTGATGCCGGTCGCGGACTCGCCGTCGCGGTCGAACGCTGCACGCGCGACGTGGCCGCGGTCGGTGCAACTGCTGCACTGGCTGGGCGTGCTGCTGGTCGTGGCAGTGGCGTCGATCGGACTGTTCATGGTCGACCTGGAACGCGGCACCGACCTGCGCAAGACGCTGTACGCGCTGCACAAGTCGCTCGGCATCACCGTGCTGATGCTGGCCGTCGTGCGCATCGCCGTACGGGTGGCGACACGCGCACCCGACCCACTGGCCGGACCCGCCTGGCAGCTGCGCGCGGCGCGCATCAGCCACCTGCTGCTCTATACGCTGCTGTGCGCGGTGCCGTTGTCGGGATGGCTGCTCAACTCCGTCGCCGGCCAACCCCTGCCCTGGTTCGGCCTGATCGACCTGCCCGCGCTGGCGGCGAAGAACGGCGACCTGCGCAAGCCGGTCGACACCGCGCATGTCGTGCTGTTCTGGACGCTGGTCGTGCTGGTGGTCGTGCATCTGCTGGCGGCGATCCACCACCACGTCGTCCGCCGGGATGCCCTGCTGTCGAGGATGTGGCCGTCCGGGCCCGACCGTTTTGGCGAAGCAAAGGCGCGTGCCGGTGCATAGACTGCCGGCATCGGTATTGCGCGGTACGCGGATCCGTTGAATGGCCGTCAGCACGTTCGACCTGTTCAAGATCGGCATCGGTCCGAGCTCATCGCATACCGTGGGCCCGATGCGGGCGGCGGCGCGCTTCGTGGCGCGTTGGCTGGTCGATGCCGGTCGCCTGCAGGACGTGGTGCGCATCCGCGCCGAGGTGTTCGGCTCGCTGGCCCTGACCGGCCGCGGCCACGGC
>NZ_LSIF01000027.1 GCF_001556105.1 Pseudoxanthomonas mexicana | reverse complement strand
GTGGTGGCATGTCGGGAGGCGGTGGCGCCTCGGGGAGCTGGTGATGCGCCTGCTGCGCCATTTCTTTGCCCGTTCGTCTCGTCGTCTGTTCCCCGAAGACAGCCTGCAGCGCATCACCAACGCGATCGCGGAAGGCGAACGCCGGCACCGCGGCGAAGTCATGTTCGCGGTGGAATCCAGCCTGCCGCCGAGCGCGGTGATCGCCGGCGTCCAGCCCCGCGAGCGTGCGCTGGATGTGTTCGTCCGCCTGCGCACCTGGGATACGGACGCCAACAACGGCGTGCTGGTCTACCTGTTGCTGGCCGATCACCAGATCGAGATCGTGGCTGATCGCGGCCTGACCGGACGGGTAAGCGACGAGGACTGGACGCAGGTATGCCGCATGATCGAGACGGAAATGCGCGCCGGCCGTCCCGAACAGGCGATCCTGGATGGCATCCGTATGGTCTCCGACCATCTGGCCCGGCATTTCCCGCAGTCGGACGACCAACCCGACAAAGACGAGCTGCCGAATCGCCCGCACCTGCTGGGCTGATTCATGGCGATGACCGTTCCGGTCATACACGCGAGTATCGGGTGGGGCAAAATAGCCCATCTCCACGGGCTACGCCGAGGCGCATGATCTACCTCCACCAGATCGATCCGATCATCTTCTCGCTGGGCCCGATCAAGCTGCACTGGTACGGGCTCATGTACCTGCTCGCCTTTGTCGTGGCCTGGTGGCTGGGCCGCATGCGCGCCCAGCAGGGGCGACTGCCGGGCGTCAACGCGGATGCGTTCTCCGACCTGATGTTCTACGGCATGCTCGGCGTCGTGCTGGGCGGTCGCATGGGCTACGTGCTGTTCTACGGTTTCGACACCTTCCTCGACAATCCGCTCTCCATCTTCAAGGTCTGGGAAGGCGGCATGAGCTTCCATGGCGGCCTGCTGGGCGTGATGGCTGCGGCGCTGTGGTGGTCGCGCAAGCACCAGTTGCACTTCTTCGACACGATGGATTTCGTCGCACCCTTGGTCGCGCCGGGGCTGGGCTTCGGCCGTCTTGGCAATTTCATCGGCGCGGAGTTGTGGGGCAAGCCGACGGAAGCGGGCTGGGGCGTGATTTTCCCGACGGATCCCGCGCTGCGTTCGCTGGACGCCGCGCAGCTGCAGGCGCAGTACGCCGCCGGCGCGCTCGACCAGTTCGCCCGCCATCCGTCCCAGCTCTACCAGGCGTTCCTCGAAGGACTGGTGATGTTCGTGGTGCTGTGGGCGGCATCGCGCAAGCCGCGTCCGCGTTACCTGATCTCCGGCCTGTTCGCGCTGATGTATGGCGTGTTCCGTTTCCTGGTGGAGTTCGTGCGCGTGCCGGACGAAGGTGTGTATGTCGCCTGGGGCTGGCTGACCAAGGGGCAGATCCTCAGCGTGCCGCTGGTGCTGCTGGGCCTTTACCTGCTGTGGCTGTCGCGTCGCTCGCCGACCGTGCAGCCCGTCGTGCCCGCGCCGGCGACCGGCAAGGACGCAGCATGAAGGCCGTCGCCGGAGACAAGGCATGAAGCCGTATCTCGACCTGCTGCGCCACGTGCTGGAGCAGGGTGCCGAGAAATCGGACCGCACCGGCACCGGGACACGCAGTGTGTTCGGCTGGCAGATGCGCTTCGACCTCAACCAAGGCTTCCCGCTGGTCACCACCAAGAAGTTGCACCTGCGCTCGATCATCCATGAGCTGCTGTGGTTCCTGAAGGGCGAGACCAACATCGCTTACCTCAAGGACAACAAGGTCGGCATCTGGGACGAGTGGGCCGACGAGAACGGCGAGCTCGGCCCGGTATACGGCAAACAGTGGCGAAGCTGGGAAGGCGCCGATGGCAAGACCATCGACCAGATGCAATGGCTGGTGGACGAGATCAAGCGCAATCCGGATTCGCGTCGCCTGGTGATCAGTGCGTGGAATGTCGCCGAGCTGCCGAAGATGGCGCTGATGCCGTGCCATTCGCTGTTCCAGTTCTACGTCGTCGACGGCAAGCTCAGCTGCCAGCTGTACCAGCGCAGCGGCGACATCTTCCTCGGCGTGCCGTTCAACATCGCCAGTTACGCGCTGCTGACGCACATGGTGGCGCAGGCGACGGGCCTCGGCGTGGGCGACTTCGTGCACACGCTGGGAGACGCGCACCTGTATTCGAACCACTACGAGCAGGCGCGCGAGCAGTTGTCGCGCGAACCGCGTGCGCTCCCCAAGCTACACCTGAATCCCGACGTCGCCGACCTGTTCGCCTTTACGTACGACGACATCGGGATCCATGGTTACGATCCGCATCCGGCGATTAAGGCGCCGGTGGCGGTTTAAGCATCGATGCGCATTGCCCTGATCGCCGCACTGGATCGCCAACGCGCCATCGGCCGCGACAACGAATTGCCGTGGCGCCTGCCCGATGACCTGAAACGCTTCAAGGCGCTGACGCTGGGCAAGCCTGTGCTGATGGGGCGGAAGACCGCCGAGTCGCTTGGGCGCGCGCTGCCCGGACGGTTGAACCTGGTGCTGACGCGCAGCGGCCGCGTGCCGTTCGAGGGCATGCAGCCTGTCGCCTCGGTCGAGGACGCGATTCGCATTGCGACGGAGCAGGGCAGCGACGAGCTCTGCGTGATCGGCGGTGGCGAGGTCTACGCGCTGACACTTGCACGGGCTGATGTGCTGCACCTGACCGAGGTGGACACCGTGGTCGAGGATGCGCATGCGTTCTTCCCGGCATTCGATCCCGAGGACTGGCGCGAGACGGTGCGCGAACACCATCCTGCGGACGCGAAGCACGCGCTGGCGTTCGACTTCGTGGCGTTGCAGCGCGCGCGCTAGCCGCGCGACAGTGTTGCCGGCGGGCGGTAGTGGCCGATGATGGCGTGCCGGAACAGGATGTCGTCTTCCTGCGTGCCGGCGTTGATGTTGTGCAGGATCAGCGGCGTGCCGTCGTGGCTGCGGCGATCCGACACGATGCCGATATGCGGCAGGCCGCTGCCGGTCAGTTTCCACGCCACGATGTCGCCCGGCGAGAAATCGTCCGTGGAAGAGCCGATGCTCTGATTCCATCCGTTGCGTTCGAACCAGCGCATCTGGTTGGGCACACGGCGGTGGTCGATGTTGCGGTCGGGCCGGGACAGTCGCCACAGCTTCGGATATCCACTGAAGTGGACGCGCATGTCGTCGTGGATCGCCTGCTGCAGGTCCAACCCCTGCGTCCGCAGCGCGCGGATGACCACGTCGGTGCAGACGCCGCGATCGGCCGGCACGTCGCCACCGGGATAGGACAGGCTGAAGTAGGCCGGGTCGTACAGGCGGACCACGCCCACCTGCGCACGCGCCGCGGCAACCAGCGGTGGAGACGCAACGGGAGGCTCATCCGCAGCCGCCGTGGCCGCAGCTGGCGCGGCTTCGACGGGGACCGGCGTTTCGTCGCGGCAGGCCGCAAGCACAAGAAGCACCAGGCACAGCGTCGATAGCCGCGCCTGTCGCATGCTCAGTCCTTCGGCAATTCGCCCTTCGGTGGCGGCGGTACGTCACGGCCCGGCACCTGCACCAGCCGCAGTTCGTCGGTATCCAACTGCAGCGCGGTGAGCTTGCCGCCCCACACCGCGCCGGTGTCGATCGCATGCACGCCGTGGCCGATCATCAGGCCCAGCGTTGACCAGTGGCCGCAAACGATCTTGAGGTCGCGCTCGGCGCGGCCGGGTACCTCGTACCAGGGATACAGGCCCTGCGCCTGGCGGCCAGGGGCTTCTTTCTCTTCAATCGCCATGCGCCCGCGCGGTGTGCAATAGCGCATGCGCGTCAGCACGTTGATGATGGCGCGCGCACGGTCGTAACCGGACAGGTGCGGCGCCCAGTTCGGCTTGTCGCCGTACATGTTGCGGAACAGCTTGCGGTAGGCGTTGCCGTGAAGTTGCTGCTCGACTTCGCGCGCATGCTTTTCGGCCAGCGCGGTGGTCCATTTCGGCGCGAGGCCGGCATGCACCATCATCCAGCCGAGCTCGCGGTCCACGTGCACCAGCTTCTGCAGCCGCAGCCAGTCCAGCAGCACGCGCGCGTCGTCGGCCAGCACCACGCGCTGCAGGTCGGGATTGACCTTGCGCTGCTCGTCCGGCGAACGTTCGCCGATGGCGAGCAGCGACAGGTCATGGTTGCCCAGCACCGTCGTGCTGTGCTCGCGCAGCGAATGCACCAGCCGTAGCGTCTCCAGCGACTGGCCGCCACGGTTGACCAGGTCGCCGCAGAACCACAGGCGGTCCTGCGCGGGATCGAAGCGGATCTTTTCGAGCAGACGCTGTGTGGCGTCGTAGCAGCCCTGCAGGTCGCCGATGGCCCAGACCGTCATCGCGCCGGACTCAATGCAGCGTCCGCGGGACGGACAGGGTGAACGTGGCGATGGGAGCGTCGAAGCGGGTGCCGTCGTCGGCCAGCATGTCGTAGCGTCCCTGCATGGTGCCCAGCGCCGTTTCGAGGATGGCGCCGGAGGTGTAGCGGAAATCTTCGCCCGGCCTCAGCCAGGGCTGCTCGCCGACCACGCCTTCACCCTCGACTTCCTCCACCTTGCCGTTGGCGTCGGTGATGATCCAGTGGCGGCGCAACAGTTGCGCGGGCACGCGGCCACGGTTGTGGATGCGGATGGTGTACGCGAACACGTAGCGCCCGTCCTCGGGCGTGGACTGGTCGTCCAGGAAGCGCGTGGCGACATCGACGTCGATGGCGTAGTCGGGGGAATCCATGCGGGAAGTGTATGCAAAGGCGTGTAAAAGCGGAAACAACGCCGTGCTGCAGCGTGGGTCAACCTTCCACCGGCAGGTTGGCGAGGCGGACGAAGCCCTCGACCTCGATCTGTTCGGCACGCGCATCGGCGCGCAGGCCGGCGGCTTCGATCTGGTCCGTACTGCACGTACCACCCAGCGCATTGCGCAGGGTCTTGCGGCGCTGGCCGAAGGCTGCGCGCACGACGTCCGCGAAACGGCGATGGTCGGTAATACCGACGGCGGACGCATCGCGCGGTACCAGGCGTGCGACCGCCGAGTCCACCTTCGGCGGCGGACGGAACGCGCCCGGCGGCACGACGAACAGCGAGTCCACCCGGCAGTACGCCTGCAACATCACGCTGAGCCGGCCGTAGACCTTGCTGCCGGGTTCGGCGGCCATGCGGTCCACGACTTCCTTCTGCAGCATGAAGACCATGTCGTGGATCGACGCGGCGTGTTCGATGGCATGGAACAGGATCGGCGACGAGAGGTTGTAGGGCAGGTTGCCGACCAGCCGGATCTTCTCGTCGCCGGCGAGCTTGCCGAAGTCCACATCCAGCACGTTCTTGTGGATGATGGTCAGCCGGCCGACGCCTTCCGAGGCCTCCATCAGCGGTGTGATCAGGTCGCGGTCGAATTCCACGGCCGTCAGTTCGCCATGCTTGCGCAGCAGCGGGAAGGTGATCGCACCCTGGCCCGGACCGATCTCCACCAGCCGGTCGCCCGGCTGAGGATTCACCGCCATCACGATCTTGTCGATGTAGCTGCGGTCGGTCAGGAAGTGCTGGCCGAGGGACTTCTTGGGGGGAGCCTTGAAATGCGACATGCGGGAATTATGCGGGAATGCCGCCGCTCCCGTCGGCCGCAGGGTGTCAGCCTGTGCGTCGTGCCGCCATGCGTGCGCAGGTGGCGACGGCCGCCAGCAGGCTGGACGGGTCGGCGATCCCCTTGCCGGCCAGATCGAGCGCCGTGCCGTGGTCGACCGCCACGCGCGGATAGGGCAGGCCCAGCGTCAGGTTCACGGCCTGCTCGAAGCCGCTGTACTTGAGCACCGGCAGGCCCTGGTCGTGGTACATCGCGACGACGGCATCGAAGCCCCGCAGCTTCTGCGGCAGGAACGCGGTATCGGCGGGGAGCGGACCTTCCAGGCGAATGCCCTCGGCGCGCAATGCATGGAGCAACGGTTCGATCACCTCGATTTCCTCGCGGCCGAGATGTCCGGCTTCCCCCGCATGCGGGTTGAGGCCCAGCACCGCGATGACGGGATCGGCGATGCCGAAGTCGCTGCGCAATGCGCCATGGGTGATGCGCAGGACCTGCTCCAACGCGGCGGGCGTGATCGCATCCGGCACGTCGCGCAGGGGCAGGTGCGTGGTCGCCAGAGCGACGCGGACGATGTCGTTGGCGAGCATCATCACGACCGGGCAACCGGCGTGGTCGGCGAGCAGTTCGGTGGTGCCGCTGTAGGCGATGCCGCCGGCGTTGATGGCGGCCTTGTGCACCGGACCCGTGACGACACCATCCAGCTGACCCTGCAGGCAGGCATCCGCCGCCTGCGTCAGCGCATCGATGACGGCACGCGCATTTCCGGGTTCGGTCCTGCCGAACGTATTGGCCACCGCGTTAGGAACAGGGCGCAGGCGGAGGTCGCCAGGCTGGGTGGCGACGTCGTGTTCTGCAAGCAGGCGGAGCGGGAGGCCCAGCGCGTCGGCGGCGGCGGCGAGTGTGGCGGCGTCACCGAAGGCGAGCAGCGAGCAGTCCTGGCGGCGCTGCTGCGCCAGCCGCACGCAGAGCTCCGGTCCGATGCCGCCGGGCTCGCCCGGAACCAGCGCCAGCCGGGGCGTCATGTCAGCCGCCCGGCGTGGTCTCGGCGCGGTCGCCGCTACGGAAATTCACGTAGGCTTCGCCACGCAGTTCCTGCAGGTAACGGTTGTACTCGTCTTCCGCCTTGCGGCGACCGATGGTGTCGCGCACCTGGGCACGGCGGTTCTGGTCGGTCACGTCGGTCTGGCGGCTGCCGACGCGCTGGACGATGTGCCAGCCTGCATCGGTGCGGAACGGCGGGCTGACCTGGCCGTCCTGGAGTCGCGTGACTTCCTGGCCGAACGCCGGACCGAACGCATCGGCCGGGAACCAGCCGAGGTCGCCGCCATCATCGCGGCTGTTCGCGTCTTCGGTGGATTCCTTCGCCACGGCGACGAAATCGGCGCCGCCGGCGATGCGCGCACGCAACGTGTCGATCTTGGCCTTGGCCGCCGCCGCGTCCTGGGTCGGCGTGATGCGCACCAGGATATGGCGCGCACTGTATTCCTCGACGGAGCGCTTCTCGGCCTGGGCTGCGTCGCGCGTTTCCACCAGCTTCAACAACTGGAAGCCGCTGGGACCGCGAAGGGGGCCGACGACCTGGCCGGGGCTCATGCCCTTCAGCATCTCGACGAAGGCCGTCGGGATCTCGTCGACGCTACGCCAGCCGAGCTCGCCGCCTTCCAGCGCGTTGGGGCTGTCGGAATAGCGCACGGCCGCCGCAGAGAAATCCAGCTCACCCTTGTCGACGAGTGCCTTGACGCCATCGATCTTGCTCTGGCCGGTGCTGATCTGCTCCGCGCTGGCGCCATCGGGCAAAGCGACCAGGATGTGCGCTAGGCGATACTGCGTGCCGCCGGCCGCCTGCGACGCCAGTGCGGCATCCACTTCGCCTTCGCTGACGTTCACGCGGGTCTGCGCGAAATTCTGCTTGAGGCGCTGGATGGTGACTTCATCGCGCAGCGAATTGCGGAATTCGGGGAACGACATGCCGTCGGCTTCCAGCCGCTGGCGCAGGCCGTCCGCCGTGGTGCCGTTCTGCTGTGCGACGGCGTTCACCGCATTGTTGAGGTCGGCGTCGTTGACGCGGATGCCTGTTTCGGCGGCACGGGCAACCTGCAGCTTGACCAGCACCAGGCGCTCGAGCACCTGGCGCTCAAGCACGGCGCGTGGCGGCAGTTGGCCGGGCTGGTTGGTGTACTGGGCGAGCACGTTCTGTACGGCGCGGTCCAGTTCGCTCTGCAGCACGACGTCCTCGTTGACGACGGCTGCGATGCGGTCGAGCGGCTGCAGCGTCTGCGCCAGCGCAGGTGCGGCGGCGGCCGACACGGTCAGCAGGCCGGCGATCAGGAGGCGGGAAAACGGCTTGGTCATGGCATCGGATCCGGAGCGTAGGAGGTGTCGTCCGGACGCGGCGCGATATTGCTCGGTGGGACGAGATAGAGATCGTCTCGGTAGTAGCCGAGGATAGCACGGCGCAAGATGCGGTCCGTGTCCCGGCCTGCCGAGCCAAGGCCCTTCAGGACGAATTCGACCTGGAAGGCGGTGTTCATTTCGCCCTCGCGGTTGCGCACGTAGCGGCGCACCAGCCCACGCACGGCGAGGCAGCAACTGTCCCATTGGACGCCCGCCACGCCTTCCAGCAGCCCGGGCTCGATACCGCGCGACTCGTCGCGGTAGAACGAACGGTAGTAGCGACCGACCACGCTCCATGTTGGCGTGACTGGATAGAGGAACGAGAAATCGGCCTGCTCCAGCAGTTCGCGGCGGCGGCGATAGGTGATGTTGACCACACCGTCGTCCGGCAGCAGGTAACGCGCACGCACGCTGGCCAGGTCTTCGCGGCGGAACTTCGG
This sequence comes from Pseudoxanthomonas mexicana, assembly GCF_001556105.1. Lineage (GTDB taxonomy): Bacteria > Pseudomonadota > Gammaproteobacteria > Xanthomonadales > Xanthomonadaceae > Pseudoxanthomonas_A > Pseudoxanthomonas_A mexicana_A. The sequence continues at coordinate 141,324 of NZ_LSIF01000027.1, read as the reverse complement.
GTCCCACTGGTACGAGGCGCCGATGGTCCAGCGATCGGTCGGCGCGTAATTGGCGTCGACCACCCAGGCCGACTTTCCGCGTTCCAGCGGCACCTCGGCCGACGAATACGTCACCAGGCTGTCGTCGAAATAACGGATCTGGCCGACGCTGGCCGACAGCCTTTCGAAGCCGTCCTTCTGGCGCAACAGGCGCGTGGTCAGCGCCAGCGTCAGCTGATTGGCGTCGGCCTGGCGGTCGGCGCCGGTGTAGCGGTTGTCACGGAACAACTGGCCGTAGCTGAAGTTGAACGGGCGCGTGTCGAAGATCGGCAGGCCATCCTGCTCGCGATACGGCGCGTTGAGGTAGAACAGCCGCGGCTCAAGCGTCTGCAGGAAGCGGTCACCCTTGATCTCGGTCTCGCGGTCGAAATACACGCCGGCATCCAGCGAGCCAATCGGCAGGCCTCGGCTGGGCGAGGGGTCGTAGAACTCCGCGATCATCGCGGGCGTGATCTGGTTGGCGGGCAGGCCATAGGCCGCGATCGCCCGGTCAGTCGCAGTCTTCTGGGCCAGTTCGGCATCCAGGCGATATCCGGTATAGCGATACGCCAGCGTCGGCGTGATGTACCAGGACGCGCCCTGGATCGGAAACGATACGGTCGGCTTGATATCGATGCGACTGCCGCCCGCGCGCGAGTCGTGCTGGAACCGCACCGCTTCCGCATGGCCACCCACATTGATCCAGCGGCTCAGCGGCTGGTTCCAATTGAGGTAGGTACGCGGCACGCGATTGTAGGGCAGCGCTTCCTTGCGGCTCGTGTAGTCCGATAGCTGCCAATGGTCGGCCATCACGCCGGCGCTCCAGTATTCGCCAGCGCCGTAGACGCCGGCGGTGCTGGTGACCGACGAATACGCCTGGCCGTACAGCGAGCTACCGAACTGTTCCTGGTAGCGAGCGTCGCTGAGCCAGATCAGGTTGGCGCGTGCCTGCCAGTTCCGGCTGAAGCGATGGGAACCCTCGTACGAGAGGAAGCCTCGGCCGGCGTCCGGATCAGGGTTGTTCGGGTTATTCGGATCGTAGTCCGGCTCTTTCATGCGGTCCCGGACCAGATTGTCCCGGGTCATCCAGGTGCCCTGGATTTCGCCGCGGCCCTTTTCGTACAGGTAGCGGAACTCGGCACCCATCTGGAAGCCGCGTTTGCTCATGTACCGCGGTTCCAGGGTGGCGTCGTAGTTCGGCGCCAGGTTCAGGTAGATCGGCTGCTTCCAGTCGAAGCCATTGCGCCCCGACATGCCGATCGCCGGGTACAGCAGGCCGGTATGGCGCTGGTCGTCGACGGGGAATTTCAGGTAAGGGACATACAACACCGGTACCTTGCCCAGCCGGATCGTCGCGCCGTGCGCTACGCCCCAGCCGCCGTCGGTGTCGATGTCGATGCGCCGCGAGCGCAGCTCCCAGCGACGGTCTTCGGGGTCGCAGGTCGAATAGGTCGAATGCAGCAGGCTGCCCTCGGGTCCCTTCATGTCGATGCGGTCGGCGCCGCCGTTGCCACGCCGGGATACGAGCTGGTAACGCACATTGTCGATCTGGTGCGTATCGGTCGCCTGGTTGCCGCGCGCCGTATCGGCGAGCAGGCGGATGCCGGTGTCCTGATAGCGGATATGGCCGTCGGCGACGTAGGTGTCCTGCTCCTGGTCGTACTTCAGGTTGTCCGCACCGAGGAACTGGTCGCCGCGGCTCAGCGCGACATTGCCCTGGTACTCCAGGTTCGTCTCGGTGCCCCCCAGCTGATCGCCTTCGATCGAGGTCGGCTGGTCGGCACGCTGATCGCGCGCGGCCTGGGCGTTGCCGTTGGCGGAGGGCTGGGGCGCGCCACCGAATACCGGGATCACGTCCTGGATCGGGCACAGCGCCCAGCTGTCGGGCTTCTCATCGTTGGCCAGGGCCGGCAGGCACAGGGCGATGCTGAAGGGCAACGGGAGCAGGCGAAGGGCGGTGCGCACGCGGTGCTGGGCTCGCTGTCGGACGAAAAACGGTCGTTAGCTTGCCCCATCCCATGCATGCGGGCAATGAAGGCCTCCGGCCGGTGTCGGTCGGGGTTCAGCGATCCGGCCTGCGGCCCTTCCGGGTCAGCGAAGTTCGTCGACGTGGACCTTCGCGCAGTCGCGCAGGGCGTCCAGGTCGTATCCGCCTTCGAGCATCGAGACGACCCGCCCACTGGCGTGGCGCTGCGCCACGTTGCGCAGTTGCCGGGTCAGCCAGCCGAAGTCCTCGGTTTCCAGCATCAGGTCGGCCAGCGGGTCGCGCATGTGCGCGTCGAAACCGGCGGAGATCAGCACCAGTTGCGGTTTGAAATCGTCCAGGGCCGGCAGCAGTTCGTCGGCCCACGTGTTCTGGAAGCGGAAGCCGCCGCTGCCCGGTGGCAACAGGGCATTGAACACATTGCCTGCGCCACGCTCGTAGGGCGCGCCGCTGTGCGGATAGATGCCCGACTCATGGCTGCTGAAGTAGGCCACGCGCGGGTCGTTGTAGAAGATGGCCTGGGTGCCGTTGCCGTGATGCACGTCGAAATCGATCACCGCCACCCGCTCCAGCCCGTGCTTGTCGCAGGCGTAGGCCGCTGCCACGGCGATGTTGTTGAACAGGCAGAAGCCCATCGCCGTCGTGCCGGTCGCATGATGCCCGGGTGGACGGACGGCACAGAACACCGTTTTGTCCTCGCCATTCATCACGGCGTCCACGGCGGCTACGCCTGCCCCGGCCGCACGCAGCGCTGCGGCGCGCGAGGCGGGGCACATCACGGTATCGGGGTCCAGCATGCGGTAGCCGGATACGTCCGCTTCCAGCACCTCGTGGACCAGGGCCTCGTCGTGTACGCGGCGCAGGTCGCCGAGTTTCACGATGGGGGCCTCACGCCAGTCGGCGTCGGCGTGGTGCTCGCGCAGGGCTTCGAGCACGACTTGCAGCCGCGCCGGACGCTCCGGGTGCTCAGGACCGGGATCGTGCAGCAGGCAGGCGGGGTGGGTGTAGATGATCACGATGCCGGCGGCTGCCCTCGACGGGGCATGAACCGCCTCTCCCGGTGGATGTCCGGTTCCATTCTATGCGGGGCACCCCGGCGCCGGCACTCGACCTTGGGGGAAGGCGTGCGGCCTCAGGAATGCCGCCGCTCGTGCTTCCACAGCACCTCGCCCTGGCCGTCGGCACGGTTGAGGTAGCGGATCGCCTCCGGGCGCACGGCATCGTGGCGGGCCAGGGTGACCGTCTCGCGTTCGGCGCGGCGCACGATGGTGCGGGCCAGATGGCAGCGCGACGCCGCTTCGCCGCCGGCCGGCAGGATGAAATCCTTCAGCGGCGGCAGGTCGTCGTTGTAGTGGTCCAGCTGCCGTTCCAGCGCGTCCACGTCATCGCCGGTGATCGCGGCGTGGCCCGGGATGCACAGCTCGCCGCCCAGGTCGAACAGCTGGTGCTGCACCGTGGTCAGCAGGGTACGGATGTCGTCCTGCACGCTGGGTACCGCCAGCAGCACGCCGATGGCCGAGTTGGCTTCGTCCACCGTGCCGTAGGCGGTGACGCGCGCGGAGTCCTTGCCCACGCGCGTGCCATCACCCAATCCCGTGCTGCCGTCGTCGCCGGTGCGGGTGTAGATCTTCGAGAGGCGGTTGCCCATCGGCGGGATCAGTCGGCCGTGCGGCCGTGCGGCCTGGCCAGGCGCACGACCTGCTCGACCATCACATGCACGATGACGGCCAGGCCCACGTAGATCGCGGCCACGCGCAGGTAGGGCAGGTACCAGTCGCTGAAGTTCTTCCACCAGCCGGCGAAGGTGGGTTCGCTGACCACCGGGCTCAGCCAGTAGAAGCTGCCCTGGCTCAGCAGGTGGCACACGGTGACCGAGGCCAGCAGGCTGCCGACCAGCAGCGCCAGCGTGCGGCCGTGGTTCGCGGTCTGGTAGCGGCGCAGCAGGGCGCCACCGGCCCACATGGCGCCGTAGGCCGGCACCAGGAACCAGTACGCCGGCGAGACGCAGTAATGCGTCCAGAAGTTGATGCCCTGGCCGCTGATGACGATGTAGTCCACCACCACGGCCGCAGCCATGAACAGCGGGAAGGCCCAGCGCGACCAGGTGCGCAGGTAGTAGCCGCCGATGAAGAAGGCGGCCCAGCTGGCGTCGGGCAACGGACCGATGTGGCCGAAGGTGGTGGGCAGGTGCAGGCGGGTCAGGACCAGCAGGGCGGCGACCAGCGTCAGCACGAGGACGCGTTGGGAAGTGGTGTTCATCGGCACGGTTCCGGAGACTCAGCCCCGCATTCTACCGGAGCTTGCCGATGGCAGGCCGCCTGCCGGGGCGCTGGAGGCGGGGCGCTATCATGGCCGCATGAAAGAACGGCATGACGTGGTGATCGTGGGGGGCGGACTGGTCGGTGCCAGCCTCGCCATCGCCCTGGACCGGCAGGGACTGGACGTGGGGCTGGTGGAAGCCACGCCGCCGGGGCAGATGCCCGCAGTATTCGACCAACGCAACCTCAGCTTCGCCGCCGCGACGGTCAACGCGGTGACGGCACTGGGCGTGATGCAGCACCTGCGTTCGCCCACCGGCCTGATCCGGCGCATCCACATCAGCCGCCAGGGCGACTTCGGGCGGGTGAAGCTGGATGCCACCGACTACGGGCGCGAGTCGTTCGGCCAGGTCGTCGTGGCGCGCGATTTCGGCGAAGCGCTGGAAGTGCGGCTGGACGAACTCCCGCAGCTGACACGCTACCGGCCGGCACGCTTTGTCGGCTTCGCGCCGGACGAAGCAGGTCATCGCGTCCTGCGGATCGCCGATGCCGACGGTGAGCGCCTGGTGCGCTGCAGGCTGATGGTGGCTGCGGACGGTACCCGTAGCGCCGTACGCGATGCGCTCGGCATCGGGGTGGACGAGCACGACTACGACCAGACCCTGTTCGTCGCCCGCGTGCGTGCCACGCAGGCACCGGACGGCACCGCGTACGAACGTTTTGGCGATGCCGGACCGACCGCCCTGCTGCCGCGCGGTGACCGTCATTGGGGCGTGATCCACGGCGTGGCACACGATGAAGCCGACGCCGTCGCCGCGCTCGACGAAGCCGCGTGGCTGGCTCGCCTGCAACATGCCGCCGGCTGGCGCATCGGCCGCCTGACCGCCAGCGGCGAGCGCAGTGCGTATCCGATCATCCGCGTGGTCGCGCAGCGGCTGGTCGCAGACCGCGCCGTCGTGCTGGGCAATGCCGCGCAGACGATCCATCCGATCGGCGCGCAGGGCTTCAACCTCGGCCTGCGCGATGCACTGACCTTGGCCGAAGAGATCGCGCGCGGCGATGATCCGGGCGCTGCCGCCAGCCTGGCCGCCTACGCCACGCGACGCCAGGAAGATCGCGAACGCACGCTGGCCTTCTCCGATGGGCTCGCACGCCTGACGTCCAATCCATCGCCATTGTTGAAGCCGCTGCGCAGCCTGGGCCTGCTGGCGGTGGATGCGCAGCCGTCGCTGCAGTCGTTCCTGGTCGGCGGTGCGATGGGCTTCCGCGGCGATGTGCCGGCGCTGTGCCGTGGAGAGGCTGCATGAAGCGGCGTGGACAGATCGATGTCGCCGTCGTCGGTGGCGGTGTGGTGGGGGCGGCCTGCGCGCTGGTGCTGGCGCGCGAAGGGCTGGACGTGGTGCTGGTCGAAGGTCGCGAACCAGTGCGATGGTCGCCGGCGCAGCCGGACCTGCGCGTCTATGCGTTCGCGCCGGACAACGCGGCGCTGCTCGATGACGCCGGTGTGTGGAACGCGGTGCGCGACGCGCGTGCGCAGCCGTACCGGCGCATGCGCGTCTGGGATGCCGGCGGTGGCGACGAACTGCGCTTCGATGCCGATGCGCTGGGTCGCACGCAACTGGGCTGGATCGTCGAGAACGGGTTGCTGGTCGACCGGCTGTGGGCCGCGCTGCCGGCGGCCGGTGTGCAGGTGCGTTGCTCGGCACGCGTGGAGGCGATGGAACAGGACGACGCCGGCGTGACGCTGCGGCTGGATGACGGCACGCGCGTCGACGCGCGGCTGGTGGTGGCGGCCGACGGTGCCGATTCCACCCTGCGCCGCCTCGCCGGCCTGGAGGTCGCCGCGCGCGATTACGCACAGCGTGGCGTGGTGGCGTTCGTGCGCACCGCCGCGTCGCATGAAGACACCGCGTGGCAGCGGTTCCTGCCGACGGGCCCCCTGGCCTTCCTGCCGTTCGCGGACGGGCTCAGCTCGATCGTCTGGACCTTGCCGGACGACGAAGCGCAGCGCGTGCTGGCACTGGGCGACGCCGCGTTCGGCCGGGAACTGACGCTGGCCATCGGCGGCAAGCTCGGCCAGGTGGACGCGGCCTCGCCGCGCGCGGCCTTCCCGCTGAAGCGGCAGCTGGCGAAGGACTACGTCGCCGGCCGCGTCATCGTCGCCGGTGATGCCGCGCATGTCGTGCATCCGCTGGCGGGGCAGGGCGTCAACCTCGGCCTGCGCGACGTGGCCGCGCTGCGTGACGGCATCCGTGCCGCGCAAGGCCGTCGCGTCGATTGGGCCGCTACGCACCGGCTCGCGCGCTGGGCGCGCCAGCGCCGCAGCGAGAACGCGACCGCCGCCTACGCGTTCGAGGGCATCAACCGGCTGTTCTCCACCGACGAGATGCACCTGACCCTGCTGCGCGGTCCGCTGCTGGGCCTGGCCGGCAAGCTGCCGCCGCTGGTGGATTTCTTCTGGCGGCATGCAGCCGGGCAACGCGCACGCTGACGCGTCGGCGCGATGCATGCGGTAGCCTCGCGGTTCCCCACCCGAGGCTGTCCGCGATGAGCGCCGAGCATTCCTCTCCAGATCCTTCGCGCCGACGGCTGCTCGCTGCGCTCGGTGCCGCCGGCATCGCCGGCATGCTGCCCATCGCGCGCGCCAGGGCGTCGCGCCCGCTCGGCGTCGCGCTGGTGGGACTGGGCTACTACAGCCGCGACCTGCTGGCGCCGGCCCTGCGGATGACGCGACATTGCCGCCTGGCCGGCATCGTCACCGGCACCCCGGCGAAGGCGGAGGCGTGGCAGCGTCGCCACGGCATTCCCGACCGCAACGTCTACGACTACACCGGCTTCGACCGCATCGCCGACAACCCCGACATCGACGTCGTCTACGTCGTGCTGCCCAACCATCTGCACAAACCGTTCACCCTGCGCGCGGCGGCGGCGGGCAAGCACGTGTGGTGCGAGAAGCCGATGGCGATGGATGCAGCGGAAGCCCTCGCGATGATCGATGCCTGCCGGCAGCATCGGGTGCAACTGGCGATCGGCTACCGCATGCAGCATGAGCCGAACACGCAGGCGGTGATGGCGCTGGCGACGTCGCAGCCGTTCGGGCGCCTGCAGCGCATCCGCGCCGAGGCCGGGTTCCATGGATTCGACAGTGCCAGCGGCGACAACTGGCGGCTGGATGCTGCGCGGGGCGGCGGTGCGATGTACGACATGGGCGTGTACGCGCTGAATGCGGCGCGCTACACCGCAGGCGCGGAACCCATCGCGGTGACGGCGACGTCGTCGATACAGCGTCCGGATATCTTCCGGGGTGTCGATGAGACGATGCGGTTCCGCCTCGAATTCCGTGACGGCGTCACCGCCGACTGCGCCACCAGTTTCGGCAAGAACATGAACCGGCTGCGCGCGGACTGCGCAAGCGGGTGGTACGAACTGTCGCCGTTCCAGGCCTACGAGGGCGTGCGTGGCGAAGCCAGCGACGGACGCCGCTTCGATGCGGCGATCGGTACCACGCCGGCGCAGCAGGCGCGGCAGATGGATGCTGATGCGCTGGCCATCCTGGAACGGCGTGCACCGCGCGTCCCCGGCGAGGAGGGCTGGCGCGACATGCAGGCCCTGGACGCGATCTTCGCGTCCGCGCGTGCCGGCGGGAAACGCGTGGAGATCGCCGCCGGGTAAGCTGGATCAGCCCGGGATGAAGGGGAACACGATCTTCAGCAAGCCCTTCAGTCCGCCCTCGGCGGTGCTGGCCACCGCCTTGGCGCCCAGGCTGTTGAGCGCGTTGCGCGCATCCTGCCAACGCAGCTTGGTGACGTCCTTCTTCAGCAGGTCGGCGACTTCCTCCGAGGTGGGCGTCAGCCGCTTCAGTGCCTCGGTCACCGCCGCGGGATCGGGTTGCAGGTAGCCCCAGCGTTCGGCGATCGCCAGCAAGGTGTCGAAGCGGACCGCCACGACCTCGCGGTTGCGCTCGTAGACCGGCAACGCGCCGACATCGAGGATCGCCTGCTCGAACTGCTGGTGGTCGTCCGGGTGCTCGACACGGATCGCGAGGAAACCCTCTTTGCGGCTGCGCTCGCTGACGTGCTTCGCGCCGGATTTCAGGTTGGCCTCGGTCAGCGCGCTGGCGACGATCCGCTGCAGCGCGGCGTCGCGCTCTTCCGGCACCAGCGCACGCCAGCGGGCGTAGCCGTCGCGCCGCAGCGCCTTGATCTTGGCCGGCGTCACCCGCAGCTTGCCGGCGACGGTGAAGTTGGATTCGTCGCGGCCGATGGTGCCGTCGCGTTCCAGCAGCACGAAGATCAGCAGTTCCAGGTCGCGCTTGGTCAGCGACTGGAAGCCCTGCAGCAGGGTCAGTCGCAGGAACTCGGTGCCGAAACCGGCGGGGTCCTTGAGCTCGATGGGCAGCATCGTCGGTCTCCGTATCAGGCAGGCATCTTGCCACGCAGGGGTGTCAGTACCTGAGACGTCGGCGGCACCGCGTCACAGGCCGGCTTCGCGCCCCGGGTGTTCGGCGCGGAACGCCTCGATCGCGCCCCGGTCCTGCAGGGTGACGAAGACCGTGCGGCCATCCGGTCCTCCGAACGCGACGTTGGTCGGCTTCTGTCCCTTGAGCTTCACTTCACGCACCAGCGCGCCGTCGGGCGACACCACCGCGACCATGCCGGCGCCGTAGCGGGCGATGTAGAGGTTGCCCTTCACGTCGGTGCGCATGCCGTCCATGCCGTGGTCGTCGAAGGCGATCAGCAGGCGCTTGTTGCTGACACTGCCATCCGCCTGGATATCGTAGGCCCACACGTTGCGCTGCACGCTCTCGTTGACGTACAGGCGCTTGCCGTCGGGACTCACCTCGACTCCATTGGTCGTGCCCATGCCCGCTTCGAGCAGGTGCGGCGCACCGTGGCGGTCGATGCGCCACAGCTGGCCGGTGTTGTCCGACCACTTCGGGTCGCTGGCGTACAGCGTGCCATCCGGTGCGAGCGCGATGTCGTTGGGCTGGTTCGCCTGCGGCATGCGCGCGAACACCGTCGCGTCATGGGACCCCGGTGCGATGCGCAGCACGTGGTGCCCGCTGTAGTCGGCGATGTACATGCTGCCGTCGGCGCCGAAGCGGATGCCGTTGCCGGTGCTGCCTGCCGGCAACGTCGTGAACAGGGCGGCCGTCGCGTCGCCGCGCGCGTCGAACGTTACCCGCCCGATGGTGCCGTCGCGTCCGAAGCTGACCGCATACAACGCCCCGTCCGGCCCGAACGCCGGACCTTCGATGCCGGCACTGAAGACACCGTCACCGATGACGTCACGGGCGACGTACAGCGCGTCGGACTCCGTACTCGCTGCAGGTGTCGCATGCGTACAGCCGGCCAGTGCCACGGCGAACAGAAGGAAGGTGGCCTGCATGAAGCGGTAGGAGGTCATCCGTTTCCCCTCGGGTGGCGTGCGTGTGGGTGCGTGTCAGCCGGGTGTGGCGAACACCGTGATCTCTTCGCGGTCGTGGTACAGCTGGCGCGCGCGAACGTCGAGCGGCCTGCCGGCCTGGTCCGCGAACAGCTCCAGGCACAGCTTCGTTTCGTCCCAGCGCTTCTTCATCGGCAGCTTGAGGTTGAACACCGCGTGCCGGCACCAGCCTTCGCGGAACCACTGCGCCATCCGCTCGGCCACACGGCGTGGCTGTTCGACCATGTCGCAGACCATCCAGTCCAGCGGCTGCGTCGGCTTCCAGTGGAAGCCGTCGGCGCGCAGGTGCTCGACCAGTCCGGTGGCGAGCACGTGCTCGCGCAGCGGGCCGTTGTCGACGCTGGTCACGCGCAGGTGGTGGCGGGTCAGTACCCACGTCCAGCCGCCCGGCGCTGCGCCGAGATCGGCGGCGGTCATGCCGGGTCTCAGCAACGCCTCGCGCTGGGCATTGTCGAGCAGCGACAGGAAGGCTTCTTCCAGCTTCAGCGCCGAGCGCGAGGGCGCATCCGGCAGCAGCTTCAGGCGCGGGATGCCGAGCGGCCACGGTGCGCTGTCGCGGCCCTCGGCGACGCACAGGAACAGGTGGTCGCCCTGCACGAACACCACGTGCAGGCGCGGCAGGCGCGCGTCGTCCTTCTCGGTAAGAAAGCCCGCCTTGCGCAGTGCGGGACGCAGCGCATTGCCGAAACTGCGCGCCAGTCCAGCCAGTGGCTTGGCGCTGTCGGAGTCCGGATGCTCGACCCACAGGTCGCCGTAGCGCCCGGCACCGGACAGTGCGGCGAGGATCGGCGTGATGCGGTCCTTGGGATCGATGCCGCGCAGTTCGGCGAGCAGGCGCAGCTTCTGCCGGGCGAAGATCAGGTCGCGCCACGGCAGTGCGCGATCGAGAGCCTCTGCCTGTTCGCAGACGAACACGACATGGCCGTCGTTGCGCTGCGCGCGCGCATAGCCGGCGAACCCGGCCAGCGCGGCGCGCTCGCTCAGTTCGGCGGCAAGTTCGGGTTCGAATCCCTGGCGGCAATAAGCCAGCAGGCCGGTCGTCGATGACATGGCGCGGTCGCGTGAAGCGGATGGCTGCGGCTCCTGCCGCGAGGACAGGGTACAGGAGAAGCCGGTGCAGGGCTTCTCCGCGTGATGCTCAGTATTTGTCGCCGCCCTGTTCGCCGTAGCGCTTCAGCACGGCGCGTGCATCGTCGCGGCACACGTCGCGCACGACCTCGATGCCGCGCCGGTTGAGCTCGCCGATCCAGTCCGCCGGCAGCGGGCCTTCGTCGAACTCGGTCAGTTCCATCACGTCCTCGGCGCGTGCACCGATCAGCAGGCGATCGATGCCGGCCCAGATGGTGGCGCCGTAGCACTGGCAGCAGGGCTGCGACGAGGTCGCCAGCACCACCGGTGCCAGCACGTCGTTGAGGCGCGGGGTCTGCAGGCGCTGCTGCGCCAGCATGTAGGCCATGGTCTCCGCATGCGCCAGCGAACAGGTATGCGGCATCACGCGGTTCACGCCGAGCGAGATCACGCGGTGGTCGGGGCCGAACACGACGGCGCCGAACGGCCCGCCGCTGCCGGCGTCCACGTTGCGGCGCGACAGGTCGATGGCCAGCGCGACCTTGTCTTCGTCGCTCACGTACGTCGCGGCGGGATCGATCAGGTCGTGGGTCCAGGCGGGCAGGGTCAGATGGATTTGCTGGTAGAGCATTACTGGGCAGGCAACTTGGCGACGGAGGAGTCGGATTCGCAGCGACCACTGACGCACTGGCAGGCAGTCACGTCGGCAAAGCCGCAGACGCCCATGCGGCCGCTGGCGGCGCATTGCGCCTGCACGCCTTGCGGGTCGGTGGGGCTGTTCTTGTTGACGCAGGCCGGCATCGCACCGCAGCAGTTGCCGACATTCTTCACCGCGCAGTCCGCACTGCTCTTGCAGGCGTAGTCGACGGTGATCGCACCGGCTTCCCGCGGGGGCAGGTTCCCGCCAGTCGGCTTGGGCGCCGGCGTCGATGCAGGCGGCTCGGCAGCCGTGCCACCGGAGGACGCCGGTGCGGCGCAACCCGTCAGCGCGAACAGGAACAGGCAGGACAGCAGGGCAGGCAGCAGGCGCAGCGCGATGCGGGACATGGCGGACTCCTTCCTCGGTGGTGGTGCGCGCCAGCCTGCCGGCCACCGCCTCAACGGGCGGTGAAAGCCGCCGGTATCAGGCCTTGGTCGCCCAGGTGTCGCGCAGGGTCACGCTGCGGTTGAACACGGGGCGCGCCGGCGTGTGGTCGTAGCGGTCGGTGACGAAATACCCGGTACGTTCGAACTGGAACGACTGCTCGGGTGCCGCGCTGGCCGCCGCAGGCTCCACGTAGCCGGTCACCGTACGGCGAGACTCCGGGTTCATGTAGTCGCGGTAGGTCTTGCCTTCCGATTCGTCGTCCGGGTTCGGCACGGTGAACAGGCGGTCGTACAGGCGGATATCCGCGGCGACCGCATGCTGCGCGCTGACCCAGTGGATCGTGCCCTTGATCTTGCGCTCGGCGCCGGCCATGCCGGGGCGCGATTCCGGATCCAGCCAGCCGCGCAGCTCGACGATTTCGCCGGCGTCGTTCTTGATCACCTCGTCGCAGCGCACGATGCCGGCCCCGCGCAGGCGCACTTCACCGCCGGTGGTCAGGCGCTTGAAACCCTTCGGCGGCACTTCCTCGAAGTCCTCGCGCTCGATCCACAGCTCGCGCGAGAACGGCACGCTGCGCTGGCCGAACGCCTCGTCCTTCGGGTGGTTGGAGAACGTCAGTGTTTCTTCGTGACCGACCGGCAGGTTGACCAGCACCAGCTTCACCGGATCGATGACGCCCATGCGACGCGGCGCGGCGGCGTCCAGGTCCTCGCGCAGCGCGCCTTCCAGGATCGAGATGTCCAGCAGCGAGTTCTGCTTGCTGATGCCCACGCGGTCGACCATCAGGCGCAGCGCGGCGGGCGTATAGCCGCGACGGCGGATGCCCTGCAGCGTCGGCATGCGCGGATCGTCCCAGCCATCGACGAGGTGGTCGGTGACCATCGCCAGCAGCTTGCGCTTGCTCATCACCAGGTAGTTGAAGTTCAGGCGCGAGAACTCGATCTGGCGCGGCTTGCTGGCTTCCTTCGGCAGGCCCTTGGCCAGCAGCGGTGCGATCAGCTCCGGCGAACCGGCCAGGTCCACCTTGTCCACGCACCAGTCGTACAGCGGGCGGTGGTCTTCGAATTCCAGCGTGCACAGCGAGTGGGTGATGCCTTCCACGGCGTCGCTCAGCGAGTGCGCGTAGTCGTACATCGGGTAGATCGGCCAGTCGTTGCCGGTGTTCTGGTGCTCGATGTGCTTGATGCGGTACAGCGCCGGGTCGCGCAGGTTGATGTTGCCGCTGGCCATGTCGATCTTGGCACGCAGCGTGCGCGCGCCGTCCGCGAACTCACCCGCACGCATGCGGCGGAACAGGTCCAGGTTCTCTTCGACGTTGCGGCCGCGGTAGGGCGAGTTGCGGCCCGGCTCGGTCAGCGTGCCGCGGTACTCGCGCACTTCGTCCGCGCTCAGGTCGCAGACGAAGGCGTCGCCCTGGCGGATCAGCTTCTCGCCGGCCAGATACAGCACCTCGAAATAGTCCGAGGCGTGGCGCAGGTCGTGCCAGTCGAAGCCCAGCCAGCGCACGTCGTCCTGGATCGCGCGGACGTACTCGGGGTCTTCCTTGGCCGGGTTGGTGTCGTCCAGGCGCAGGTTGCAGACGCCGCCGAACTCGCCGGCGATGCCGAAATCCAGGCAGATCGCCTTGGCATGGCCGATGTGCAGATAGCCGTTGGGCTCCGGCGGGAAGCGCGTCTTCACCGATGCGTGGCGGCCCGTGGCCAGGTCCTCGCGGACGATCTGGCGGATGAAATCCTTCTTTTCCGGAAGGGTGTCGGGAGCGGGGGCAGCGTCGGACATCGGCAGGGCGCGGGAACGTGGGAAACCGCAAGTTTAGCCGGTCCGGCGTCCGGACTGGCTCATCCTGAACAGCCATGGCGCTGTTTCCGGCAGCGCGGTCATCCTCGTGGGAGTGCCGGTGTAGGCTGGACCACGGAGGACACATCCATGCGCGTGGTCTATCTGGCCGACAACCTGTTCGACGCCCACTTGGTAAAGCACGCGCTGGAAGAGGTGGAGATTCCCGCCTTCGTGTTCGGCGAGTCCCTGCTGGGCGGCATGGGCGAGCTGCCGCTGTTCGGCGTACTGCGTGTCTGCGTGCCGGACGCGGCGTTTCCTGAAGCGGAAGCTGTCGTGCGGGCACTGGGACTGGAATCGCGCGACGACGGCCCCATCTTGGAAGGCGACGACGAAGGCGTCGGCATCCTGCCCGCCTGATCCGTCGCCCCACGACCACGAGGTTCGCCATGCTGGGTATCGGAGCCTACAAGCAGCGCATGCCGCGCGAGGACGACATGCTGCCGGGACGCAGCGCGCCGCTGCCGCTGCACAACGTGCATTTCGTCAACGGACATCCCTTGCGTGATGCCTTCGATGGGCTGCAGCAGGTCGAATTCGGCCTGGGCTGCTTCTGGGGCGCGGAGCGCAAGTTCTGGAGCGTGCCCGGCGTGTACAGCACGTCCGTCGGCTATGCCGGTGGTGGCACGCCGAACGCGACCTACGAGGAAGTCTGTTCCGGCCAGACCGGGCACAACGAAGTGGTGCGCGTGGTCTACGACCCGGCGCAGGTGTCGTTCGAGCGTCTGCTGCAGGTGTTCTGGGAAAGCCACGATCCCACCCAGGGCATGCGCCAGGGCAACGATGTCGGCACCCAGTATCGGTCCGGCATCCATGCTCATACGCCGGAGCATAAGGCTATCGCCGAGGCCAGCCTGCTGGCCTACCAGCAGCAGCTGAAGGCAGCCGGCTACGGTGCCATCACCACCGAGATCGTGTATCCGGCGCCGCCGTTCTATTACGCCGAGGACTATCACCAGCAGTACCTGGCGAAGAATCCGAACGGCTATTGCGGCCTCGGTGGCACGGGCGTGAGCTGTCCGATCGGCCTCGAAGCCTGATCGACCACCGCGCGCCATGACGGCGCGCGGTGTTTTGGATACGTCAGTTCGCCGCCAGCTTCTCGCGGATGGTCGTGCGCAGCGCGGTCAGGTCCTTGGCGAAGATCTCGATGCCCGTGGCCAGCTTCTCCTTCGCCATCGGGTCGGCTTCGATGGCGGCAGCGAAACTGTTGGCCGTCACCGGCGCCGCATTCACCGCTTCCACCGCACCCGGGGACAGCTTGCGCGGCAGCTCGCCGTGGTCCTGGTCCAGCTTCTCCAGCAGATCGGGCGAAATGGTCAGGCGATCGCAACCCGCCAGTGCTTCGATCTGCGCGGTGGAACGGAACGACGCGCCCATCACGACGGTCCGTGAGCCGCGGCGCTTGAACTCGGCATAGACGCCGCGCACGAACACCACGCCCGGGTCTTCATCGATGGTCGCCGGGGTCTGGCCGTTGGCCACGTACCAGTCGAGGATGCGGCCCACGAACGGCGAGATCAGGAACGCGCCTGCTTCGGCGCAGGCGATGGCCTGTGCTTGGTTGAAGATCAGCGTCAGGTTGCAGTCGATGCCTTCGGCCTGCAGTTCGCGCGCGGCTTCCACGCCTTCCCACGTGGAGGCGACCTTGATCAGGATGCGATCGCGGCCGATGCCCTGGTCGGCGTACATCTGCACGAACTTGCGCGCTTTGGCGACGGTGGCCGTGGTGTCGTAGGCCTGGTCGGCGTCGACCTCGGTGGAGACACGGCCGGGGATCAGGCCGGCAAGCTTCGCGCCGACGCCGATGGTCAGGCGATCGACGACCTCGTCGACGAGGTCCTCGCCACCGCCCTGCGCACGTGCCCAGGCCAGCTGTTCTTCGATCAGATCCGCGTACACCGGCAGGTCCAGCGCCTTCTTCACCAGGGTCGGATTGGTCGTGCAATCGACCGGCTTGAGGCGCTTGATGGCGTCGTAGTCGCCGGTGTCGGCGACGACCACGGACAGGTCGCGCAGTTGCTGGAGCTTGGAGGTGTCGGTCATGGCAGTCGATGCGGGGGAATCGGGCGACAAGTATGCCTTGTCCCGCGCAGCGGGACCCGGCACGGGACGATGGTTTTCATGGATTGTGGCGATAGCGCCGATGTACTCAGCGGTGCAGGTCGCCGCTGGCTTCTGGCTGGTAGTCGATCGCGGTGACGCGAAGCCGCAACGGCCGGTTGCCGGGCGCATGCCAGTCGATCGTCTGTCCGACCGACAGCCCCAGCAAGGCACTGCCCACCGGCGCGAGGACGGAGACACGGCCGGTCTCGACGTTCGCTTCGTGGGGATACACCAGGGTCAGGCGATGGTGTTCGCCGGTGAGCTCGTCGTCGCATTCGACCCGCGAATGCATCGTCACCACGTTGTCCGGCATGTCGTCCGGCGCGCGCACGTCGGCGCGGTTCAACTCATCCACCAGCGCGAGTGCGGCGGGGTGCCGGCGCAGCACGGGCGTGTCGAGCAGGGCTTCAAGGCGCGACAGGTCGCGACTGGAAATGACGAGGGCGGGCGGGGAGGGCGGCAGGCCGCTGGTGCGGGTGTGGTTCATCGTGATGTTCTCCAGGTTTGGGTAGCGCAAAAAAGAAACGGGCGACGCGTTGCGGCGTCGCCCATCGGATCTCTGTTTGCGCGCCTACCGTAGCCCGGAAGCGCCAGCGCTTCAAGCCATGTGCGGCCGTGGCGGTTCAGCGGCGCGTGTCGGGTTCGCAGGCGTGCCATGGGTCGGCGGATCCGGCTCGAACAGGCTGGGTGGCAGCTCACGGAACACCTGCGCGAGCTGCAGCAGGAATTCGCTCATCGCCGAGCTCTTGCGCCATACCATCGCAATCTGCCGGCTCGGATGCGAATCGCTGAAGCCGAGCAGGTGGATGTTCTCCGAACGCGCGACCGGCGGCTTGACCGCCAAGGTGGGCAACAGCGTGATGCCGACGTCGGCCGCCACCATCTGCCGCAGCGTTTCCAGGCTGGTGGCGCGGAACTCCGACTTCTCGTTGGCACCGGCCAGGCGGCACACATCCAGTGCCTGCTCGCGCAGGCAGTGGCCATCTTCCAGCAACAGCAACTGCTGTTGCGACAGTTCGGCCAGCGTCAGTGATTCGCGCTGCGCCAGTGGGTGCGACTCGGGCACGGCGAGTACGAACGGCTCCTCGAACAGGAATTCGGTATGCAGCTGGTCGTCGGTCACCGGGAGCGCGAGCAGGCCCGCATCCAGCTTGCCCTCGCGCAGACGCGACAGCAGCACGTCGCTCTTCTCCTCGACCAGCAGCAGCTCCAGGTGCGGGAAGCGCGCACGCAGGCGCGGCACGACATGCGGCAACAGGTAGGGCCCCAGCGTGGGGAACAGGCCGAGGCGGACGGTGCCGGCTTCCGGATCCTGGCTGCGGCGCGCAGCCTCCTTCATCTGTTCGACCTCGGCGACGATGCGGCGCGCGCGATCGGCGGCGTCGCGACCGGCCGGCGTCAGCATGACCTTGCGCGGCGCACGCTCGACCAGTGGCACGCCGAGTTCGTCTTCCAGCTTCTTGATCTGCGTCGACAGCGTGGGCTGGCTGACGTAGCAAGCCGCGGCGGCGCGGCCGAAATGCTTGTGGTCGGCCAGGGCCACCAGGTACTTGAGATCGCGCAGGTTCATCGGACTCCTCCCTCAGGGAACCGCATGGCGTACGACGCGGTGCGGACCGGCGTGCGGCCCGCACCCCTGCATCATGCCGCGACCGCGTCCGGGGTTTCCACCGGTGCCGACGTGCGGATCAGGTGGTCGAACGCGCTCAGCGCGGCCTTCGAGCCTTCGCCCATGGCGATGACGATCTGCTTGTACGGCACCGTCGTCGCATCGCCAGCAGCGAACACGCCCGGCACGCTGGTCTGGCCACGGTCGTCGACGATGATCTCGCCGCGCGGACTCAAGTCGACCACGCCCTTCAGCCATTCGGTGTTCGGCAGCAGGCCGATCTGCACGAAGACGCCTTCGAGTTCCACGCGGTGCGTGTCACCGCCCGTGCGGTCCTTGTAGACCAGGCCGCTGACCTTGGCGCCGTCGCCGAGCACCTCGGTGGTCTGTGCGCTGGTGACGATGCGCACGTTCGGCAGGCTGCGCAGCTTGCGCTGCAACACGTCGTCGGCGCGCAGCTGGCTGTCGAACTCGATCAGCGTCACGTGCGCCACGATGCCGGCCAGGTCGATCGCCGCTTCCACGCCGGAGTTGCCGCCGCCAATCACCGCCACGCGCTTGCCCTTGAACAGCGGACCATCGCAGTGCGGGCAGTAGGCCACACCCTTGTTGCGGTAGTCGTTCTCGCCGGGAACGTTCATCTGTCGCCAGCGCGCACCGGTGGAGAGGATGACGGTCTTCGATTTCAGCGACGCGCCATTGGCGAGCTGCACTTCCACCAGGCCATCATTGCCGGCAGGCACCAGCTTCTCCGCGCGCTGCAGGTTCATCACGTCGACCTGGTAATCCCTGACGTGTTGCTCCAGCGCCGCGGCCAGCTTCGGGCCTTCGGTGTAGGGCACCGAGATGAAGTTCTCGATCGCCATCGTGTCCAGTACCTGCCCGCCGAAACGCTCGGCTGCCACACCGGTGCGGATGCCCTTGCGCGCGGCATAGATCGCCGCGGCTGCGCCGGCGGGGCCGCCGCCGACGACCAGCACGTCGAACGCGTCCTTGGCCGCGATCTTCGCCGCCGCACGCGCCGCCGAGTTGGTGTCGAGCTTGGCGAGGATCTCCGGCACGCCCATGCGGCCCGCACCGAACACCTCGCCGTTGAGGAAGATGAAGGGCACCGACAGCACTTCGCGCGCCTCGACTTCCTGCTGGAACAGCGCGCCATCGATGGCGACGTGTTGGATGCGCGGGTTGAGCACGCTCATCAGGTTCAGCGCCTGCACCACGTCCGGGCAGCTCTGGCAGGTCAGCGAGAAATAGGTCTCGAACCGATAATCGCCGTCGAGATCGCGAATCTGTTCGATCACGTCCTGCGCCAGCTTCGACGGATGGCCACCAACCTGCAGCAGCGCCAGCACCAGCGAGGTGAATTCGTGGCCCATCGGCAGTCCGGCGAAGGTCAGGTGGATGTCCTGGTCGGGCGAGGTCAGTGCGAACGACGGCGTGCGGTCGCCGCCGCGCTGTTCGGTGACGCTGATCTTGTCGGACGCGTCCTGCAGGTCGCGCAGCAGTGCCTGCAGCTCGGCCGAGCTGGCGCTGTCGTCCAACTGCGCGGTGATGTGGATCGGACGCACGGCCTTTTCCAGGTAGGCCTTGAGCTGCGTCTTCAGATTGGCGTCCAGCATGGCGAACGTCTCCGTGGAGGGGATTCTGGGAAGGGAATCGGGGAAGAAGGTCAGGCGTTTGCAGGAGCGGCATGCGCCGGGGGGAGAGAGGCGCCGGCCAGGGAGGGGGGAACCGGCGAGCGGCGCATGCCGCTGCTGCAAACGTCCGGGTCGGCCTCCGGGCCAGCGGCCCGGAGGTGACGTGAAGCGGGTCGATCAGGCGCATCCGGAGGGCGGATGCGCCGGTAATGCGATGCGACTTAGATCTTGCCGACCAGGTCCAGCGACGGGGCGATCGTCTGCGCGCCTTCCTTCCACTTGGCCGGGCAGACCTGGCCGGGGTTGGCGGCGGTGAACTGCGCGGCCTTCAGCTTGCGCAGGGTTTCCGACACGTCACGGGCGATCTCGTTGCTGTGCACTTCGGCGGTCTTGATGACGCCTTCCGGATTGATGACGAAGGTGCCGCGCAGGGCCAGGCCTTCTTCCTCGATGTGCACGCCGAAGGCGCGGGTCAGCTGGTGGGTCGGGTCGCCGACCAGCGGGAACTGGGCCTTGCCCACGGCCGGGGAAGTTTCGTGCCACACCTTGTGCGAGAAGTGCGTGTCGGTGGTGACGATGTAGACCTCGGCGCCGGCCTTCTGGAACTCGGCGTAGTTGGCGGCGGCGTCTTCCACTTCGGTCGGGCAATTGAAGGTGAAGGCGGCCGGCATGAAGATCAGGACCGACCACTTGCCCTTCAGGGTGCCGTCGGTGACTTCGACGAATTCGCCGTTGTGGAAGGCGGTGGTCTTGAACGGCTGGACCGCAGTGTTGATCAGGGACATGGAAGATCCTCGTGAGTGGAGTGGGTGTGGTGAAGCGATGGCGCCATGGTAGGCAGGGACTATTGATATCTCAAATCGATTGATGGAATTGGATAGATAGTTTTTGACTATCGAAATGACGTTCTGTGTGCCCGGCTGGGAAGCGAGTAAGGGCTACATGAGGGTTAAGTTGTTACTTATCAATGACTTGATGGTCCACAGATGCGGCCGTCAGCGATCCAGACGCCCTATGGGTTTACGCCCGCGACGCGGGGGTGAAGACCTTACGACGCCAGTGATCACCATTCTGGCGGGTCATCGACGTCCATACGCCATAGGGCACCATGATGGTGCGCTGCGATGACCTGGCCGCGTCGGGTGGCGTCCGGGCCGGTACCATGCGCGGCGATGCCTGCCGACCTGCCTACCGTCCGACTCGACCTGGCCCTGCGCGCCGCCGCGGAGCGGCTGTCCGGCCCGGATGCCCGCCACGAGGCGGAGCACCTGTTGCTGCACGTGCTGGAGCGCGACCGGGCCTGGCTGTTCGCGCACGGCGACGATCCGTTGCTGGAGCGCGAGGCGTCAGCCTTCGATGCGTTGCTGACCCGTCGCGCCGCGGGTGAGCCGCTGGCCTACCTGCTGGGCCGGCGCGGATTCTGGACCCTGGACCTGCAGGTCTCGCCGGCCACGCTGATCCCGCGTCCGGAAACGGAACGGCTCGTCGAACTGGCGCTGGAGCGGTTGCCGGACGACCGTCCGCTGCGCATCGCCGACCTCGGGACGGGCAGCGGTGCCATCGCACTGGCGCTGGCGAGCGAGCGGCCATTGGTGCAGGTCGTCGCGACCGATGTCAGCGAAGAGGCTCTGCACATCGCGCAGGCGAACGCTGGCGCGAACCGCATCGCCAACGTCGTGTTCTGCCATGGCAGCTGGCTGGCACCGCTGGCCGGCGAACGCTTCGACCTGATCGCCAGCAATCCGCCGTACATCGCGGACGGTGATCCGCACCTGGGCAAGGGCGACCTGCGTTTTGAGCCGCCGACGGCGCTGTCGTCCGGTGCCGATGGCCTGGATGCCATCCGCGAGATCGTCGCCCTCGCGCCGTCGCACCTCGTGCCCGGCGGCTGGCTGCTGCTGGAGCACGGCTGGGACCAGGGCGAGGCGATCCGCGCGCTGTTGATCGCAGCGGACTTCGTCGATGTCGCCACCGAAACCGACCTCGAACAGCGCGACCGGGTGACCCTCGGGCGCGTAACGGAAGGGCAAGACCGCAGCCGCTAGACTGTCGCTTTCGTCCAGGATATGCCGCCCATGCGCACGCTGTACCCCGAGCTTGAGCCCTTCGACACCGGCACGTTGAAGGTCGACGACCGCCATACGCTGTACTACGAACAGTGCGGCAACCCGCAGGGCAAGCCGGTCGTGCTGCTGCATGGTGGCCCGGGTGCCGGCTGCAGTCCGAAGATGCGCCGCTTCCACGATCCGGCCAAGTACCGCATCGTGCTGTTCGACCAGCGCGGTTCCGGCCGGTCCACGCCGCATGCGGACCTGGTCGATAACACCACGTGGGACCTGGTCGCCGATATCGAGAAGCTGCGCGAGACGATCGGCATCGATCGCTGGCAGGTGTTCGGCGGCAGCTGGGGTTCGACGCTGGCGCTGGCCTACGCCGAAACGCATCCGCAACGCGTCACCGAACTGGTGCTTCGCGGCATCTTCATGCTGCGCCGCTGGGAACTGGAATGGTTCTACCAGGAAGGCGCCAGCCGCCTGTTCCCGGATGCGTGGGAACACTACGTCACCGCGATCCCGTCGGTCGAGCGCCACGACCTGATCTCGGCCTTCCATCGCCGCCTCACCTCCGACGACGAGGCCACCCGCCTGGCCGCCGCGAAGGCCTGGAGCGTGTGGGAAGGCGCGACCAGCTTCCTGCACGTGGATGCGGATTTCGTCAGCGGCCACGAAGAGCCGGAGTTCGCGCTGGCGTTCGCGCGCATCGAGAACCACTACTTCGTCAATGGCGGCTTCTTCGAGGTCGAAGACCAGTTGCTGCGCGATGCCTCGCGCATCGCAGACATCCCGGGCGTCATCGTGCACGGCCGCTACGACGTGGTCTGCCCGATCGCCAACGCATGGGAACTGCATAAGGCGTGGCCGAAGGCGAAACTCGAGATCACGCCGGCATCCGGGCATTCCGCGTTCGAGGCCGAGAACGTCGACGCGCTGGTGCGCGCGACCGACGCATTCGCCTGAGGCTACTTCACCAGACCGTTGCAGGGAGCGCACGATGGAAGGACATCGCAAAGAAGCTGTCGCGTTCGACCAGCGCGTGCTCGACCTGTACGACGACTACGTGCACGGCAGCGTCGACCGGCGCGGCTTCCTGGCCGGAGCGGCGCAGTTCGCTGTCGGTGGCACCACGGCCGCCGCGTTGCTGGCCGCGCTGACGCCACAGTACGCGTTCGCCACGCAGGTCGCCGCGGACGATCCGCGCATCACCACGGTGTACCGCACGTTTCCCGCGCCGGAAGGCCATGGCGAAGGGCGTGGCCTGCTGGCGATGCCGCGTGCGGAAGGACGCTATCCCGTCGTGCTGGTGGTGCACGAGAACCGCGGGCTCAATCCGTACATCGAAGACGTCGCGCGCCGGCTGGCGGTGGCGGGGTTCAGCGCGTTTGCGCCGGACGCGCTGTATCCGCTCGGGGGATATCCGGGCAACGATGACAGTGGTCGCGAGATGCAGGCCACGCTGGATCGCACCAAGGTAATCGCCGATCTCGAAGCCGCCACGCGCTTCGCCCACGCTTTGCCGCGCAATAACGGCAAGCTCGGCGTGGTCGGCTTCTGTTTTGGCGGGCTGGTGACCAGCCTGCTCGCCTCACGGCTGCCCGACATCGTCGATGCCGGCGTGCCTTATTACGGCGGCCAGCCGTCGGCGGAAGAGGCGGCCCGCATCAGGGCGCCGCTGTTGCTGCAATTCGCGGAGATGGATACCCGCGTCAACGCCGGCTGGCCGGCGTATGAGCAGCAGTTGAAAGCGGCCGGCGTCGCGTACACCGCGCACGTCTATCCGGGCGCAAACCACGGTTTCCACAACGACACCACGCCGCGTTACGACCAGACGGCGGCTGAGCTGTCCTGGCAGTGGACGCTCGCGTTTTTCCGCCAAACCCTGGCCTGATCCACAGAATCCGCTGCTGCGCGGCATGCCGTGTCCGGTGGCAGGGCATCGATGCGAACCATCCGGAGACATGTCGCGGCCACGTGCGCTGCGACGCAACCGGATGAAGGGCGGCAGGGCGATGACGGAAGTGGCGGCGGACACGGGCGCAACGAAGATCGGACTGGAGGATGTCGACATCCCCCGGCTCGGCATGGCGGCCATGCGCTTCATCAATGCCATCGAGCAGGGCCAGCACGACACGCTGTGGACCGCTGCGTCCGACATGATGCGCGGGACCATGCCGAAGGAGTCCTTCATGGGCCAGCTCACGCATCGTCATCACGTGTTGGGGCGCGGCACGGCGCGGCGTTGGACCGCGGTCCGCGTCGATCGGCCCAACCCGCGTTCGCGCTGGCAGCCGGGCACGTACGCGGTCGTGGAGTTCTCGGTGAACTTCGGCAGCGGTCGCCTGCCGCACCGTGAAACCGTGACCCTCCGCCATGAAGACGGCGGCATCTGGCGACTGGCCGGCTATGCGGTGAAGGCGGCCTGACCTGCGTCAGTCGCGCGGCGTACCATCGAGCGTGTGGTCGATCATCCACAGCCCGGCCCAGAGCTTGGCATCCAGTTCGTAGCCTTCGCCGATCTTCTGCGCCAGCCACGCGGCCGCGTCCGTGCGGGGAACCGCGTGCACGGTGATGTCCTCGTCGCCATCGCCACCGCCTTCGCCCACCTTGCGCAGACCGGTGGCGCGGACGAACGCGATCCGCTCGCTGCTGCTGCCTGACGACGTCGGGCCGATCATCAGCACCTCTGCATGATCGGCGGTCCAGCCGGTTTCTTCTTCCAGCTCGCGCACCGCGGATACTTCGATCGACTCGTCCGCATGGATGTCGCCAACCAGGCCCGCCGGCATCTCGATGGTGCGCGCCTGCAGCGGTACGCGGAACTGTTCGACGAACAGCACGTCGTCGTCCGGGGTCACCGCGATGATGATCGCGGCCAGTCCTCCCGTATGCGCGCGCTCCACGTACTCCCACGTGCCACGCACCATCATTCGCTGGTACTTGCCCTGCCAGACGACACGGGCGTCGTGTTGGTCCACCTCGGTCATGCGCGTGACTCCTTCACAATTGTTAATTATATGGAAAAGTCACCGTCTAACGCACGGGCATGTCCTTTATGACTGTCCCATGACGAACCCTCAATAAACATTGTCACATCTGACTGTCGGGGAGGACGCCCCGCACTTCCGGGGAGCAGGGGGCGCCAGTGACGGTCAGCCCGCGAGAATCATGTCTTTGCGTTTTTGGCGATCTTCCTGGGTGGCACCCGTCAGCGTACGGCTGACCCCGCTCCTGCAGCTTCTGGCCCATGCCGTTTCATCCGAGGCCACGGAGTACGCGGCTGAAGGTGACGACCCGCAATTCCGGGTGGATCCCGACTACGGCATCCATGCGCTGGTACCGGGCTGGTACGTGATGCATGTCCTCCTGCAAGTCACGGGTGGTGGCATACAGCGCCCCTGTCTGTATCCGGATTACGGTGGCGGTTGCAGCGAAGCGACGCGCATTCCACTGCCGCAGCCTGATGCCCTGGGGCGGATTAAGGCTTTGGTTCTGATCAGCCGGCCTCTGCGCGCCCTCAGGTTCGATCCGACCATCAGGCCGGCTCGTTTTCGGGCAGGTGAGATGAAGTTTCGCCGCATTGCCCGGCCACATGCGCTCTGGATGCTCTTGCAAGGCGTTGATCCGTCCAGCGAAGGTCAGGCCCACTCGACGAAGGCGCTTTTGGCCCGCTGCGTCGCGTTCTTCAGGAGCGTCGGGCGGCAAGGACTGAGTTCCGCCGTCGATGAGTTGGTACACAACTACTACGGCGCATCACGCCATGCTTCCGGCGGCTATCTGCAGTGGCTGGACCATTTCGACCCCCTCAAGGGAGGGGGACTGGAGCTGGCGCGTGTCAACGCAGGCCAGCTCGAGAGCGGCCCACTGATTTCAGTGGTGCTTCCCGTCTACAACACCCCGCTGACCTTTCTCCGGCGTTGCATCGACAGTGTTCGCGGGCAGACCTACGAGAACTGGGAGCTCTGCATTGCGGATGACGCTTCGTCCGATGCACGGGTTGCCGAGTGTCTTGCCGCCTTTGTGCGAGAGGACGCACGTATCAAAGTCGTCGCGCGCGAGCAGAACGGCCACATCAGCGAGGCCACGAATAGTGCGCTTGCCCTGGCTTCTGGCAGCCATGTGGCATTCCTTGACCACGACGATGAGCTGAGCGCAGATGCGCTCCATCAGGTCGTGGTGGCGCTCAAGGAGCATCCGCAGGCCAGGTTGCTTTACAGCGACGAGGACAAGATCGATGCGTCGGGTCGTCGTTTCGAGCCGCATTTCAAGCCTGGCTGGAATCCGGAACTGCTTCGCTCCCAGAACTACATCTGCCATTTGATGGTGGTGGAGACGAGCCTGCTCGCGCAGGTCGGCTTGTTGCGCGCTGGCTTCGAAGGCTCCCAGGACCATGACCTGGTCCTCAGGTGCACCGAGGTCCTCCTTCCTGAGCAGATCTGCCATATCCCCCGGGTGCTGTACCACTGGCGCGCAATCGAGGGATCGACGGCGCTCGGCGGCGACCAGAAGAGCTATGCCTCGGAGGCGGGGCGGCGCGCCGTGAGCGAGCACTTGCAGCGCATTCGGCGCGACGGTGTCGTGGAGACGTTGAATCCTGGCTGCTATCGCACCCTGCTGGCACTGCCCACGACCCCACCCAGAGTCAGCGTGATCATTCCAACGAAGGACCGTGCCGACCTGCTCTCCCTGTGCGTGCGCAGCGTACTGGACAAGACCGACTACCCTGATTTCGAAGTCATCGTGGTGGACAACGGCAGCCTGGATCCCGACGCGCGCCAACTGCTGAAGGAACTGCACAAGGCCCCCAATGTCCGTGTGCTGGACTATCCGATCCCGTTCAATTTCTCGGCCATCGTCAACCATGGCGTCCGCCATGCCGAGGGCAGCGTGCTGTGCCTGTTGAACAACGATACCGAAGTCATCAACCGATCCTGGCTGCACGAACTGGTGGCACGTGCCGCGCAGCGCGATGCGGGGGCCATCGGCGCGATGCTCTACTATCCGGACGACACGATCCAGCATGCCGGTGTAGTACTGGGCCTGGGAGGTGTCGCTGGTCATGTGTACACCCGCATGGGACGTGGCGCGCCGGGGTACATGGCGCGTGCCTGGGTCGCCCAGAACATGAGTGCAGTGACCGCCGCCTGCATGGTCGTGCGAAGGGAAATCTTCGAAGAAGTTGGTGGCTTCGACGAGGCACTGCCGGTCGCCTTCAATGACATCGACTTCTGTCTCCGTCTGTTGCAGGCGGGCTACCGCAACGTATGGACGCCGTATGCAGAGCTCTACCACCACGAGTCGGCGAGCCGTGGCAGCGAGGATTCGCCCGAGAAACAGGCGCGCTTCGCCGCGGAAGTGCATGCCATGAAATGGCGCTGGGGCGACCTGCTGCACGACGACGTTGCCTACAACCCCAATCTCACGCTGGACCAGGGCGACTACGGCCTGGCTTTCCCGCCGCGCTCGCCGAAACTGCGTATCGCCAGCGTTCCCATCCGCCACTGAAGTCCCAGGCAATCGAACAATGAGTCTTCTTTTCCGGCACCTCGCCGAAAGCTTCCGCAAGCCAGACCACTGGCTTTACACCAGTTGGCTGGACGTCATCACCAAGTACCGCAAGAACGCGCTTGGGTTGTTCTGGATTTTCTTTCCTCCGATCGTCTACATATGGGGATTGGGTGCGTTCATGGGTGCGATTCAGGGCAGGCAGATGGGCTCATTCCTCGCGCATATCGGTTTCGGATTCATGCTGTTCCGGCTGATGTCGACGATGTTCATCGAGGCCGGCGCAACGTTCGCGGCACATCTGCCTTACATCCATGATGGGAACTTGAGGCTTACCGATTACGTGCTGCGGACCCTTTCCAAGGCGCTGATCCACTTTCTGTTCGCTGTGCCCCTGCTGGCCCTGGTGCTGGTAGGGGAGGCGTCCGTTTCGCCGCTGGGTCTGCTCTCTTCGCTTGCAGGCCTACTGATCGTACTGGTGAATCTGTTCTTCCTCGGCGTGTTGG
The DNA here is from genome assembly GCF_001556105.1 of Pseudoxanthomonas mexicana. Lineage (GTDB taxonomy): Bacteria > Pseudomonadota > Gammaproteobacteria > Xanthomonadales > Xanthomonadaceae > Pseudoxanthomonas_A > Pseudoxanthomonas_A mexicana_A. The sequence goes on along the minus strand of NZ_LSIF01000027.1, from coordinate 114,211 downwards.
TCGCGCTCGTCGGGGCGCGCTATCCCGACGTCAATGATTTCTTCGGCAGCGTGATGCTCGCCGTGTTTCTGATAACACCCATCGTCTGGCTTGCTGAAGCGGCGCCTGCGGATTCGATGCAGGGCATGCTGATGCGCGCGAATCCTTTCCATCACATGCTTGCCGTGGTCCGTGGCCCTATCCTCGGCGAGGCGAACGAGACGTCGACGTATGTCTATATCGGTGCAATGACGATAGCCGGCGTGCTGATATCGGCATTCTCCTATTCGCGATTCGCACGTCGCGTTCCGATCTGGCTCTGAGGAGGCCGAGATGACCGTATCCCTGCGTGCTTACAACGTCTCCCTTGAGCTGCCGACGGAAGTCCACAAGACCGGCCGCAAAGGTTACAGCGACCTCCTGGCCACGATCTCCGGCGCCGTCCGTTACCAATCCACGATCCTCTCCGGCATCAACTTCGCTGCGGCCGACGGCGACCGTATCGGCGTCATGGGGCTCAATGGCGCTGGCAAAACCACGCTACTGCGCGTCCTCAATGGTGCCTACCCGCCGACCGCCGGCGTTGTGCGGGCGGAGGGTGCCCGACAGTCTCTGCTCAGCCCTCTGCTCGGATTCTCCGAGTTCGCGTCGGTCGCGGAGAACATCTTCCTGCGCGGAACGGCCATGGGCCTGCGCTACCGTCAGCTGAAGCTCGCGGCGCCCGAAATTCTCGAATTCGCAGGTCTTACGGATCGCGCAGAGTATCCATTTTACTCGTTATCCAGCGGTCAGCGGATGCGATTGGGATTCTCCATCTCGACTGCGGTGCAGCCCGACATCCTGCTGATGGACGAGTGGTTGTCGACCGGCGACGCTTCATTCGTCCAGCGCGCCAGGAAGCGCATGACGGACCGTTTCGAAGGGAGCCGGATCGTCGTGATCGCGAGCCACAGCACCGGTCTCCTGCGGAACATGTGCAACAAGGCGCTCGTGCTGGACAAGGGAATGATGAGGTTCTTCGGCGAGATCGCCGAAGGTCTGGAGGTCTATCGCGAGCTGATCTCGCTTGCGTCGGCCGATGTCCGGGATGCGGCCGCTGGTGACGATCCCATCCTGTTCGGGAGTACGACGGGTGTGGTCGAACGTATTCGGGCTGTTGGTGGACTCCTCGAAGTCTCCGGTTGGGCGGTGGACGAGCGCGGCAAAGAGCCTGTCGTGGTATGCCTGGAGCTCGGCGGAGAGAAGCACCTGGTAGAGGCCTTCGAGCGCATACAGCGCGACGACGTCAGCTCCTACCTCGGCAAGACCTCGGGCAAGTACGGTTTCCGCGTGTCGTTGCCCTTGCCGGGAGCGATCGATGCCGCACACCTTGTCGAGCACCTGCGGGTCAGTGTCGGCAAGAGCACCTCGCGGCTCAGTCCTCCGTTGCCGCTGGTCCGCGCGAGCGTCGTCGAAACGGACTGAGCCTGCAGCCACCTGCACACGGCCTCGCTTCTCGAGGTCCGTAATTCAACCCATGATGTGGAAACCAGATCAACATGAATGAAGTCGTCAGCACCATCGTCAGGTTCCACGATCCGGCCGGCATGGCCAGGCTGGAGCGTGCAATCCAAAGCCTTCATTCGCAGACGGACCTACTTGTACAGCCGATCATCGTCACCCAGGGATTCAACGGCGACGACCTCGCGCGGCTCAGAGAGTCCGTGGGGCGGCAATGGTTCTTCGAATGGATGCCGCAGCCGGTCATCCTCAATCATTCCGATCAGTCGCGCCGTGATATCAGGTCGGATCTGATCAATCTCGGCATCGAGGAGCACAAGCGGGGCGGCAATCGTTATCTCGCCTTCCTGGACTACGACGATCTGCTTTACACCCACGCCTACAAGACGCTCACGACGGCGTTGTCGACCACGGCTGCGGCGGTCGCGTTCGCCGGGATGGAGATGGCCCATGCGGTGGGCTTGCGTGACTACGATTTCATCTACGAAATGAGCAAACCCTTCAAGGGAAAGAACAAGCTGGACCTCGTGCACGAGAACTTTGCGCCGCTGCACTCGTACATGGTGGACTGCAGCAAGGTCCCGGCCCATGAGCTTCGCTTCAGGAGCGAGCTGAGCCGTGTCGAGGACTATGACTTTCTATTGCGTGTAGCAGGCCCGAATCCTTGCGATTTCAGTCAGTTGAAAGTCTGCATTGGCGCGTACATCCAGCGCAGCGACGACAGCAATACGACCCCCAAGGGTGTCGACACGCCGGAAGACAAGATCAAGCAGGAGGTCTGGAAGGCGAATCGCGATCTGCTGAATACGCTTCGCAGCACTTACGAAGTCAAGCTGTTTGCGTCCGACCTCTGAATGGAAGTAGAGAAATGATCAACGAACGAATGAACGACGTTAACCTGCTTCGTGCGTCAGGCCTGGTGGACAGGATGTACCTGGCGGCTGCGATGGGAATGAATGCGGAAGCTGCCGGCGTGCCCATCGAGTTGCTCTACCTGGAGAATCCAGGTTATTGGACGGCGGCGACTTCGCCGCTGTTCGATGGGCGCTACTATTTCAGTCAGATTCCTGAGCTCAAGGAGGCCGGTGTCAATCCACTTCTGCACTACGTGCAGAAGGGCTTCAAGGAGGCGCGATCGCCATCTCCGCTGGTCGACATGATGCATGTGACGAACCAGCTCGTGGGCGATGTCGGGCATCCCATAACCTTGGCCGACCGGGAAAAGGCGCTGGAACGCTATTCTGGCCTCCGCCAGGCGCTGCTGGAGACGGGTGCCGATCCGAACATATTCTTCGAGAACAAACTCTACCGGAATCAACATCATGCCATCCCCATCAGTGCGGTCGACATTCCGCTGGAGCACTACATGGCGCGACGTGGACGTAACGGAGGGAGCTATCTCGAATGCTCCTCGATCGCGTCCTTCAAGTACTACATGGGCGGCAATCGCGATCTCGAGCAGGCAGGCGTTGTCCCGCTCCTGCATCTTCTGCAGTTCGGCCTCACCGAGGGGCGCCGCTTCTCGCCCGCCAAATGTGTGAGCGAAAGCTTCCTCGGGAATGCCGCCTCGTTGTTCGACGACGAACGCATGAAGACGTTGCCGGGATTCATTGCGGCCAACGGAGCGACGGGGCAGCTGGCGGGCCCGCAATGGCCGACGCCGTTCACGAAAAAGCAGCTTCCCGCGTTGCGCCACGAGGCCGCCAAGGGAAGCCGGAGCTGTTTCGTCGGGATCGTCCTCTACAACAACAGCGATCAGGAGCTCCGCAAGCTGGAGGCTTCGTTGAAGCGGGAGGCGGCAGAACACAAGGGCTACCGTATTCGCTGGCGGTATTTCTCCAACGATCCGGCCAATGTCGAGAGGTACGAGCGGATCATCGGCGGTCAAGTTCTGGTGGCCGAGGGCGGTGAGAATCTCGGCTTCGGGCGTGCGCACAACGCATTGATGGAGCATGCGTTCCTGGAAGACCCGCTTTACGTCGGCGCCAATCCGGACGGCTACTTCACGCCCGGGTCCATCAAGGCCCTGATCGACATGTCCGACTATTTCCAGGGGCAGGCGCTCATTGAAGGGGTGGCGGCGCCGATCGATCACCCGAAATGGCACGATCCTGTGACGTTGGATACGAACTGGGTTTCAGGTGCGTGCTTCGCGCTGCCGAAGGCGCTATGGGCGGAAACGCGTGGTTTCGATCCCGCCATCCATATGTACAGTGAAGACGTCGATCTTTCCTGGCGCGTCAGGCTGCTTGGAGGTCTACTGAAGGTATGTCCCACCGCGCGTTTCGTCCACGACGTCACGCCAAGGTTCAGCGCCGTCGAGACGCAGGACGTGGAGATCGCGCGGACCAAGGCGATGCTGACGGGCGCGTACTACCTCGCGAGGAAATGGGGTGATGCACAGCAGGCGACAAAGGTCAGGAATGCGTTGAGTGCCTATTTCGCACCTGCCGAGATAGATGGCTTTGCGGCTCCACAGAGCGTCATTTCCATGAGTGCTGCCCGTCGCATCACCAATTTCGCCCACGAGCGATTCGCGCCTTCGCGCTTCTGGCACTGACGCGTTACCGCGCAATGGCCGCGCCAATGTACTGATTCCAGAATCCGGTTATCGATGAAAAGAGTAATCACGTTCGGCACTTTCGATCTTCTCCACGAAGGCCATCTGAGGATCCTTGAGCGCGCGAAGTCGCAAGGGGATCATTTGGTCGTTGGCGTGTCGACGGATCGCCTGAATGCGGAGAAGGGCAAGCGGTCATTCTTCGACCAGGAGCACCGCAGGGAGTGTGTCGCCGCGCTCGCGTGCGTGGATGACGTGTTCTTCGAGGATTCGCTCGAGAAGAAGGACGAGTACATCCGCGAGCATCGCGCCGACATCCTCGTCATGGGGGACGACTGGCAGGGGAAGTTCGATTGGGTGTCCTGCGAGGTCGTTTATCTGCCAAGGACCGAGGGTGTCTCGTCGACGGACGTCAAAGCGAGCATCGGCGAGCGATTCAAGCCTCTGCGGGTGTTGTTCGGTGATACCTATCTCAAGAAGCACTACGACTGCGCTCTCAGCCTTGTCAATGAGATGACGGGCGCGAACATGGCACCCATCCTTACGCAGGCCAAGACGCTGCCGCCAGGCATCGACTGCGACTGCATCGTGTACTTCAACTTGCCCGTCAATCCGCCAAGCGGCGAGTACGCCGATAGGCCAAGGGTGCTGATCGATCACGGCGCCAGCAACTTGAAGTGGTTTCTTGCCAATCAGAAACGATTCGACTTCTTCGACGTCATCATTACCGCAGGGCCGGACCACACGCGGTCGCTGCTGACGTTCTTCCCCGGAGGTTCTGACAGGAGCGGCAAGGTCAGGTCTGCCGGGTTCATCAAGTCCAGGCAGTTGCTTGGTCCGCCACTCCGGACGCGCGATGAGGTCTGCTCGCTCTGCAGCCTGGATCCACAGAAGCCTATCGTCCTGTTCGTGCCCACCTGGTACATCACCAACAATCGCGATATCGCACTCGCCATCGAACAGATCTCGGAGATCGACAACCACGTCGCGCTCCTGCATCCGGAAACGGCGCACATCGATGTTTCGAAGCTTAATGTGGCCGTCAACGAGAATGGAATCCTAAGTGAGCTTCTGAAGCACGCCGACTGTGTGATCTCGGAGCTTTCATCGACGATATTCGAGGCCGCGGCGTTGCAGAAGCCGATTGTCCAGATCCTGCTGCGAGAGTACTCGGACAACAACGCGACGTTGTTTGATTTCCCCTATACGGCAGGGACTTCTGAGCTGTTCTGCGGTGGCTTGCCGTGCCGGCCTCAAGGCGTCAAGGCGGCGGTCGATCGGGCGCTTTCGGGTTCGGCCGAGGTGTCCGCCGCGCTTGCTGGCATGCGAGGGCGGATACTCAGAGGAACCTCAATTTCCGATGACAGCTCTGTAGCGATCGTCGACGAGATTGCGCGAGCAAGTCACCTTGCGGGAACTGCACTTTCGGCGTCGCGTTCTTCGCGAAGTCAATCGGTCGCCACTCATGCGCTCGCGCATGAGAATCTCCTGTTTTCGAGAAATACATTGATAGCCTGTGGTGGCGGTCGTTGGGAGCAGTACGGACCCTCATCGTCCAAAGAGGCCCTCCAGGGCATGTTGAAAGGCCTCGACTTCGTTGAGTTGGATTTCGCGCTTGCCTCGGATGGTGTGCATGTTGCCCATGAGGGCACAGGTCATCGATACGCGCTCGATGTTCCCCTCAAGAGTGTTGCGACACGGGAACTGCTGTCTCGCAAGTTCGATGGCGTGTTGACGCCGATCGGCTCGGCGGAGGCCGTTTCGTTGGCGGCAAGGAATCGCAAAGTGCTGGTCTGCAATATTGTTGACAAGGGCGGCGACTACGCGGCTGTCCTCAAGATACTGCATGAACTGGCGGAAGAAGCTGGCGCGACCAACCATGTTGTGGTCGAGTGCGGCGATCTTCAGGAGTTGAATGCCGCACTCCGTGCGGGTTTTGTGCGCGTGATTCTTGATGTCTGTCGATACCATGATGGCGATCCCCTGGGGGACGCATCGTTTGATTTTCTACGGACGGCGATGGATATCGAGCCGTCGGAAGTCGTCGGAATCAAGATCCCGTACAAGATCGGAGATGCAGCGGTTCCTACGGTCCAACACCCCCGCTCGCTGGAGCTCTTCCAGTTCTGGCGACGCATTTATGTAAAGGGCGCGCCGGTAACGGAGTACGGCAGGATGCTCAACGGGAACTTTGGTGTGTTCGCCGAGGGATACTCGGCCAAATTCCAGTTTCAGCATACCCCTCCGGATTTTTCCTGGAGGGAGTACCTGTTCCTCAATCCCGACGTGGCAGCGGCTGGTCATGCCAATCAGGTGGGTGCGGTTCTTCACTACCTGCATTATGGCCATGGCGAGGGACGCGTTCTCCGGTACTCGGTGCCGTCAGATTTCACGCAGGCCGTATACGTAGACATGAATCCGACGCTTCGTACCGCAGGGATCAGTGGCGAAAATGCGGCGAAAGCGCACTGGACCAAATATGGCAAGAGGGAAGGGAGAAAATACAAGCGTAGTTAGCTTCGCCGGAAGCCGGAGATCCGCGTTCGCTATGGAAATGCGGCTTACAGCGTCACGCTCCATGGATGAAATGCGGGGCTGGCGTCTCCGATAGACCGCAATGCGTCTTCGGGGTTGAGGGTTTCACCCGAGAAGATTGTCTTCGGATCATGTGTCCACCATTGCGACGCGATAAGCTTGGCAATCGTTTCGAAATCAAAACGAAACCTGATGATCTTCGCGGGATTTCCGCCGACGATCGCATACGGTGGGACATCGCCAGTCACGGTGCTGTTGGCGGCGATGATCGCTCCCGATCCTATGGATATCCCCAGCCCCAGAGTGCAGTTGGCGCCTATCCATACGTCGTGCGCGATCACGGGATACTTCTTCTCGCCTGCTGTCGAGAAGCTGGAGGCAAACGCACGGATTGAAGGTGTGATGTATTCCTTGAAAAGATTGTTGCTCGGTCGAAAAAGGAATGCTGATGTCGTCAGGCTCTGGATCGGGTGATGGGAGTCGATGAACTTCAGGCCAGTCGATATGGAGCAGTATCTCCCTACGATGAGTCCGTCTGGGAGCGGCGAGTAGGAATAACTGAAGGACCCCATCGTGCAAAGGCCGCAGGAGGGGTGGCCGCCCACAAATGGAGCGTAGGGTCCTCCGTACAGCCCGCAATTCTGCTCGATGGTGATCGAGTGTCTGAATCTCAAGCGTTGGCCTGATTTCAGCCACCCGTAGCGTCCTTCGGTCGGTGCAGGATTGTTGTATGAGAGCAGGATCGTGTTCTGGTGGAAGCTCGCCAGCAGTTCATCCGTAACTTCGACTTCCATGCTCACGCCGCGTGCTCCATGCAGCAGACGGACTGACCCAGGCTTCCCATTCGCTCCATCACGCGGCCGTCGTCCCAAACAACAGGCTCTGACAGAGGGATATAGGCGGAGTCGCCATCCAGGATTTGGTGAATGTGTAGTGGGATATGGGCGGCCCAGGCATTTAGCGCGTCGCGATCCATGAACTGATTGAGTACTTTGTCGACCCTGGGGTCGCCGAGCGAGGCTTCGAAGATGTTCCAGTGCGAAGGCATCCGGAATTCCAGGAACGAGAAAACAATCTTTCCCCCTGGTTTGAGAACTCTCTTTGCCTCCTGCAAGTAACGATAGGATTCTTCGAACTGGAGGTGCGTGAACACGGAGAAGAAGGTGACGAAGTCCGCGGAATGATCCGGCTCGGGAATCGTCGTGCCTGGGGCGGCGTAGAAGCGCCAGTCATCGCGTCCAGATCTCTTTTCTGCGTACTGAAACAACTCTGGGACCACGTCAATCCCGATGTATGAGCTGGTCAGGTACGAGCTGAGCTGTGAAGCGAGGCGGCCACTTCCGCACCCGACATCCACGACGGAATGGTCAGGTTGCAGTCCCAGATGTTTCAGGAGTTCGAACTCCAGCCTGCCGACAGCTTCGTAGTCGCCCCCGACCGCCAACGACATGGCCTGCGACTCGTCGTGGGTGTCCAGCAGTTCCTTGCTGTGCTTCAGATAGCTGGAGAGAAAGTGGGGCAGCTTCATCCTGCAGAATTCCGTTCCGTTGTATATGCGCCCATTCTAACGACATGGCGCCGCGCGCCGCTGTCACTCCAGCCCCGCTGCCACGCGCAACCGCCGACGCGTCATCGGGCCGAAGCGCAGGGCGTCCGACAACGCGCCCAGCATGTCGCCGTCGGCCTTGCCGCGTTCGTGGCCGGTGGTGATGTCACCCAGCGGCGCGTCCAGTGCGATGGTCGTGAGTTGACGCCACAGCAGCGCGTGCTCGCGCTGCTCGCGCAGCCGGATGGCCATCGTGGCCGCGCCACGCAGGCGCAGGAAGGCGACTTCGTCCATGCGGCCCAGCAGCGTATCGAGGTCGCCGAAGTGCGCCAGCAGGATGGCGGCGGATTTCGCGCCGATGCCGGTCACGCCGGGGATGTTGTCGACGGCGTCGCCCGTCAGGGCGAGGTAGTCGGCGATCTGCCGCGCTTCCACGCCGTAGCGCGCCTTGACGCCGGCCATCCCCCAGCGCTGTCCGCGCGCGAAATCCCATTGTTCGTCATGCGCATGCAGCAGCTGCGACAGGTCCTTGTCGGCCGACACGATCACGCCGCGGAATCCCTGCGGCCGTGCCGCATGCAGGGCGCTGCCGATCAGGTCGTCCGCCTCGTATTCGCCATGGGCAAGCACGCTCAGGCCCAGCGCTGCGCAAAGCGCCTTGCAGTGGGTGAACTGCCGCCGGAGCTCGTCCGGCGCGGGATCGCGGTTGGCTTTGTAGGCCGGATAGATCCGGTTGCGGAAGCAGCTGTCGAGCGCCTCGTCGAAGGCGATGGCGATGTGCTCCGGCCGTTCCTTTTCCAGCAGTTCCAGCAGGAAACGTGCGAAGCCATGCACCGCGTTGGTGGGCCACCCGTCCGCATCCTGGAATTCGTCCGGCATCGAATGCCAGGCGCGGAACACGTACAGGCTGGCATCGACCAGATAGAGCGGGCGCGGGTGCAACGGCTCAGGCATCGGGTGTCCATTCGGTCAGCATCGCTGCGGGGTCGGGGCGCTCCCGCTCGGGGGCTTCCAGCCGTGGCGTGCCGATATGGATGAAGCCCGCGATCGTTTCGTTCGGCGCCAGGCCCAGAACGTCTGAGATGTGCGCGTCGTACGCCATCCAGCCGGTCAGCCATTGCGCCCCGAAGCCGAACGCCTGGGCGGCCTGCAGCAGGGCGAAGCAGACGCTGCCGGCGGTGAGCAGCTGTTCCTGTTCGGGCACCTTGTGGCCAGGGGTCAGGCGCGCGACGACGGTGATGATGTCCGGCGCGCTGGAAAAACGGCCACGATCCTTTTCCACCGCCGCGGCGGGCGCATCCGGGTCGAGTGCACGGGTGCGGGCGGCCAGTCGGTCGCCCAATGCATGACGTGCCTCACCGTGGATATGGATGAAACGGAACGGCACCAGCTTGCCGTGGTCGGGGACGCGTACCGCCGAGGCCAGCATGCGTTGCAGCGTCGCCGGATCGGGGCCGGGTTCAGCTAACTGCTTCGATGGCACGGAGCGTCGCGTGTCCAATGCCTGCAGCAGACTTTCAGTGAGCATGGAGTCGCCTTATAGTGGGGTGCACTGCACATATCGGTGCATGAGTTTAATCGCAGCGGATGCATCACGGTCCGCGCCACGCACGGATCCGGGTTCAGGTCGGGTCGCAGCGGACAACCTGGCCGACCGAACGACGCAATGCCCGCAACGCCACCGCCTCCTGCCACCTCCGGCAACCAGCTCGTCGAACTGCTACGCGAGGCCATGCAGCCGTCGCTGGATGCCGCCTTCGCGGACGTCATCGACGGCCTGCGCCAGCCGATGCTGGACAGGCTGGAACGCATGGAGCTGGACCGTGGCCCTTATCTGGATGGCCTGCTGGCGCTCAAGGAGCGCAGGGAGCTGATCCTGCGCGGGTTCCGTGAGGACATGGCGGCTGCATGGCGGGCCGCGGCGGAAGGTGAGGCACCTGCGGCGCGATTCGGACAGGAGCAGACGGGGAACGACCTGGGCCTGGTGGAAGAGGACGAACTGGACGTCCGTCTGGCGACGGAGCAGCTGGCGGATGTCATCTCACGGGAATGGCAGTCCGAATTGCTGCGCCTCAATGGCTACCTGACCTGGCTGGACATGGGCATCCGCCTGCAGCCGGACAGCGCCCCGTATTCCCCGGCACGCATCGCGATGGCGGTCTATCGCGGGCTGGCAGGCGCGTCGTTGCCTGGCAACGTGCGCGCATTGGCCGTGCAGTGCTGCGGTCGCGAGTTCGTCGAACTCATCGGGCCCATCTACGAGTCCATGCACGAGCGGCTGGTTCGCCGGCTTGGTGCGCAGGACAGCGTGACGCCGAGGATGCGTCGCGCACAGGCGATTCCCAGTGCCGGCGACGAGGGAACCCACGAGCCCGACTGGATGACGCGGTTCTTCGTGTCCTGGGATCATGGCGATGTCGACGCCATGGTCGACTCGACCGACAACGCGACCCTGCCGCCGGCGCTGCATCAACTGCTCGAGGAGAGCAGGCTGCAGCGCGCCCGCGCCCACGGTGCCATGCGCACGACGGCACCACGCACGTCGCTGTCGCAGCGCGAACTGGTCGTGGCGCTGACCCTGCTGCAGATCGCCGCGCCCGAGGTGCATGTCGAAGTCCTTGCCTCACCGGACAAGTTGCAGGCGGCGTTCAAGCAGCAGATCTTCCTGCATGCGGCGCAACTGGGTGTCGCACCGGAAGCGGTGGCGATCTCGGACGCGGACGAAAACGTGGTCGATCTCGTCGGCATGCTGTTCGAGGTGATCTTTCGCGAGAGTCACCTCGCGACGGAGCAGGTCCACGTGCTCGGCCGGTTGATGGCGCCGATGGCCAAGGTCGCCCTGCAGGATCGCAAGCTGTTCCTGCAGGCCACCCATTCGGCCCGTCGCCTGCTCAACGTGCTGGTCGAAGCCTGCGATGGCAACCCCGGCGAGAACGACGCGCAGCGCCTGTTGCTGGACAAGGTCAAGGACACCGTGCAGCGATTGGTCGCGGATTTCGACGAGAGCCAGTCGGTGTTCCGTGCGGCGCGGACGGATTTCAATGACTTCTACGCGCGCTATCGCGGCGAAGCCGAGAAGGCCGAGCGCGCGTTGGCGGCGGAGCAGCAGGTGAAGGACGCGGAGGTCGCGGCCCTGGCACGGTTCGCCGAGGGCCTCGATGCGCGATTGCAGGGACAGGAGGTGCCCGTCCCGATGCAGCGCGTGCTGCGGGAAGGGTGGCCCGCGTATGCCTCGCGCATGCAGGCGCTCAACAAGCCGCAGGCCGCCCCGATGATGCTGGATGGCTTGCTGCAGGCGGTCGACGTCGCGAATGTGCGGGGCGACGTACGCAATTGGCATGCGGCGATGGATTGGTTGCAGCCCATGTGGATGGCATCGGGGCACGCGAAGGACGCCATCGCCCGGCAGCGCGAACAGCTGTTTGCGGCCTTGGTGACCCCGCAGGCAGCGGTGCCCGCGGAGGTCGCGACTTCGTCCGGCGCGCCGCCGCCGTTGCTGCCTGGCTTGCTGGAGTCGCATGAGTGGCAGGAAGGACTGCACCGGCACGATCCGGTGATGACGGACTATTTCCAGCAGTTGCGGGAAGGCAGCTGGCTGGATTTCGTCAACAAGGACAACCGGGTGCAGGCCGGCCGCCTGAGCTGGATCAGTCCCGTGTCGGGCCGGATGATGTTCGTCAACCGAGCGGGCGCGCGCATCTGCGTCGCGTCGGTGCAGGAACTGGTGGTGATGGGGCAGCTGGGCCGCGTACGCACCCATCGCGACGAGGATGCGTTCTACAGCGCCATGCAGGGCGTGGTGGACCGCCTGGTGGTGCCCGCGCAGCCCTGATCCAGTGCCGCTGGCCCGCATGCAAGCGGCATGCCGGAATGCGCTTTTATGCGATAACGTGTTGCACGGCATCAAACTGCCGAGGCCATCACGGTTGCCGGTCGGCCGGATTTCCTACGATGTCGTCGCGGATTCCCGTCCGTATCCCCCACCTTTCTTTCGCCCCACCGGGCGGGAAACCCTGCGCATGTCGAATGTCCTGAACATCGCCGACCGCCCCGGGCGCGACACGCGCCTGCTGGAGCAGGCGCGCGACGCCGCGATCCCGCCGCTGGTCGATGCCTTTGCGGTGGCGCTCGGACGTTTCGACGATGCGCTGTTCGACCGCGCGGAGCGCGCCGGCCCCTCCCAGATGGCGTTCCTGGATGCGATGCGCGAGCTGCGCCGCCGCCGCGAAGACATCATCGGGCGCTTCCGCGCCCAGTTGCAGCGCTCGTGGAAGGCGCTGGAAGCCGGGCAGCCGCTGCCGGTCGAGCGCGTCTTCCTGGAGTCCGCGGAAGACACGCTGAGCCTGGTGTCGGAGCAGGAACTGGAATCGCGCCTGGCCGTGCGCAACTTCGCCAGCGTCATCCAGCGCGAGTGCAAGCCGGTGCTGGCACGGCTGGATCGCCGGCTGGGCTGGATCGCCGGCGACATCGCGCTGGACATCGACCTCAATCCCATCGGCCCCGAGCACATCGGCGTGGCCGTGCACCAGGCCTTCGCGGGCTGCGACTTGGCGCCCGACGTCCGGCTGGTGGTGATCAAGCTGTGCGAGCGCGACTTCGTGCCCGCCATCGCGCGCATCTATGCCGCCCTCGACCAGCGCCTGATGCAGGTCGGCGTGATGCCGGAGCTGCCCGCGCGCCGTGCGCCTGCGCCCGCCTCCACGCAAGCGTCGGATGGCGCGCAGGAGCTGGAGGCTGCGGGTGAAGGCGAAGAGCCTGGCGCACCCGCTTGGGCGGCGCGCTTCCTCAATCGCATGGCCGGGGTCAGCCGCGGCCTGCAAGCCAGCCAGACCGCGCCGCCGATGGCCGCCGCGTTCGGCGAAGTGCCGCCAGGCTATGGCTCCGCGCCGGGTGCGCAAGGCGTCCTGCTGGAGGCCCTGCACCACCTGCTGCAGGAGTCGCGACGCGGCCGCGACGCCGACGGCGCGCCGGAAGCGCGCGCTGTGGATCCGCGCCAGCGCGACCTGTCGCAACGCGAGATGCTGTCCGTCCTGTCGCTGCTGCAGGCATCGCCCAGCGCCACGTTGCGTGCCGCCATCGGCGACACCGGCGAGTCGTTGTCGCAGCGGCTGAAGAATGAAGTGCTCAGCAGCGCCACGCAGCTGGGCGTGGACCCGTCGCAGGCGCGCCTGGCGCCGGTCGACGAAGACGCGATCGACCTGGTCGGCATGCTGTTCGACGTGATGCTCGACGAGCGCGACCTGGAAGGCCGTCCGCGCGAGCTGATCGGCCGCCTGGTGGTGCCGTTCGTGAAGGTGGCGCTGCTCGACCGCCGCATGTTCGTGCAGAAGACCCACCCGGCGCGGCGGTTGCTCAACGTGCTGGCCGAAGCCTGCGAAGGCAACAACGGCGAGAGCGCCGCCGAGCGCACGCTGCTGACCAAGGTCGAGGAGGTCGTCGACCGCCTGGTGGCCGAATTCAACGAGAACCTGGCGATCTTCCTGACCCTGGAGGAAGAATTCCGCGCGTACCTGGAACAGCACCGCCGCCGCATCGAGATCGCCGAGCGCCGTGCCGCCGAGATCCAGCGCGGCCAGGAACGCCTGGAAGCCGCGCGCGCGCGCATGACATCGGAACTGGACGAGCGCCTGGGCGACCGGCGCGTGCCGCAAGCCATCGAGGATTTCCTGCGCCAGCCGTGGGCGCACCACGTGACCATGACGGTGCTGCGCGAGGGCGATGAGGGAACGGGCCTGCGCGAATCGCTCGCGCTCGCCGACGGCGTGCTCGAGGAACTGACCGAGGCCCAGCGCCATGTGGTCGGCAAACCGTGGTTGCAGGCGTGGCGCACGGACATGTTGAAGGTGTTCGCCAGCGTCGGCATGAACCAGGACGCGGCAGCCGGTGCGGTCGACGCCCTGCACGACACGCTGCAGGCGGTCGCCGCTGCCCGCCCGGACCTGGAGAAGGCGCTGCCCGAGTTGCCGCAGGTGGTGCTGCCCAAGCCCGTCGTCGACGAGGACACCGTGGCCATCCAGCTGGTGGGGGGCGCGGACACGCTCGATTTCGACCACAGCGACGCGGATCATTTCCGTGGCCTGCCGATCGGCACGTGGCTGGACTTCATCGACAAGGACAACAAGGTGCAGGCCGGCAAGCTGTCGTGGGTCAGCCCGATTTCCTCGCGCCTGCTCTTCGTGAACCGTCGCGGCGTGCGTTTCTGCGTCGCCTCGCCCGAGGAACTGGCGGTGATGGTGCGGATGGGGCGCCTGCGCACCCACCAGAGCGAAGACGCGTTCGACAGCGCGATGCAGGGTGTGATCGAGCGCCTCGAGCCGGTACCGTCGGCCGCCACGCCGGCTTGACCTCATCGCCTCCGCGCGGCCGTGCCGCGCTCTGTTAGCATCGCCTGACGGGTGACCTAACGACGAGGGGCGCAATGGCGGTCGAAGTTCGGGTACTGAAGGAAACCGCCGCCGGCGAACGCCGCGTGGCCGCGACACCGGAAACCGTCAAGAAACTGATCGCCGCCGGTGCGCGTGTCCTCGTGGAGCGCGGCGCGGGTGACGGCGCGGGCTTCATCGACGCGGCCTACCGCGAAGCCGGTGCCGAACCGGTCGACGGCCAGGGCCGCGACAGCGCCGACCTGCTGCTCTGCGTGCAACCGCCGTCCTCAGACGCCATCGCCGGTTTCAAGGCCGGTGCCACGCTGGTCGGCATGTTGCAGCCGGCCGCGGACGCGGCGCGCGCGGATGCGCTGCAGGCGAAGGGCATCCAGGCATTCCCGCTCGAGCGGCTGCCGCGCACCACGCGGGCGCAGGCGATGGACGTCCTCAGCTCGCAGGCCGGCATGGCCGGCTACAAGGCGGTGCTGATCGCCGCGCAACTGGCGCCACGCTTCTTCCCGATGCTGACCACGGCAGCAGGCACGATCCGTCCTTCCAAGGTGCTGATCGTCGGTGCCGGTGTCGCGGGCCTGCAGGGCGTGGCGACCGCCAAGCGCCTGGGCGCGCAGGTCGAAGGCTTCGACGTGCGCCCCGAAACGCGTGAGCAGATCGAATCACTGGGCGGCAAGTTCCTCGACCTCGGCGTCAGCGCGGCGGGCGAGGGCGGCTATGCGCGCCAGCTGACCGATGAAGAACGCGCGCTGCAGCAGCAACGCCTCGCCGACCATCTGAAAGGCATCGACGTCGTGGTCTGCACGGCCGCGGTGCCGGGCCGACCCGCGCCGAAGATCATCACGACGGTGATGGTCGAAGGCATGAAGCCGGGCAGCGTCATCGTCGACCTGGCGGCGGAAACCGGCGGCAACTGCGAACTGACCCGTCCCGGTGACACCTATGCGCACAACGGCGTGACGATTGCCGGCCCGCTCAATCTCGCCAGCCTGGGCGCGGTCCACGCCAGCGAGATGTACGCCCGCAACGTGCTCAATTTCGTCGTGCTGTTCGTCAAGGACGGCGCATTGCAGTTCGACTGGGACGACGAGCTGCTGGCGAAAACCGTGTGGCCGGAACGTACGGTCGCATGAGGCGATGGACATGGCCGCTGGCGGCCATGCTCCTGGTGGGACACGCCGTCGCACAGGAACCGCGTTACGTCGATCCGGATCCTGCGGCGTCGTACCTCGGCTATCCGCCAGGCGGGCGCGTGAGATTCCGGTCGATGATCCAGGCCGCGCTGCAGAAGAATCCGCGCAATGTCTCCGCGCTGGTCCATCGTGCGCATCTCTATGGCGAGATGGGTGATCGTGAACGGGAGCTCCGCGATTACGATGCCGCCCTCGGCGCAAGCGAGCCGGCAAGTCCCCAGCGCCGACACGTTCATTGGTCCCGCGGATGGTCGCGCTACGACCAGGGCGATATCGAGGGCGCTTTATCCGACTGGGCCGAGGCCGAGCGCCTGCATGGTGGTCGGCCTGCATGGGTGACATACACGCGCGCGCTTGCGTACTGGACGGTGGGCGACCATGCCACCGCATTGCACTGGTATGCCTTGGCTGCGAGTGGCTACCCGGAGTGGGGTACGGATGAAGGGATGGAGCAGCGGATCAGATACTGGAGCAAACCGCAGCAAGCCCGGATGCGCGCGTTGTATGCGCACTGGAAAGCCGGCTAGGCGACGTCTGTCCTCCCGGATTCACCGGTCCTGCAGGCGATCGCGGTCGCGGTCACGATCACGCGGCGGTGCGTTCTCGCGCATCCACGCCTCGCGCTGTGCCGGCGTCATCTTCTTCCATTGCTCGCGCAATGCGTCCCGCCGCTCGGGCGTGAGCGCCTTCATGTGGCCGTAAAGCGCGCGCGCCTCGCGACGCTGGTCGGGATTCATGTCCTCGAAGCGCTTCATGCCGTGATGCGCCTGCGCGCGCTGCTCCGGCGTCATCGCCTGCCAGCGCTGCGCACGCTCCAGCATGCGGTCGCGTTGGTCCGGCTCGCGGTTCCAGCGGTCGCGCACGGGCGTGATCAGTGCCTCGCGCTGTTGCGGTGTCAGCTGCTCCCAGGCGGGCAACGGGGCCGGTGCGGCCTGCGCCAGCGCATGGCCGCTGGCGAGCAGCAGGCCGAGGACAAGAATACGAAGGGCGCGGACCTTCATGGGGTCGACTCCATGGCAAGGGGCTGGGCATCGGCGGAGGCCAGCCAGAGGTAGAGATCGGGATCTTCATCGAACGCGCTGGCGACGCCCAGCGCATCCGTGGAAAGGTCGGTGTCGGCCGGCGTGGCCGCCATCGTGGCTGAAGGAACGATCGCGTCAGGTGCGCGGGGCAGCCATTGCAGGCCGATACCCACGGCGAGCACCGCCGAGAACGCCGTGGCCGTCAGCCAGCGCCATGGGTGCCGTCCGCCGGCGGATGGCGCCTGCCGCTGCGCCTCATGGCGCGCGCTGCGCAGCCGCATCAGCGTCTGCGGCGACACCTGCGCCAGCGCGGCCTGGTGCAGGCGACGGGCCTGCTGATCCATGCCATGACCGTCGTCGTGGGCGGGGCTCATCGGAATTCCTCCAGTTGCCGTTGCAGGGCGTCGCGCGCGCGGGACAGGTGGGTCTTCACCGATCCTTCCGAGCAGCCCATCGCGCGTGCCGTGTCAGCCACGTCCAGTTCTTCGAGTACGCGCAAGGTAAAGGCCTCGCGTTGCCGGTTGGGCAGGGCCCGCAGGGCGTGCACCAACCGCGCGTAGGCCTCGCGTTGGTCATGCGTCTGTGCGGGGCCGGCGCCGTGGTCGGGCGCCCAGTCCACCGCGCTTTCCTCGCCGCGATCACCCGTCGGCATCAACCAGCGCAGCCGGAAACCCGCACGACGCTGCATGTCGATGATGCGCCGGCGCAGGATGCTCCAGAACAGCGGCGACCACTCCGCGGCCGGATGCTCGCGGTAGGCCAGCATCTTCATCATCGCGTCCTGCACGGCGTCCAGCGCATCCTCGCGATGGCGAAGGCCGGTCTCCGCGAAGCGGAACGCACGCGGCCCGATGTCGGCCAGGAACAGGTCCAGCGTCGCCGCCAGCGGGGCGGGCGACGACGCGTCGGACAGCGGGCTCGGGGCACTACTCACCAACATAGCTTAGCGGCCGGTGCCGTGAATCAGCCGCGATGGTCCAGGCGACGATCGATGCGATCGCCCCGGCGGTCCCAGCGCGCCTCGGCATGCTCGCCCTTGCGGTCCAGGCGCGCGTCGATGCGGTCACCCCGGCGCTCCAGCTGGTTCGCGGCACGAGGATGGCCCCACTGCGCACGGCGGTCGAACTGGCGTTCGATGCGGTCGCCGCGGATATCCAGGCGATGTTCGACGCGGTCGCCACGACGGTCGAGGCGGTGGTCGATGCGGTCGCCTCGATCGCCGGCGAAGGCGCCACCGGCGGCGGACAGCAGCAGGACGGACAAACCCAGCAGAGACAAGCGCTTCATGATCGGGTCCTCGGGGTGGGGTGTACGCATGGAAACGCGCCGTGCCGGCATCGGTTGACGCGACGGCATCGGGTCCCGGCCGGGTTCAGGTATGGTTATGATGCGGGGCCACCGCGGCAGGCCCGCGCGGCAACCAACACAACGTGGACCGGATGGGGGAGCGGATGAGCGACGGGTTCGTGGCGCTGTACATCTTCATGCTGGCGGGCATCGCCGGGCACGTGATCATTTCCCGGGTGCCGGTGATCCTGCACACGCCGCTGATGTCGGGCTCCAACTTCATCCACGGCATCGTGCTGATCGGTGCGATGGTCGTGCTGGGGCATGCCGATACCACGCTGGAGAAAGCCATCGGCTTCATCGCCGTGCTGCTGGGTGCGGGCAACGCCGCCGGCGGTTACGTGGTCACCGAGCGCATGCTGGAGATGTTCAAGAGCAGCAAGCCGCCCGCGGGTGGCAAGTGAGCAGCGTCCCGGTGATGCCTGCACGCCAGCCCATGTCGGTCCGTGATGTCTTCCAGCGGGTCAGCTACCTGCAGTACCCCGCGTTGCTGGTCGCCGTGGCGTATGCGGTGAAAGCGGCCTGGTCGATCTCCCTGGCCGGCACTGGCGGCTGGTCGCAGGTCTTCGATGACGGCAACTACGTCCTGCTGTATGCCGGTGTCGGCATCGGCCTGTCCTCGCTGCAGGATCCGACGCGCACGCAGAACGACGTCTCGCGGCGCGTCTGGCAGGACGCACGCAAGGGTCGCTGGATGCTGGCCTTGCTCGCGTTCTATGCACTGGGCGCGATGCTCGGCGGCCTGGCCGGCGCGTATCTGGCTGATTCCACCGTCGTGAACCAGTTGTCGCTGGGCCTGGTCGCCTTCGGCCTGGGCATGGTCGGCCTGCTCAAGACCGCCATCGAAATGCGTGAACACCATCGGTTGGACAAGCAATCCGCGTCGTCGTCGGAAGGGAGCCGGGCATGAGTGCGTTGACGCTGGTGAAGCTGAGTTATTTCGTCGCCGCCACGCTGTTCCTGCTCGGCCTGCAGCGCATGGCCAGTCCGAAGACCGCGCGCAGCGGCATCCAGTGGGCCGGCATGGGCATGCTGATCGCCACCGTCGCCACGTTCTTCCTGCCGGGCCTGCACAACATCGGCCTGATGATCGCGGCCATCGTGATCGGCGTCGGCCTGAACTGGATCTGGGGCAAGAAGGTGGCGATCACCGACATGCCGCAGATGGTCGCGCTTTTCAATGGCATGGGCGGCGGTTCGGCCGCCGCGATCGGCGCGGTGGAACTGGTGCGTTATTCCTCCGGGCAACCCGCGCCGTCCACCTTCACCTTGTCGCTTGCCGTGATCGGTGCGCTGATCGGCGCGGTGTCGCTGACCGGTTCCGTCATCGCCTGGGCCAAGCTGGACGGGCGCATGGACAAGCGCTACACGTTCCCGGGCCAGCAGTGGTTCAACGCGCTGGTCGCGCTGGCCGCCATCGCCAGCGGCGTGATGGCGCTGACCACGCTGGCGATGCCGTGGATCATCGCCTTCTTCGTGCTGTCGCTGGCGCTGGGCGTGCTGATGACGCTGCCCATCGGCGGCGCCGACATGCCGGTGGTGATCTCGCTGTACAACGCGTTCACCGGCCTGGCCGTGGCGTTCGAAGGCTACGTGCTGGGCAACGAAGCGCTGATCATCGCCGGCACCATGGTCGGCGCGGCCGGCATGCTGCTGACGCGGCTGATGGCCAAGGCGATGAACCGCAAGATCAGCAACGTGCTGTTCTCCAACTTCGGCGGCGGCAGCGCCGCGATGCAGGAGATCGGCGGTTCGATGAAGCCCATCGAGGCCGCCGACGTGGCCGCGATGATGGCCTATGCCGAGCGCGTGGTGATCGTGCCGGGCTACGGCCTGGCGGTGGCGCAGGCGCAGCACAAGATCTGGGAGCTGTCGCAGAAGCTGATGGCGCGCGGGGTGAAGGTGAAGTTCGCCATCCACCCGGTCGCCGGGCGCATGCCGGGCCACATGAACGTGCTGCTGGCCGAGGCCGGCGTGCCGTACGACCTCATCGTCGACATGGACGACATCAATCCCGAGTTCGCCAACACCGACGTGTCGCTGGTGATCGGCGCCAACGACGTGGTGAACCCGGTGGCGAAGACCGATCCGGCCTCGCCCATCTACGGCATGCCGATCCTCGACGTGGTGAACTCCAAGAACACCATCGTCATCAAGCGCGGCAAGGGCACGGGCTTCGCCGGCATCGAGAATGCGCTCTTCTACGCCGACAACACCCGCATGCTGTACGGCGACGGCTCGGAGATGGCGAATGCGCTGGTCAGCGAACTGAAGGCCCTGGACGGCGGGCACTGAGCGCATGCATCAGCAAACGGGATAAGGAAAAAGCCGGGCATTGCCCGGCTTTTTCGTGGGGCGTGGTGCGCCGTATCAGAACCTGACCTTCGCCGAGATCCCGTAGGCACGCGGTTGGCCGGCCACGAAGGTGGGCGTGCCGAACTGGCGGCCGGTGTTGCCGGCGTCGATCAGGTACTGCTCGTCGGTGAGGTTGCTGCCCCACACGCCCAGGTCCCAGCGGCCGTCGGCCAGCGTCACGCCCATGCGCAGGCTGAGCAGGCCGTAGGCGCCCTGTTCCAGGCCGGGCGTGTTCTCGTCCTCGAAGTACACCTTCGACTTCCAGCTGTACGACGGCCGCAGGTAGAAGCTCGCGCTGCCCATCGGCACGCGCCAGTCCAGGCCGATGGCGGCCGCATGGTCCGGCGTCAGGCGGAAGCGGTGGCCGGCGTAGAGCTGCGCGTTGCCGTCGTTGTCGCGGTCGTCGAAGCGCGCGTTCGTCCACGCGTAGTTGGCGAACAGCACCAGCCCGGTGGCCAGTTCGCCGGTGATCGAGGCTTCCACACCGTTGGCCGTGGCGTTGCCGCCATTGGTGGGGATCAGGAACGGCGTGCCGCCACTGGGGTTGGGGATCTGCGTCTGGAAGTTGCTGTAGTCGTACCAGTAGGCGGACACGTCATAGGCCAGCCGGCCGCCGCTGGTGCCGCCCTTGATGCCGATCTCGTAGCTGTTGACGATTTCCGCCGGCAACACCTGGCTGCCCTGCGGATTTATGTCGATGACATTCGGACGACGGCCGCGCGAGGCGGTCGCGTAACCGCTCAGCGTGGGCGAGAACGCGTAGCGGGCGGCGAGGCGACCGACCACGGAGTTGAAGTCCTCGCTGCGCTCCAGCTTGCCGGTGGTGGCGCTGTTGAGGATGTTGTTGCCGGCCAGCGGCGCGGGCGCGCCGGCGCCCAGGCCGTTGAACAGCGAGGGTGCGTTGCCCGCGAAGCCCTGGTAGCCGGCGGTCTGCTTTTCCCACGTGGCGCGCAGGCCCGCACTCAGCTCCAGCGACGGCGTCGCGCGCCAGGTACCGTCGAGGAACACGTCATACGCTTCCGTCGTGCCGTAGTTGGCGAACGCTTCGCGATGGTCGGGATTGAGCAGTGCCTGCATGCCGCCCGGCAGCGTGTACGACACGAACGGATTGCCGTCCGGTCCGAACAGCGGAATGGCCGGGAACGGGATGCCGCCGAGCAGCGCGCCGATCTGTTGGCGGAAGGCGGCGTTCTGCGAGAGCAGCGCGAGCAGGCTGCGTTCGTCGGTGGCGAACGGCACGTACTGCGAACCGTCCTCGACGAAGTAGCTGGCGCCGAAGAAGCCGGCGAACGTATCGCCATCGTCGAAGTTGAAGCGGATTTCCTGGCTCCACTGGTCGCCCTCGGCGATCTCGGCGAACTCCATCGCCTTCAGGCGCGAGCCGTCGGCGTCGAACTGCTCCTGCGAATCGAAGCTGCGCCAGCCGCTGATCGTGTCGAGTGTCCAGTTCTCGCCGAGCGCAAACGAGCCGAGTGCGGTCAGGCTGCGCACGGTGCGGTCCAGGCCCAGTTCGTTGCCGCGGTTGAGTTCGGCGCCCGCGTACGGGCTGGTGCTGCCCTGGCGGTTGGGGATGGTGCCGCTGATGAAGGCGGTGCCGGGTGGCGTGTCCTTCTGGTAGTTCGCGATCAGGTCGATGCGGCTGGCCTCGCCGATCATCGCGCCCAGGCTGGCGCGCAGCGCGGTGGTGTCCTTGCCGTTGAGCGTGCCGCCGGCCGCGTTGTCGATGCTGCCGTCGCGTTCCTCGCGGAAGACCGCCACGCGTGCGGCCAGCGCTTCCGGCGCGATCTGGGCATTGAAGTAGCCACTGGCCAGGCGCTGGTTGCCGCTGCCGGTGCCGAGTTCGAACGCGCCGCTGGTCGCGTCCCTGGCCTTGTTCTGGAGGTAGTGCACGGCACCGACCTGCGCGGCGCGGCCGAACAGCGTGCCTTGCGGACCACGCAGCACTTCCACGCGCTCCATGTCGAACAGGGCGGCGGAGGCCCCTCGTGAGCGGCTGATCGACACGCCGTCCTGGAACACCGAGATGCGGGGCTGCACGTTGGCTTCGCCGCTGTCGGAGGTGATGCCGCGGATCACGTAGCCGGGGTTGTTGGGGCTTTGCTCCTGCACCTGCAGGCCAGGCACGAAGCCGGCCAGGTCGCCCAGCGTGGTCATGCCCCGGCGGTCGAGGAAGTCGCCGGAATACGCGGTGATCGCGATCGGTACTTCCGACACCTGCTGCTCGCGCTTCTGCGCGGTCACCACGAGGGTGTCCAGTTGCGTGGCGCTGCCGGCGTCAGGCGCGTCGGCCTGTTGTGCGAAGGCCGAGACGGCGGGACAAGCGAGTGCGACGCAGAGCGCGACGGTGAGGGAGCGGCGGGCAGGGTGACGCGCGGAGCGAAGGCTAGGAGTCATGGCGGGCCGTGGGAGTGGAGAAGGGAAGCGATGCATCGCGCGCGGCGATGCGACGGCACAGGCTGACCGCTCGATGTTGCTGCGCCATGACGGATGCGATTGCCATATCGCCGCAACCTGCACCCGCCATGCTGCGCAGCTTCGTGCCGTGGAGCCTTGCGTGAACGCCTCCGATTCGTCTGCCCTGCGCGCTTCGCGCCGTACCTTCCTCAAGCTGACGCTGGCCGCCGCCAGCCTGCCGTTCGCCAGCCGCTGGTTCCCTGCGCAGGCCACGCCCACGGTGTCGCGCACGGCGTTCCCGCAGTCGCTGGCATCGGGCGATCCACGCCCGGACCGCGTGCTGCTGTGGACACGCGTGCCGGCGTCGGTCGGCGATGTCGCCGTGCGGTTGCAGGTGGCCGACGATGCCGCGTTCTCGCAGTTGCGCATCGAACGCGAGCTCACCGCACAGGCCGCGCACGACCATTGCCTGCGCGTGCGCGTGGCCGGCCTGCTGCCCGGCCGTCGCTACCACTACCGCTTCCTGCGTCGCGAAGGCGATGGCTGGGTGTCGTCGCCGGTGGGCATGACACGCACCGCGCCGGCTGCCGATGCCCCGACGCCCGCGCTGCGCTTCGCCTTCATGAGCTGCCAGGACTACGGCGGGCGCTGGTACAACAGCCTGGTGCCGCTGCTGCAGGAAGACCTGGATTTCATCCTGCACCTGGGCGACTTCATCTACGAGTCGATCGGCGACAGCAGCTTCCAGCGTGCCGATGGCGGCCGCGGCATCACCTTCGACGACGTGCCCGGCGCGTTGCGCGTGGGCGCAGGCGACCAGGCGTATCTCGCGGCATCCAGCCTGGACAACTACCGCCAGCTGCATCGTGAGTACCGCACCGATCCCGTGCTGCAGGCGCTGCTGGAACGCGCGCCGCTGGTGGCGATCTGGGACGACCACGAGTTCAGCGACGACTGCTGGCAGGACCACGCGACCTATGAGGACGGTCGCCGGCCGGAAGGCGATGCGCGCCGCCGCCGCCACGCCGAGCGGGCGTACTTCGAGTACATGCCGGTCGACATCGACGTGGGCGACGTCGACGACCGCGGCGCACAGCGCGTCGACGAGGCGCGCCTGTACCCGCATGGCGCGCTCTGGCGGCGCCTGGACTACGGGCGCGATGTGCGCCTGCTGTTGCTCGACTACCGCAGCCAGCGCCCCGACCATCCGATTCCGGAAGATGCGTTTCCCGGCGCGCTGGCCTACGACGAGCCGGCACTGCGTCGCCTGGCGCCGATCATCGGCGTGGACTGGACGGCCCTGTCGGCCGCCTTGATGCCTTACGCGGATCTGGGCGACGAGACGTGGGCATCGCTGCGCACGCCGCTGCGTCGTGCGCTGACGCGCGGCTACACGGATGCGGGCGTGGACAAGCGAGAGGCGGCCAGGCGCGCGACCGCGCTGTCCACGCAACCGATGGCGGTCTACGTGCTGCGTGATGTGCTGCGTCGCTACAACGACGCGGTCCCGGGTTTCATGAAGGCGGAGATGCCGCCGGAAGCCAGCGACGGCTACCTGCGTGGCCTGCCGTGGCTGGCGCTGGGCAAGAGCGCGTTGTTCAGCCATCTCGGCAGCCGTTACATGGTGGTGAAGGACAGCTACGACCTGTTGCTGGCGCTGCGCCAGGCGGACGGCGCACTGCCGCCGGCGCTCGGCGAGCGACAGCAGGCCTGGCTGGCGGACCAGCTGGCCGACAACGACGGGCGCTCGCTGTTCGTCGCCAGTTCGGTGTCGATGACACCGATGGTGCTGGACCTGTCCGATCCCGCGCTGGACGCGCCGCCGTTGCTGCGCAGGACGTTCTACCTCAACGTCGACCAGTGGGACGGGTTCGGCGTGCAGCGCGATGCGCTGGTCGCCGCGCTGGATCGCGCGGGCGGCGCGGTGGTGCTGTCGGGCGACATCCACGCCAGCTTCGCCACGCAGCATTCGGACAGGACGGTGGAATTCACTGCGCCGGCGATTTCGTCATCCACCCTGTCGGACATCATGGGCGACGCCGCGAAGGCGGACGCCGCGACCGCCGAAGCCGGAACGCGACTGGTGGCGGCGCTGGATGTGCTGCTCGGCAAGGGCGACGCGCGGATCCGCCACGTGCAGACCACCCGGCATGGCGTAGGCCTGATCCAGCGCGATGCCGCGGGCGACACTGCGGTCGACTTCCTGCTGTTGCCTGCCGACCTGTGCGCCGCGCCGCTTTACGATCAGGCGGCACGCATCGCCGAGGCCGGCACGCGGGTGTCCTTCACCTTCGCCCCGGGACGCGAGGGCGAGCGCCCGTTGCGATCAGCGGTATAAGCCGCGGTCAGCGCGTCCACCACGCCGCCAGCAGCGGCGCGGCCACCAGCGCCAGCACATCGAACGGCGTGGTGGTGAGGGAAATCAGCGTCCACGCATGGTGCGCGCCCAGGCGCAGCGCCGAATCCCATGGGTTGAGCCCGAGCGCGTAACCCATCTGGGTGGCGGCGATGGTCCACAGCGCCAGCGCCGAGATGGCGGCGGTGGCCAGCCCTCCCAGCAGCGCGCGTCGCGTGCCGGCGGGTACGCCGCACAGGCGCAGCACCAGCACCACGTCGAGGGCCGCCGCCAGCGCCATCCAGCCGGCCTGCCGCTGCAGGTTGAGCGCCAGCGAGACCCAGATCAGCACCAGGCAGCCACCGGCCAGCACGAGCATCACGGGAACCAGCCAGCGGGGGGCGCGACGCGGGGCGGGGGACATGGAGACTCCGGCAGGGTCGCCAAGGATACGGCCTGAACGCGGCCGCCGGGGTGCGGGGGCTACAATAGGACGCCTTGCAGCGCCCCACGCGCGCCCCCATCTGGTCCGGCATGTACTCCCGCAGCAGCGAACCCGTCCAATTCTCCCGCGATTGCGCCGCCGTGCTGGTGCCGCAGGGCGAACTCGTCACCCTGCCGGCCGGCAGCTATGGCTACATCACCCAGGCGCTGGGCGGCAGCTACACCGTCTTCGTCGAAGGGAATCTGATGCGCATCGCCGGCAAGGATGCCGATGCCATCGGCAAGGAGCCCTCCGAGCCGCTGTCGCTGCCCGACAACGCCAGCGATGAAGAGGTCGAGGCGCTGGTCTGGAACCAGCTGCGCACCTGCTTCGACCCCGAGATCCCGTTCAACATCGTCGACCTGGGCCTGGTGTACGAAGCCAACCTCAGCACGCGCGACGATGGCCAGCGCGGCGTCGAGGTCAAGATGACGCTGACCGCGCCCGGCTGCGGCATGGGCGAGATCCTCGTCGACGACGTGCGCAGCAAGCTGGAGATGATCCCCACCATCGCCGAGGCCGATGTCGAACTGGTGTTCGATCCGCCGTGGGGCCGCCACATGATGTCCGAAGCCGCGAAACTGGAAACCGGCATGCTCTGAGCCCCGTGCTCGCCCCATGCAGACCCCGTCAGGAAGGAAGAGATGAACGTGATGAACGCCTCCCCGTTGACCTACCGCGTGACCCGCTCCGACAAGGCCCGTACCGCAGCCGAGCGCGACGCCATCCTCGCCAGCCCCGGGTTCGGCCTGCACTTCACCGACCACATGGTCGCCATCACCTGGGACAAGGCGCAGGGCTGGCATGACGCCGAAGTGCGCGCCTACGGTCCGCTGTCGCTCGACCCGGCCGCCTCGGTGCTGCACTACGGCCAGGAGATCTTCGAAGGCATCAAGGCCTACCGCCATGCCGACGGCTCCATCTGGACCTTCCGTCCCGATGCCAACGGTGCGCGCCTGCAACGCTCGGCCGCGCGCCTGGCGTTGCCGCAGTTGCCGGTCAACGAGTTCGTCGAATCGCTACGCCAGCTGGTCGCCATCGATGGCGACTGGGTGCCGTCGGCGCCGGAGACCAGCCTGTACTTCCGTCCCTTCATGATCGCCACCGAGGCCTTCCTCGGCGTGCGCGCCGCGCAGCAGGCCGGCTACTACGTCATCGCCAGCCCGGCCGGCGCTTACTTCGCCAAGGGCGTATCGCCGGTGGCGATCTGGCTGTCCGAGGACTATGCGCGCGCCGGCAAGGGCGGTACCGGTGCCGCCAAGTGCGGCGGCAACTACGCCGCCTCGCTGCTGCCGCAGCAGGAAGCACAGGCGCAGGGTTGCTCGCAGGTGCTGTTCCTCGACCCGGTCGAAGGCAAGTACCTGGAAGAGCTGGGTGGCATGAACGTGTTCCTGGTCTACAAGGACGGCCGCATCGTCACCCCGGAACTCTCGGGCAGCATCCTGGAAGGCATCACCCGCGACAGCATCATCCAGATCGCGCGCGACCGCGGCCACACGGTCGAAGAGCGCCGGATCGCCATCGACGAATGGAAGCAGGGCGTGGCCTCGGGCGACATCGTCGAAGTGTTCGCCTGCGGTACCGCCGCCGTCATCACGCCGATCGGCCAGCTGAAGGGCAAGGGCTTCGAGGTCGGCGACCTCACCGCGCCCGCGGGCGAGGTGACGATGGGTATCCGCAAGGAACTCACCGACATCCAGTACGGCCGCCTGCCGGATCGGCACCACTGGCTGGTGAAGTTGCGCGACTGATCGCGCGCGCTTCACTGCATGAAGAACCCGCCGCAAGGCGGGTTTCTTTTTTGCGTAATGCCGATGCGTTCGCGCG
This sequence comes from Pseudoxanthomonas mexicana, assembly GCF_001556105.1. Lineage (GTDB taxonomy): Bacteria > Pseudomonadota > Gammaproteobacteria > Xanthomonadales > Xanthomonadaceae > Pseudoxanthomonas_A > Pseudoxanthomonas_A mexicana_A. Next base: position 86,757 of record NZ_LSIF01000027.1, on the reverse strand, counting down.
AATAAAAAATCGCGTTTCATCACGCACGAAACACGTAAATGAATCTACGCGGCGATGTCCACCGGTCGCTTGGGCTTCATGCGTGTAGTCCGGTGATTACGTTTGCAACATGTCGTTGCGAAGTGTGTCTTTCATCGCTAATTCACGCACGCATCCTCCGTTAGCGTCGGTGTTGCGTCGTGCACTGCATGACGTGCACCCGGTCGAACGCAACCGCCTGTCCACCCCCTCCCATCGCCAAGCGCCCCCGACCGGGCTATTGCCGCATTCGCGGCTTTTATTTTTCATCTTTGAGGGAGAGTCTGATGTCTGGAATTGCAAAGCGTGGTTCGCGTGTGCGCCTGCTGTGCCTGTCGTCGGCCGTGCTGGCATCGCTGTATGCGTTGCCCGCCATGGCCGGTCGCGTGGACATGAGTGGCCTGCAGGCGGAAGAGCCGGGTGGCTATGATCGCTTCATCGTGAAGTACCGCGACGGCAGTACGGAAAGCGCTGATGCCTCGCAACTGCAGCGCTCGCTGAGCACGGCCGCCAGCACCGGCGTCGCCAAGCGCGGCGGCCGCGCGCTGGGCCTGCAGAAGCTGCGCCGGCTCGCCGCCGGTGGTGCGGACGTGGTGCGTGCGGACCGCAAGCTGGACCGGGTGGAAGCCGAGTCGCTGATGCGCCAGCTCGCCGCCGATCCCAACGTGGAATACGTGGAAGTCGACCAGCGCATGTACGCCGTGCTGAATCCGAACGACACGCGCCTGTCCGAGCAGTGGGGCTTCGGCACCACGACGTCGGGCATCAATGTGCGGCCGGCGTGGGACAAGTCGACCGGCGCAGGTGTCGTGGTCGCCGTCATCGACACCGGCATCACCAACCATGCCGACCTCAACGCGAACATCCTGCCGGGCTACGACTTCATCAGCGACACGTTCGCGTCGCGCGACGGCAACGGCCGCGATTCCAACCCGAACGACGAAGGCGACTGGAACCCGGTGGCGGGCGAGTGCTATGCCGGTTCGCCGGTGAGCAATTCCAGCTGGCACGGCACGCACGTGGCCGGCACGGTCGCGGCGGTGACCAACAACGCCACCGGCGTGGCCGGCACCGCGTTCGGCGCCAAGGTGGTGCCGGTGCGCGTGCTGGGCCGTTGCGGTGGCCTGACCTCCGACATCGCCGATGCCATCACCTGGGCCTCGGGCGGCACGGTCAGCGGCGTGCCGGCGAACGCCAATCCGGCCGAAGTCATCAATATGTCGCTCGGCGGCGGCGGCACCTGCTCGGCCACCTACCAGAACGCGATCAACGGCGCGGTCGGTCGCGGCACCACGGTGGTCGTGGCAGCCGGCAACAGCAACGCCAACGTGTCCACGGCGGTGCCGGCGAACTGCCCCAACGTGATCGCCGTGGCAGCGACGACGTCGGCCGGTTCGCGTGCCAGCTTCTCCAACTACGGCACGGGCATCGACATCTCGGGGCCCGGCGCGAGCATCCTGTCCACCCTCAACACCGGCACCACCACGCCGGGCAGCGCCAGCTATGCGTCGTACAACGGTACGTCGATGGCGTCACCGCACGTGGCGGGCGTGGTCGCGTTGATGCAGGCCGCAGCCTCGTCGCCGCTGACGCCGGCTCAGGTCGAGACCATCATCAAGAACACGGCGCGGGCGTTGCCGGGGACGTGCTCGGGTGGGTGCGGTGCGGGCATCGTGAATGCGGACGCGGCCGTGGTCGCGGCGCAGGGTGGCACGCCGCCGGTCGGTGGCGTGCAGACGTACACCAACGGCACCGACGCCAACATCCCGGACAACAACACGACGGGCGTGACCAGCACGATCGCGGTGTCGGGGCGTACGGGCAATGCGCCGAGCAATGCGCAGGTGGCGGTGAACATCGTGCACACGTACAAGGGCGACCTGATCGTCGATCTGGTGGCACCGGACGGGTCGGTCTACAACCTGCACAACCGTACCGGCGGCAGCGCGGACAACATCAATCAGACCTTCACGGTGAACCTGTCGAGCGAAGCGCTCAACGGGTCGTGGGGTCTGCGCGTGCGTGACCGTGCAGCGGCGGATACCGGTTACATCAACAGCTGGGGTATCACGTTCTAAGGACTGTCCCCTGAGGGGAGCGCACAGGGATGTGCAGGAAGAACCCCGGCCTCGGCCGGGGTTTTTCTTTGCTTGCATGCAAGGCCAGACAGGCACTCTAGGCAGGGGGTAATCGAGTCGATGAAAGTGACTGTATGCAGAAGGTGAGGGCTCGTGATCCATATAAATGCATTTCCCTTGCGAGCGGTGTAGACAGGCCACGTAGATCATTGGAAGAAGCGTGGGCATTCCATCGAAGGAATGTCGATTCCTAAAGGGAGGTTCTGGCATGGTGCTCAACACTTCGGCAGCAGTAACGAGTCTTGTGCTGGTCTCGCTGCTCGCAGCTTGCGCATCCCACTCAGGTGGAACTCAGTCTGGTACAAGGTTGTCGCAGACTTCAGTCGCCGCTGTAACCAGAACGACGAACGAATCCGCAGCTCCAAGGCTTATCGAAGAGCTGAAAATGGGGGCCGACTGCGGTTCGGGCGCGACTACCGATGCGCCGCTGGAGGACGTCGCCTGCAGTGGACACCTACCGGAACACTTCGCTTCGTTCCTTCGCAGAATCCCGCATCAACACCCATTCTTGTCTGGATATGAGAGAGAGCAGCTTTCGCGATCAAAGCACAGTTTCAAGGCCGTCGTGGGGTTGGGTGAGCGTCACGACATCCTCGCGGTGATCCACCATTACAGCCCGTTCTGGATCCGCTCCTTCGAAGGGCCGGATCCTGATGTAACTCTGTACCTGGTGTATGGGCCAGAGTGCGGATCGCCAAGATCCGGCGATAGCGGGTCAAGCGAAAACAGATGCCGCCCCGATAGCGCGTACCTGCGCGACTACACTCTGTATCGTGTGCAGAAGGATGGAATTCCGCGAGATGTAACATCCGAGATGGCGCCCCCTGCACCACATCTGGATAAAGAAGAGCGTCGCCGATATGGCCCGTATCTTCGAGGAGCCGGAGGGGCCGTGGATAGCGACATCCAGATGGATGTCAGTAGATTGGCGTATGTCCCAGTGTTGCGGTGGGTGCTTCGGCCCGCACAGGAGGGTGAATACATGCCTCCCAGCATGCCGAGCTCTGATCCCCGGGCATTCAAGGATTATTACCGGGGAACGGGAAGTGTTGCGCACTTCGGATTCCTGATCTGGAACGGGAGGCGCATGGAACTGCGCGAAACCGTTCCTTCGACGCTGTGGCCATGTCGATCATCGAATCCGCCGGTATGTGATCAGGGCTACGACAGTAGTGCTGATCGTTATCTCGACTGAGGACCAATGGCAGCCAGGAGGGCGGCATGACGAATCCACATCCAACCAACGCCACGGATATCGATATCCGTGCAACCGCTGATCGGATCATTGGCCATCTAAGGCAAGGGCAGAATGTAGAGGCATTTCAAATGCTCGAACGAGAGCGCGCTGAAGAGCGCGCCGTAGTGCAGGAAGCGCTGGATCGTTACGTCGTGGCAGGAGCGCGCAACGAGCTCTCTCGGGTGGACGGGGCGGGGATGCCGGACGCTGGCCATTCGTTGGAGCGTCTACGCCAGGCCGGAGGGCCTCCTCGTATTCCAGAGTACAACCGGCTCGATGCCGGCGCGCCCAACGAACTGATTGGCTTGACGGCTAGCCAGAAGTACGACGTATACGCCAGCATGGTGGAGTCACGGGGCAGCGATGCCGTGATCGGTGCGATACGTGGACATGAGAGCGTGATACTTGGTTTGCGGAGGGAGACGTCGACGGTTGCGTCCATGGACGATCCGAGAATACCTGGTGCGGGGGAGGCCGAACTACACCGCGGCACGGGGGTATACGACGACCACATCGTTGTTCTACGCAGGGACGCGGAAGGTGGTCGTCATCTGTTCATCGCAGATCGTGCTAACACGGAGCCAACCGCGCAGTACGACGCCCATGCGCGGCCGGCGCCGGGCAGAGAAGCTACACCCTATGCCGATGTGGTGTGGCGACGCTCTGAAGGTGAGCGAGCAGATGGCGATACGACCCCGGACTTGGGTCGGATGGCCGAAGGAACGTTCGAGATGCTCAGGACCACGCATCCGGCACGGGAGGTTCGCAACGATTTCTCGCTGCGGCCAACGCCAGAGCAGGCGAGCGCGCCGAGGAACGCGAGCCTCATTCAGCGCGACACCAATGGCGATGGGTGGTTCACACAAGGCGACATCGATGGTGTCCAGTCGTTGAACGACTCGTTCAAGATCCATGCTGGATCTCGGTACAACACGGATTCGGCGGGGTGTCAGACAATACATCGCGATGATTACGACGACTTCATCCGCGCGGTCCGTGCTAATGAACGCCAGGATCGCTGGCAGTATGTCCTCACATCGACCGAGGGCGGTCTGTTTCATGACGTAAACCGGGGCAACGAGCAGGGAGTGCAACCACAAAGACTCCAGCCTCAGCAGAGACCGGTCGTTCCGGCTGAGGAGCGGCAGCAGAGGCAGCTTCCTGAAGTGGGCTCCCTGAACGACCTTCCGATAGACCGCTATTTGATCGCAGCGTTATCCGGCGACAGCGCCTCGGCTGATCGTGCGGCAACGGAGTTTGCGCGATCGGCAGAAGGTCGGAAGATTGAGGCGCAGGGAGAGGCCTGGCGTTCGCAGCACCAGATTGCCGAGCAGGCCCAATCGCAGGATCGGCAGATGGCTCGCTAGTCCAACATTGAAGATGCGCGCAAGGCTGTCGATTACAAGGAGGTGTCATGGAAGACGTCAATGCAGCATCAGCTGCTACTTCGGCGGAAGCAATCAAAGTCCTGATGATGCTGCGCGCCGAGATGGTGCAGCGCGAGGCGCGCATGAGCGCGGCGATCGCGGAACAGGTGCAGTCGCTTCGGCAGGAAGTCGGCCAGTTCCGGCGTGATGTCGCTGCCATCGTGGAGGGCGCCGGTACGCGGGTCGCGGAGGATGCCCGAGAGGCGGTGCGGCCTGTCACGACAGAGTACAGTCATGCGGTGTCCGCGACGTCCGCGCGGCTGCACGGGGCAGGGAGACTGGTGTGGACGTGGTTCGGTACCGCAATGGTGATTCTGGTGCTGATCCTCTTCGTCGCGTGGACGGTGCTCGGCTACTACCGGCGCGAGCTGGCGGCCACGAAAGAGGAGCTTCAGCGCTATGAAGATGCCGTACCGGTCGTCCAGGCGTTCTATGCTTCAGATGCGGTGATCTGCGGGAGCGTCATCTGCGCCAACGTCGATCCGAGCGGATCGCGTGCCGGTGACAGGGGTCAGTACCGTGCGGCCAGATACAGGTCTCAGCGCTAAGAGGTAAGTTGGGGCTCGCCCACGAGACGATGTTGGGCATCGCTTCGCTCACCCTAACCTACGGTGCTGCACCGCGCCGATGGCGTAGCCGATGTTGAACGCCGCGTCCGAGCCGCGAAAGCGGGCCGGGGTAACGGTCCGATTCAACGCGGCTGGCGCCCCGCCGGACTAGTCTTGTACCGTGCTCGGCACGCCGATGGCGGGGAGCCCTGAGCGGACATGCACGTGCCATTGACCGAGTTCGCCGCCGACCTCGATCTCTCCGCCTTGCCCGGAGCGACGATAGACGCCTACGCCCAGCATGAGGGCTACTGGCATCTGGTCATCGCCTTGCGCACGTCCGTGGGTGCGCCGTTCCTCTTCACCACCGGGGAGCGTTCGGCCGGTTTCCGGTTTGAGGTCTTCCCGATCGGTGTGCGCCGCGGCGAGCCAGTGGAGTGCCCCTGGCGCTCGCTGGCTCGCCCCTTCGTCATCCAGAAAGCGACGCCACTCTGGAGAGTCGAATGGACAGTGCGGGGCGCGCAGGGGCCGACGATCGGGTCTGATCCGTATACCCATTTCGCAGGGCGGGGACCGGCGTCCGATCAGGCGGCGGTCCGCGCGCGCGTCCTGGCGGGCGTGTTGCTCCAGAGCGAATCCGGCGAGGGGATCGTCGTCGCGGCATCGGACTCCGCGCCATTCAATGTCGATATCTTTCTGCCTGCCGAGGTGAACATGGCGTTGGAACGCTTCGAGCCGGTCTAGCGGGTAGCGTTAGCTTGAGTTCGAGGATGCGGCGTGCTGCTCCCTGATCTACGGCGCCTAGAGGCCTTGCAAGGATGGCGATGTCGGGGCTCGCATCGCTCTCCAGCAGGGAATTCTGCGATCCCAATCAGATCGGCCTTCTCAGCTCAAGGTGTTCAAGCTGATGAGCTATACGGGAAATCGCTTGGAGGTTGGCGCTGAGGTGTTGTCGCTTGATATTCTGAGCTTGGGTCGTGCCAGGGATCTGGTCGAACTGCCGCGGCTTGGCTCGGTGAGATGCATGGATATGTCCTTCGTCGGAAAAAACGTCTTCGACTATCAGAGCATTCCCGAAGACGTCGAGGAGTTGGTCATCGATTCGTGTGCTCCGGTCCAGGACTGGCGATTCCTCGAAGGGAAGACGCGTCTACGACGTCTGTTCATCGACAGGACGAAGTTCATTGCTCCGGACGACCGTGCAGCGAAGTGCATGGCGGCGGTCGAACACGTCCACATTCCTTCCTTGCGGATATCCAGGGAGCTCTGATGGTCATGGGGTGGTGCCATACTCTGGCGCCGTCCCAGAGATCGACCCACCGCGATGACATGCGGGCTGGAGAGGATCGAGCCTGCCGATGTGTTATTCACCACGTCTATGTAAAGGCGATGCGTGATCCACATCGATTTCAGCATTTTCTGCGCGGACGACTCGTATGGACACGCGAACGGAAAGGTCGGTGTGCCAGCTTCCGCGAAGCCGGGCAATCGATCTCGCCCGCCTGATTCCTTTCCATGGAATAGGGGTCAGATACCAATTCCCTGCTTCATAAAGCACAAGGCCCGCATCAGCGGGCCTTGTCGTTACTGGAGCCAGGAAGCGTGTGCCTCACACCGCTTCGAACCGATTTTCTGCCACGTTCTTCCTGACCTTCGCCGGATCCCAGATCCGTCCGTTCATGGCGATGTACACGCCGGTGGGCAGCGACTGCACGGCACCGATGGCGCAGCCGATGTTGAACTCGGCGTCCGAGCCGCGGAAGCGGGCTGGGCTGAGCGCACCCGTCATCACGATGGTCTTGTCCGGGATGGCCGCCAGCACGTGGCCGGTCTGCACCATGCTGTCGGTGCCGTGCGTCACCAGCACGTGCTTCGTCGGCTGCGCGGCGATGGTCGCGCGGACCAGCTCGCGGTCCTCGTCGGTGATGTGCAGCGAATCCTTGCGCAGGATCGGGATGACCGTGAAACGGAACGTCACCCCCAGCTCGCGCAGGATCATGCCGATCTGCGGATCGCCGATCTGGTAATCGGACTTGTCGTCGAAGTAGATCTTGTCGATCGTGCCACCGGTGGTGACGATCAGCAGCTCGTCCATCTCAAGGCTCCTGCCGGCGCTCACGGCGCGCCTGGCGTTGTATCGGGGGAAGTCAGCTCGTAGGCCTCGCCGTAGTGCTCGCAGATCCGTTCCAGCGCGCGCGAAGGCGGGGCCACCACCTGCGAATTATCGCCGCTTTGGCGCAGGAACGTGCACACCACGCCGTCGACGGTGTCGGCATCGCCACTGGCGCTGACCTGCACCATCAGGTCCATGGTGTCGTACTCCAGCGGCAGCGCGTGCGGTGCATCCAGCTGCCACAGGTGGAACTCCCAGCTGCAGCAGCTGCTGCGTCCGGCTTCCACCAGCCAGCCGTCGATGACCTGCAATTCGTAATAGCCGCCGCTGAAGAAGTGGCGCAACGTCATCGTGCCGGGATCGATCCGGTAGACCTCGCCTTCGCAGTTCGGCCCCGCGCCGCACATGCCGCGGATCTCGACCTCGTGCATGCCGTCCTGGTCGAGGTCCACCAGCTGGGCACGCCCCATGGTGTTGTAGACGACCTCCTGCGTGACCTCCAGCCGATCGCACGTGCGTCCACCTTCGCAGGTGAGCGTGGCGACATAACGCCGCAGCGCGGGCGTGGCGCAGTCGGTCTGTACGGTCAGCACGCTGCCGTCGCGGTTCTCCGCGCGGACGGCGTCCTGCGGCTCGCAGGTCGCTTCTTCGGCCGACGCGTACGGCGACAGCAGGCCGAGCAACAGTACGAGCGCGAAGCGCTTCACGGCTTCTTGCCGAACCGCTTGGCGAAGGCGGGCCAGCTGGTCGCCAGCACGATGCCGATGGACAGCACGATGCCGGCCCAGGCGAACTTCGCCTTCACCGGATCGGCCCACGCCACCATCACCGCGTGCGAAAACCAGAACAGCGCCAGCACGCCGGCCCAGAACGCCGCCGTGCGCCGCCGCGCCATCACGCCGATCATCAGCACGATCGGTGGCAGGCTGAAGACCAGCAGCGCGAGGGTGTACTGGCGGTCGCCGTAGAACCACGCGGCGTACAGGATGGCCAGCAGTTGCAGCAGGCCGGCGAGCAGCAGGCGCGAGCGGTCCATCAGCGCGGCTCCAGGCGGCGGGCGATGTCGGCCACGCGACGACCGAGCGCGCGGGCGAGTGCGGCTTCCTCGTCGCTGGGCTGCGGATCGTCTTCGCCCCCGGCCACGTGGCTGGCGCCGTACGGCGTGCCACCGGTGCGCGTGGTGCTGAGCTGCGGTTCGGTGAAGGGAATGCCGACGATCACGCAGCCGTGGTGCAGCAGCGGCACCTGCATCGACAGCAGGGTGGATTCCTGCCCGCCATGCTGCGTGGCGGTGGAGGTGAACACCGCTGCCGGCTTGCCGACCAGCGTGCCGCTGGCCCATTCCGCACCCAGGCCATCGATGAAGTGCTTGACCGGTGCGGCCATGTTGCCGAAACGGGTGGGGCTGCCGAGGATCAGGCCGCTGCATTCGGCCAGGTCCTGCCGGTCCACGTACGGCGCGCCGTCCTCCGGCACTGGCGGCGCGGCCTGCTGGGTCACTGCGGCGACGGGCGGCACCGTGCGCAGGCGCGCGGACATGCCATCCACTTCGCCCACGCCGCGCGCGATCTGCCGTGCGAGCCGCGCCACGGACCCGCCGCGGCTGTAGTAGAGCACCAGGATCTCGGGCATCGGGCCATCTTCATTGCGTGGAAGGCCCCTAGTATCGGCGATGTCGGTCCCGTGACGCATCGGTTACCCTTCCGCCCATGGAGCCATTGGACTCGTTGAACCGCTGGACCGAACGCATGCGCGACCGCGCACGCATGGGCACGTTCTTCCGTTTCCTGGCCAAGCGCTTCTTCGACGACCGCCTGTTCCAGGCCGCCGGCTCGCTGGCCTACACCACCCTGTTCGCGCTGGTGCCGCTGGCGATGGTGGTGTTCGGCGTGCTGTCCGCGTTCCCGGTGTTCCAGGAGTGGAGCGCGTCGTTGCGCGACTACATCTTCGCCAACTTCCTGCCCGGCGCGGCCGTGAGCCTGAAGGAAAAGCTGGACGGCTTCCTCGCCAACACCGGCAAGCTGACCGCGGTGGGCGTGATCGCGCTGATGGTGTCGCTGCTGATCACGCTCAACAGCATCGAGGCCACGTTCAACCGCATCTGGCGCGTGCGCAGCGCACGGCCCAAGCTGTCGCGCTTCCTCGTCTACTGGACCGTGCTGACGCTGGGTGCGCTGATGGCGGCGGCATCGTTGGCACTCTCCGCGCGCTTCTATGCGCTGCCGGTGTTCGCGACCAGCGGCGGCAAATGGCTGCAGGCGCTGTCGTTGAGCGTGGCACCGGTGCTGATCCAGCTCGCGGCCATCGTGGTGATCTACCGCGTGGTGCCACACCGGACCATCAAGTGGCGCTACGCGGTGGCGGGTGCCTTGCTGGCGACCGTGCTGCTGGAGCTGGCGAAGTGGGGCCTCGGCCTCTACCTGGGCAGCTTCAACACCTACGAGAAGATCTACGGCGCGGTGGCGGCGGCGCCGATCCTGCTGCTGTGGATCTTCCTGTGCTGGGTGGCCGTACTGCTCGGCGCATCGCTTGCATCGGGCATGGCGGCGTTCCGTTACCAGCCCATCGCGCTGCGGTTGCCGCTGGGCTACGAGATCTACGGCCTGCTGCGCATGCTGGGCCGCTTCTCGCAGGCGCGGGCGCAGGGACGCGGCCTGCACAGCGACCAGATCCTGGCGATGGAGCCAATGCTGACCGATTCGCTGATCCAGCAGATGCTGGGCCAGCTGTCCGAGATCAACCTGCTGCGTCGCGACGAGGAAGGCGAGTGGCTGCTGTCGCGCGATCTGGACGACCTGACGCTGTGCGACCTGTACGAAGCCTGCCAGCTGCGCATTCCCGTGGCGGAAGCGCACCTGCCTTTCCATGACGATGCGCTGGGCCGCGCCGCGCGCATCGCGCTCGACGACCTGCGCGTGCCGTTGCGCGAACTGTTGAAAAAGCGCGTCAGCGACCTGTTCGTCGAATCCAACCAGGAGCCTGCATGAAGTCCGTTTCCTCCCTGTCGCTGGCCACCGTGTTGTTGCTGGCGGCCTGCAATGCCGGTTCGTCGCCGTCGGAAGCGGCGTCGCCCGCGATCGAGGCGCACGTGCAGGCGGTGGACCCCGCGACCCAGAAGGCAGCGGATCGCACCGTCGCGGTGCCGACGCTGCAGGTGAAGACGCTGGACGGCGCCGACTACGCGCTGGCCGACCGGCGGGGGAAGTGGGTGGTGGTGAACTTCTGGGCGACGTGGTGCGCGCCCTGCCTGAAGGAAATGCCGGACCTGTCCGCGCTGGACAGGGACAACGACCACATCGAAGTGATCGGGCTGGCGTACGAGGAAATCGAGGCCGACGAACTGAAGGCCTTCCTGGCAGAACGGCCGGTCGTGTATCCGATCGCCATCCTCGATGTCTACAACCCGCCCGCCGATTTCGCCACGCCGCGCGGACTGCCGCTGACCTACCTGATCGCGCCGGATGGCAAGGTCGCCAAACAGTTCCTCGGCCCGGTGACGGGCAAGGAGATCGAGGCCGTCATCGCCGCCGCAGGCGGTCCAGCCGCAAAAGCCTGATGGCGGCGGCGCATTTCCTCGTCAGCGGCAAGGTGCAGGGCGTGTTCTTCCGTGCCTCGACGCGCGAGCGCGCGATGGATCTCGGATTGTCCGGCCGTGCCACCAACCTGCCGGATGGCCGTGTCGACGTGATCGCCGAGGGCGATGCCGCCGCGCTCGATGCACTGCAGGCGTGGCTTCATGAAGGACCCGCCGCGGCGCAGGTCGACTCGGTCGTGCGCGAGGCATGGACGGGGCCGGTGAACGAGGGCTTCGTCACCGGGTGATGCGCTAGCGTGGCTGGCCTGCGTCGTGCAGGCGCACCGCGCGTGCGGCCTGTTCCTCATCCAGGGGCGGCGAACGCGCGACCACCGCCTGCCTCGGTTCCTTCCACCCGGGGATCTTGCGCACGCCTTTCTGCACCTGTTGTGCGGCGAGGCCGACCAGGACGGGGACGATGCCGCCATTCTTGCCCAACTGCTCCAGGCTGGTCGGTTCCTTCCAACGGTTGCCGAAGGCCGAGGGCTCGACCTCGATCGGGTTCTCGAAGCGATAGAGATCCAGCACTTCCTCCGGATCCGGCCGGACGACGAGCGTGTCCATCGTGGTGGCGGACGTACCCTCGGGCGGCGTGGCGTCCTGCGCCATCGCCGGCGCGGCGACCAGCCACAGGGTGGCCATGAGCGGCAGGCGCATCGCTCAGCCGCCGCGCGGCGGCTTGATCGGCTTCACGACGCCGTAGCGTTCCTTGTGCAGTTTGACCTTCAGCGGCGGCAGGCCCAGCGGCTCCAGCGGCACCTGCGTATCCGGCAGGCGGTCCAGCAGGTCGCGGATCAGGGTCAGGCGCCCGGCGCGCTGGTCGTTGAAATCCACCAGCGTCCACGGCGCATCCGCGGTATGCGTGGCCTTGAGCATGGCTTCGCGCGCGGCGGTGTATTCGGCGTACTTCTCGCGTGCCTTGAGATCGATCGGCGACAGCTTCCAGCTCTTCAGCGGTTCTTTCGCGCGCTCGGCGAAGCGCTCTTCCTGCTGCGCCTGGTCCACGCACAGCCAGTACTTGAACAGCAGGATGCCGTCGTCGGTGATGCCGCGCTCGAACACCGGTGCCTGCTGCAGGAAGCGCGTGTACTGGTCGTCGCTGCAGTAGCCCATGACCTTCTCGACGCCGGCGCGGTTGTACCAGCTGCGGTCGAACAGCACGATCTCGCCTGCCGCCGGCAGGTGCGAGATGTAGCGCTGGAAATACCACTGCGTCGCTTCACGCTCGCTCGGTTTTGGCAGGGCCACCACGCGGCACTGGCGCGGGTTGAGGTGTTCGGTGATCGCCCCGATCGCACCGCCCTTGCCGGCGGTGTCGCGGCCTTCCATCACCAGCACGATGCGGGCACCGCAGTGCGATGCCCAGCGCGCCATCGCCGCGAGTTCCAGTTGCAGCGGCTTGAGGCGGGCTTCGTAATCCTTGCGCTTGAGGGGTTTCATCGCGGGTCCTGTGCGGGGGGAAGGGGATCAGCGTTTGCGGCGTGGCTGTCCGGCCATGCTGCGGGCGACTTCCAGCAGCGCGCCCTGCTGGCGGGTGTTGAGCGCTCGGTACGCCGCGAGCAGATCGTGCTCGCCCTGCGTGCGCGCAGGGTCCAGCGTCGTCGCCAGTTCCGACAGCAGCGCACCGGCCGGTACGCCGAATGCGCGCGCGAGCGCGGTGAGCTGTTCGCCGCCGGGCAACTTGTCGCCGGCGAGCCAGGACTTCACCGTGGATACGCCGGCGCGCGGGATGGCGGCGGCGAGGTCGGCGGCGGTCAGGCCACTGGCCTTGGCGAGCAATCGGAGGGTGGCATCGAGGGACATCGCAAACGCTCCTGGCTCATTCCTTCAAGCGGGGACGCAGCGTCGCCAGGTTGCAGGGGCGCGTGCGGGCATCGAGCTGGGCGCGGATGATCTTGTCCCACGCCGTGCGGCAGGCCGAGGTGGAGCCCGGCAGGCAGAAAATGAAGGTCTGGTTGGCCAGGCCGGCGAACGCACGCGACTGCAGCGATGACGTGCCGATCTCGTCGACGCTGACATGCCGGAACAGTTCGCCGAAGCCGGGCATTTCCTTGTCCAGCAGCGGTATCAGCGCTTCGGGCGTGGAATCGCGGCCGGTGAAGCCGGTGCCGCCGGTGACGAGGATGCCGTCGACGGCGGGATCGGCGATCCACTGCGAGACCTGCGCGCGCAGGCGATAACGGTCGTCGGGCAGCAGCGCGCGGTCGTGCAGGTGGTGGCCGTCCTGTGCGAGCGCCTCGACGAGGTAATCGCCCGAGCGGTCCTCGGCGAGCGTGCGGCTGTCCGACACGGTCAGTACGCAGAGGTGCAACGGGATCAAGACGTCGGCATGGCTCATGCCCGCAGGGTAGCGCAATCGCGGGTCAGCCGAGCGACGCGGGCGGCAGGCCCTTGCGGTGCCGGTCAGCCATGCGTCGGGCCACGTCGATGAAGCCCTCCGCGAACCGGGGCATGTCGAACAGCGGTGCGCTCGCGATCGCCGCCTGCAGGCGCGCACGCAAGGCCATGCGCGCGTCGGCATCGCGGCCCAGTCGGATGGCGGCGGCGACGAAGGCGTCGTCGTCGGCCATGTTCATGTCGTCCAGGCCCAGATGGTGGTTGAGGCTGCCGGCGACGCGCGCAGCGAACGTGGTGCCCGGACAGGTCAGCACCGCCGCGCCCGCCCACAGCGCATCGGAAGCGGTGGTGTGCGCGTTGTAGGGCTGCGTGTCGAGGAACAGGTCGACGTGCCGGTAGCGCGCCATGTACTCCGCATGCGGCAGCTTGCGCATGAACACCAGCCGCGCCGGATCCACACCGTGCGCTTGCGCCGCTGCGCGCAGGCGTTCGTCGGCGCGACCCGGTCCGGACAGCAGCCACAGCACGCTGCCATTGACCTGGAGGAGCACGTCGAACATCCGCGTCATGCTGCACGGATTCAATTTGTAGCTGTTGTTGAAGCAGGCATAGACCATGCCGGTATCGGGAAGGCCGCATTCCGCGCGCGAGGGCGGCGTGTCGACCGCGCGTCGCGTGTCCGAGGGCTGGAACGCGCCGGGCAGCCAGGCGACGGCTTCGCTGTACGACGGCGCCAGTGTGTCGGGCAGGGTGAAACGATCGGCCAGTACGTAGTCGATCCACGGCGCACCGGAGGTGCCGGGGTAGGCCAGCCAGTTCACCTGCACCGGCGCGGGCCGCATCGCCAGCACTTCCGGGGTGCCGCCGCCGCCCCAGCCGCGCAGGTCGTACAGCACGTCGATGCGCTGGCCGCGGATCGCCTGCGCGACGCGCGCATGCGGCTGCCCGGAGAGGTCGTGCAGCTGCGTAGCAGACGCTAGCCGCTGCCGGATGGGGCTGCCGTCGTCGGGCGTGAGGGCGAACAGGTGCGCGGCCACGGGAGCATGAGCCTGCAACGCTTCGAAGAACGCTACGGTCAGCAGGCCGGTCGGATGCGCGCCGAAGCCGTTGGACAGGAAGCCCAGGCGCAGCGGCGCGTCGGCCTGCGCCGGCGAGGCAGGCGGCAACGGTCGGATCACCGCGGCCAGCGCCTGCGCACGCTGGCGCGCACAGGCGAGCTGTTCCTGCGCGTCGGCTTCTTCGCTGAGGAAGGCGAACGGCTCGACGACACCGGTCCCGTCGCGCACGGCGCGTCGCACCTGCGCCGACAGTGCGTCCAGGTCACGCCAGTCGCAGAGCTTGCGGCGCCAGTTCAGCAGATGGGCGGCGAACATCGGTTCGCCTGGCACCAGCCGGTACGCGTGTTCGTAAGCTTGCGCGGCGGCTTCGGCTTCGCCGGCGTCTTCCAGCGCATGGCCCAGCCACAGCGCGATGCCGGGATGCTGCGGCGCCTGTGCGGCGGCTTCGGTCAGCGCCTGCGCCGCCTGCACGTGCCGGCCAGACAACCAATGGCTGCGGCCGAGCCGTGCAAGGGCTTCCGGATGACCGGGCCGGAGCGTCAGCGCGCGCTGGGCGGCGCGCAATCCGGCATCGGCATCGCCATGATCGAGCTCGGCATCCGACAGCATCACCCATGCGATGAAATCCTGCGGCTGCTGCGCGACGGCATGGCGCAGGCGATCACGCTCGCTCGACATGCCGGGCGGCGCCGTCATCGCAACGGGAGGCGGAAGCGCAGCGTGCCGTCGTACGGCACCCAGCCCATACCGCGGTACAGCGCCTGCGCGGTGGCGTTGTCGTGGTCGGTTTCCAGTTCCAGCCGCAGCGCACCGTCCGCGCGGGCAAAATCGGCAGCCGCCGTCAGCAGGGCGCGGGCGACGCCGCGGCGTCGTGCCACCGGTAGCACCAGCAGGTCGTTGAGGATCCACGTGCGGGTGGCGCTGACCGACGAGAAGCCGGGAAAAAGCTGGGTAAAGCCGGCTACCGTACCATCGACGGACGCGAGCAGGATCACCGACTCGTCGCGCCCGAGGCGGGCTTCGATGAAGTCGCGCGCGAGTGCGGGGTCCGACGGCTTGCCGTAGAAGACGCGATACAGGTCGAACAACGGCGCGATCAGATCAAGGTCGCCGTTCCCGGCGCGTCGGATCTCGATGCTCATGCGGCCTCCGTCAAGCGTGCCAGTTCATCGGCCAAATGTTCGCGGCCGAGGCGGTCGATCAGTTCGTCCAGGTTGCCCTGGATGATGTTGGGCAGGTCGTACAGCGTGAGGCCGTCGACGCGGTGGTCGGTGATGCGGCCCTGCGGGAAGTTGTAGGTGCGGATGCGCTGGCTGCGGTCGCCACTGCCGACCTGCAGCTTGCGTGTTTCCGCCTGCGCCGCCTGCTGCTTGCTGCGTTCGGCATCGAGCAGCTGCGCCTTCAGCCGCTTCATCGCCTTGTCGCGGTTGGCGTGCTGGCTGCGCTCGGTCTGGCATTCCACCACCACGCCACTCGGCACATGGGTGATGCGGATCGCCGATTCGGTCTTGTTGACGTGCTGGCCGCCCGCGCCCGACGAACGGAACGTGTCCACCCTCAGGTCGGCCGGGTTGATGACGATGTCATCCACTTCATCCACGTCGGGAATGATCGCGACCGTCGCCGCCGAGGTGTGGATGCGGCCCTGCGATTCGGTTTCCGGCACGCGCTGCACGCGGTGGGTGCCCGATTCGAACTTGAGCTTGGAATAGGCACCGCGACCGACGACGCGCGCCACGACTTCCTTGTAGCCGCCATGCTCGCCGGGGCTGTCGGATTCGATCTCGACCTTCCAGCCCTGGCGTTCCGCAAAACGCGCATACATGCGAAACAGGTCGCCGGCGAAGATCGCGGCTTCGTCGCCGCCGGTGCCGGCGCGCACTTCGAGGAACAGGTTGCCTTCGTCGCGGTTGTCCTTGGGCAGCAGCAACAGCATCAGTTCGTCGTCCAGCTGCGCGAGGCGCTGCTGGGCGGCGGTGATCTCCTCGTCCGCCAGCTCGGCCAGTTCCGGGTCGTCGCGCATCGCCTGCGCGGCGGCCAGGTCGGCTTGCGCGCGCTTTTCCTCCGCCATCGCGGTGGCGACGGGCTCCAATTGGGAGAACTCCCGCGAGAAACTGCGGAAACGGTCGCCGTCGCCGATCACACCGGGATCGGCGAGCAGGCGTTCCAGTTCTTCCCGGCGCTCGGCCAACGCTTCGAGCTTACGGCGCAGCGTCGGCGTCATCGTCTTTCTTCAGATGGGAGTAGGGCGGCTGCGCGGGAAACAGGCGGTCGGCCGCCCGTGCCAGGTCGGCATCGCCCGTCATTGCCGCCTCGCGCAGCGCCGCGGTGGGTGGATGCAACAGGCGGTTGGTCAGCGTGTGGGCGAGGAATTCGAGCACCTGCTCCGGTTCGCGGCCATTGGCCAGTTGCTGGCGCGCACGTGCCAGCACGTCTTCGCGGGTGGATTCGCCGAGCGCACGCAGGCGTTTGAGCGGTTCCTGGCGCGAGCCGGCCTGCAGGTTCTCCATGAAACGACCGACCTGCACGTCGATGATGGCTTCCGCGGCATCGGCGGCTTCGCGCCGACCGCGACGGTTGTCTTCGACCGCGCGCTCCAGGTCGTCGACGGTATAGAGGTAGGCGTCGCGCAGGTCGGCGACGGACGCCTCGATGTCGCGCGGCACCGCCAGGTCGAACAGCAGCATCGGCTTGTGCCTGCGTTTGGCCAGCGCGGCGGCGACCTGCGCATGCAGCACCACCGGTTCGCGCGCGGCGGTGGCGGAGAACACCACGTCGGCTTCGGCCAGGTGGCGCTCCAGTTCGGCCAGCGGCAGCGCGTAGCCGCCATGGCGGCTCGCCAGTTCCTGCGCGTGCGCCAGCGTGCGGTTGGCGATCAGCAGCCGGCGCACCTTGCCTTCGCTCAGGTGCTTGGCCGCCAGTTCGATGGTTTCGCCGGCACCGACCAGCAGCACGGTGGAATCGCTGAGGCGGGCGAAGGAGTTCTGCGCCAGGCGCACCGCGGTGGAAGCGACGGAGACCGGGTTCGCGCCGACGCGCGTATCGGTGCGTGCGCGTTTGGCGACGGCGAAGGTCTGCTGGAACAGGCGGTCGAGGCGGTTGCCCAGCGCGCCGTGCTCGCGGGCCGTGGCCCAGGCATCCTTCACCTGGCCGAGGATCTGCGGCTCACCCAGCACCATCGAGTCCAGCCCGGTAGCGACGCGGAACAGGTGGCGGACGGCGTCCGCATCACGATGGCGGTACAGATAGCCCTCGAGGCCCTCGGCATGGGTAGCCAGCCAGCTCGCCAGCACGTCGCCGTCCTCGGCCACCGCGTACAGCTCGGTGCGGTTGCAGGTCGACAGCAGCGCGGCCTCGACCACGTCGGGCAGCGCGCGCAGCGACGACAACGCATGCGGCACCGTGCCGGCGTCGAACGCCACGCGTTCGCGCAGGTCGACCGGCGCGGTCTGGTGGTTCAATCCGAGGACCCACAACGTCATCGTTCAGGCGCTTGCAGTAAGCTGCTGGCTCATATCAGGGCCGCCATTTTACGGCCGACGTGACGTTCATGCCCGAAATGATTCGCAGCTGGGTTGCCGCGCTCGCCCTTGCCGCCGTATGGCCGTCCGCGAACGCCGCCACGACGGCGCCCGCCGCCGGCAAGCCGGACGATGCGCTGACCACGGTCATGGCAGGCGAATTCGCCCTGCAGGCAGGCCAGTTGCCGGACGCAGCACGCTGGTACCTGGATGCGGCGAAGCGCGACGACGATGCCGGATTGGCCGAGCGCGCCACGCGCATCGCGCTGTTGTCCAAAGACGATGCCCGCGCCGCAGAGGCATTGAAACTGTGGCGGGCGCGTTCGCCGCGAACGCTGGCTATGCGGGGTGCGGAAGCCACCTTGGCGATGCGTCAGGGGCAGGCGCGTGTCGCGCGCCGCGAATTGGCGGCGCTGATGAAGGAATCCGGCGACCTGGGCTGGCGCTACGCGCTGACGGCCCTGGGCAGCGGCGGCAAGGATCCGGCGCTGGCGCCACGGCTGCTGCGGGAGCTCGTGGATGAAGGCGCCATCCCCGACAAGTTGCAGCCCTGGCTGGCCTTTACCGGCTTGGCCCAGCAGCTGGAAGAGCCTGCCCTGGCCGAACGCATGGTCGGCGACGTGGTGAAACGCTTCTCCGGTGAGCCGCTGGTGGCCTTGCTGCAGGCGAGCCAGCTGCAGCAGGCGGACCGCAAGCAGGAAGCACGCACGGTGCTGGATGGCCTACTGCCCAAGGCGGCGACCGATGCCGCCCTGAGGCTCAAGCTGGCCGAGGAGTACAACCGGCTCGGCGATCCCGCGGCGGCATCCCGCGCTCTGGGGCAGGGACCACAGGACACGCTGACGTATGGCCTGCGCGCGCAGCTGCTGGCCAAGGCGGATGACAAGGCGGCCTTGAATGCGCTGTACGAAGAGCTCAAGCAGGCGGGCGCGGACCAGCCAACCCAGTACAGCCCGGATCGCCGTCTGCTGCTCGGACAGATGGCCGAGTTCCTCGAGCGTCGCGATGAGGCGCTGACGTGGTATCGCAGCGTGCCCGCGGGCGACCAGCGCGCCGAGGCCCGCCTGCGCGCGCTCAAGACCCTGTTTGACCTGAAGCGCAAGGAGGAAGCGTTCGCCGAAGCGCGTGCACTGCAGGGAGACGCCAGCGTCGAGGATGGTACGCGCCGTGACGCTTACCTGATGGAGGCCGAACTGCGGCAGCAGGACGAACAGGATGAGGGCGAACTGGAAGTCTTCGCGCGCGGACTGGCCGCCTACCCGGATGACCTGGCGCTGCTGTATTCGCGTGGCCTGGCGTGGGAGCGGCGCGACCGCATCGATCATGCGGAGGCGGATTTCCGTCGCGTGCTGGTGATCGAGCCTGACAACGTGGCCGCGCTCAATGCACTGGGCTACACGCTCGCAGACCGCACCACGCGCTACCAGGAAGCGCTGGAACTGATCGATCGTGCGCGTACGGCGGTGCCGGACGACGCCGCCATCATCGACAGCTACGGCTGGGTGCTGTATCGGCTCGGCCGCAACGCGGAAGCATTGGTCGAACTGCGGCGTGCGTTCACGCTGCAGAAGGACCCCGAGATCGCTGCCCATGTCGCTGAAGTGCTGTGGGTAATGGGCCAGAAGGACGAGGCGCGCCGGTATTTCGACGAAGCGCGCAAGCTTGACCCTGACAACCGCTCGCTGCTGCGGGCGCTGGAGAAGACAGGCGCATGAAGGTTTCAGGATTCCTGCTGGCGGGGCTCGCGGCCCTGTCGATGGCGGGCTGCGCCACGCGCGGCACGTCCCTGGATTCACCCGTCCTGCGCGACCCCGAGGCGCTGGCGGCGGCACAGGCGGCGCAGGCCACCCGCGCAGCATGGCTGGCGTCGCAGCCGGACTGGTCGTTCGCTGGCCGGGTGGCGGTCAATGCGAACGGGAAGGGCGGCAGTGGTCGCATCGACTGGCAGCAGACGGGCACGGGCTATCTGGTCGCGCTGAGCGCGCCGGTCACCCGGCAGAGCTGGCGCCTGGGCGGCGACCTGCAGACCCGGGCGGCCCGCCTGGACGGGCTGGAGGGCGGGCCACGCGAAGGCGTCGATGCGGATCGCCTGCTGCGCGAGGCCACCGGCTGGGACATTCCGGTCGCCTCGATGGTGCACTGGGCCCGCGGCGTCGCCGATCCCTCTGCCGCCGTGGACGGTACGGAGTACGCCGCCGATGGCCGACTGCGGAGCCTGACCCAGCAGGGATGGCGGGTGAACTATCTGGACTGGTTCCCGGCCGAGGGTGCCCAGCCGGTCATGCCGCGCCGCATGGAGGCGCGCCGCCAGGGGGCGACGGTGAAGGTCGCCGTCGACCAGTGGCAACTGGCGCCGCAGTGAGCGCATTCCCCGCGGCGGAGGGCTGGTCGGCCTGGCCGGCGCCGGCCAAGCTCAACCTGACCCTGCAGATCGTCGGACGTCGTGCCGATGGCTATCACCTGCTGCAGACCGTGTTCCGCCTGCTGGAGTGGGGGGACACCGTCTACCTGCGACTTCGTGAGGATGGCGAGGTCCGGCGCGTGGGCGAGTCCGTTCCGGGTGTCGCGGAGGCTGACGACTTGGTGGTCCGGGCGGCCATGTTGCTGAAAAAAGAAGCCAATATCGGCCAAGGGGTCGATATCGCAGTCGAAAAGTGCATTCCTGCGGGTGGCGGCTTCGGCGGCGGATCCTCGGATGCCGCCACCGTGCTGGTCGCTTTGGATCGGCTCTGGGGCTGCGATCTGGGTTCTGACCGGCTGGCGTCCCTGGGCTTGAGGTTGGGTGCCGATGTCCCGGTCTTCGTGCGCGGTGAGAATGCGTGGGCCGAGGGGGTAGGCGAGATCCTGGCGCCGCTGGCGCTGCCGACGGCCTGGTATTTGCTGGTCGATCCCGGGGTCCACGTGCCCACGGCAGTCCTTTTTGCATCGCAGGATTTGACGCGTGATGCTGCACCCGCGAAAATATCCGACTTCGTTTCGGGATCACTGCTCGGCAACGCGTTCGAGCCGGTGGTGCGTCGCCGGGAGCCTGCCATCGAGGCGGTCTTCCAGGCCCTGTCGCACATCGGTACGCCACGTTTGACAGGTTCCGGCGGCGGCTGCTTCGTGGAGTTCGCCGACCGGACCTCTGCCGAGGTCGCGCTGGCGTCACTGCCTGCCGGGCTTCATGCCTGGGTGGTGGAGGGCGCGGCGCGCTCGCCGCTGCTGGATGCGCTGGCGCAGGTTCGCGGGACGGAGAAAAACGCCTAGGGGCGTCGCCAAGTGGTTAAGGCACCGGGTTTTGATCCCGGCATTCGTAGGTTCGAATCCTTCCGCCCCTGCCAATTCATACGCTCCAAGCTGCGCCTGCCGAGACGACCCATGCAAGACGAACGCCACCTGCTTGTCTTCTCCGGCAATGCCAATAAGCCGTTGGCGAACAGCATCTGCCGCGAGCTGGGCGTGCGGCCGGGCAAGGCGCTCGTGTCCCGGTTCTCCGACGGTGAGGTCCAGGTCGAGATCCAGGAGAACGTGCGCCGGCAGGAGGTGTTCGTCGTGCAGCCGACCTGCGCGCCGAGCGCCGAGAACCTGGTGGAGCTGCTGGTCCTGATCGACGCGCTGAAGCGCGCATCGGCCAGCAGCGTCACCGCGGTGGTGCCGTACTTCGGCTACGCCCGCCAGGATCGCCGCATGCGCTCCTCGCGCGTGCCGATCACGGCGAAGGTGGCGGCGAAGATGTTCGGCGCCGTCAGTGCGGACCGCGTGCTGACGGTCGATTTGCACGCCGACCAGATCCAGGGCTTCTTCGATATTCCGGTAGACAACGTGTACGCGTCGCCGCTGCTGCTCGCCGACATCTGGCGCGCCTACGGTACCGAGAACCTGCTGGTGGTGTCGCCGGACGTGGGTGGCGTGGTGCGCGCGCGCGCGGTCGCGAAGCGCCTCGACGACGCCGACCTGGCGATCATCGACAAGCGCCGTCCGCGCGCCAACGTCGCCACGGTGATGAACATCATCGGCGACGTGGAAGGCAAGGACTGCGTACTGGTGGACGACATCGTCGACACCGCCGGCACGCTCTGCGCCGCGGCGGCCGCGCTGAAGCAGCATGGCGCCAACAAGGTGGCGGCGTACTGCACCCACCCCGTGCTGTCGGGCCCGGCAGTGGACAACTTGAACAACTCGGTGTTGGACGAACTCGTCGTCACCGACACCATCCCGCTCTCGCCGCAGGCGCAGGGTTGCAGCAAGATCCGCCAGCTGTCGGTGGCGGAACTGCTGGCGGAAACGATCCGCCGCATCGCCTTCGGCGAGTCGGTCAGTTCGCTGTACGTGGATTGAGTCTCCGCTGCGCGCCGGCACATCGGCGTGCGGCTCTCCGGGTTCATCTGGTCGCGGGTGAACCTTCCATCAGATCGCCGCAGGGCGGTCCAACAACCTAGGTAGTGAAGAAAATGGCTAAGACGCATGAAATCAAGGTCGAGCGCCGCGAAGACGAGGGTAAGGGTGCGAGCCGCCGCCTCCGTCACGCGGGCACCGTGCCTGCCATCGTTTACGGTGGCGAACTGAAGCCGGTCAGCATCCAGCTGAACCACAACGAAGTCTGGCTGGCTTCCCAGCACGACTGGTTCTACTCGTCGATCCTGGACCTGAGCCTCAACGGCGACATCCAGAAGGTGCTGCTGCGTGACATGCAGCGCCATCCGTTCAAGCAGCAGATCATGCACCTGGACTTCCAGCGCGTGAACGAGAACGAGACGCTGCGCACCGCGGTGCCGCTGCACTTCCTCAACGAAGACAAGTCGCCGGCCGGCAAGTCCGCCGAAGTCGTGGTCACCCACGAACTGAACGAAGTCGTCGTCGAGTGCCTGCCGAAGGACCTGCCGGAATTCATCGAGATCGACCTGGCCGACCTGGCCATCGGCGCGGTGATCCACCTGTCCGACGTCAAGCTGCCGGCCGGCGTGGTCATCCCCGAGCTGAAGCTGGGCAAGGAACACGACGTTGCCGTCGTGATCGCCAAGCACGGCAAGGAAGAGGCCGAAGAAGCCCCGGCCGAGTCGGCCGACGTGCCGGCTTCGAAGGTCGCCAAGAAGGACGACAAGTAATCGCATGAGCCTTCGCCCGCTCCGGCGGGCGAGGGTGTGCGATGCGTCCCCATGGCAGGCTTGCGCCTCATCGTCGGACTGGGCAATCCCGGTGCCGAACATGCCCGAACCCGGCACAACGCCGGGTTCCATTTTGTCGACGCCCTGGCGGAACGGCAGGGTGAGCGTTTCGGGCTGGACAGCAAGTTGTTCGGTGAGACGGTGAAGGTCGTGGTGGCGGGCCAGCCGGTCTGGCTGTTGAAGCCGGCGACCTACATGAACCTGAGCGGCAAATCGGTGGCGGCTGCGCTGCGTTTCTGGAAGATCGCGCCGGAAGAAGCGTTGCTGGCGCACGACGAGCTCGATCTGGCGCCGGGCGCGGCGCGATTGAAGTTCGATGGTGGTCATGGCGGCCAGAACGGCCTGCGCGACACCATCCAGCACCTCGGGCACGGCAAGTTCCATCGGTTGCGCATCGGCATCGGCCATCCCGGGCACAAGGATCGAGTGACGGGCTGGGTGCTGGGCAAGCCGGGCAAGGATGACGAGGTCCTGATCGCGCGTGCGATCGATGATGCGATCGATGTGCTGCCACTGGCAGTGCAGGGCGACATCAACGAGACAATGAAACGGCTGCACACGGCCAAGCCGTGATTCGGGAGTGGGGATTCGCGACGCCGAGTCCCCACTCCCGAATCTCGAGAGTTACCCGGAGTTTCCATGGGCATCAAATGCGGCATCGTGGGTCTGCCGA
Organism: Pseudoxanthomonas mexicana; assembly: GCF_001556105.1. Taxonomy (GTDB): domain Bacteria; phylum Pseudomonadota; class Gammaproteobacteria; order Xanthomonadales; family Xanthomonadaceae; genus Pseudoxanthomonas_A; species Pseudoxanthomonas_A mexicana_A. The sequence goes on along the minus strand of NZ_LSIF01000027.1, from coordinate 62,966 downwards.
ACGTCGGCAAATCCACCCTGTTCAACGCGCTGACCAAGGCGGGCATCGCCGCGGCCAATTTCCCGTTCTGCACCATCGAGCCGAACGTGGGCGTGGTGCCGGTGCCCGACCTGCGCCTCAACCAGCTGGCCGAAATCGTCAAGCCGCAGAAGGTCATCCCGACGGCGGTGGAATTCGTCGACATCGCCGGCCTGGTGGCGGGCGCCGCCAGCGGCGAGGGCCTTGGCAACAAGTTCCTTGCCCACATCCGCGAAGTGGACGCGATCACCCACGTGGTGCGCTGCTTCGAGAACGACGACGTCATCCACGTCAACAACCGGATCGATCCGCTGTCGGACATCGACACCATCGATACCGAACTGGCGCTGGCCGATCTGGAGAGCGTTGAAAAGGCGCTGAACCGTGCCGAGCGTTCTGCCAAGGCGGGCGAGAAGGACGCCATCGCCCGCAAACCCGTGCTGCAGAAGCTGCAGGCGGGCCTCAACGACGGCAAGCCGGGTCGCGCGCTGGGTCTGGATGATGAGGAGAGGGCGCTGGTCCGCGACCTGTTCCTGCTGACGCTGAAGCCGGTGATGTACGTCGCCAACGTGCTCGAGGACGGGTTCGAGAACAACCCGCACCTGGAGGCCGTCCGTGCCCGTGCCGTGGCCGAGGGTGCGCAGGTGGTGCCGGTGTCGGCCGCCATCGAGGAAGAGCTGTCCCAGCTTGACGACGCTGACCGCGACACCTTCCTGACCGACCTGGGTCTGGACGAGCCGGGCCTGAACCGGGTCATCCGGGCGGCGTACACCCTGCTGGGCCTGCAGACCTATTTCACCGCGGGTGTGAAGGAAGTCCGCGCCTGGACGGTGAGGGCCGGCTCCACCGCCCCGCAAGCCGCTGCCGTGATCCATACCGATTTCGAGAAGGGCTTCATCCGCGCCGAAACCATCGCGTTCGATGACTACCTCAAGTACAAGGGCGAGTCCGGCGCCCGCGATGCCGGCCGGCTGCGGCTGGAGGGCAAGGAATATCGCGTGCAGGAAGGCGATGTCCTGCATTTCCGCTTCAACGTCTGAGAAAAAAGTGTGTCGGGCGCGTTGACAGACGCGCCGGCACCCGCCAAAATCTCGGGCTGTTTCACCCTGGTTTGATTTGGCCCTCCAGCCCAGTCACTCCGGTGATCCCGGAGGGATACCCAAGCGGCCAACGGGGGCAGACTGTAAATCTGCTGGCTTACGCCTTCGGTGGTTCGAATCCACCTCCCTCCACCAGTTTTCGTTGTTGTTTCGAGTTGTTGTGGTCTCCCAGTGCGGGAGTAGTTCAATGGTAGAACTGTAGCCTTCCAAGCTACTAGCGCGGGTTCGATTCCCGTCTCCCGCTCCACTGAACGCCAGCGCAGGATCTGCAACAATCCGGGCGGCACCACCGGTTTCACGCTCACGTAGCTCAGTCGGTAGAGCACCTCCTTGGTAAGGAGGAGGTCGAAGGTTCGATTCCTTTCGTGAGCACCACTTCCATCCATTGATTGACTCGAGAACCAGCAGCCATGGCAAAGGGTAAGTTCGAACGCACCAAGCCCCACGTGAACGTGGGCACGATTGGTCACGTTGACCACGGCAAGACGACGCTGACGGCGGCGCTGACGAAGATCGGCGCGGAGCGTTTCGGTGGCGAGTTCAAGGCCTATGACGCGATCGACGCGGCGCCGGAAGAGAAGGCGCGCGGCATCACGATCTCGACGGCACACGTGGAATATGAATCCGCCAACCGCCACTACGCGCACGTGGATTGCCCGGGTCACGCCGACTACGTGAAGAACATGATCACCGGTGCCGCCCAGATGGACGGCGCGATCCTGGTGTGCTCGGCCGCTGACGGCCCGATGCCGCAGACCCGTGAGCACATCCTGCTCTCGCGTCAGGTCGGTGTGCCGTACATCGTCGTGTTCCTGAACAAGGCCGACATGGTGGACGACGCCGAGCTGCTGGAACTGGTGGAGATGGAAGTCCGCGAACTGCTGAGCAAGTACGAGTTCCCGGGCGACGACACCCCGATCATCTCGGGCTCGGCCCGCCTGGCGCTGGAAGGCGACCAGAGCGAGATCGGCGTGCCGGCGATCCTGAAGCTGGTCGATGCACTGGACAGCTGGATCCCGACCCCGGAGCGTGACGTCGACAAGCCGTTCCTGATGCCGGTGGAAGACGTGTTCTCGATCTCGGGCCGCGGCACCGTGGTGACCGGTCGTATCGAGCGCGGCGTGATCAAGGTGGGCGAGGAAATCGAAATCGTCGGTATTCGTCCGACCCAGAAGACCACGGTCACGGGCGTGGAAATGTTCCGCAAGCTGCTGGACCAGGGTCAGGCGGGCGACAACGCAGGTCTGCTGCTGCGCGGCACCAAGCGTGACGACGTGGAGCGTGGCCAGGTGCTGGCCAAGCCGGGTTCGATCACCCCGCACACCGAGTTCGAAGCCGAAGTCTATGTGCTGAGCAAGGACGAAGGCGGTCGCCACACCCCGTTCTTCAAGGGCTACCGTCCGCAGTTCTACTTCCGCACCACCGACATCACGGGTGCCGTGACCCTGCCGGAAGGCGTGGAAATGGTGATGCCGGGCGACAACATCAAGATGGTGGTCACCCTGATCAACCCGGTGGCGATGGACGATGGCCTGCGCTTCGCGATCCGCGAAGGTGGCCGTACGGTCGGCGCCGGTGTGGTGGCCAAGATCCTGAAGTAAGCCCCTGCGGTCCCGGCGACGGGTTCGCCGGACAGCGACAAGGGCGGACCGGAACCTCGGTCCGCCTTCGCCGTCTAAGGGAAGGTTGTAGCAAATCGATACGCCAGTAGCTCAATTGGCAGAGCAGCGGTCTCCAAAACCGCAGGTTGGGGGTTCGAGTCCCTCCTGGCGTGCCACTTCCTTCCCCGCGGAGTCCGGGTCCCCGGCACTCCCCAAAGCAAAGAGCGACAACTGACTTGAACAGCAAGGTCGAACAATCCAAAGCCGCCACCTCCGCGGGCGACGTCGCCAAGTACGTACTGGCGCTGGCGCTGGTCGTGGGTGGTCTGGTCGCGTGGTGGTGGTTCAATGGCCAGTGGGCGACGCCGCTGCGCGCGCTTGCGGTGGTCGCGGGCCTGGTGCTGGGTGCGCTGGTGTTCCTGCAGACCGGCAAGGGTCGCGATACGCGCGACTTCCTGATCGAATCCCGCTTCGAGCTGCGCAAGGTCGTATGGCCGACCCGCGAAGAGGCGACCCGCACGACGTGGGTGGTCGTGATCGTGGTGATCATTCTCAGCCTGATCCTGGCGGCCTTCGATTTCGGCATCCAGAAGGCGATCGAGCTGTTCCTGAATTTTGGTCGTTGAGGAGAGTGCCGCAGTGAAGCGTTGGTATGTGGTCCATGCGTATTCGGGCTTCGAGAAGTCGGTGGCCCAGGCCCTGCGCGACCGCATCGTCCGCGACGCCATGCAGGAGAAGTTCGGCGACGTGCTCGTCCCGACCGAAGAGGTCGTGGAAATGCGCTCCGGCCAGAAGCGCCGTTCCGAGCGCAAGTTCTTCCCCGGCTACGTGCTGGTCCAGATCGAGACCCATGACGAAGGCGGCATTCCGCGCATGGACAGCGAAAGCTGGCATCTCGTGAAGGACACTTCCAAGGTGCTCGGCTTCATTGGTGGCACGGCCGACCGCCCATTGCCGATCCGCGACGAGGAGGCGGCAGCCATCCTCGACCGCGTCCAGGAGGGCGTCGAGAAGCCCAAGCCCAAGGTGTTGTTCGAGCCGGGCGAAATGGTTCGCGTCACCGAAGGTCCGTTCAACGACTTCAATGGCGTGGTCGAAGAGGTCAACTACGAGAAGAGCCGCCTGCGCGTTGCCGTGCTGATCTTCGGCCGCTCCACGCCGGTGGAACTGGAATTCGGGCAGGTCGAAAAGGCCTGATCCTGTCGGGCCGGCGCATTTGGCCGGCCCCTCAAAACTCTGATATAGTGCGCGGCTCCCTGACGGCGATGCCGGGCAGGAGCCATGGCCGCCTTCGGGTGGCCATTGGTGCGTTCGAGAAAACGCGATGCCGGGACGCGTGATTTTCCCGGTCCGATGGGGAGCCTTCACAGGCGCTAGCACCCGGAGAGTACTCACATGGCAAAGAAAGTTGTCGGTTACATCAAGCTGCAGGTGAAGGCCGGTCAGGCCAATCCCTCGCCGCCGGTCGGTCCAGCGCTGGGTCAGCGCGGCCTGAACATCATGGAATTCTGCAAGGCGTTCAACGCGGCCACGCAGAAGCTGGAGCCGGGCCTGCCGATTCCGGTGGTCATCACGGCCTACTCCGACCGTACCTTCACCTTCATCACGAAGACGCCGCCGGCGTCGATCCTGCTGAAGAAGGCCGTCGGCATCACGTCCGGCTCCAAGCGCCCGAACACCGAGAAGGTGGGCAAGGTCACCCGCAAGCAGCTCGAGGACATCGCCAAGGCGAAAGAGCCCGACCTGACCGCGGCCGACCTGGACGCAGCGGTGCGTACGATCGCGGGTTCCGCCCGCTCCATGGGCCTGACGGTAGAGGGTTAAGAGATGGCACAGAACAAGCGACAGAAGGCCATCCTGGCCGCCGTGACCCCCGGCAAGGCGTACGCCATTGACGAGGCCCTGAAGATCGTCAAGACCGCGGTCAAGTCCAAGTTCGTCGAGTCCGTCGACGTGGCCGTCCGCCTTGGCGTGGACGCCAAGAAGTCCGACCAGCAGGTGCGCGGCTCCACCGTGCTGCCCGCCGGTACCGGCAAGTCGGTCCGCGTGGCGGTGTTCGCCCCGGCCGGCGCCAAGGCTGACGAAGCCGTTGCCGCGGGCGCCGAAGCCGTCGGCATGGACGACCTGGCCGAGAAGATGCTGGCCGGCGACATCAACTACGACGTGGTAATCGCCACGCCGGACGCGATGCGCGTCGTCGGCAAGCTGGGTACGGTGCTGGGCCCGCGTGGCCTGATGCCGAACCCGAAGGTCGGCACCGTGTCGCCGAACCCGGCCGAGGCAGTCAAGAACGCCAAGTCGGGCCAGGTGCGCTACCGCACCGACAAGGCCGGCATCATCCACTGCACCATCGGCAAGGCCAGCTTCGACGACGAAGCGCTGAAGTCGAACCTGCAGGCGCTGCTGGTCGACCTGGTGAAGGCCAAGCCGGCCACGTCCAAGGGTCAGTACCTGCAGAAGATCTCGGTCAGCTCGACCATGGGCCCCGGCGTTGCCGTGGACCAGTCCTCGCTGTCCCTGAAGTAATCGCATTATCCCTGTCTCGCGACGCGGGGCAGGGCGCATAGCATTTTGAGGGCAGTCGCCCAAGCCGGATCCCGGCGTAAGCGACAGCCGTCAAAGACCGCAGGTGCGGTCAGCGCGTGACGACGACGGGCAGGGAGGCTCGTGTTGGCAGGGAATCGCCGTCGTGACTAGCGGGATCGCTTAATACGCCTCCGCAAGGGAGTGTGCCTGCGCAGATGGTGCCGCCTTCTGGAAGTTTTCTGGTGCTGGCCGCAAGGCCGCCAGTCAGACAGGCCACCGACGGGACCGCAAGTCCCCGGCATCCAGGATGGATGCCGTCCAGGACCGCGAGCGGCAGGAGCCGCAAGCGGAGTCAATTAGTGAGGAGTGTATGGCTCTCAATCTGTCCCAGAAGCAAGAAGTAGTCGCCGAACTGGCAGACGTCGCCGCCAAGGCGCACTCCCTGGTCGCTGCCGAATACGCAGGCACCACGGTCACCCAGATGACCGCGATGCGCAAGAAGGCCCGCGAGACCGGCGTGTTCTTGAAAGTCGTCAAGAACACCCTGGCCGTGCGTGCCATCGCCGGTACCGAGTTCGAGGTTGTCCAGGACAAGCTCGTCGGTCCGCTGCTGTATGCGTTTTCGACCGAGGAGCCCGGCGCTGCCGGTCGCCTGATCAAGGAATTCGCCAAGGGTAACGACAAGCTGCAGCCGAAGGTCGTCTCCGTGGGTGGCCAGCTGTATCCGGCCAGCCATGTGGAAGTCCTGGCTTCGCTGCCGACCCGCGATCAGGCGCTGGCCATGTTGGCCCGCGTGCTGGCCGAGCCCGCCACGATGTTCGCCCGCGCCGTCAAGGCCGTGGCCGATCAGCAGGGTGGTGGCGACGCACCGGCGGAAGCCGTTGCCGAAGCCCCGGCTGAAGCCTGAGTTCGACGTCTTTACGGTTCTACGAACCCTAATCCCAGATAATTTCCAAAGGTAAACACAATGTCCCTTTCCAACGAACAGATCGTCGACGCCATTGCCGGCAAGACCCTGATGGAAGTGATGGAGCTGGTCAAGGCCATCGAAGAGAAGTTCGGCGTCTCCGCCGCCGCCCCGGTCGCCGCTGCTGGTCCGGCCGCCGTTGCCGCCCCGGTCGAAGAGCAGACCGAGTTCACCATCGTCCTGAAGGACGCCGGTGCCAAGAAGGTCGACGTCATCAAGGCTGTCCGCGCCATCACCGGCCTGGGCCTGAAGGAAGCCAAGGACCTCACCGAGGCCGGCGGCGTGCTGAAGGAAGCCGTGTCGAAGGAAGACGCCGAGAAGTACAAGAAGGATCTCGAAGCCGCTGGTGCGAGCGTCGAAGTCAAGTAAGTCGTATCCGTCGCCCGTTCATTCAGGCGACAACCCGAGGCCGGGGGCGAAAGCCCCTGGCCTTCGGTCGTTTCACGACGTAGCGATGTAAACGCGAGTTTGTAGTTGGAAGTAGCGGCAGAAGGCGTGCTGGTGCCGGCAATACCAGCGACTTCCAACTGGAAATTCCCCCGTTCGAAAGAATGTCCCCCGTGTGGTCGCGGACGCGCGCCCCACGCTGCCAAAGGCACAGTCAAATGACGACATATTCGTTCACCGAAAAAAAGCGCATCCGCAAGGATTTCGGCAAGCAGCGGTCGATCCTCGAGGTCCCGTTCCTGCTCGCCATCCAGGTCGACTCCTATCGTGAGTTCCTGCAGGAGCACACCGACCCCGCCAAGCGCGAAGACCGTGGCCTGCATGCCGCGCTGAAGTCGGTCTTCCCGATCGCCAGCTACAGCGGCAACGCCGCGCTGGAATACGTTGGCTACAAGCTGGGCGAGCCCGTGTTCGACGAGCGCGAGTGCCGCAACCGTGGCCTGAGCTACGGCGCACCGCTGCGCGTGACCGTCCGCCTGGTGATCTACGACCGCGAGTCCTCGACCAAGGCGATCAAGTACGTGAAGGAGCAGGAGGTCTACCTGGGCGAGATCCCGCTCATGACCGATAACGGCACCTTCATCGTCAATGGCACCGAGCGCGTCATCGTCTCGCAGCTGCACCGTTCGCCTGGCGTGTTCTTCGACCACGACCGTGGCAAGACGCACAGCTCGGGCAAGCTGCTGTACAGCGCTCGCATCATTCCTTATCGCGGCTCCTGGCTGGACTTCGAGTTCGATCCGAAGGACGCGCTGTTCACGCGTATCGACCGCCGCCGCAAGCTGCCGGTCTCGATCCTGCTGCGTGCGCTGGGTTACAACAACGAAGAAATGCTCAATGAGTTCTTCGACGTCAACACCTTCCACATCCTGCCGGAAGGCGTGCAGCTGGAGCTCGTCGCCGAGCGCCTGCGTGGCGAGACGCTGAACTTCGACCTGGCCGATGGCGACAAGGTCATCGTGGAAGCCGGCAAGCGCATCACTGCGCGCCACGTGAAGCAACTGGAGCAGTCCGGCATCGCCGCGCTGGCCGTGCCGGACGAGTATCTGGTCGGGCGCATCCTGTCGCACGACGTGATCGACGCCAACACCGGTGAGCTGCTGGCGGCCGCCAACGACGAGATCACCGACGATCAGCTGACCAAGTTCCGCAAGGCGGGTGTGGACGCCGTGGGCACGCTGTGGGTGAACGACCTGGATCGTGGCCCATACCTGTCCAACACGCTGCGCATCGATCCGACCAAGACCCAGCTGGAAGCGCTGGTCGAGATCTACCGCATGATGCGTCCCGGCGAGCCGCCGACCAAGGACGCCGCACAGAACCTGTTTCACAACCTGTTCTTCACCTTCGAGCGCTACGACCTCTCGAATGTCGGCCGCATGAAGTTCAATCGTCGCGTGGGCCGCAAGGAAACCACCGGCGAAGCCGTGCTGTACGACAAGAAGTACTTCGGCGCGCGCAATGACGAAGAGGCCAAGCGCCTGGTCGCCACGCTGGGCGAGACTTCGGACATCCTGGACGTCATCAAGGTGCTGACCGAGATCCGCAACGGCCGCGGTACCGTCGACGACATCGACCACCTGGGCAACCGTCGCGTGCGCTCGGTCGGCGAAATGGCCGAGAACGTGTTCCGCGTGGGCCTGGTCCGCGTCGAGCGCGCCGTGAAGGAGCGCCTGTCGATGGCCGAGTCCGAAGGCCTGACCCCGCAGGAACTGATCAACGCCAAGCCGGTGGCCGCCGCGATCAAGGAGTTCTTCGGCTCCTCGCAGCTGTCGCAGTTCATGGACCAGAACAACCCGCTGTCGGAAGTCACGCACAAGCGTCGCGTCTCGGCCCTCGGCCCGGGCGGCCTGACCCGCGAGCGTGCCGGCTTCGAAGTCCGCGACGTGCACCCGACCCACTACGGCCGCGTCTGCACCATCGAGACGCCGGAAGGTCCGAACATCGGCCTGATCAATTCGCTGGCCGTGTATGCGCGCACCAACGGCTACGGCTTCCTCGAGACGCCGTATCGCAAGGTCGTCGACGGCACGATCACCGACGATATCGAGTACCTGTCGGCGATCGAGGAGAACGAGTACGTCATCGCCCAGGCCAACGCGCTGCATGACGCCAAGAGCCGTCTGACCGAGCAGTTCGTGCCGTGCCGCCACCAGGGCGAATCGCTGCTGAAGCCGCCGAGCGAAGTGGACTACATGGACGTCTCGCCCATGCAGACCGTGTCGGTCGCGGCGGCGCTGGTGCCGTTCCTGGAGCACGATGACGCCAACCGCGCACTGATGGGTGCCAACATGCAGCGCCAGGCCGTGCCGACGCTGCGTGCGCAGAAGCCGCTGGTCGGTACCGGCATCGAGCGCGCCGTGGCGCGCGACTCCGGCGTGACCGTGAATGCCCGTCGTGGTGGCGTGGTCGAGCAGATCGACGCCGGCCGCATCGTGGTGAAGGTCAATGAAGTCGAAATCTCCGGCGAAACCGATGCCGGCGTCGACATCTACTCGCTGATCAAATACACGCGTTCCAACCAGAACACCTGCATCAACCAGCGTCCGCTGGTGAACGTGGGTGACGTGGTCGCGCGCGGCGACGTGCTGGCCGACGGTCCCTCGACCGACATCGGCGAGTTGGCGCTTGGCCAGAACATGCTGATCGCGTTCATGCCGTGGAACGGCTACAACTTCGAAGACTCCATCCTGCTCTCCGAGCGCGTGGTGGAAGAGGATCGCTACACCACGATCCACATCGAAGAGCTGACCTGCGTCGCGCGTGACACGAAGCTGGGCCCGGAGGAAATCTCCGCCGACATCCCGAACGTCTCCGAGCAGGCGCTGAACCGCCTCGACGAGAGCGGCGTGGTGTACATCGGTGCGGAAGTGCGCGCCGGCGACATCATGGTCGGCAAGGTCACGCCGAAGGGCGAGAGCCAGCTGACCCCGGAAGAGAAGCTGCTGCGTGCGATCTTCGGCGAGAAGGCCTCGGACGTGAAGGACAGCTCGCTGCGCGTGCCGCCGGGCATGGACGGCACCGTCATCGACGTGCAGGTCTTCACCCGCGACGGCATCGAGAAGGACAAGCGCGCGCGCCAGATCGAGGAAAACGAGATCAAGCGCGTCAAGAAGGACTTCGACGACCAGTTCCGCATCCTCGAAGGCGCCATCTACGCCCGTCTGCGTTCGCAGCTGATCGGCAAGGTCGCCAACGGCGGTCCGGGCACGTTGAAGAAGGGCGACGCGATTTCCGACGCCTACCTCGACAGCCTGAAGAAGTCCGAGTGGTTCACCCTGCGCATGAAGGACGATGACGCGTCCGACGCCATCGAGCGCGCCCAGATGCAGATCCAGGCGCACGAGAAGGAGTTCGAGCGTCGCTTCGCCGACAAGCGCGGCAAGATCACCGCCGGCGACGACCTCGCCCCGGGCGTGCTGAAGATGGTCAAGGTCTACCTGGCCGTGAAGCGCCGCATCCAGCCGGGCGACAAGATGGCGGGCCGCCACGGCAACAAGGGTGTCGTGTCGACCATCGTGCCGGTCGAGGACATGCCGTACATGGCCACTGGCGAGACCGTGGACATCGTGCTGAACCCGCTGGGCGTGCCGTCGCGCATGAACATCGGCCAGGTGCTGGAAGTGCACCTGGGCTGGGCCGCGAAAGGCCTGGGTCGCAAGATCCAGAACATGCTCGAAGCCCAGGCCAAGGTGGCCGACCTGCGCAAGTTCCTGACCCAGATCTACAACCACGACCAGAAGCTGGGCGAGGATCGCGTGGACCTGGACCAGTTCAGCGACGCCGAACTGATCGCGCTGGCACACAACCTGACCGACGGCGTGCCGATGGCCACCCCGGTGTTCGACGGTGCGGCGGAAACCGAGATCAAGCACATGCTGGAACTCGCGGACCTGCCGATAAGCGGCCAGACCCAGCTGTATGACGGTCGCACCGGCGAGGCGTTCGATCGCCACACCACGGTCGGCTACATGCACATGCTGAAGTTGAACCACCTGGTCGACGACAAGATGCACGCGCGTTCGACCGGTCCGTACTCGCTCGTCACCCAGCAGCCGCTGGGCGGCAAGGCGCAGTTCGGCGGCCAGCGCTTCGGTGAAATGGAAGTCTGGGCGCTGGAAGCCTACGGCGCGGCGCACACCCTGCAGGAAATGCTGACGGTCAAGTCGGACGACGTGCAGGGCCGCAACCAGATGTACAAGAACATCGTCGATGGTGCCCACGAGATGGTCGCGGGCATGCCGGAATCCTTCAACGTGCTCGTGAAGGAAATCCGCTCGCTCGCCATCAACATGGAACTGGAAGACTGATCGACAGGGCGCGGCGGCACTGACCTGCCGCCGCGCCGATCGACCTTGGTCAACCCGCCATCGACAAAGATTCCTCCTGACGGAGAAACACCATGAAAGACCTGCTCAACCTCTTCAACCAGCCGCGCCAGTCGCTGGACTTCGACGCGATCAAGATCGCGCTGGCCTCGCCGGATCTCATCCGTTCGTGGTCCTTCGGCGAAGTGAAGAAGCCGGAAACCATCAACTACCGTACCTTCAAGCCGGAGCGCGATGGCCTGTTCTGCTCGGCCATCTTCGGTCCGATCAAGGACTACGAGTGCCTGTGCGGCAAGTACAAGCGCATGAAGCACCGCGGCGTGGTCTGCGAGAAGTGCGGCACGGAAGTGACGCTGGCCAAGGTGCGCCGCGAGCGCATGGGCCACATCGACCTGGCCAGCCCGGTCGCGCACATCTGGTTCCTGAAGTCGCTGCCGTCGCGCATCGGCCTGATGCTGGACATGACGCTGCGCGACATCGAGCGCGTGCTGTACTTCGAAGCCTACGTCGTCACCGAGCCGGGCCTGACCTCGCTCGAGCGCCGCCAACTGCTGACCGAAGAACAGTTCATGCAGGCGCGCCAGGAACACGGCGATGACTTCGACGCCGCCATGGGCGCCGAAGCTGTCTACGACCTGCTGCGCACGATCGACCTGCAGGCCGAGATGGTGAACCTGCGCGAGGAAATCGCCAGCACCGGTTCCGAGACCAAGCTGAAGCGCCTCACCAAGCGCATCAAGCTGATGGAAGCGTTCCTGGAATCGGGCAACCGTCCGGAATGGATGGTCATGACCGTGCTGCCCGTGCTGCCGCCGGACCTGCGTCCGCTGGTGCCGCTGGATGGCGGTCGCTTCGCGACCTCGGATCTGAACGACCTGTACCGCCGCGTCATCAACCGCAACAACCGCCTGCGTCGCCTGCTGGAGCTCAATGCCCCGGACATCATCGTGCGCAACGAAAAGCGCATGCTGCAGGAGTCCGTTGACGCCCTGATGGACAACGGCCGTCGCGGCCGCGCCATCACCGGCACCAACAAGCGCCCGCTGAAGTCGCTGGCCGACATGATCAAGGGCAAGCAGGGCCGCTTCCGCCAGAACCTGCTGGGCAAGCGCGTCGACTACTCCGGCCGTTCGGTCATCGTGGTCGGCCCGACCCTGCGCCTGCACGAGTGCGGCCTGCCGAAGAAGATGGCGCTGGAGCTGTTCAAGCCGTTCGTGTTCGCCAAGCTGCAGCGTCGTGGCCTGGCCACCACCATCAAGGCCGCCAAGAAGCTGGTCGAGCGCGAAGAGGCCGACGTTTGGGACATCCTGGAAGAGGTCATCCGCGAGCATCCGGTGCTGCTGAACCGCGCACCCACGCTGCACCGCCTCGGCATCCAGGCGTTCGAGCCGGTGCTGATCGAAGGCAAGGCCATCCAGCTGCACCCGCTGGTCTGCACGGCCTTCAACGCCGACTTCGACGGTGACCAGATGGCCGTCCACGTGCCCCTCTCGCTGGAAGCCCAGCTGGAAGCGCGCGCGCTGATGATGTCCTCCAACAACATCCTGTCGCCGGCCAACGGCGAGCCGATCATCGTGCCGTCGCAGGACGTCGTGCTGGGTCTGTACTACATGACCCGCGCGCTGGAGAACAAGAAGGGCGAGGGCATGGCGTTCGCCAACATCGCCGAAGTCAAGCGCGCCTACGACAACCGCGCCGTCGAGCTGCACGCGAAGGTCAAGGTCCGCATCAGCGGCACCGTGATCGACGAGGACGGCGGCCGCAGCCAGCAGACCAGCATCGTGGACACCACGATCGGTCGCGCTCTGCTCGCCGAGATCCTGCCGGAAGGCCTGCCGTTCGCGCTGGTCAACACCGAGTTGAACAAGAAGGCCATCAGCCGCCTGATCAACTCCAGCTACCGCATGCTCGGCCTGAAGGACACGGTCGTGTTCGCCGACAAGCTGATGTACACCGGCTTCGCGTACGCCACGCGCGCCGGCGTCTCCATCGGCATCGACGACATGCTGATCCCGGCCGAGAAGAAGGGCATCCTGGGCGAAGCCGAACAGGAAGTGCTGGAAATCCAGGAGCAGTACCAGAGCGGCCTGGTCACCGCCGGTGAGCGCTACAACAAGGTGGTCGACATCTGGTCGCGTACCAATGAGCGCATCGCCAAGGCGATGATGGACACGATCGGTACCGACAAGGTGCAGAACGCCAAGGGCGAGACCATCAACGAAAAGTCGATGAACTCGCTGTACATCATGGCCGACTCCGGTGCCCGTGGTAGCCAGGCGCAGATCCGCCAGCTGGCCGGCATGCGCGGCCTGATGGCCCGTCCCGACGGTTCGATCATCGAGACGCCCATCAAGGCGAACTTCCGCGAAGGCTTGAACGTGCAGGAGTACTTCAACTCCACGCACGGTGCCCGCAAGGGTCTGGCCGATACCGCGTTGAAGACGGCGAACTCCGGTTACCTGACCCGTCGCCTGGTCGACGTGGCGCAGGACGTGGTGATCACCGAAGTCGACTGCGGTGGCAACGAAGGCCTGACCATGACCCCGATCGTGGAAGGCGGCGACGTAGTCGAGCCGCTGCGCGACCGCGTGCTGGGTCGCATCGTGGCCGAGGATGTATTCCTGCCGGGCAACGACGAGGATCCGATCGTCACCCGCAACACGCTCCTCGACGAAGCCTGGGTGCAGAAGCTGGAAGACGCCGGCGTGCAGGCGCTGAAGGTGCGTTCCACCATCACCTGCGAATCCGACTTCGGTGTCTGCGCCCACTGCTATGGCCGTGATCTGGCTCGCGGCCATATCGTCAACATCGGCGAAGCGGTCGGCGTCATCGCCGCACAGTCGATCGGCGAGCCCGGCACCCAGCTGACCATGCGTACGTTCCACATCGGTGGTGCGGCGTCGCGTGCCGCCGCCGTGGACAACATCACCGTCAAGACGACCGGCTCGATCAAGTTCAACAACCTGAAGTTCGTCGAACACGCGAACGGCAGCCTGGTCGCGGTGTCGCGCTCGGGCGAACTGTCGGTGCTCGATGGCCATGGCCGCGAGCGCGAGCGCTACAAGCTGCCGTACGGCGCCACCATCAACGTCAAGGACGGCGACCAGATCACCGCCGGCCAGGCCGTGGCCAACTGGGACCCGCATAACCACCCGATCGTGTCGGAAGTCGCCGGCTTCGTGCGTTTCGTGGACTTCGTCGATGGCGTCACCGTCATCGAGAAGACCGACGACCTCACCGGCCTCGCGTCGCGCGAGATCACCGATCCGAAGCGTCGTGGCTCGCAGGGCAAGGACCTGCGCCCGATCGTCCGCATCGTGAACAAGGATGGCAAGGACCTGAGCATCCCCGGGACCGATCTGCCGGCACAGTACCTGCTGCCGCCGCGATCGATCGTCAACCTGCAGGACGGCGCGCCCGTCGGCGTCGGTGACGTGGTCACCAAGGTGCCGCAGGAAGCCTCCAAGACCCGCGACATCACCGGTGGTCTGCCGCGCGTGGCCGATCTGTTCGAAGCCCGCAAGCCGAAGGACCCGGCCATCCTGGCCGAGCGCTCCGGCATCATCAGCTTCGGCAAGGACACCAAGGGCAAGCAGCGCCTGATCATCAAGGACACCGATGGTTCGGAACACGAAGAGCTGATCCCGAAGTTCCGCCAGATCATCGTGTTCGAAGGCGAGCACGTGGCCAAGGGCGAAACCATCGTGGACGGCGAGCCGAGCCCGCAGGACATCCTGCGTCTGCTGGGTGTCGAGCCGCTGGCAGCCTACCTGGTCAAGGAAATCCAGGACGTCTATCGCCTGCAGGGCGTGAAGATCAACGACAAGCACATCGAAGTGATCACGCGCCAGATGTTGCGCAAGGTGGAAATCACCGACGCAGGCAGCAGCAAGTTCCTGGCGGGCGAGCAGGTCGAGAAGCAGCGCTTCATCGAAGAGAACGTCAAGCTGCTGGCCCGTAACGAGCTGCCCGCGAAGTACGATCCGGTCCTGTTGGGCATCACCAAGGCCTCGCTGGCGACGGAGTCGTTCATCTCGGCGGCGTCGTTCCAGGAGACGACCCGCGTGCTGACCGAGGCTGCGGTCCGCGGCACCCGTGACACGCTGCGCGGCCTGAAGGAAAACGTGATCGTGGGTCGCCTGATTCCGGCCGGTACCGGTCTGGCGTACCACAACCAGCGCCGTCGCAATGCCTCGGGTCTGACCGAGGCCGAAGTGAACGCCCTGTCGGGTGGCAATACGGAAGCCGCGCCTGCGGCAGCTGTGAGCGCCACCGACGAAGCCGGCGAGGAGTCCAGCGCCAGCTAAACCGTACTACCTGACGGCCTTCGGGCCGTCCCAGACCACGAAAAGAGGCGCAGGATGCGCCTCGTTTTCGGCCCAGGAAGGGCGGGATCGCAGTCAGTTGGCAGGCACCTACCTCCGTCGCGTTGACGGTCGGGCGGGTTGCCGGCTATACTTTTCCGTCTAGGTGGGCCGTGATACGGCCTGCCTTCGTTTTCATGTCAAACAAGGCTCCGGCCTTCACACGAAGAATCCACTATGGCAACCGTCAATCAGCTGGTCCGCAAGCCGCGGCAGGCCCCCACGTATAAGAGCCAGTCGCCCGCACTGGACAACTGCCCGCAGCGTCGCGGCGTGTGCACCCGTGTCTACACGACGACCCCGAAGAAGCCGAACTCGGCGCTTCGCAAGGTCGCCAAGGTGCGCCTGACCAACCAGGAAGAAATCATCAGCTACATCGGTGGTGAAGGTCACAACCTGCAGGAGCACTCCGTGGTGCTCGTGCGCGGCGGCCGCGTGAAGGATCTGCCGGGCGTGCGTTACCACACCGTGCGCGGTTCGCTGGATGCCTCGGGCGTCGCCAAGCGTCGCCAGGGCCGTTCCAAGTACGGCGCCAAGCGTCCCAAGGCTTAAGGAAAAAGAATCATGTCGCGCAAAGGCTCTGCCCCCCAACGTGAAGTTCTGCCGGATCCCAAGCATGGCAGCCAGACGATTGCCCGCTTCATCAACATGGTGATGTTGAGCGGCAAGAAGTCGGTCGCCGAGAAGATCGTGTATGGCGCCATGGACGTCATCGGCGAAAAGAATCCCAACGCCCTCGAACTCGTCGAGAAGGCGCTTGACAATGTGTCCCCGGCGGTCGAAGTGAAGTCGCGCCGCGTCGGTGGTGCCACCTATCAGGTGCCGGTCGAAGTGCGTTCCTCGCGCCGCATGGCGCTGGCGATGCGCTGGTTGATCGAGTCCGCCCGCAAGCGTGGCGAGAACACCATGCCACGCAAGCTGGCGGCCGAACTGATGGATGCCTCGGAAAACCGTGGCGGCGCCATCAAGAAGCGTGAAGAGACCCACCGCATGGCGGAAGCGAACAAGGCGTTCGCACACTATCGCTGGTAACGGCCTGCGGGCCCTTGCAAGCAAGGGCCTTCGGCACCATCTAGGTGCCCTTGGGACGCGATTTCGCGTTCCGACCCCGAAGGCCGCCGAAAGGCGGCATTCGGCCATCTAAAGATCGCCCTCCACGGAAGGCCCAGGCATCCCGCTGGCCCTCCATCAGAAAAGAGAGACTGTCGTGGCTCGCACCACTCCCATCGAGCGTTACCGCAATTTCGGCATCATGGCGCACATCGACGCCGGCAAGACCACCACGTCCGAGCGCATCCTGTTCTACACCGGCGTCAGCCACAAGATCGGTGAAGTGCACGACGGCGCCGCGACCATGGACTGGATGGAGCAGGAGCAGGAGCGCGGCATCACCATCACGTCTGCCGCCACCACGGCGTTCTGGACCGGCATGGACAAGTCCCTGCCGCAGCACCGCTTCAACATCATCGATACCCCCGGCCACGTCGACTTCACCATCGAAGTCGAGCGTTCGCTGCGCGTGCTCGACGGCGCGGTGTTCGTGCTGTGCGCCGTGGGCGGCGTGCAGCCGCAGTCCGAGACCGTGTGGCGCCAGGCGAACAAGTACGCCGTGCCGCGTCTCGCGTTCGTCAACAAGATGGATCGTACCGGTGCCGACTTCGCCAAGGTCGTCGACCAGCTGAAGGCGCGCCTGGGTGCTTACCCGGTGCCGATGCAGGTGCCGGTCGGTGCCGAGGACGGCTTCGAGGGCGTCATCGACCTGTTGAAGATGAAGTACATCCACTGGGATGTCGCTTCACAGGGCACCAAGTTCGAATACCGCGACATCCCGGCGGAGCTGGCCGACAAGGCGGCGGCCGATCGTGCCTTCATGGTGGAGGCCGCGGCCGAAGCCAGCGAAGAGCTGATGGACAAGTACCTCAATGAGGGCGACCTGTCCGAAGCCGAGATCATCGCCGGTCTGCGCGAGCGTACGCTGAAGGTGGAAGTGATTCCGGTCTACTGCGGCTCGGCGTTCAAGAACAAGGGCGTGCAGGCCATGCTCGACGGCGTGATCCAGTTGCTGCCGTCGCCGACCGATCGTCCGCCGGTGCAGGGCATCGACGAGAACGAAAAGGAAGACAGCCGCAAGGCGGGCGACAGCGAGCCGTTCTCGGCGCTGGCGTTCAAGATCATGACGGATCCGTTCGTGGGTTCGCTGACGTTCTTCCGCGTCTACTCGGGCGTGCTGAACTCCGGCGACGCGGTGTACAACCCGGTCAAGTCGAAGAAGGAACGCGTGGGTCGCATCCTGCAGATGCACTCCAACCAGCGCGATGAGATCAAGGAGGTGCGCGCGGGCGACATCGCTGCGGCCGTCGGCCTGAAGGACGTGACGACCGGCGACACGCTGTGCTCGCTCGATCACATCATCACCTTGGAGCGCATGGTGTTCCCGGAGCCCGTCATCTCGATGGCGGTGGAGCCGAAGACCAAGTCGGACCAGGAAAAGATGGGTTTGGCCTTGGGTCGTCTGGCGCAGGAAGATCCGTCGTTCCGCGTCAAGACGGACGAAGAGTCCGGCCAGACGATCATCTCCGGCATGGGCGAGCTGCACCTGGAAATCCTGGTGGACCGCATGAAGCGCGAGTTCAACGTGGAAGCCAACGTCGGCAAGCCGCAGGTGGCCTACCGCGAGACGATCCGCAAGGCCGTCAAGCAGGAAGGCAAGTTCGTGCGCCAGTCGGGCGGGCGCGGCCAGTACGGCCACATCGTCATCGAGATGTCGCCGGTCGAGCGTGGTGTCGGCTTCTCGTACGAGAGCGCCATCGTCGGTGGCGTGGTGCCGAAGGAATACGTCGCTGCGGCAGGGAAGGGCATTGAAGATGCACTGAAGAGCGGTCCGCTCGCCGGCTTCCCGGTGGTCGACATCGCCATCAAGGCGGTTGACGGCTCGTTCCATGACGTCGACTCCAACGAAATGGCGTTCAAGGTCGCCGGTTCGATGGCCTTCAAGGAAGCGTTCAGCAAGGCCCAGCCGGTCCTGCTGGAGCCGATGATGAAGGTCGAGATCGTCACCCCGGAAGACTATCTGGGTGACGTGATGGGCGACGTGAGCCGTCGTCGCGGCATCCTGCAGGGTCAGGACGACAGTCCGTCCGGCAAGGTGATCGCCGCGA
The DNA here is from genome assembly GCF_001556105.1 of Pseudoxanthomonas mexicana. GTDB lineage: Bacteria > Pseudomonadota > Gammaproteobacteria > Xanthomonadales > Xanthomonadaceae > Pseudoxanthomonas_A > Pseudoxanthomonas_A mexicana_A. The sequence continues at coordinate 44,457 of NZ_LSIF01000027.1, read as the reverse complement.
TGGTGCCGCTGGGCGAAATGTTCGGCTACGCCACCACGCTGCGCTCCATGTCGCAGGGTCGCGCGACGTTCTCGATGGAGTTCGACCACTACGCGGAAGCGCCGGCCAACATCGCTGACGCGGTCGTCAAGAAGAACTAAGCAATGGGGCCAGGCGTCGCGATCGCGACGCTTGGCATTCCCGTCACGAATCACGAATGACAAGGTAGAAGACAATGGCAAAGGGTAAGTTCGAACGCACCAAGCCCCACGTGAACGTGGGCACGATTGGTCACGTTGACCACGGCAAGACGACGCTGACGGCGGCGCTGACGAAGATCGGCGCGGAGCGTTTCGGTGGCGAGTTCAAGGCCTATGACGCGATCGACGCGGCGCCGGAAGAGAAGGCGCGCGGCATCACGATCTCGACGGCACACGTGGAATATGAATCCGCCAACCGCCACTACGCGCACGTGGATTGCCCGGGTCACGCCGACTACGTGAAGAACATGATCACCGGTGCCGCCCAGATGGACGGCGCGATCCTGGTGTGCTCGGCGCTGACGGCCCGATGCCGCAGACCCGTGAGCACATCCTGCTCTCGCGTCAGGTCGGTGTGCCGTACATCGTCGTGTTCCTGAACAAGGCCGACATGGTGGACGACGCCGAGCTGCTGGAACTGGTGGAGATGGAAGTCCGCGAACTGCTGAGCAAGTACGAGTTCCCGGGCGACGACACCCCGATCATCTCGGGCTCGGCCCGCCTGGCGCTGGAAGGCGACCAGAGCGAGATCGGCGTGCCGGCGATCCTGAAGCTGGTCGATGCACTGGACAGCTGGATCCCGACCCCGGAGCGTGACGTCGACAAGCCGTTCCTGATGCCGGTGGAAGACGTGTTCTCGATCTCGGGCCGCGGCACCGTGGTGACCGGTCGTATCGAGCGCGGCGTGATCAAGGTGGGCGAGGAAATCGAAATCGTCGGTATTCGTCCGACCCAGAAGACCACGGTCACGGGCGTGGAAATGTTCCGCAAGCTGCTGGACCAGGGTCAGGCGGGCGACAACGCAGGTCTGCTGCTGCGCGGCACCAAGCGTGACGACGTGGAGCGTGGCCAGGTGCTGGCCAAGCCGGGTTCGATCACCCCGCACACCGAGTTCGAAGCCGAAGTCTATGTGCTGAGCAAGGACGAAGGCGGTCGCCACACCCCGTTCTTCAAGGGCTACCGTCCGCAGTTCTACTTCCGCACCACCGACATCACGGGTGCCGTGACCCTGCCGGAAGGCGTGGAAATGGTGATGCCGGGCGACAACATCAAGATGGTGGTCACCCTGATCAACCCGGTGGCGATGGACGATGGCCTGCGCTTCGCGATCCGCGAAGGTGGCCGTACGGTCGGCGCCGGTGTGGTGGCCAAGATCCTGAAGTAAGCCCCTGCGGTCCCGGCGACGGGTTCGCCGGACAGCGACAAGGGCGGACCGGAACCTCGGTCCGCCTTTTTTTGCAGAAATCTTCCCGTCAGGGGTATCAAGATGCTGCAAAACAGCAGAACCTGCGCTATCATGCGCGCCCCTTGAAGGCCTGTTGGCCCGAAAGGAATCGCATGATCTGCCAGCGCCCCCTGGGAGGCCGCTGGTTCTACCGCGAAAAGAGGCGCAGGAAGTGCCTCGTGTTCGCCAGACACGGAGTGTCGCGTGCTTGCCTGCAGGCTTCCAAGCTCGGCAGGGCGCCCCGGTGGTTGACGGGGTGTGTCACGCGTCCTATACTTTCTTGTCTGGGCGGGCCGGTTTACCGGCTCGCCTAGTTTTTCAGGAAGAATCCCCAGCCGAATCCGGCGCTGCCCGTCCGTGGAGTCCGCGCGGCCGGTGGGGAGCTGGAACAGCTTGGACTAACCGGGGCAAGGCATCCCAGAGGCCGCGCCCGTCGCTCTTTAACGAAGGAACACCGTCATGGCGGACCAAAAGATCCGAATCCGGCTCAAGGCGTACGATCATCGTCTGATCGACCGCTCGGCCAGCGAGATCGTAGAGACGGCCAAGCGGACCGGCGCGCAAGTGCGCGGCCCGATCCCGCTGCCGACCAAGATCGAGCGCTACACCATCCTGGTTTCCCCGCACGTCGACAAGGACGCGCGTGACCAGTACGAGACCCGCACGCACAAGCGCGTGCTCGACATCGTCGACCCCAACGACAAGACCGTGGACGCGCTGATGAAGCTCGAGCTCGCGGCTGGCGTCGACGTGCAGATCAAGTTGACCTGAGGCCCACGACCATGACCGCGAAGAAATATTCGTTGGGTCTCGTCGGCCGCAAGGCTGGCATGACCCGCGTGTTCACCGAAGATGGCAAGTCCATTCCGGTGACGCTGATCGAAGCTACTCCGAACCGCATCACCCAGATCAAGACCCCCGAAACCGACGGCTACAGCGCCGTGCAGGTCGTCGTGGGTACCCGTCGCGCCTCGCTGATCACCAAGCCGGTCGCCGGTCACCTGGCCAAGGCCAAGGTCGAAGCCGGTCGTGGCCTGTGGGAGCTGCGCGTGGAAGCCGACAAGCTGGGCGACTTCGCCGTCGGCGGCGAGATCAAGGCTGACATCTTTGAAGTCGGCCAGATCGTCGACGTCCAGGGCGTCACCAAGGGCAAGGGCTTCCAGGGCACCATCAAGCGCTGGAACTTCCGCATGGGTGACGCTACCCACGGTAACTCGCTGTCGCATCGCGCGCCGGGTTCGCTGGGTCAGCGCCAGACGCCGGGCCGCGTGTTTCCGGGCAAGAAGATGTCTGGCCACATGGGTGCCGTGCAGCAGAGCACGCAGAACCTGGAAGTCGTCCGCGTGGACGCCGAGCGCGGCCTGATCGCCGTTCGCGGCGCCGTGCCGGGTGCGCCGGGTGGTGACGTGATCGTGCGTCCGGCAAGCAAGGGTTGAGGAGAACGACCATGGAACTAGCCATTACAGGTAGCGCCAACAAGCTGTCGGTCTCCGACGACGTGTTCGGCCGCGAATTCAGCGAAGATCTGGTCCACCAGGTCGTCGTTGCCTACCGCAACGCCGGTCGTGCCGGTACCAAGGCGCAGAAGACGCGCGCCGAAGTCAACGGCACCACCAAGAAGTCCAAGAAGCAGAAGGGTGGCGGTGCTCGTCACGGCGCCCTGACCGCGCCGATCTTCGTCGGCGGCGGCGTGACTTTCGCGGCGAAGCCGCGCAGCTTCGCGCAGAAGGTCAACCGCAAGATGTACCGCGCGGCCATCAGCTCGATCCTGTCCGAGCTGAACCGTCAGAACCGCCTGAAGGTCGTGGAAACGTTCGACGTGGACGCCACCAAGACCAGCGCCCTGATCGAGAAGTTGAAAGGCTTTGATCTGGGCAAGCGTCCGCTGATCGTCACCGAGGATGCTTCCGAGCACCTCTATCTGTCCGCCCGCAACCTTCCCTATGTGGAAGTGCGCGACGTGCAGGGACTGGATCCGGCGGCGCTGGTCGGTGCCGACTCCGTGCTGATCACGGCCGACGCCGTCAAGAAGATCGAGGAGTGGCTGGCATGATCAGCAATGAAAAGATTTTTGCCGTGCTGCGTGCTCCGCGCGTCTCCGAAAAGACCGTGCGCCTGCAGGAACTCTCCAATCAATACGTCTTCGAAGTCTCGAACGATGCCACCAAGGCCGATGTGAAGGCCGCGGTCGAGCAACTGTTCGACGTCAAGGTCGAGGCGGTCAACGTGGTCAACGTCAAGGGCAAGAACAAGTCCTTCCGTAATCGCGCCGGCCGTCGCGGCGACTGGCGCAAGGCGTACGTGCGTCTGGCCGATGGCCAGGCCATCGACGTGTCGGCCAAGGCCTGAGGTAGACCCACATGCCATTGATGAAATTCAAACCCACCTCTCCCGGTCGCCGTTCGGCGGTCCGCGTGGTGACGCCTGACCTGCACAAGGGTGCCCCGCATGCTGCGCTGCTGGAAAAGCAGAGCAAGTCCGGCGGTCGCAACCACCACGGTCGCATCACCACCCGTCATATCGGCGGTGGCCACAAGCAGCACTACCGTCTCATCGACTTCAAGCGCGACAAGGAAGGCATCCCGGCGCGCGTGGAGCGGATCGAATACGATCCCAACCGCACGGCGCACATCGCGTTGCTGTGCTACGTCGATGGCGAGCGTCGCTACATCATCGCCCCCAAGGGCCTGAAGGCCGGTGACCAGGTCATCGCCGGTAGCGATGCGCCGATCAAGGCCGGCAACACGCTGCCGCTGCGCAACATCCCGGTCGGTACGACGATCCACGGCATCGAACTGAAGCCGGGCAAGGGTGCACAGATCGCCCGTGCCGCTGGCGCCGCGGTGCAACTGGTCGCTCGCGAGCAGGGTTTCGCCACGCTGCGTCTTCGCTCCGGCGAAATGCGCAAGGTGCAGGTCGAATGCCGCGCCACGGTGGGCGAAGTCGGCAACGATGAGCACAGCCTGGAGAAGCTCGGCAAGGCCGGCGCCAAGCGCTGGCGCGGTGTCAAGCCGACCGTTCGCGGTGCAGCCATGAACCCGGTCGATCACCCGCACGGTGGTGGTGAAGCCAAGGCTGGCCAGGGTAACCCGCACCCGGTCACCCCCTGGGGTGTGCCGACCAAGGGTTACAAGACGCGCAAGAACAAGCGCACGCAGCAATTCATCGTCCGCGATCGTAGGGGCTAATCGACCATGGCACGTTCACTCAAGAAGGGCCCGTTCGTCGATCACCACCTCGTCAAGAAGGTGGAGGCCGCGGGCGGCAGCAAGAAGCCGATCAAGACCTGGTCGCGTCGCTCGATGATCCTGCCGGAAATGGTGGGTTTCACGATCGCCATCCACAACGGCAAGAACCACGTTCCGGTGCTGGTCAACGAGAACATGGTCGGCCACAAGCTCGGCGAATTTGCCGTCACCCGTACCTTCAAGGGTCACGGTGGCGACAAGAAAGCCGGCGGCAAGAAGTAAGGAGAGTGACCATGGAAGCGAAAGCCATCCTGCGCACCGCGCGCATCTCCCCGCAGAAGGCCCGCCTGGTCGCTGACCAGGTGCGTGGCCTGCCAGCCGAACGCGCCGTCAACCTGCTGAAATTCTCGGACAAGAAGGCTGCCCACCTGATCAAGAAGGTCGTGGAGTCCGCCATCGCGAATGCCGAGAACAACCAGGGCGCCGACGTCGACGAGCTGAAGGTCAAGACCATCATGGTCGACGAAGGTCCGATGCTGAAGCGTTTCATGGCCCGTGCCAAAGGCCGTGGTACCCGCATTCTGAAGCGCACCAGCCACATCACCGTGGTCGTGGGCGAGGGTAAATAAACATGGGTCACAAAGTTCATCCGACCGGTATCCGCCTGGGCATTTCCAAGGACTGGAATTCCAAGTGGTTCGCCAACAAGCGTGACTACGCCGAGTACCTCGCCGCGGACCTCAAGGTGCGCGAGATGCTTCGCAAGAAGCTGGCGCAGGCAGGTATCTCCAAGATCCTGATCGAGCGTCCGGCCAAGACCGCCCGCGTGACCATCCACACCGCCCGTCCGGGCGTGGTGATCGGCAAGCGCGGTGAGGACATCGAGAAGCTGCGCAAGGAAGTGAGCGATCTGATGGGCGTCCCGGCGCACATCAACGTCACCGAAGTGCGCAAGCCCGAGCTGGACGCGCAGCTGGTGTCCGAGTCGATCGCGCAGCAGCTGGAACGCCGCATCATGTTCCGCCGCGCCATGAAGCGCGCCGTCGGCAACGCGATGCGCCTGGGTGCCCTGGGCATCAAGGTCAACGTAGCCGGCCGCTTGAACGGTGCAGAAATCGCCCGTTCGGAGTGGTACCGCGAAGGCCGTGTGCCGCTGCACACGCTGCGTGCCGACATCGATTACGGTTTTGCCGAGGCGAAGACCACCTACGGCATCATCGGCATCAAGGTGTGGGTCTACAAGGGCGAGATCTTCGATTTCAGCCAGGTGGGTCAGGAGAAGCAGGACGACGCGCGCCCCGAGCGCAGCGAACGTCCGTCGCGCCCGGCTCGTGACCGCGACGCGAGGTAATCAGTCATGTTGCAACCCAAGCGAACCAAGTACCGCAAAATGCACAAGGGCCGTAATGAAGGCCTGAGCTGGAGCGGCAACCTCGTCAGTTTCGGCGAGTACGGCCTGAAGGCCACGGCGCACGGTCAGCTGACCGCTCGCCAGATCGAGGCAGCGCGTCGTTCCATCAGCCGTTACGTGAAGCGTGGCGGCAAGATGTGGATCCGTGTGTTCCCCGACAAGCCCATCACCAAGAAGCCAATCGAAGTCCGCATGGGTTCCGGTAAGGGCAACGTCGAGTACTGGGTCGCCCAGATCCAGCCGGGCCGCATGATCTATGAAATCGAAGGCGTCAGCGAGGACATCGCGCGCGAGGCGTTCCGCCTGGCCGCGGCCAAGCTGTCGGTCACCACCACTTTCGTGACCCGGACGGTGCGCTAATGGAACTCAAGCAACTCCGCGAGAAATCGGCCGACGAGCTGAAGGCGCACCTGACCGAACTGCGCAAGGAGCAATTCTCCCTGCGCATGCAGAAGGTGACCGGCCAGCTGCCGAAGACGCATGAAACCCGCCGGGTCCGCCGCGAGATCGCTCGCGTCAAGACCCTGCTGGGCAGCCAGAAGTAAGGAGCGACCAAGATGAGCGATAACAAAGACAAAGCGCAACGCACCATCGAAGGCCGCGTCGTCAGCAACAAGATGGACAAGACGGTCACCATCCTGGTGGAGCGTCAGGTCAAGCACGCCCTGTACGGCAAGTACATCAAGCGTTCCACGAAGCTGCACGCGCACGACGCGGACAACAGCTGCAAGGAAGGCGACGTGGTGCGCGTGACCGAGATTGCCCCGATGTCCAAGACCAAGAACTGGCGCGTGGTGGAAATCATCACCCGTGCGGCTGAATAAAAGGAGATCTGAATCATGATCCAGATGCAGAGCTACCTTGACGCGGCCGACAACTCCGGCGCCAAGGAACTGATGTGCATCAAGGTGCTGGGCGGCTCGAAGCGCCGTTATGCCGGCATCGGCGACATCATCAAGGTGACCGTCAAGGACGCCATTCCGCGCGGCAAGGTCAAGAAGGGCGAAGTCTACGACGCCGTGGTCGTGCGCACCCGCAAGGGCGTTCGTCGCCCGGACGGTTCGCTGATCCGCTTCGATGGCAATGCCGCCGTCCTGCTGAACAACAAGCAGGAGCCGATCGGCACCCGCATCTTCGGGCCCGTAACCCGCGAGCTGCGTTCCGAGAAGTTCATGAAGATCGTTTCGCTCGCGCCTGAAGTGCTCTGAGCGGAGGACATAGAAATGGCAAACCGTATCAAGAAGGGCGACCAGGTGGTCGTCACCGCCGGCAAGGACAAGGGCAAGAAGGGCGATGTGGTGCGTGTGGACGGTGACCGCGTGGTCGTGTCCAACGTCAACATCGTCAAGCGCCACACCAAGCCGAACCCCCAGGCCGGCGTGGCTGGTGGCGTGGTCGAGCGCGAAGCCTCGATCCACATTTCCAATGTCGCGCTGTTCAACCCGGCAACGGGCAAGGGCGAGCGTATCGGTTTCAAGGTGCTGGAGGATGGACGCAAACTGCGTGTGTTCCGCTCCAGCGGTGAGGCGCTCGACGCCTGAGGAATGACATGACCACCCGTCTCGAAAAAATCTACAAGGAAGAAGTGGCGCCGGCTCTGATGAAGAAGTTCGGCTACACCAATCCGATGGAAGTGCCGAAGATCACCAAGATCACCATCAACATGGGTGTGGGTGAAGCGGCGACCAACAAGAAGATCCTGGAAAACGCCGTGGCCGACCTGGCCAAGATCACCGGCCAGAAGCCGATCACGACCAAGTCCCGCGTGTCGGTGGCTTCGTTCAAGATCCGCGATGGCTGGCCGATCGGCTGCAAGGTCACGCTGCGTCGCGCCAAGATGTACGAATTCCTGGACCGCCTGATCAGCATCTCGCTGCCGCGCGTCCGCGACTTCCGTGGCGTGTCCGGCCGTTCGTTCGACGGTCGTGGCAACTACAACATGGGCGTGAAGGAGCAGATCATCTTCCCGGAAATCGACTTCGACGCCGTCGACGCGATCCGCGGCATGGATATCGCCATCACGACGACCGCCAAGAACGACGCCGAAGCCAAGGCGCTGCTCGAAGCGTTCAAGTTCCCGTTCCGCAACTGATTCGCTAGGAAAACGACATCATGGCAAAGACCTCGATGGTCAACCGCGACATCAAGCGGGAAAAGCTGGCCAAGCAGTACGCCGCGAAGCGTGACGCGCTGAAGAAGATCATCTCCAGCCAGAACGCCTCGTACGAAGAGAAGGCCGACGCGGTCGTCAAGCTGCAGAAGCTGCCGCGCGACTCCTCGCCGAGCCGCCAGCGCAACCGCTGCGAGCTGTCCGGTCGTTCGCGCGGCGTGTACCGCAAGTTCGGCCTGGGCCGCAACATGCTGCGCAAGGCCACCATGAACGGCGACGTGCCCGGCCTGCGCAAGGCCAGCTGGTAACCACGCCGGGAGGTCCTGCGAAAGCGGGCATCTCCCTGGATGGCAAGACAAGTCCGGCACATGCCGGACTTGTTGTTGTACAATGTTCGGCTCCCACGGCTTGGCCGGGGGAGGGCTGGTGAACCAGCCGCCCGCCTGGGGGGGTTCCAGGGACAACACAAGATTTTCGCGAAAGCGGATATCGGTGCTACTCATAAGGCAGACTCTCATGAGCATGACTGATCCCATCGCCGACATGCTGGTGCGCATTCGCAATGCCGCCGCTGTTGGCAAGCCGACGGTGAAGATGCCGTCCTCCAAGATCAAGACCTCGATCGCCAACGTTCTCAAGGCCGAAGGCTATGTCGGCGACGTCCGCGTGACGCCGACCGAGAACAACAAGGCCGAGCTCGAAATCGTCCTGAAGTATTTCGAAGGCAAGCCGGTCATCGGGAAGCTGAGCCGCGTGTCCCGCTCGGGCCTGCGCCAGTACCGTGGCAAGGCTGAACTGCCCAAGGTCCTCGGTGGCCTCGGCGTCGCCATCATCTCTACCTCGAAGGGCATCATGACCGATGCGCAGGCCCGTGCGGCCGGCGTGGGTGGTGAAGTCCTGTGCTTCGTGGCCTAAGCGAAGGAGCCCACACATGTCCCGCGTAGCCAAGAAGCCGATCAATCTCCCGAAGGGCGTCGAACTGAATGCCCAGGGCGAGACCCTCAACGTCAAGGGCCCGAAGGGCACCCTGTCCATCGCCAAGCCGGCCGGCGTCGAACTGAACGTCGACAACGGTACGGTGAACCTGTCGCCGGTCACGCCGGCCGACGACGCCATCACCGGCACCATCCGCGCGATCCTGGCCAACATGGTCAAGGGCGTGTCGGACGGTTTCGAGCGCAAGCTCGAGCTGGTCGGCGTGGGTTACCGCGCCGCGATGCAGGGCAAGGACCTGAACCTGTCGCTGGGTTTCTCCCACCCGATCCTGTTCAAGACGCCGGAAGGCATCACCATCGTCACCCCGACCCAGACCGAAATCCTGGTGCAGGGCGCCGACAAGCAGCGCGTTGGTGAAGTCGCCGCCAAGATCCGCGGTTTCCGTCCGCCGGAACCCTATAAGGGCAAGGGCGTGAAGTACTCCGACGAAACCATCATCCGCAAGGAAGCGAAGAAGGCCTAACCGGGCTTTCGGCTTCGAGGAACCAGATCATGAGCATCAAGAACACCGCCCGTCTGCGTCGTGCCAAGTCGACCCGCGCGCACATCCGCGAGCTCGGCGTGCCGCGCCTGTCGGTGCTGCGCACCGGCCAGCACATCTATGCCCAGCTGTTCACCGCCGATGGCTCCAAGGTCATCGCGTCGGCGAGCACGCTGCAGTCCGATGTCAATGATGGCCTGAAGAACGGCAAGAACACCGACGCCGCTGCCCGCGTGGGCAAGGTCATCGCTGAGCGCGCCAAGGCCGAAGGCATCGAAAAGATCGCGTTCGACCGTTCGGGTTACCGCTACCACGGCCGCATCAAGGCCCTGGCCGATGCGGCCCGCGAAGGCGGCCTGCAGTTCTAATCCTGAAAGGCATGGGGGCGACCCCATGCCTTGTCCTGCCGGCGCGGGTTGCGCCGGGCGCGATCGATCTTCTGTACCGATCGTTGCAGCACCGCTTCACACCACAACCATAAGCGGCAAAGCCGTACATACCTCATCAACCAAGGAATTCAAGCAATGGCAGAAGAACGTCAGCCGCGGGGCCGCGATCGCGACCGTAACCGCGAAGAGAAAGTCGACGACGGCATGATCGAAAAGCTGGTCGCGGTCAACCGCGTCAGCAAGACCGTCAAGGGCGGCCGCCAGTTCACCTTCACCGCACTGACGGTGGTGGGCGACGGCAACGGCAAGATCGGTTTCGGTTACGGCAAGGCGCGCGAAGTGCCGGTCGCCATCCAGAAGTCGATGGAATATGCCCGCAAGGGCATGCTCAACGTGGACCTGAACAACGGTACGTTGTGGCACCCGGTGAAGGCTGGTCACGGTGCGGCGCGTGTGTACATGCAGCCGGCCTCCGAAGGTACGGGCGTCATCGCCGGCGGCGCCATGCGCGCAGTGCTGGAAGCGGTGGGCGTGAAGAACGTGCTGGCCAAGGCCGTCGGTTCGCGCAACCCGATCAACCTGGTGCGCGCCACGCTGAAGGGCCTGAGCGACATGCAGTCGCCGACCCGCATTGCGGCCAAGCGCGGCAAGAAGGTGGAGGAACTCCTCAATGGCTAACGAGTCCAACAAGACCGTCAAGGTGCGCCTGGTGCGCGGCCTGCGTGGTTCCCAGTCGCGTCACCGCCTGTCGGTGAAGGCGCTGGGCCTGAACAAGCTCAACGATGTGCGTGAACTGAAGGACAGCCCGCAGGTGCGCGGCCTGATCGCCAAGGTTCACTACCTCGTCAAGGTCGAGGAGTAATCAACATGCGTCTCAACACACTGAAGCCCGCCGACGGCGCCCGTACCGAACGCACCCGCGTCGGTCGTGGTATCGGTTCCGGTCTGGGCAAGACCGCCGGTCGTGGCCACAAAGGCTCGTTCGCGCGCGCCGGCAAGGGCAAGATCAAGGCGAAGTTCGAAGGCGGCCAGATGCCGCTGGTCAAGCGCCTGCCGAAGGTTGGCTTCCGCTCCAAGCTGAAGCTGGATTGCGCCGAAGTGCTGTCGTACCAGCTGGAAAAGCTGGAAGCGGGCGAGATCGACTTCGCCGCGCTGCGTGCCGCCAAGCTTGTGCCCAGCACCGCCAAGCGCGCCAAGATCGTCAAGAAGGGCGAGCTGACCAAGAAGTTCGTGCTGAAGGGCGTAGCCGCCACGGCCGGTGCCAAGGCCGCCATCGAGGCTGCCGGCGGCAGCGTGCAGGAGTAACGGACGCATGGCGCAGGGTAATGCCGCCGGTGCGCTGGCAGGCGCAGGCAAGTTCACCGAACTCCGCCAGCGCCTGCTGTTCGTGCTGGGTGCACTGATCGTCTACCGGATCGGTTGTTTCATCCCGGTCCCGGGCGTCAATCCCGATGCCATGCTTGCGATGATGCAGGCGCAGGGCGGCGGCATCGTGGACATGTTCAACATGTTCTCGGGCGGCGCCCTGCACCGTTTCAGCATCTTCGCGCTGAACGTCATGCCCTACATCTCGGCATCGATCGTGATGCAGTTGGGTGTGCATATCTTCCCGAGTCTGAAGGCGCTGCAGAAGGAAGGCGAGTCCGGTCGTCGCAAGATTACCCAGTACTCGCGCATTGGCGCCGTGCTGCTGGCGATCGTGCAGGGCGGCAGCATCGCGACCGCGCTGCAGAATCAGGTTGCCCCGGGCGGCATGCCGGTTGTGTACGCGCCGGGCATGGGCTTCGTGCTGACTGCGGTGGTCGCACTGACCGCCGGCACGATTTTCCTGATGTGGATCGGCGAGCAGGTCACCGAGCGCGGTATCGGTAATGGCGTCTCGCTGATCATCTTCGCAGGCATTGTGGCCGGCCTGCCGGGCGCGGTCATCCAGACGGTTGGCGCTTTCCGTGACGGCACGCTGAGCTTCATCTCGCTGCTGATCATCGCGGTGGTGGTGCTGGGTTTCACGTTCCTCGTGGTGTTCGTCGAGCGCGGGCAACGACGGATCACGGTGAATTACGCGCGCCGCCAGGGCGGCCGCAACGCGTACATGAACCAGACCTCGTTCCTCCCGCTCAAGCTCAATATGGCAGGCGTGATCCCGCCGATCTTCGCGTCCAGTATCCTCGCTTTCCCGGCGACGCTGGCGATGTGGTCCGGCCAGAACAGCGGCGCCACCAACTGGCTGCAGCGCATCTCCAATGCGCTGGCCCCGGGTGAGCCGCTGCACATGATCGTGTTCGCGGCAATGATCATCGGCTTCGCCTTCTTCTACACCGCGCTGGTATTCAACTCGCAGGAAACCGCCGAGAACCTGAAGAAGTCGGGCGCGCTGATCCCGGGCATCCGTCCGGGCAAGGCCACGGCGGACTACGTGGACGGCGTGCTGACGCGCCTGACGGCAATCGGTTCGATGTACCTGGTGGCGGTCTGCTTGCTGCCGGAAGTCATGCGCACGCAGCTCGGCACCTCGTTCTATTTCGGTGGCACGTCGCTGCTGATCGTCGTCGTGGTGGTGATGGACTTCATCGCGCAGATCCAGGCGCACCTGATGTCCCACCAGTACGAGAGCCTGCTGAAGAAGGCCAATCTGAAGGGCGGCTCGCGGGGCGGTCTCGCTCCCCGTAGCTGAGGTATAATCGCGGGTCTTCCTGCACCAGTCCGGCCCTCACGGCCGACTGAATTAGATGGGCGGCTTCCGCGGCGATCCGGCGTGGAAGTGTGAATCAGCCAGTCCCTGCGCCAGAGTAGCGCGGGCGGGGCGGGGCAAGGGGCAACCCTGACCTGCACCAGGCCGGTTCCGTCGCCGGAGCATGGGCACACTCCCCATGCCGGGTCCACCGCCGGCTTGTCCGGCGCGGGCTTCCAAGCAATCCCGGGTCTTGCTACACTTTCCAGTTCACTCCGCCTGTCTGCGCGAATCCCGCCCGGGATGCTCGTACACGGGCCAATACTCACAGTTGGAGAACCGCGTCATGGCGCGTATTGCAGGTGTCAACCTGCCTGCCCAGAAGCATGTCTGGGTCGGTTTGCAAAGCATTTTCGGCATTGGCCGTACCCGTTCCAAGAAGGTCTGCGAAGCCGCCGGCGTCGCCTCGACCACCAAGATCCGCGACCTGTCGGAGCCGGAAGTCGAGCGCCTGCGCGCCGAAGTCGGCAAGTACGTGGTCGAGGGCGACCTGCGCCGTGAAGTCGGCATCGCGATCAAGCGCCTGATGGACCTGGGTTGCTACCGCGGCCTACGTCATCGTCGCGGCTTGCCGCTGCGTGGCCAGCGCACCCGCACCAACGCTCGCACCCGCAAGGGTCCGCGCAAAGCCATCAAGAAGTAAGGGGCGACCATCATGGCCAAGCCAGCTGCTGCCAAAGTCAAGAAGAAGATCAAGCGCGTCATCACCGATGGCGTCGCCCACGTCCACGCTTCGTTCAACAACACCATCGTCACCATCACCGACCGCCAGGGCAATGCGCTCTCGTGGGCGACCTCGGGTGGTGCCGGTTTCCGCGGTTCCCGCAAGTCCACGCCGTTCGCGGCGCAGGTCGCTGCCGAAAAAGCCGGCCGTGCTGCACTGGACTACGGCGTGAAGTCGCTGGAAGTCCGCATCAAGGGCCCGGGTCCGGGCCGTGAGTCGGCCGTGCGTTCGTTGAACAACGTGGGCTACAAGATCACCAACATCATCGACGTGACGCCAATCCCGCACAACGGGTGCCGTCCGCCGAAAAAGCGTCGCGTCTAAGGGGGCGATAAGAAATGGCTCGTTATATCGGTCCTACCTGTAAGCTCGCGCGCCGTGAAGGCGCCGACCTGTCGCTCAAGAGCCCGGCCCGTGCGCTGGACTCCAAGTGCAAGCTGGAGCAGAAGCCCGGCCAGCATGGCGCGACCGCCCGCAAGGGCAAGCTGTCCGACTACGCCACCCAGCTTCGCGAGAAGCAGAAGGTCAAGCGTATCTACGGTTTGCTGGAGCGCCAGTTCCGCAACTACTACAAGAAGGCCTCGACCAAGAAGGGCAACACGGGCGAGAACCTGCTGCAGCTGCTGGAAACCCGCCTCGACAACGTCATCTACCGCATGGGCTTCGCCGTGACCCGTCCGGCCGCTCGCCAGCTGGTCTCGCACCGTGGCGTGCTGGTCAATGGCAAGCCGGTCAACCTGCCGTCGTACCAGATCAAGGCCGGTGACGCGATCGCGCTGTCGGAGAAGGCCCAGAAGCAGCTCCGCGTGCAGGAGTCGCTGACGGTCGCCGAACAGCTTGACCTGAACCCGTCGTGGGTCGAAGTCGACGCGAAGAAGTTCAGCGGTGTGTTCAAGGCGGTTCCGGCGCGTTCGGACTTGCCCGCCGACATCAACGAAGCGCTGATCGTCGAGTTGTACTCGAAGTAATTCATTCACGCACCCCCGGGCGACCGGGGGACCGCAGGAGACAAAGCAACATGACGGGTATTACTCAGCAAGTGCTGCGCCCCCGCGGCCCGCAGATCGAGCGCCTGACCGGCAACCGCGCGAAGGTGGTCATCGAACCGCTGGAGCGTGGCTACGGCCATACGCTCGGCAATGCGTTGCGCCGCGTGCTGCTGTCGTCGATTCCCGGCTTCGCGATCACCGAAGTCGAGATCGATGGCGTGCTGCACGAATACAGCACCATCGAAGGCATGCAGGAAGACGTGCTGGAAGTGCTGTTGAACCTGAAGGATGTGGCCATCCGCATCCACTCCGGTGACTCCTCCACGCTGAGCCTGGCCAAGCAGGGCCCGGGCGTGGTGACCGCCGGCGACATCAAGACCGACCACAACGTCGAAATCCTGAATCCGGAACTGGTCATCTGCAACCTGACCAAGGACACGGCGCTGAACATGCGCCTGAAGATCGAGCGCGGTTTCGGCTACCAGCCGGCCGCCGCCCGTCGTCGTCCGGACGAGGAAACCCGCACGATCGGTCGTCTGGTGCTGGACGCCTCGTTCTCGCCGGTCCGTCGCGTCGCGTACGCGGTGGAATCCGCGCGCGTTGAGCAGCGCACCGACCTGGACAAGCTGGTCCTGGACATCGAAACCAACGGCACGATCGATGCCGAGGAAGCCGTGCGCACCGCCGCCGACATCCTCAGCGACCAGCTGTCGGTGTTCGGTGACTTCACGCACCGTGACCGCGGCGCGCCGAAGCAGGCTGCCAGTGGCGTGGATCCGGTGCTGCTGCGCCCGATCGACGACCTGGAGCTGACGGTGCGTTCGGCCAACTGCCTGAAGGCCGAGAGCATCTACTACATCGGCGACCTGATCCAGAAGACCGAAGTGGAGTTGCTCAAGACCCCGAACCTCGGCAAGAAGTCGCTGACCGAGATCAAGGAAGTCCTGGCGCAGCGCGGCCTGTCCTTGGGCATGAAGCTGGAGAACTGGCCGCCGGCCGGTGTCGCCCAGCATGGCATGCTTGGCTGATGATGAGACACGGAACTCCCGCGTCCGCGCGGGAGTTCCTCTGTTTCACCTGCACTACCTCCGTCGACGGACCTGAAGGCCCGCGACGCACCGGTCAAGGATGCCCGGTTCGGACCACCCGCAGTCCATTGCACCAGCGCCTGGATGGCGACAACGAAGTCCAACGACCCACCATTCATCAGGAATCCAACCCATGCGCCACCAGAAAGCCGGTCGCAAGTTCAACCGCACCAGCGCCCATCGCGAAGCGATGTTCCGCAACATGGCCGCCTCGCTCATCAAGCACGGTCTGATCAAGACCACCCTCCCGAAGGCCAAGGAACTGCGCCGCGTCGCAGAGCCGCTGATCACCCTCGGCAAGATCGATGGCGTCGCCAATCGCCGCCTTGCGTTCGCGCGCCTGCGCGACAAGGAAGCCGTCGGCACGCTGTTCACCACCCTCGGCCCGCGCTACCAGTCGCGCCCGGGTGGCTATCTGCGCATCCTGAAGTGCGGTTTCCGCGCTGGCGACAACGCGCCGATGGCGTACGTCGAGCTGGTCGATCGTCCGGAAGCGGCGGCGGAATAAGCCTCGCCTCCGTAAGGAATCAGAAACCCCGGCCAATGCCGGGGTTTCTGGTTTCAGGGACGTCGTGTTCCGCGAATCGGGTTGCGACGGGACGCCGCAGGGGTGACGGCCGGTACGCTACGCATGGATAATGCGAGCAAGACCTCACCTCACCGGTGCCAATGAATCCTCTTCGCTGGAGTTTCCGCGCGCAGTGCTTCCTGGGTTTCGCCATCTGCGCGAGCCTGCTTGGCTATGCGCTTTATGTGCAGTTCGTGCATCAGCTTGAGCCGTGTCCGTTCTGCATCTTCCAGCGCCTGGCTTTCGTGGCGACGGGTGTTCTGTTCCTGCTCGGTGCGCTGCATGGCCCGCGTCGGCCGGGCGGCCGCAAGGCGTACGGCGTGCTGGCATTCCTTGGTGCCGCGACCGGTATCGGCATTGCCGGCAAGCACGTGTGGGTCCAGCTGTATCCGCCGCTGATGCCAAGCTGCGGTCCTGGCTGGGACTACATGATCGAAAACAACACCTGGCTGGGTGTCGTGCGGAAGGTGCTGGCGGCCAAGGGCGACTGCAGCACGATCGACTGGAGTTTCCTCGGACTGACCATGCCCATGTGGAGCCTGGTGTGGTTCGTGCTGCTGGCGATCTGGGCGCTCTGGATCGGTTTTCGCGCACGCAGAACCTCGACCTTCCGCTGATTTGACGCGGCGCACCAATCTGGCACGATGGTGGGCCTCCAGGAGTCCACCATGAATCCGTCCGATCGCAACCTGCGTGCCGTCAGTCTGCCGCCGAACTGGGCGCCGGACAGCTGGCGCGCGCGGCCGGCGATGCAGATGCCCACCTATCCCGATGCCGATGCGCTTGCGTCTGCGCTGGATGAGCTGCGCGAGCTGCCACCGCTGGTGACGTCATGGGAGATTTTTTCCCTCAAGAAGCAGCTGGCCGAAGCCCAGGAAGGCAAGCGGTTCCTGCTGCAGGGCGGTGACTGCGCCGAGAACTTCAGCGATTGCGAATCCGGCCTGATCTCGAACCGGCTGAAGGTGCTGCTGCAGATGAGCCTGGTGCTGGTGCACGGCCTGCGCTTGCCGGTCGTGCGCGTGGGGCGCTTCGCCGGGCAGTACGCCAAGCCACGTTCGGCGGATACCGAAACACGCGACGGCATCACGCTGCCCAGCTACCGCGGCGACGTGGTCAATGCGCCGGCTTTCACGGCCGAGGCGCGGGTGCCCGATCCGCGCCGCATGATCAAGGCGCACGCGCGCTCGGCGATGACGATGAACTTCGTGCGCGCCCTGATCGATGGCGGCTTCGCAGATCTGCACCACCCCGAGTACTGGAATCTCAACTGGGTCGGTTATTCGCCGCTGGCCGGCGAGTACCAGCACATGGTCGCGTCGATCGGGGACGCGGTGAGGTTCATGGAGACCCTGTCCGGGTCCGAGGTGCATAACCTCAACCGGATCGACTTCTACACCTCGCACGAAGCGCTGCTGCTGCCGTACGAGGAAGCGCTCACGCGCGAAGTGCCCCGCCAGTGGGGCTGGTTCAACCTCAGTACGCACTATCCGTGGATCGGCATGCGCACGGCGGCGGTGGACGGTGCGCATGTCGAGTACCTGCGTGGCGTGCGCAATCCCATCGCGATCAAGGTCGGTCCGTCGGTCACGCCGGACCAGCTGCTACGCCTGATCGACGTGCTGAATCCGGAAGACGAGGCGGGCCGCCTCACCTTCATCCATCGCATGGGGGCGACGCAGATCGCCGACAAGCTGCCGCCGCTGTTGGACGCGGTGCGCCGCGATGGTCGTCGCGTGCTGTGGGTCTGCGACCCGATGCATGGCAATACCGAAAGCACCAGCAACGGGTTCAAGACGCGTCGTTTCGATAACGTGCGCAGTGAGGTCGAACAATCCTTCGACCTGCACGCGGCGGCTGGTACGCGCCTCGGCGGCGCGCACCTGGAGCTGACCGGCGAAGACGTCACGGAATGCACGGGCGGCGCGCGCGAGCTGACGGATGCGGATCTGGAGCGGGCGTACCGCTCCACCGTCGATCCGCGACTCAACTACGAGCAGTCGCTGGAGATCGCCATGTGCATCGTGCGCAAACAGAATCAGTTGGCCGCACCGTCCACGCGTTGATCCATCGCGGAAGCCGTTGTCACGACCCGGGCGCGGCCATCGCGGTTTGCGGGATGTTCCAGGTCGTTCCACGCGCGTAGAGCTTCGCAAACTCCGCTGCCGGTACCGGTTTGCTGAAGTAGTTGCCCTGTAGCTCGTCGCAGCCGTTGGCGGCCAGCCAGGCGGCTTGTTCGAGTGTTTCCACGCCTTCGGCGATCGTGCGGCATTGCAGCTGTGCGGCCAGGCTGATGATGGCGCGCGTGATGGCGGCCTGGTTCGGTTCGGATACGTCGCGGACGAACGACTGGTCGATCTTCAGCACGTTGAAGCCGTAGTTGCCCAGGTAGCTGAGGCTGGAAAAGCCGGTGCCGAAGTCGTCGATGGCAATGCGGACGCCCAGTGCCTTCAGCGCGCGCAACGTTCGATCAGTGCGCTGCACGTCGCGCATGAGCGTGGTCTCGGTGACCTCCAGCTCGAGGAATTCCGCCCGCAGTCCGCTGTCCTGCAACGCCTCCACCACCGTGTCCACGAGATCGTCCGTGTCGAAGTTGGCGGCGGCGATGTTCACGGAGACGCGGATCGGCGGAAGGCCCGCCTGCTGCCAGATCCGGTTCTGCCGGCACGCGGCGCGGATCGCCCACTGATCGATGTCGACGATGAGGTTGGTCTCTTCGGCGATGGGCAGGAACTCCCCCGGCAGCATCAGGCGGTCGCCCCGCTGCCAGCGGGCAAGCCCTTCGACGCCGACGATGCGGCCGCTGACGCGATCGATCTGTGGCTGGTAGTGCAGTGAAAGATCGCCCGTGCGCAGGCTGCGGCGCAGGCTGTTCTCCAGTTCGATGCGGGCATCCACGCTCGACGCCAGTTCGCGTGTGTAGAAACGCGTGGCATTGCGGCCGTTGCGCTTGGCCAGGTACATGGCAGCATCCGCACGCATCATCAGCGTGGCGGCGTCGTAGCCATCCTCCGGAAACAGGCTGATGCCGATGCTGAAGGCCTGGTGCAGTTCGTGCGATGCCACGGTGTAGGGCGTGCCACCGAGCGCCAAGAGCCGGTCTGCGATCTGCAGTACGCCATCACGCGTCAGGATGTCGGGCAGCAGCACCACGAATTCGTCGCCGCCGGTGCGGTACACCGTGCCGAGATTGCCGATGTTGCGCTGGATGCGGCGCGCTACCTGTTGCAGCAGTTCGTCGCCGATATGGTGGCCGAGCGCGTCGTTGACGTGCTTGAACAGGTCCAGGTCCAGGAACAGCACGGCGATACCGTTGCCGTGATTGGTGGCATGCGTGATGGCCTGGCCCAGGCGCTCGTTGAGTTGCAGCCGGTTGGGCAGGCCGGTGAGCGCATCGTGGTGCGCCAGGTAGGTCATGCGCGAACTGAGTGCGCGGGATTCGGTGATGTCGCGCAACACCATTACCGTGCCGACCATGCGCTCGTCGCGGTCGTGGATGGAGGACAGGGAACGCTCGACCAGCAGATGGCTGTCGTCCCGGCGCACCAGTTGCAGGTCGCCCGGCTGTCCCATCGCGTGGGGTTCTTCCTCGTCTACGGCGGGTGCATGGATGCGCACCAGCGGCGCGACCTGGTCCAGCGGCTGGCCCAGCGCCTGGTCCAGGCGCCAGCCGCACAGCGCTTCCGCTGCCGGGTTCATGTAGGTCACGCGACGCTCGATATCCACGGTGATCACGGCCTCGCTGATCGATGTCAGGGTGACCTCGGCGAGTTCGTTGGCATCGTGCAAGGCATGTTCGAGGCGGGCCTTTTCGGTGGTGTCGACGGACATGACGAAGAAACCGCACGCCTTGCCGGTTTCGTCGAGGTCCGGCGTGTAGTAGCTGTGCATCCTCCGCGTGCCGTCGGTCGTGCTGAAGCTGCTCTCGAATTCGCCATCGCGCCCCGACAGCGCCATCTCGATGTGCGGCGCGCGGCGCAGGTAGGCTTCCTCACCGAACAGGTCGCGCATGTGGACACCGGCCCGGGGTGGGCTTCGCCACCGCACCTGCTCGGCGAAGGCGCGGTTGTGGAAGACCAGTCGATGGTCGGCGTCGAACTGCGCGATCAGGGCGGGCAGGCGGTCGGTGACGCGCTTCAGGTGGTCGCGGGCCATCGCCAGTTCACGGTGCGCCTGGCGTTGTTCACTGACGTCGTTGCCCATCAGGTACCAGCCAACGACCTTGCGGCCGGGCTCCACGTCCGGCACCAGGTACAGGTGCACGGGACGCGCGGGTTGGCCCAGTTCGGCCTCCCACGCGATCCAGTGGTCCGGCGTCCCGTCCTGCATGGCCTGCTTGAGCGAGGTAAGGAACACCGGCGCGGTGGCATGCACGTCGTCGATGTGCCGCTCACTCCATTCCTCCTGCGTGCCCGACCAGGCGCGGCAGGCACGGTTGGCGAAACCGTAGCGGCCACTGCCGTCGATGTACGCGATGAGCGCGGGCAAATGGTCGGCGACGGCATCCAGCAGTGCACGGCTGCGCCGTTCCGTGCGCGCCAGGTTGTGCAGCAGCAGGAACAGCAGCAACCCCAGGCCGATCCCGCACGCCGTCAGCAGCACGATGGGTACGAGGCTGGGCAGCGCTTCGTGCATGGGCGGCGAGTTCAGGACCAGACGCCACTCGCTGCCCAGCAGGCGGAGTTCACGCTGCGCCGTGAACGCCGGTCGCCAATCGTCGCCATGGCGACGCGCCAGTGCCCGGGTCTGGAAGATCGGCGCATCCCCGTGCCCACGCGACAACAGCTGCAGGTCGAACTCGCTGCCGCCGGCGCGGCCGATCGCGTCTTCCATCACCTGTTGCCAACCGAAGCCGGCGGTGGCGAAGCCGCGTAGCAGGCGACGGCGCGCCTCTACGCCATCACGCGCGGCGACTGCATTGGCGTACACCGGTGCGTACAGCAGGAACCCTGCGACGCCGGTGCTGCCTTTCGCGGCATCGCCCAGTGCCACCAGCGGCGCGGCGGCGAGTTCGCCACTGTCGCGCGCGGACTCGATGGCGTCGCGGCGCTGGCTTTCGGCCATCACGTCCTTGCCGAGCAGCGGCCGCATGCCTGGCGCATCCGGATACAGGATGTCGATGACCACGTACTCGCTGCGTTCGCCAGCGGGATGGATGGCGAATGCGTCGCCATAGCGTGCGCGTTGCGCGGCGATGTAGGCCTCGCGTTCGTCGTGCCGTACGAGGCGGGCGAAGCCGAGCCCGTGCACGCCTGACTGGCGAGTAGGGACCTGCAGCTTCTCCACGAATGCGTAGAAGCTGTCATGTTCGATATCCGCGCGCCCCTCCAGCACGGCGGCGGCGGCGCGCACGGTGTCCTCGTAGGCGTTCATGTGCGTGGCCACGGCCGTGGCCACGGCGTCGGCGCGGGCGTCGAACTGCGCACGGGCGTGCTCGCGGGCCTGCTGCCACGCGGTGATGCCGGACCACAGCGACAACAGGCAGGCAATCACCAGCACGCCCCACGCCAGCGAGTTCAGGTTGCGCTGTCGCCGGCGGGCAGTGGATCCGGATCCACTGAATGCCCGCAGTTCCGATGCCCGGTCCGCGCCTGACTCCACGCGTGTGGTCCCCGCTGCTGATTGATGGCTATGACGCCACGAACGCGCAGCGCCTGCAAGCATTCCCGTGCAGAAAACACCTCACACTTGCACGCTGCTTGTCAGGGGCGCAGCGTGCGCGAAGGCAGCGTGGGCCAATACTCGGGCGGTTTGCGCGCCCGCGTGCGTTGTTCATAGTCGTAGCCCAACGCAATCAGTTGCGCCTCGCTCCATGCGGGCCCCATGAACACGATACCGAGCGGCAGGCCATCGCTGTGCCCCATCGGCACGGTGAGGCTGGGATAGCCCGCGACGGCGGCAGCGCCGTAACCGGCACCCGGGAAGTGATCACCGGCCTTGTGGTCGGTCAGCCACGCAGGTCCTGTGGTGGGGGCGATCAGCGCCACCAGCTGCTGGGCCTTGAGCGCGGCATCAATACCCTCCGGACCCGCCAGGCGGCGCGCACGGCTGCGGGCGCTGATGTATGCCGCTTCGCCCAGGCCGCCCTTTGCATTGGCCTGCTCGAACAGATCCTGGCCGAAGAACGGCATCTCGGAGACGCGATAGCGATCGTTGTAGCCGATCAACTGCGTCAGCGTGGTCAGCGGCGCCTTGCGTTCGGTCAGATAGCGCTCCACGCCGTACTTGAACTCGTAGAGCATCAATTCGAGCTCATCGGCATTCCATTGGCCATCGGTGGGGATTTCCGCGTCCACGATGATCGCCCCGGCTTCACGCATCACCTGGATGGCGCCTTCCAGTGCGGCGGCGGCATCGGGATGGATCGCCGCCTTGCTCCGCAGCACGCCGATGCGCGCGCCTTTCAGCGCGCCTGGCTTCAGGCGCGCGCTGTAGTCCAGCGTGGTGTTCCAGGTTGCCTGCGTGGTCGCGGCATCCGCGGCATCCCGTCCTGCCAGCGCGGCCAACAGCAAGGCGGCATCCGACACGCTGCGGGCGATGGGGCCGGCGGTGTCCTGACTGTGCGAGATCGGCAGGATGCCTTGCCGGCTTACCAGGCCCACCGTGGGCTTCAAGCCGACGACACCGTTGATTGCGGCCGGGCAGAGGATGCTGCCGTCGGTTTCGGTGCCCACGCTGATCGCGGCGAGGTTCGCCGAGACTGCCACCGCACTGCCCGAACTCGATCCGCAGGGATTGCGATCGAGGGCGTAGGGATTGCGGGTTTGGCCGCCACGGCCGCTCCAGCCGGACGTGGAATGCGACGAGCGGAAGTTGGCCCATTCGCTCAGGTTCGCCTTGCCGAGGATGACCGCGCCCGCATCACGCAGGCGGCGCACGAGGAAGGCGTCCTGGCCGGGGCGGAAATCCTTCAGCGCCAGCGAACCGGCCGAGGTGGCCATCGGCACCGCGTCGATGTTGTCCTTCAGTAGCACCGGGATGCCATGCAACGGGCCGCGCACGGTGTTGGCCCGCCGCTCGACGTCGCGCAGGGCTGCTTCCTTCAGCGCATCCGGGTTCAGCTCGATGACCGCGTTGAGCTGGGGCCCGGCCTTGTCGACGGCGGCGATGCGGTCCAGGTAAGCCTTGGTCAGTTTCCGGCTGTCGAGCTCGCCGGACTGCATGCGCGCCTGCAGGTCGGCGATGTCGAGTTCGGCGTAGATGAAGTCCGTGGGCGCGGTGTCCATCGCGGCCGGTGGCGTCGTCGGCTGGCAGGCGGCCAGGGCGAGCGTGAGGCCTAACGGCAGCAGGGATCGACGCATGCTGTCACCTTCGCGGAGTTGCCGCAGGCTACGCAGCCGCCGGGCCGCGCGTCAAATGTTCCTGCGGCGTCGGATGTCGCGCCACAACACCCATACGACCACCAGGTTGACGAGCAGCAGCGCGGCCGTCGGCCAGCCGGGGTGACGGTATAGCGCGTGGACTTCCAGTGGCAGGTAGGCGGCCGAGCCGATGCAGCCCAGCCATGACGCCCAGGCGCGGGCACGCCACAGGCCCCAGGCCTCCAGCAGTCGCATGCCGGCGTACACCGCGATGACCAGCACGGCGATGTGGACGGACCCCGGATTGATCTTGTCCAGCCAGTGACCCATCACGCCGGGGCCGGCGTCGGTGACGAACCGGCTGACGATCGCCTGCACGCTCTCGCGCAGGCGGTCCGGTCCCAGCGCCAGCAAGCCGCCTGCGAAGGCCAGGGCCAGCATGCCCTTGGCGCCCTCGAACAGGGCGATGGCGTGCAGGCCGGGGTGCGCCTTGGGGTCCGGGTTGTACGCGGAGGTCTCCAAGGCGCGGTGCGGCGATCAGGCCGCGCGTGAGGCGCGCTTGCGGTCGCTTTCGGTCAGGAACTTCTTGCGCAGGCGGATTTCCTTCGGCGTGATTTCCACCAGCTCGTCATCGTCGATGAAGTCCAGCGCCTGTTCCAGCGAGAATTTGATCGCCGGGGTCAGCTGGATGGCATCGTCCTTGCCCGAGGCGCGCATGTTGGTCAGCGGCTTGGTCTTGATCGCGTTGACGGTCAGGTCGTTGTCCTTGGAGTGGATGCCGATCAGCTGGCCTTCGTACACGTTGTCGCCCTCGGCGGCGAACAGCTTGCCGCGTTCCTGCAGCGGGCCGAGCGAGTAGGCCGGCGTGGCGCCCGGCGCATTGGCGATCATCACGCCGTTGAGGCGCTTGGCGATGGCGCCCTGTTCCTTCGGCCCGTAGTGGTCGAACACGTGGAACAGCAGGCCCGAGCCCTGGGTCAGCGTCTTGAACTCGTTCTGGAAACCGATCAGGCCCCGCGCCGGGATCTGGTAGTCCAGGCGCACGCGGCCCTTGCCGTCCGGCTCCATGTTCTTCAGCTGGCCCTTGCGGACGCCCAGCTTTTCCATCACTCCGCCCTGGTGGGTTTCTTCCACGTCGACGACGAGTTGCTCGATCGGCTCCATCAGCTGGCCGTCGATTTCCTTGATGATCACTTCCGGACGCGACACCGCCAGCTCGTAGCCTTCGCGACGCATGTTCTCGATCAGCACCGACAGGTGCAGCTCGCCACGGCCGGAAACCAGGAACTTGTCGGCGTCCTCCAGCTGTTCGACCTTCAGTGCGACGTTGTGCACGGTCTCGCGCTCCAGGCGCTCCTTCAGCTGGCGGCTGGTCAGGAACTTGCCGCCCGACAGGTCCTTCTGGCCGGCGAACGGCGAGTTGTTGACCTGGAAGGTCATCGAGATCGTCGGTTCGTCCACCGTCAGCGCGGGCAGCGCTTCCGGCGTGTCGAGCGCGCAGATGGTGTCGGAGATGGTGAGGTCCTGGATGCCGGAGATGGCGATGATGTCGCCGGCCTCGGCGCTGTCCTGCTCGATGCGCTCCAGGCCCAGGAAGCCCAGCACCTGCAGCACCTTGCCCTGGCGCTTCTTGCCTTCGCGGTCGATGACGGCGACGGGCATGTTCTTCTTCAGCGTGCCGCGCTGGATGCGGCCGATGCCGATGACGCCGACGAAGTTGTTGTAGTCCAGCTGGCTGATGCGCATCTGGAAGGCGCCTTCCGGGTCCACTTCCGGGATCGGCGCGTGCTGCATGATCGCTTCGTACAGCGGGGTCATGTCGCCGCCGCGCACGCTGTCTTCCAGGCCGGCGTAGCCGTTCAGAGCCGACGCGTAGACGATCGGGAAATCCATCTGCTCGGGCGTGGCGCCCAGGCGGTCGAACAGGTCCCACACCTGCTCCACGACCCACTCGGGACGCGAGCCGGGGCGGTCGACCTTGTTGATCACCACGATCGGCTTGAAGCCCATCGCGAACGCCTTCTGGGTGACGAAGCGCGTCTGCGGCATCGGGCCGTCCATCGCGTCGACCAGGATCAGCACGGTGTCGACCATCGACAGCACGCGCTCGACCTCGCCACCGAAGTCGGCGTGGCCCGGGGTGTCGACGATGTTGATGCGGTTGCCCTGCCAGGTGATGGCGGTGTTCTTGGCCAGGATCGTGATGCCACGTTCCTTTTCCTGGTCGTTGCTGTCCATCACGCGCTCGGCCAGCACGGTGCGCTCGGAGAGGGTGCCGGACTGCTTCAGCAGCTGGTCGACGAGGGTGGTCTTGCCATGGTCGACGTGCGCGACGATCGCGATATTGCGGAGGTTTTCGATGGACATGGATTCTGGGATCGGAAAAGCGCACCCGGATACCCCCTTGCTAAGGGGCAGGGCGCGAGGACGTGGGCGGAAAGAAGCGGCGTATTATAGCGGGCTATGGTGCGCTAAGCACCTGATTTATCGAAAAACGCCAGAATGAACGCCGTCGCGGGGGCCAGCCCTTGAAATCCCCGGCCGGCGCCGTGATCTGGCAACAGGGCCGGACCTGCCTGGCAGGCCCGGCCCGCCGCATCCCGCCCCGCGAGTGCCCCGTGCACGCAAGAGGCTGCCGGCAGTGCCCCGCAGTTCCCTCAATCACCCCTGGAGAACCGTTCCATGAGTCAGCTGACCGCCACCTTCGACACCTCGCACGGCCCGATCACGATCGAGCTGTACCCCGACAAGGCCCCGCTGACGGTGGCCAATTTCGTCAACCTGGCCAAGCGCGGCTTCTACGACGGCCTGAACTTCCACCGCGTGATCGCCGACTTCATGATCCAGGGCGGCTGCCCGGAAGGCTCGGGTCGCGGCGGACCGGGCTACCGCTTCGAAGACGAGACCAACAACGGCGTGCGCCACGAGCGCGGCGTCCTGTCGATGGCCAATGCCGGCCCGAACACCAACGGCAGCCAGTTCTTCATCACCCACGTGCCCACCCCGCACCTCGATGGTCGCCACACCGTGTTCGGCAAGGTCACCGAAGGCCTGGACGTGGTGGATGCGGTGAAGCAGGGCGACCTGATCACCAAGGTCACCATCGCGGGCGATACGGATGCCGTGCTGGCCGCCAAGGCCGAGCGCGTGGCGGAGTGGAACCGCTTCCTGTCCGCGTGATGGAATGAAAGGGCCGGTCACTGACCGGCCCTTCTCTTTGGGAGCACCATCATGAAGGATGATTGCCTGCGCCCGATGCGCATGGCCCTGCTGCTCGCGACGGTTCTGATGGCGGCGTCCTGCCGCCAGGATGACGGTGCCGACCCCGTCGCCGCGACGCCGGAGGTGGAGCAGTCCACCGCGGAAACCTTCCAGCGGAGCCTGGAGGGTCTGTGGAGCACCGAGGAAAGCGAGGGCGACGACGCCGAAGCGCTCTACCTCTTCGAATGGCAAGCCAGCGGCGGCCTGCGCGTGGTGCGCGATGGCGCCTGGCTGGACGGCAAGGTCGAGGATGTCGACCTGGACAACGGCACGCTGGCCCTGCACGTGACCTCCGATACCGGCCCCAGCGAGACCGTCACCGTGCGCAAGGTCCCCGATGCAACCACGGAGAGCGCGTTCACGCTGCGCATCACCTGGGGCGGCGGGCAGACCGAAGGCCTGGGCTTCGTGCGCCGCCTGACCGCGCGCGACCGCGCAGACGTCGCCGAAGCGGTCCGTATCGCCGGTAGGGGCGCCGCTCCGGCCAGCTGCGATACCGATGCGCCGGTGGGCAGCGTGCGCGCCGCGCTCGTCTGCGGGCACGAGGAGTTCGGTGCGCTGGACGCCGGCATGCGCACGCAGTTCAAGGAACTGGCGGACCGGTACCCCGATGGCGACCGCACGGTGGCCGCCGCGACCCGGCAATTGGACGCCTGCGGCACGCCCAGTTGCCTGCGCGCAGCCTATGCCCAGTGGCAGGCCTATTTCGACGAGAACTACGACCTGGGCGACGTCGTCGACTACCAGTGAGCGCGGAGGCGTGACGCCGCCGGCCTAGACCATGGGCTAGTCGGTCGCGGTGGGGTGCCGTGATACCATTTTGCGCCGCAAAAAAAGACGGCGGCGACGCTCCCTGACCTTTCCACGCGAGGTTGTGCAATGCCCCTGCTTGCCCGGCGCATCGGTCGCGCCAAGCCAAGTGCGATCATGGCGGTGGCCGAGAAGGCCAAGAAGCTGAAGGCCGATGGCCGCGACATCATCAGCTTTTCCATCGGCGTTCCGAACTTCCTGCCCGGCGACCACGTCTACCAGGCCGCGCGCGACGCGCTGGCGAAGGACTCCGGCCAGTACGGCAGCAACCGCGGCACCGACGCACTGCTGGATGCCTTCCTGCAGCACATCGAAGCGCTGGGCCTGACCGGCTACACGCGCGCCAACCTGTCCACCGGCATCGGCGCCAAGCACATCCTGTACAACCTGGCCGAGTCGCTGCTGGACGAGGGCGACACCATCGCGTATCCGTCGCCGTACTGGACCACGTACGCCGACATCGCCGACATCGTCAACGTGAAAGCGGTGCCGCTGCCGTGCCCGGCCAGCCAGGACTACAAGCTGACCCCGGCGCAGCTCGACGATGCGCTGGCGACGCATAAGCCGAAGGTCTTCCTGTTCAACAACCCGTCCAACCCGACGGGCATGGTCTATACGCGCGATGAAGTCGCTGCGCTGGCCGACGTACTGGTGAAGCATCCGGAGACCTGGATCATCACCGACGACATCTACAACCGCATGCTGTTCGACGGGCTGGCGTACACCAACTTCGTGCAGGCACGGCCGGAATTGCGCGAGCGCACGGTGTTCGTCGACTCGCTGTCGAAGACCTACGGCATGCCGGGCTGGCGCGTGGGCTTCATGGCCGGTCCCGAGTCTGTCGCGAAAGCGCTGACCACGATGAACTCCAACCACATCACCAACGTGCCGGAAGTCGTCACCGCCGCGGCGATCGCCGCGCTGACCGGTCCGCAGGACGTGCCGGTCGCGAAAAACGCCGAGTTCCAGGCCAAGCGCGACCAGGTGCTGGCGGCGATGGAGGCGATTCCCGGCGTGGTCTGCCCGCGTCCGCAGGGCGCGTTCTACGTATTCCCCGACATCAGCTGCGCGTTCGGCAAGTCGCACGATGGCGTGAAGATCGGGAACGACGTCGACTTCTGCAACGCGCTGCTCGATGCCAAGGGCGTGGCCTGCGTGCCGGGCTCGGCGTTCGGCGAGCCGCGCGCGCTGCGCATCAGCTACACCTGTCCGACGCCGCAGCTGGCGCCGGGCCTGCAACGCTTCCAGGAATTCTTTGCCGAGTTGAAGTAACCGTCGCGTGGGCCTTGGCCCACCTTTTCCCCACGCGGTGGGCCTGGGCCCGCCCTACGTAACCCCGAGGATCCGCATCATGAAAACCCCCGTCCGTGTTGCCGTCACCGGCGCTGCTGGCCAGATCGGCTACGCGCTGCTGTTCCGCATCGCTTCCGGCGAAATGCTGGGCAAGGACCAGCCGGTCATCCTGCAACTGCTCGAGCTGCCGCTGGAGAAAGCCCAGGCCGCGCTGAAGGGCGTGATCATGGAGCTGGAAGACTGCGCGTTCCCGCTGCTGGCTGGCACCATCGGCACCGATGATCCGGAAGTCGCGTTCAAGGACGTCGACGTGGCCCTGCTGGTCGGCGCGCGTCCGCGCGGCCCGGGCATGGAGCGCAAGGACCTGCTGCTGGAAAACGCCAAGATCTTCACCGCCCAGGGCGCGGCGCTGAACAAGGTCGCCAGCCGCAACGTCAAGGTGCTGGTGGTCGGCAACCCGGCCAACACCAATGCCTACATCGCGATGAAGTCGGCGCCGGACCTGCCGTCGAAGAACTTCACCGCCATGCTGCGCCTGGACCACAACCGCGCGCTGTCGCAGCTGGCCAACAAGGCCGGCGTCGCCGTGGGCGACATCGAGAAGCTGGTCGTGTGGGGCAACCATAGCCCGACCATGTACCCGGATTACCGCTTCGCCACCGTGAACGGGACGTCGCTGAAGGACAGCATCAACGATGCCGACTGGAACGCGAACGAGTTCATCCCGAAGGTCGGCAAGCGCGGCGCCGCGATCATCGAAGCGCGCGGCCTGTCGTCGGCCGCCTCGGCCGCCAATGCCGCCATCGATCACGTGCGCGACTGGGTACTGGGCAGCAACGGCAAGTGGGTGACGATGGGCATTCCGTCCGACGGCAGCTACGGCATTCCGGAAGGCGTGATGTTCGGCTTCGCCGTCACCACCGAGAACGGTGAGTACACGATGGTGAAGGACCTGCCGGTCGACGCCTTCAGCCAGGCCGCGATCGACAAGACGCTGGGCGAACTGGAAGAAGAGCGCAGCGGCGTGGCGCACCTGTTGGGCTGATCCGAGGTCGCAGGATCTGCATGAAACGCCGGGCATCGCCCGGCGTTTCGCGTTGTGGGGACGCGTTTTCGTACGCACAAAATCCCGTCGATCATTAAGCGGGAGCGTTGCGACGCGTGTCGAGTTACGCGGGCTGACGCCTCCATGAGGCGCCATGCGACCAAGGTAGGAAGGCCGCTGCCATGACGCGGGACTATGCTGCTCACAGTCGCTGCATCTGGGAGGATCGCATGGCATACGAAGACGTCTACCGGCGCTCGATCGAGCAGCCCGAGGCCTTCTGGGGCGAGGAAGCGAAGGCGATCCACTGGCATGCGCCGCCGCAGCAGGTGCTGGATTATTCGACGCCGCCGTTCCGCCGCTGGTTCGTCGGTGGGCAGACCAACCTCTGCTACAACGCCGTGGATCGCCATCTTGCCGAGCGCGGCGACCAGCTCGCGCTGGTGGCGGTATCCACCGAGACAGACGTCACCCGCGAACTGACCTACCGCGAGTTGTATCGCGAAGTGAATGCGTTCGCCGCCGTGTTGAAGAAGCTCGATGTCGGCCGCGGCGACCGCGTCGTCATCTACATGCCGAACATGGCCGAAGCGGTGTTCGCGATGCTGGCCTGCGCGCGCATCGGGGCGGTGCACTCGGTGGTGTTCGGCGGCTTCGCCGCGCATAACCTGGCGCTGCGTATCGACGACGCACAGCCCAAGCTGCTGATCGCCGCCGATGCCGGCAGCCGCGGCGGCAAGGTGATTCCATACAAGCCGCTGGTCGACGAAGCCTGCGCACAGGCTGCCACGCCGCCACCGAAAGTGCTGGTCGTGTCGCGCGGCCTCGATCCGGCCGAGCCGAAAGTGGAGGGTCGCGACGAGGACTACGCCACGCTGCGTGCCGAGGTCGGCGATACCGATGTTCCGGTGGAATGGCTGGAATCGAACGAGCCCAGCTACCTGCTCTACACCTCCGGCACCACCGGCAAGCCGAAGGGCGTGCAGCGCGATGTCGGCGGCTATGCGGTCGCGATGGCGCTGTCGATGCGTACCGTGTTCGATGTCGGGCCGGGGCAGGTGATGTTCTCCACCTCCGATGTCGGCTGGGCCGTCGGCCACTCGTACAACGTCTATGGCCCGTTGATCGTCG
The DNA here is from genome assembly GCF_001556105.1 of Pseudoxanthomonas mexicana. Lineage (GTDB taxonomy): Bacteria > Pseudomonadota > Gammaproteobacteria > Xanthomonadales > Xanthomonadaceae > Pseudoxanthomonas_A > Pseudoxanthomonas_A mexicana_A. Next base: position 13,480 of record NZ_LSIF01000027.1, on the reverse strand, counting down.
GTGCGACGTCGGTGCTGTACGAAGGCCTGCCGATCAATCCGGATGCCGGCATCTGGTGGGCGCTGTGCGAGCAGTACGGCGTGCGCACGATGTTCTCGTCGCCGACCGCGGTGCGCGTGCTGAAGAAGCACGACATCGATTTCATCAAGCGGCACGACCTGTCCGAGCTGAAGTACCTGTTCCTCGCGGGCGAGCCGCTGGATGAACCGACCGCACACTGGATCACCGATGCGATCGGCAAGCCGGTGATCGACAACTACTGGCAGACCGAAACCGGTTGGCCAGCGCTGACGCTGTTGCCGGGCCTGGACATGAAGCCGGTGCGCTTCGGTTCGCCGGGCTTCCCGAACCTCGGCTACCGGATGAAGGTGGTCGACGAGGGCACGGGCGAGGAGGTCGGGCCGGGAGAGAAGGGCGTACTGGTGATGCAGCCGCCGCTGCCGCCGGGCTGCATGACCACGATCTGGAACGATGACGCGCGCTTCCTGTCCAGCTACTTCAGCCACTTCAAGGAACTGCTGTACAGCTCACTGGACTGGGCGATCCGTGACGAGGACGGCTATACCTTCATCCTCGGGCGCACCGACGACGTCATCAACGTCGCCGGCCATCGCCTGGGCACGCGCGAGATCGAGGAGTCCGTGTCCGGTTTCCCCGCGGTGGCCGAAGCGGCCGTCATCGGCGTGGCGGATGAATTGAAGGGGCAGGTGCCGGTGGTGTTCGCCACGCTGCGCCAGGCGACCGAGGAGCCGCACGAACGCGTACAGGCCGCCGATGGCATGCGCCGCACGGTCGAACAGCGCCTCGGCGCGGTCGCGCGCCCGGCGCGCGTCTACATCGTCAACGCACTACCGAAGACCCGCTCGGGCAAGCTGTTGCGGCGTTCGCTGCAGGCGCTGGCACAGGGCGCCGATCCCGGTGATCTCTCGACGCTGGACGATCCCAACGCGCTCGAGGAGGTAAGGCGCGCGCTGCAGCGCGGTCCCGACGTCGGCAGCTGATTCAGGGCTTCGGCGGCGAAGGCGTCGCCGGGTCCACACTGCCGTCCAGCGTCCACACCACGTCGCGGCCCTGCGGATCGCGGCTCAGCACAAAGCGTGCGCTGCTGCCGGGCGCGAGCGGCAGCGGTGCGCGGGCATCCTCGTCGGCGTCATCGTTCGCCTCGATGACCGTGCGTTCGCCGGCATGGCCGGCAATCGGCACGACGAACAGCCCGCGTGCATCGATGCTGCGGCGCGCCTTTTTCGTGCCGAGGTCACCGACATCGGCGATCGCGCCGTCGGCTTCCGTGAGCGGATTGCGGAAATTGACCAGCAGGTCGGCGTGCAGCGGTGGCCGGCCCGGCACGGATACCGTGCCGCCGCGCACCAGCAGGTCGGGCCACACATCACCGTTCTCCGGCAGGTCGCGGTACAGCGCGGGCGACACGCCCACGTGGCTGCCGGTGGCGATGCTGTCCAGCGCGGCCACCATGCCGAGGAAGTACAGCTTGCGCAGGTGCTGCTTCTGCACGTCACCTTCGATGCCTCCGGCTTCGATCAGCACGGTGCTGGCGCCCCATTGCGTGGTGAGGTCGCCGAACGCGCGTGGATCGAAGGTCTCGTCCCAGCGCGCGATATGGCCGGCGAGATACGGTTCCAGCGCCGTGCGGATGACGCCGGCCACTTCGATGGCGCGCGTGCGCACGTCGTTGACGTCGGCGGCATGGTTGTAAGGCGGCGACAGCAATGCGATGGCCGTGCCGCGGTCGGAATCGCCGGCCCGGTAGCCCACGCGCTGGTCGTGCAGGTTGAAGCCGTACACCGGTTTCACCCGGTCGAACAGCGCCTTCAGCGTGCGTGCCTCGGGCGTGGCCAGCACGCGCGCATCGCGATTGAGGTCGATGCCCTGCGCGTTGCGGCGCTGGAAGCGCGCGGCGCCGTCGGGATTGACGATCGGGAAGACGTGCAGCGTGGCGTGCGCGTGCAGCTGCTTCACCAGCGGATGCTCCGGATGCTCGCCGAGGAAACGGAACAGGTCGGCCAGCGCCATCGACGCCGTGCTCTCGTCGCCGTGCATCTGCGACCACAGCAGTACCGAGGTCTTGCCCGTGCCCCAGCGCACGTGCCGCAGCGGACGATCCTCCACGCTGCGTCCGATGTCTTCGGTGCGGAACCCGCGTTTTTTTTCCAGCAGCGGTGTGGCGACCGACCACCAGTGCTCGGCGTTGAACGTGCGATCTTCCAACCCGGCGACGCGCAGCTTTGCGTCGTACAGCGCGTCGAGGTCGCGCAGCCATGCCGGCGGCGACGGGATCGAGATCGGCGCACCTCCGGCCGTGGTCGCGTCGGGTGTGTCGGTGTTCCGGGCGATGGTGGTGGGGATCATCATCGTCAGCAGCAGGCACAGGGTCAGGGCAGGGCGCATTGCAGCAGCGGCGGGAAGCGGGCCAAGGCAGGGTCACCGCATGTGCCGACGATGTCAAACGCACGCCGCTGCATGCGCTCAGTACATCAGGGCGATGTTGCAGGTGGGGTGACGCCGGTATAGCTCGCGCGTGGACGGATCAATCGTCCCTGCGCCTGTTGTTCCAATGCGTGCGCCAGCCAGCCCGCAAGGCGTCCGGCGGCGAACATCACCAGCGCCGGTGTCGCCGGCAGGCGATTGAGGTGGCAGATTGCGGCGAGCATGAAGTCGATGTTCGGACGCAGCCCGCTGATCTCCTCGGTCGCGACGATCAAGGTCTCCAGCGCCGCCATTTCTCGCGTACCCGCATGGCGCTCGCGCGCACGCAGCAACAGTTCCGCGCCGCGGGGATCGCCCTCGGGATACAGCGCATGGCCGAAACCGGGCAGGTCGTCGCCACGCTGCCAGCGCTGGGCGATGAAGGCGCGTGGCGACCGTGCTTCGGATGCATCGCCGATCAGTGCGTAGGCGCGTGCGGTGGCGCCACCGTGGCGCGGGCCGGACAACGCCGCCAAGCCACTGCACACGGTCGCATGCAGGTGCGCGCCGGTGGAGGCGACCACGCGTGCGGCGAAGGCGGACACATTGAGTTCGTGGTCCGCACACACGACCAGGGCGGCACGCACCAGTTCGGCGAAGCCATCGTCATCCGGGTGCCAGGCCTGCGCCAGTACGCGATGCACCGGCGCGTCGGACGGAGGGCGGGCCACCAGCAGCGCGGCGTTGTGGCGCAACAGGCCAGCCGCGATCTCATGGCGCATGCGTGGGGCGAAGCTGAAGGAATGGCGCACATCCAGCGCGAGCAGCGGGATGGCGGCCATCGCCCGTTCCAGTGGCGGCAGCGAGGCGTCGCCGGCGAGGGGTGCGACGACCGTCGGCCACTGCGTCAGTGAGGGCGCGGCGAAAGGATCGTCTGTGCCGCTGTCCCAGAGCTGCCGGGCCACGTCTTCCAGCGTGGCGCCTTCATGCACCATCACGATCGCCGAGCGGCCGCGGTAATAGGGGCCGTCGGGCCGGATCAAGGAGATCCGTGTTTCCAGCACCGGCAGGCCGCGGTCCAGGCTCTGCGCCGCACCGCGCGCCGCGCCGCGACCCACCTGCTTGCGCTGCGCCAGTCTTTCCACGTCCTGCAGCAGGTACAGGCGGCTGCGGTGGTCCTTGCCGGGGCGCGACTCCAGCAGGCCCCGACTGACGTACGCATACAGCGTGGCCTGGCTGATGCCGAGCAGGTGGCAGGTCTCGCGGGCGGTCAACAGATCGGTGGAGGCGGCCATGCTGAAATATTGATTCGTTCGATCAAGATTGATCAACCCTGCGGATGGTGCCAGATTTGCGACCCGAAGAGGGGCGTACCCTTCACGCACCTCCGGCGGCCGGCACATCCGGGCGCCAGATCGACAGGAGTTCCCATGAGTTCCGTTTCCGCAGGCGCGAAGTTCCGTGCCGCCCTTGCCGCCGAATCCCCGCTGCAGGTGATCGGCGCCATCAATGCCAACCACGCCCTGCTGGCCAAGCGCGCCGGCTACCGGGCCATCTACCTGTCTGGCGGCGGCGTCGCCGCGGGCTCGCTCGGCCTGCCCGACCTCGGCATCAATACGCTGGAAGACGTGTTGATCGACGTGCGCCGCATCACCGACGTCTGCGACCTGCCGCTGATGGTCGACATCGACACTGGCTTCGGTCCCAGCGCGTTCAACATCGAGCGCACGGTGAAGTCGCTGATCAAGGCCGGCGCTGCCGCCTGCCACATCGAGGACCAGGTCGGCGCCAAGCGCTGCGGTCATCGTCCCGGCAAGGAAATCGTGTCGGCCGGCGAAATGGTCGACCGCGTCAAGGCCGCCGCCGACGCGAAGACCGATCCGGACTTCTTCCTGATCGCGCGTACCGACGCCATCCAGGTCGAAGGCGTCGATGCCGCCATCGAGCGCGCCATGGCCTGCGTCGAAGCCGGCGCCGACGGCATCTTCGCCGAGGCCGCCTACGACCTGCCGACGTATCAGCGCTTCGTCGACGCGGTGAAGGTGCCCGTGCTGGCCAACATCACCGAGTTCGGCAAGACGCCGCTGTTCACCCGCGACGAACTGGCCTCGGTCGGCGTGGCGATCCAGCTGTATCCGCTGTCGGCGTTCCGCGCCATGAACAAGGCCGCAGAGAACGTCTACGAGGCCATCCGCCGCGATGGCCACCAGCAGAACGTGGTCGACACCATGCAGACCCGCGAGGAGCTGTACGACCGCATCGGTTACCACGCCTTCGAGCAGAAGCTCGATACCCTGTTTTCCGCAAAGAAGTGAGTAGGGAGTCCACCATGAGCGACACCACGCCTGCGCCCGGCTTCAAGCCGAAGAAATCCGTCGCGCTGTCCGGCACTGCCGCCGGCAACACCGCACTGTGCACCGTCGGCCGCACCGGCAACGACCTGCATTACCGTGGTTACGACATCCTCGACCTGGCCACCACCAGCGAGTTCGAGGAAGTCGCCTACCTGCTGGTGCACGGCAAGCTGCCCAACCGTGCCGAGCTGGCCGGGTACAAGGCCAAGTTGAAGTCGCTGCGTGGCATCCCGGCGGCGGTGAAGGCCGCGCTGGAAGAGTTGCCGCCGTCGGCGCATCCGATGGACGTGATGCGTACCGGCGTGTCGATCCTGGGGTGCGTGTCGCCCGAGAAGGACGACCACAACCATCCGGGCGCGCGCGACATCGCCGATAAGCTGATGGCCTCGCTCGGCTCGATGCTGCTGTACTGGTACCACTGGAGCCACAACGGTCGCGCCATCGACGTCGAGACCGACGACGACTCCATCGGCGGGCATTTCCTGCACCTGCTGCATGGCGAGCCGCCGAAGGAGAGCTGGGTGCGCGCGATGCACACCTCACTGATCCTGTATGCCGAGCATGAGTTCAACGCGTCCACCTTCACCTGCCGCGTCATCGCCGGCACCGGCAGCGACATGCATTCGGCCATCGCCGGCGGCATCGGCGCGCTGCGCGGCCCGAAGCACGGCGGCGCGAATGAAGTCGCCTTCGAAGTGCAGAAGCGCTACGAGTCGCCCGATGAAGCGGAGGCCGACATCAAGGCGCGCGTCGAACGCAAGGAAGTGGTGATCGGGTTCGGCCATCCGGTCTACACCACCGGCGACCCGCGCAACGACGTCATCAAGCACGTCGCGAAGGAGCTTTCCGCCGAGCAGTCGAGCATGAAGATGTACGACATCGCCGAGCGCCTGGAGTCGGTGATGTGGGACATCAAGAAGATGTTCCCGAACCTCGACTGGTTCAGTGCGGTCAGCTACCACATGATGGGCGTGCCGACGGCGATGTTCACCCCGCTGTTCGTCATCGCGCGTACCAGCGGCTGGAGCGCGCACGTCATCGAGCAGCGCATCGACGGCAAGATCATCCGTCCCAGCGCCAATTACACGGGGCCTGAGGATCTGGCCTTCGTGCCGATCGACCAGCGCTGAGCCATTCCAGCGGGAACCTGCGGGGCCGCTTCGACCAAGGTCGGGCGGCCCCGTGTCGTTTGTGTGACCCGCGTGGCAGCCCGGGACCGCGCGTCCGCGGTACTACTGGCGGGATCAAGGGGTGTGTCGCGACCGTCGGGAGGGGCCCGTGGCGCACACAGGGGAACGCCATGCAGACGATGTGGTGCAAGACCGACGCAGGACGGAACGAGATCCAGCAACGCACGCGCAAGTTGCCGGCGGGGTTGCGGTCGATCCTGTTGCTGGTCGATGGCCAGCGCAACGACGACGAACTGCGCGCGATGATGAGCGGGCTGCATGCGCCAGACGATGCCTTGCAGCAACTGGCCGCGGACGGATTGATCGAGCGGCGTTCGGGTGCCGCGTGGGTGCTGGCGGCCGTCGCCACGCCGAAGGCGAACGATGCCTTGCAGGCCTCCACCAAGACGGCGGCCGACCGCTACAACCTGCTGTATGCGCGCATCACCGACGACATCCGTTCGCACATCGGCCTGAAGGGCTACTTCCTGCAGCTCAAGGTCGAGCGCTGCGCCGATGCGGACGAACTGGTGGCGCTGCTGCCGGACGTGGCCACCGCGCTGACGAAGGCGCGCGACCACACCTTCGCCACGCGCTGGCTGGAAGACGTGCGCGCGACCGTGGTCTGACGCGCGCCGTCGCAACGGTCAGGCCAGGCCTTCGGCCTTCAGCGCCGCCTGCACGCCGGCATCGGCTTCCATGCGCTGCTTGAAGGCGGCGATGTTCGGCAGGCCGGACAGGTCGACGCCCATGCGGTCGGCCCAGCGCAGCGTGATGTAGAAGTAAGGGTCGGCGTAGCTGCGGAAGCCGGCCAGCCAGTCGCGGCCTTCCAGCTGTTTTTCCGCGCTTTCGTACAGACCGCGCAGACGCTTGCGTGCGACGTCCTTGACGGTATCGAACTGCGCCTCGTCGTTGATGAAGCGCGCCGGCCCGAACAGCGGGTGGAACGCCGGGTGCACATCGGAGTTGACGAACGACAGCCAGCGCGAGGCCTGCGCGCGCTGCTGCGGGGAGCCATCGCCAGCGAGCTTCGCGTCCGGATACGTGTCGGCGATGTAGCCCATGATCGCGGCGTTCTGCGTCAGCACGAAATCGCCATCGACGATCGCCGGCACCGCGCCGGTCGGATTGATCGCCAGGTAGGCCGGTTCCTTCATTTCCGCCGCCGTCATCACCTGCACATCGAACGGTTGTCCGGTCCACTGCAGTGCGATGTGGTCGGCGGTGGAGCAGGCGTTAGGCTTGGTGTAGAGCTTCATCTGGTGTCCCCGGGAAAAAGAAAGGCCCGCGATTATCGCGGGCCTCGAATGTTTCCAGCGTGATGTGCGGTGCAACGGACCGTCGCACCACACGACGTGCCGTCTCAGGAACGCGGCTTGAGTTTCTGCACGCGCAGGAACGTGTGATCGCCGATCGTCGCCACGTGGTACGCGTTGCGCCAGCTCGGGCTGGCGATCTGGTGCGCCATGAAGTGGCTGGCGCCCGGCACGATCTCCTTGCGCTGGCCCGGCGGCAGGGCCCAGTTGCGTTCGGCGTTCAGGGCGACAGTGACCGACTTGGCCCAGGCGTCCGGGTTCTTCAGGCGGGTGTTCGGGCCGACGATGGTCGGGGCGAACTGCTTGCGGGCGGTGACCACGGAGCAGACGGAATCGCCCCACAGGCCGCTGTCACGACGGCGCAGGGCGACCTCGGCGACGGCCTGCTGGCCGCGGAGGGTCTGGTCGCGCGCTTCCAGGTATACGGTGGTGCTGAGGCAAAGCGAATCGGCGGCCGGCTGCGGCAACATCTGCGACAGCCATAGGATCCAGGCCAGTTTCATGGGAACTCCTTGCTCCGTCTTTCCCGCACCCCTGCCTCTCCCGTCACGATGGGAGCGGCAAACCTGGGACATGCGGCAGGGCGTCATGGGGAGGCAGCCGTCACACGGGCTGCCCGGGGACCGGCAAGGCCGGATCAGAGGGATCCGAGCGCCGGGCTCAGCCCGCCTGAACTGGGCGGCGGGCCGGAAAGTCGGCGCAAGGTAGGGGGGGTAGTCCCAACTCGGCCTGAACGGACCGGCTTGACGCCGGGGGTATCGATCTGGCTGGAAACTGTGAAGAGCGTCGCAGGGCGAGGCCCGGAAATCGCCTCCGGACCCTGTATCTACAGGCCGGCGGCGAGGCGGCTTCCCTGGTCGATCGCGCGCTTGGCGTCCAGCTCCGCGGCCACGTCGGCGCCGCCGATCAGGTGCGGCGTCCGGCCGGCGGCGATCAGGTCCGCCTGTAGCTCGCGGCGTGGCTCCTGGCCGGCGCAGACCACCACGTGGTCGACCGGCAGCACCTGTTCGGCGCCACTCACCTTGATGCGCAGGCCGGCGTCGTCGACGCCCAGGTACTCCACGCCGCCCAGCATCGTCACCTGCTTGGCCTTCAACGTGGCCCGGTGCACCCAGCCGCTGGTCTTGCCCAGCCGGGCACCCGGCTTGCCGGCACTGCGCTGCAGCAGCCAGACCTCGCGCGCCGGCGGTTCCGGCTGCGGCTTCACCAGGCTGCCGCGGGCCTCGAAGGTCGGGTCCACGCCCCATTCGGCCATCCAGCGGGCCGGGTCCAGCGAGGGCGAGTGGCCTTCGTGGGTCAGGTACTCGGCCACGTCGAAGCCGATGCCGCCCGCCCCGATCAGCGCCGCGCGTGCGCCGACGGTGACACGGCCGGACAGCACGTCGACGTAGCTGACCACCTTGGCGTGGTCGGCGCCCGCGAAGGCGACCTTGCGCGGGCTGATGCCGGTGGCGAGCACGACCTCGTCGAAGCCGGCCAGGTCGGCGGCGGTCACCGGCGAGGACAGCCTCACCTCGACCCGGGTCTCCTCCAGCCGATGGCGGAAGTAGCGCAGCGTCTCGTGGAACTCTTCCTTGCCCGGGATCCGCTTGGCGTAGTTGAACTGGCCGCCGATCTCGTCGGCGGCATCGAACAGCGTCACCCGGTGGCCGCGCTCGGCGGCGACGGTCGCGCAGGCCAGGCCGGCCGGACCGGCGCCGACCACGGCGATGGTCTTCGGCGCGAACGTCTTCTTATAGGTGAGGTCGGTCTCGTGGCAGGCGCGCGGATTGACCAGGCAGCTGGCGAGCTTGTTCTCGAACACATGGTCCAGGCAGGCCTGGTTGCAGGCGATGCAGGTGTTGATCGCCTGCGGCCGGCCGGCGCGCGCCTTGGCCGTCCACTGCGGATCGGCCAGCAGCGGACGGGCCAGCGACACCATGTCGGCCTTGCCGGCGGCGAGGATGCCTTCGGCCACCTCCGGCATGTTGATGCGGTTGGTCGCCACCAGCGGCACGCGCACATGCGGCTTGAGCTTGGCGGTGACGTCGACGAAGGCCGCGCGCGGCACCGACGTGACGATGGTCGGCACGCGCGCCTCGTGCCAGCCGATGCCGGAATTGATGATCGTCGCGCCGGCCGCTTCCACCGCCTTGGCCTGCGCGACGATTTCGTCCCACTGGTTGCCGTCGTCGACCAGGTCGATCAGCGACAGCCGGTAGATGAGGATGAAATCCGGGCCGACCGCCTCGCGGACGCGGCGGACGATCTCCACCGCGAAGCGCATGCGCTTCTCCGGCGTGCCGCCCCAGGCGTCGTTGCGCTTGTTGGTGCGCGGGGCGGTGAATTCGTTGATGAAATAGCCCTCCGAACCCATGATCTCGACGCCGTCGTAGCCGGCGTCGCGCGCCAGCTTCGCCGCGTTGGCGTAGGCGTTGATCTGGCGCTCGATGCCGCGGGCCGACAGTGCGCGCGGGGTGAAGGGGTTGATCGGCGCCTTGATCTTCGACGGCGCCACCGTCAGCGGGTGATAGCCGTAGCGGCCGGCGTGCAGGAGCTGCGCGCAGATCTTCGCGCCGTGCTCGTGCACCGCCTCGGTGACGAACCGGTGCGGCCGCGCTTCCCACGGCCACGACAGCTTGCCGCCGAAGGGCTTCAGCCAGCCCACCAGGTTCGGCGAGAAGCCGCCGGTGACGATCAGGCCGACGCCGCCGGCCGCGCGCTCGGCGAAGTAGGCCGCCAATCGCGGGAAGTCCTTCGCCCGGTCTTCCAGACCCGTATGCATCGAGCCCATCAGCACGCGGTTGCGCACCGTGGTGAAGCCCAGGTCCAGCGGGGTGAACAGGTGCGGGTAGGGCGAAGCGTCGGTGGCGGCGGCGGTCGACATCATGCGAGTGGTGGATACGCGTGCGTATGGAAAGGCGAACGATGCCGCGACCGGGCGTCCGGCGCAAGCGGCATCCGTGGCGCGCAGCAGGGCACAGACCCGGCCGCCTTGCAAGAGTTGTCCGGCGCGGGCGGCTCGGGGACCATGGGGCTACCCAGGTTCCCGGCCCTTCATGGATACCGCCTCACCGCCCCTGCACGACTACCTGCGCGCCGGCTTCGCCGCCGCCGACCTGCCGGACCTCCATCCCCTGCTCAATGCCCGCGACCTGCTGCGGGCCTTCTCGACGCTGTTCCACGGCGGCGAGGAGAGCGTGATGGTGCGCCTGCTGGTCCTGCGCACCATCGGCGAGCGCGGGCAGGCGCCAGACTGGTCGCCGCAGGAGCTGCGCGACCAGTTCGCCTACCTCGACCCGGTCAAGTTCGACACCGTGCTCGGCCGCCTGCGCGAGAACGGCCTGCTGCTGTGGGACGCCCCCAGCCAGCGCTACCGCATCAGCCCGGTCGGCCGGCAGGCGCTGGCCTCGATCGGCCTGCTGCTGCAGTTCCAGCGCGAAGGCGACGAACTCGCCTACGTCACCGCACAGCTGGCGGCCGGGCAGGCCATGGGCCGCGTCGGCGCCGACGATCTTCAACACCTGCTGTCGCGCCTCAACGAGCTGCGCGAGGACTTCGACCAGGCCGTGCTCAGTGGTTCCGAGCACCGCATCCATCGCGCCGCCGACACCCTGCAGTCGGTCTGGCAGTGGGTGGAGAAGGGCACGGAACTGATCCGCGACATCGCCGCCGACGGTGAGCTCGACACCGCCACCCACCGCGTCGCCCAGCAGATCGGGCGTGCGCAGAGCGCGCTGCTGCGGCAGGCGTCGGTATTCCAGCGCGCGCTGAACCAGTTGGATCGCCATCGCGTGCATCTCGGTGCCAGCGGCCTGTCGTCGTCCGACGTCAACCGCTACCTGCGCGTGCTCGACACCACGGCGCTCGCGGCGCTCGCCGACGACGTGCTCGCGCGCATGCCGCAGCCGGCGTTCGCGCTCGGTCCGATCGCCCTGGACGTGGCCGAGTACGAACTGGTCGAACGCGAGCGGGCCGCGCAGGACGACGCTTCGCTGCCGCCATCGCAGGTGGCGCCGATGGAAACGCCGGCGCCGGTCGTGCAGAACGACTACGGCCATGCCGAGCAGTGGTTCGACCAGCTCGCTGCGCTCGACAGCGAAGCGCCGCTCTCCGACTGGGTGCCGCAGGATGGCTTCGCGGTCAGCGCGTACCGGCTGTCGCTGCTGGGCCTGATCGGCGATGCCGGCGCCGAGAACCGCCACGGTGTCGCGGCCTCGCTGGCGCAGCTGCCGATGCAGTGGCATGTCGATGCCGAATTCGAAGCCGTGCAGCGCGCCGGCGTGGCTTACATGAGCCGCGGCCGCCTGCTGCCGCAGACCCCCGAAGCGCAGGCCACGCCCGCGCCTTCCCGCAAGAAGAAAGCCCGTACCGCATGAACGACCCCATTGCTTCCCTGATCGCGCGGCTGCTCGCCGAACGCTGGCTGCCGCGCGACGACCGCGCCGTGCGCCAAGTGCTGGTTGACGCCGAACTGCGCGACGATCTCGACCGTCGCCTTGCCGCCACCGGCCTGCGCCTGCTCGAACATCCTTATGCGGCGCACGTCGCCGTCGGCATCGCGCGCCAGCAGGAGAGCGAGGTGTTCGGCCATGGCGACGCCTGGGCAGCCAGCAACCTGTCGCTGGGCCGCGACACCGTCGCGCTGCTCGTCGTGCTGTGGGCACTGCTGGTGCTGCCGAAGCGCCAGCGCCAGATCGCGCGGCAGGAAGGCGACCGCCAGCACGAGCAGGAACAGATGTTTGCCGAACTGAAGCCGGTGCCGGTGGGCGCGGAACTGATCGAGCCGATCAACGAGCGCACGCTGTTGGCCGACTTCGCCGACAAGCTGGGCGGCAAGGGCCGCCTGCAGATGAACCTCGGCACGCTGCAGCGGCACGGCTTCATCGTGCGCCGGCGCGAGCGCATCCAGGAAGGTCCGTTGCTCGACCTGGCCTTCGATTACGAACGCATCGCCAGCCGCGTGATGGACGGCGCGCTGGCGCACGTGATCGAAGAGGCGCGCGCCTCGCAGGCGAACGCGCCCGACCTGCCGCCGGACGAGAACGTGGACGAAGCGAACGAGGAGCAGGCCGATGTTTGAGTTCCGCAGCCTGGAAGTCGTCCACTGGGACTACTGGCAGCGCTACACGCTGCCGCTGGACGCGTCGGTCATCACCGTGGTCGGGCCGAACGGCTCCGGCAAGACCACGCTGCTCGATGCGCTGCGCACGTTGCTCGCCATCGACGACCGCGACATGGCGCGCGACTACAAGACTTACCTGCGCCACAACGGCAAGCCGTATGCGTGGTTGCGCGCGGTGGTCAGCAATCCGGTCGACCGGCGCGGCAAGCGTGCGTTCTTCCCGCACATGGACGAGCAGGTCACCATCGCCTGCCGCATCCGCAAGCGTGGCGGCGACTGGTCGCGCGACTACCAGATCGTCGCCGGCGACGTGCCGGTGGAAACGCTGGACCAGGGCGGCGACTGGCTGGGCGTGCGCGATTACCGCGTGCGCCTGGCGGGCGCCGGCCTGAGCCGCGCGATCTGCCGCGTGCTGACGCTGGAGCAGGGCGCGACCGACAAGCTGTGCCAGCTCTCGCCGCGCGAACTGCTGCAGCTGGTGTTCGACGTGTTCGAGGACAAGGCGGTGCTGGACGACTACCAGCGCGCACGCAACGAGCAGTTCGACGTGGAGAAGGAGATCGGCCAGCTGCAGCAGGGCCTGGCCGAGCTGCACGTGAAGCTGGAATCCTCGCGGGCCGATGTGCGTTCGTTCGAGGACGGCCTGTCGCTGCGCTCGCAACGCAATCGCCTGCAGACCGAGATCGCACCGAAGGTGGAGCTGGCCGATCAGCGCGCCACCATCGAAGGCGCGCGCCCGCGCCTGACCGGCCTGCGCCGCGCGCTGCGCGAGCGCCAGCGTGCGCATGCGAACCTGCTGGCGCAGGAAGTGGCTGCCCAGTTGCAGCGCGACCGCGCCGGTACGGACCTGGTCGATACGCGTGCGCAGCTCAAACAGGCGGAAGCCGTCTTCACCCAGGCGCGCGACCACGCACGCGATGCGGAGTCGCTGGTGCGCCGCCATGACGAGCTGGCGAAGCTGCAGGCCGAGCGTGGCGTCGCCGACGTGGATGCCTTGAGCAGGGAGCTGGAGGATGGCCGTCGCCGCCAGGCCGAGCTGAAGCTCGAAGCCGAGCGCGATCGCCAGCGTACCGGCGAGATCACCACGCAGGTCGCCGCGCTCAGTCGCGGCGG
>NZ_LSIF01000026.1 GCF_001556105.1 Pseudoxanthomonas mexicana | reverse complement strand
GCCGTGGCCGCGGCCGGTCAGGGCCAGCGAGCCGAACACCTCGGCGCGGATGCGCGCCACGTCCTGCAGGCGGCCGGCATCGACCAGCCAGCGGCCCACGAAGCGCGCGGCCGCGCGCATCGGACCCACCGTATGCGAAGAGCTGGGACCGATGCCGATCTTGAACAGGTCGAACGTGCTGACTGCCATGCTGCAAAAACCGCCATCGAAAAAAGGCCGCTATTCTAAGCACGTAGACGCCACATGCCCTTCACCCCTCAGCCACGATGCCCCTGATCCTCTACCAGCGCGACGACTGCCACCTGTGCGACCTGGCACTCGACATCCTCGCGCACGCACGCATTCCCGAGTTCGAAAGCGTTTTCATCGACGACGACGATGCGCTGGAAGCGCGCTACGGCATCCGCGTCCCTGTGTTGCATCGCAGCGACACCGGTGCGGAACTCGGCTGGCCGTTCGATGCCGATGCAGTGAGTGCGTTCCTGCGGACCTGAAGCTGTCCGTCAGCGCAATGGACGATAGCGCCCGCGGCAGGCGATCCGCCGGATCACGTTAGGCTTGCCTGGCCCTGTATGGCGAGGATGTCCGATGGCGTCGATGCGATGGCTACGGTGGGTGCCGCTAACGATCCTGGCGGCCATGCCGCCGGCGACGGCGGGCCGGACCGGGGAGGGTGACGAGGCGCTTCAGCGCATGCACGGCGAGTTCGTCGAGGCCTTCGTGGACAGCGAGGGTTTCGGGAAGCGGCGCGTGACGCCGATGATGCAACGCATGCGGCACTACCAGTTCGCCGGGGTCGGCGATGACGGACGGTGCGTGCTCGACGTGGAACTGGTCGGCGTCGCCCGTCACGATCCCGCGGTCGTCCACGTCGCGCACTTCATGGGATTCCAGCATCGCGACGACGATGCCGCTGCCTTCGTACCACCGACGCGTACCCGTGGCCTGCAGGCATGGGAGCGCGAGGCATTGTCCACCTTGGTGGCCGGTAGCGGAATGGTGGTGCGCGAAACGCCGACCGGCACGCGTGCAATGGGTGCCATCCGTGCGCGTCCGGCATGCCTGGCCTGCCACGACGATCGTCGTGAGGGGGACGTCCTGGGCGCCCTCAGCTATGGACTGGGGCGCCTCGCGACACCTGCGCAAGCAGAGGGGGCGCCTTACTGCCGGCCCGAGCGCGTCACGTCGTCGTAAACCACGCCTTGGTGTTGATCGCGATCAGCGTGCGGGCTCGTCCAGCTGTCGATCCAGGAAACCGATCACGCGATCGGCATAACCGGCGGGATCATGCGCCTGGAAATCCACGTGAGCAGCGTCGGGCAACAACCAGAAGGACTTCGGCGCGTTCGCGCGTTCGTACATCGCGCGCGATTCGGCCGGCAGCGTATGCGTATCGCGTCCGCCCGCGACCAGCAACACGGGCGCGCCTAGACCCGCAATGCGCGTGATGGGCGACAGCTGGTCTACCGGAATGCCGAGCCGGATCTCCGCCTGCATGGCCAGCAATGGGGAAAGCCGTGCGGCGGTGTCGCCTAGTCGCATCGCGATGCGGTTGCGGATGGCCTGACGCGCGTCCGAATACACGGCCTCCAGCACCACGGCGTCGAAGCCGCTCGGCTGCGGCCCCAGCAGCACCGAGGCACCGCCCAGCGATACACCGATGACGGCGCGTTTCTCGCCGGGACGTTGCTGCTGCATCCAGTCTCGCGCGGCGGTAACAGCAGCGGCTTCACGCCATCCGAGCGTGATCGCATCGCCGCGGCTTTCGCCATGCGCTGGAAGGTCGACGAGCAACACCGCGTACCCATGTTGCGACAACAGCCTGGCGCGCCCCCGCATCGCGCGACGGTCCGAGCGGATGCCATGCAACAGCAGCACGCTGGCGCGGCCTGGTTCGCCTGCGATCCACCAGCCCGCAACAGGCGGGGCCTGCGGGACGGCGATGCTTACCTCGCGCGCGTGGAGATCCGCGGGCGGCGGTCCGACCACCGCGGGACGTGGTGCTACGAGGGTGCCGCCCAACCACCACAGGCCGGCTGCACCGGCCGCGCACAGCAGCAGGGCGGCGACGCTGAGACGAATCAGCAGGCGTCGCACGCGCATCCGCAGTTACTTCGCCGGCTTCAACACGACCTTGGTGCTGATCGCCACGTCGTTCGGGATCGTCGACGTGTCGGCCCAGTCGCCGCCACCGACGCCGAAGTCCAGGCGCTTCACCGTGGCCTTGCCGGCCAGCACGGGCTGCGCCCCCGGCGTCCACGTGAAGGTCAGCGTGACCGGCTTGCTGACGCCACGCAGCGACAGCGTGCCGTCGGCGGCGTACTGGTTGCCGCCCAGTGAACGGAACTTCGTCGCGGTGTAACGCGCCTGAGCGAACTTGGCCACGTTGAAGAAGTCGGCCGACACCAGCGTGCCGTCGCGATCGCCGTTGCCGGTCTGCGTGCCGGCGAGCTGGATGGCGACATCGAGCTTGCTGGTCGCGAGCTGCTTCGGATCGAAGCTCATCGTGGTGGCGAAGCCGCCGAACTTGCCGGTGAAGGTTTCACCCTGGTAGTTGCTGGCGAAGACCAGCGTGGAGCCGGGCGCCTGCACGTAGTCGGCCGCCATGGCCGGCGCGGTGGCCAGCAACAAAGAAGCGAGCGCCAGGCGCACGCGGTCACGGGTGTTCATCGGGGGAATCCTGTGGGGTGGGGGAAGAAGAAAGCGGTGCGGCGGCGGGAATCGCCACTGCAGCGCGACGTCCCGGCAACATGCGACGCAGCGTGGCGTCGCCCTGGAACAGGTGGTGGTACAGCGCGGCGCCGGCATGCGCCAGCACCAGCACCACCAGCACCCAGAACAGCAGCTCATGCGCGCCCTCGGCGGCTTCATGCACGCCGTCGTTGCGGCCGGTGATCGCCGGCAGGTTGAACAGCTTGAACCACTGCAGCGGATAGCCGGCGGACGAGTTCAGTACCCAGCCCGACAGCGGGATGGCGAACAGCAGCGCATACAGGAAGAAGTGCGTCACCGAGGCGATGCGCTGCTGCCAGGTCGGCGTACCGGCGACCGGTGCGGGCGCGCCGGCGTAGACACGCCACAGCACGCGCAGCACGACCAGCGCGAGGATGGTCAGGCCGATCGACTTATGCAGCGCATAGATATTGATCTTGCGCGGCCCGTTGGGCAGGTCGCCCATGGTCAGGCCCAGGTAGGCCATCACCAGGATCAGCACGACGATGGTCCAGTGGAAGAGTTGGCTGACGGCGCCCCAGCGGTCGTCGGTGTTCTTCAGGTTCATGGCGTCGGCTCCTGAGTGGATGGGGAAGGCGGGGTGGCCACGTCGTCGTCGGCCTTGCCGTCGTAGGTGGCTTCGGCTTCGATGCGTAGTTCGACCTCGTCGCCGATCACCGACTTCCACGCGGTGATGCCGAAATCGGCGCGGCTGATCTTCGTGCTGGCGGAGAAGCCGACGGTGCGCCGGAACGGCGGCATCGGATGGCGCTTGATGGCGTTGAGGGTGACGTCGAGGACGACCTCGCGCGTTACCCCGCGCAGGCTGAGGTCGCCGACCACGCGCGCATGCATCGCGTCGACCGGCTCCACGCGGGTGGAGACGAAGCGCGCCTCCGGATGCCCTTCGGCATCGAGCAGCGACTTCGCCAGGGTGGCCTTGTTCCAGTCGGCGTCGCCCAGGTCGATGCGTGCGACCGGCACGCGGACGTCGACGCGCGCACGCGCCCAGTCGTCCGGATCGAACACCAGCGTGCCGGTGCTGCCGGAGACCGTGCCGATGGCGTTCGAGAAGGCGGCATGCGAAATGGCGAACATCACCCGCGTGTGCACGGGGTCCAGCCGGTACTCCGCACGCGTGTCCCGTGCGGATGCAGCCAACGGCAGCATGGCCATCAGGCAGCAGATGCGCAGCAACAAGCGGCGGGCGGTCGATCCGGGCATGGGGACGGATTCTAGGGGCCGGCCCATGAAGATACCCCGCTTGCACGTGCAACGGTCCGTTGCGACGATGCCCGACGGGGTAGCCAGGGAACGAGGGGCGGGCAGGAATGGTGATGCGTGCGTGGTGGCTGTTGCTGTTCTGCCTGCTGTGCGCACCCGCGCCCGCGGCGGTCCCCGAGATCCCGCGCTTCCGCCTGCTGGGTGCTGGCGACGGCTTGCCCTCCACGACGATTCCCGCGCTCGCGCGCGACCGTGCCGGCCATCTGTGGGTCGCGACCTGGGATGGCCTGGCGCGCTACGACGGTGTCGGGTTCAAGGTCTGGCGGCATGATCCCGCCGATCCAACATCGTTGCCCGGCAACGTCGTGCAGGCGCTGCATATCGACGCCGCCGACCGGATCTGGGTAGGGACCGAGAGTGGCGGCCTCAGCATGATGGACGTCGACCGTCGCGGCTTTCGCCACTACCGCAAAGCCGATCATCCCGGGATGGGCAGCGACGACGTGTTCGCGATCGCCAGTCGTGGCGACGACGTGTGGTTCGGCACGTTCGGCGGTGGCCTGCACCGGCTGGCCGCCGATGCGCGCATCACCCGCTTTGCGGCGGCCACGGAAGGCACCGACGGCCTGCCATCGGACAACGTGCTGTCGCTGGCCTTCGATGCGAAGGGCGTGCTGTGGATCGGCACGATGGGCGGCCTGGCCCGCTACGAGGGCGGACAACTGCGTCGCCTGGCGCTGCCGGGTGGCGATGGCCTGATCATTTATTCGGTCACGGCCGACGCGAACACCGTCTGGGTGGGGGCGTCCGATGGCGTGCATCGATGGTCGCCGGAGGGCGGCTGGATGTCGCCGCCGTGGTCGCCGATGTTCGCGCGGCCGAATGCGTTGATCGCGATGACCAGCGATGGTCAGGGCGAGTACTGGCTGGCCAGCCAGGGCGGCCTGTGGCGCACGGAAGGCGATCACGCGCCGGCGCCGGTGAACTACGACACCCAGAGCGTGGGCATCGGCCGCGTGCTGCAGACGGTACTCGCCTTGCCCGATGGCGGCCTGTGGGTGCCGGTGCCGACACGCGGGCTCGCCTACCTGCGTTCGGACTGGCGGCGCATCGCCGCGTTCTCGTCGGCGCAGGGCTTGGGTGGCGGTTTGTATCGCGGCCTGTCGCAGGCCGGTGCCGATGGCCTGTGGGTCGCCAGCAGCACCGGCAAAGTCGAACGGCTGGACACGCGGGGTGGCCACGTGGCGCCGTTGCCGCACCATGCGGCGCTGCTCGGCGAACTGCGGCTGACATCGGTACGCGAGGACCGCCGCGGACAGCTGTGGATCGGTCACCGCAATGGCCTGATCCGGACCGATCCGAAGACGGGCGCGCTGGTGCAGTGGGGGCATGACGGCGATGACGCAGTGCCGGACAACACCTCGATCGACTGGCTGGTCGAAGCGCGCGACGACACCCTTTGGCTGGTCACCCAGATGGGCAGCGTGCAGCAGCGCGATGCCGTCAGCGGTCGCGTACTGCGCACGATCGTCAAGCAGGAGGACGGCAGCGGGCTGCCCGACATCGAGAGCCTGGCGGTCGCGCCCGACGGGCGCGTCTGGTTGGGCGGTGCGGCCGGCATGATGGTGTGGGACGCGGTGGCAGGGCGTTTCGTCGCGGTGGGCGCGATGGGTGGCGAACGCGTCTACGCCTTCGCCTTCGAACACGCGGATCGCCTCTGGCTGCACCGCATGTCGGGGGTGGAAGCCTGGCGGCGTGCGGATGGCCGCTGGTCGCGCGAACGACGGATCGGTGCGGCCGATGGCCTGCCGGCGGTCGAGTCCACCGGACTGGCCGTGGACCCGCAGCGCCGGGTGTGGCTGGGCACGCGGCGCGGACTGTTTCGCATCGATCCGAACCTGAGCGGATCGCGCGCGCTGCTGCGCAACTTCGGTGTGCGCGAAGGCCTGCTGAGCCAGGAGCTCAACGATCGCGGCCTGCTGATGACGGTGGACGGCCTGCTGGCGACGACCGCCGCCGATGGGTCGGTCGCGCTGCTCGATACGCATCTGCCGGATCCCAAACCGGTCACGCCGAACCTGGTGCTGGACAGCCTGCAGGTGAGCCGCGGCGACGGTGTGCTGCCCCTGCGGCTCGACGAGCGCCTGGAACTGCAGCCCGACGACCACGAACTGCTGGTCGGCACCCGCCTGCTCAGCTACGAGAATCCGCTCGGCAACCGGTATCGCTCGCTGTTGGAAGGTTTCGACAGTGGCTGGGTCGACCAGGGCGCCACCGGTGAACGGGTGTTCTCCGCGCTGACGCCCGGACGCTACCGCCTGCGGGTGCAGGCCTTCGATGCCGCCGGCAACGCCTCGCGCGAGTTGGTCCTGCAGGTGCACATGCTGCCGCCGTGGTGGCGGAGCACCTGGGGACTGGTGCTGTTCGCCGTGGTGGGCGTGCTGGTGTTGCTGGCGATCGCAGCGGCCTACCGCCGGCGCGTGCGCCGCCGCAGCGCGTGGCAACTGGCCGAGCACAAGCGCGAACTCGCCGAACAGGCATCGCTGGCGAAGACCCGCTTCCTGGCCACGCTCGGCCACGAGATCCGCACGCCGATGACCGGCGTGCTCGGCATGACCGAACTGCTGCAGGCCACCCCGCTGGACGAGCGGCAGAAGGGCTATGCCGACGCGATCCAGCGCGCCGGCACCCACCTGCTGCGGCTGGTCAACGACGCGCTGGACCTGGCGAAGATCGAAGCGGGCAAGCTGGAGCTGCAGCAGGTCGAATTCGATCTGCAAGCCCTCATCGCCGATGTCGTCGCGCTGATGGGGCCGGTGGCGGGCAAGCGCGGGCTCGCCTTCCAGGACGGCGTCACCGCCGGCGTGCCGCACATGGTGCGCGGCGACCCGCTGCGGTTGCGGCAGATCCTGCTCAACCTGCTGGGCAACGCGATCAAGTTCACCGAAACAGGCCACGTCTCGTTGCATGCGATGCCGCTGGTACCGCAGGGCGTGCGGTTGGTCGTCGGCGACACCGGTCCGGGCATCAATGCGGAACAGCAGGCGCGGCTGTTCCGCCGTTTCGAGCAGGCCGAAGGCGCGCAGACGACGGCGCGCTACGGCGGCAGCGGGCTGGGACTGGCGATCTGCCAGGAGCTGGCGCTGGCGATGGGTGGGCGCATCGACGTGGACAGTGCGCCGGGCCGGGGCACGCGGTTTTCCGTCGACCTGCCGGCGCTGCACGCGCTCGCTGGCGATGCCGTGCACGCGGCGCCCGCGCCGGAATCCGTGCAGCCGACCGTGCAGATCGGGTCGCTGGAGATCCTGCTGGTGGAGGACGATGCGACGGTCGCCGACGTCGTGACCGGATTGCTGCGCGCGCGGGGCCATCGGGTGACGCATGCGCCGCACGGACTGGCCGCCCTGGCCGAGGTGGTGTCGACCGAGTTCGACGTGGCCTTCCTCGATCTCGACCTGCCCGGTCTCGACGGCATGGCGCTGGCACGCCAGTTGCGCCTGCAAGGCGTGACCACGCCGCTGATCGCGCTGACCGCGCGCACCGATGCGGAAGCGGAACCGCTTGCGCGCCAGGCCGGTTTCGATGATTTCGTCCGCAAGCCGGTCACCGGCGACATGCTGGCCGAGGCCATCGCCAGGGTGCTGGGCCCGGCGTCCGCCCAGGACAACGGGAATCGGGGAGAGGACGCATGAGCCTGCGACGAAACGGGCATGCCTGCGCCATCGCCTTGGCGATCGCCTGTTCGCTGGCGACACCGTTGGTCTCAGCGCAGTCGCCAGCGGCGAACAGGCCGGCAGAGCGTCCGTTCCTGGGCGGCTTCCTGCAGGAGAGCCGCATCCTGTATCCGTTGACCATCGGCAAGTGGGTCGCCCGCGACGAACACCTGTACGAGCAGGCCGAGGCCGGCGCCTCGGTGCGCTACCAGCATGGCGACCTGCGCGACCGCTGGATCGACGTCTACTTCTACCCGGCCGGCATCGTGCCGGACGAGCGCGTGCGCGAGATGGCAAAAGGGACGGTGGATGGCATCCGGGCGCTGCCCGGCAACGCCGGGCTACCGACGGGTGAACTGGAGGCGTCACGGATCGAGATCGGTAGCGACAAGGACCGCCGGCCGTCCACCGTGTACTCGGCCGGCTTCATGCTCGCCCGCGACGGCAAGCGCTATGCGTCGGCGATGACGCTGCTGGCGAAGGACCTGTACTACCTCAAGGGTCGCTACAGCGGCGAAGAGGCAACGCACACGCCCGAGGGCCTGCATGCGGAACTGAAGGACTTCACGGTCCGACTGGTGCGCGAAAGCCGGCTGTACAGCACGGGGGAGTGCTGGATGCCACCGCCGATCGTGCAGGTCGCCGTGCCGGATCCCAAGGCGCCAGGAGCACTGCTGGACATCGGCAAGGAGGGCACGGCACAGGCGGTCGGATTCGCCGATCGCGTCGAAGCGGTGGATGCCGCGTCAACGCAGGCGAAGCTCACGCAGTTCATGGCATACCGCGCGAGCGGTCGCTGGATCGACGGCTGCCATCCGCCCGAGGACATGACCCCGGACGTGCCCGAGGGCATGCGCGAACTCCGCTTCGAGTACCGGGTGCCACCGGAGCGCAGCGACGGCACCACGCCACGCTTGCGGAGCCCGCGCTCGGGCGTGGGCTGACGCGTTCAGCGCAACCGCTTCAGTTCCATCACGCCGGCGATCGGGTCGTAGTAGAACCAGTCGCTTGCCTGGCCACCGAGCCAGCCTGTCTTGATCCGCGCCGCCAAGGGCACGCGGCACAGCACGCCCAAGCCGTAGTCCTCGCCGGCGGCGGCAGCGGCAGGCGGCGTGTCGGCCAGCAGGTCGTCCAGCGACGCCGGTTTCTGGCCCCAGCTCATGCAGTCGGCATCCGCGCTGCTGTCGGCGGGCCATCCCATGCGGGTCCAGAACGCCTCGCGTCCGCGGGCCTGCAGGCGATGCGCGTCATGGGCCTCGCCATCGGCCGTGCGCACGATGCGCCAGTGTCCGCCGAGGGCTTCCACGGTCCACACGACCTCGTCGGCGTCGTGGGTTGCACCATGGCCATAGTGGCCGGCAAACGTGGCGGGCTCGCTGGCCCGCGCGAACGACGCCGAGGCCAGCAGGCACAGCAGCCGCCAACGGCGCATCGGTTCAGTCCGCCCAGGCTTCGACATACAGCGTGCGACCGGCGTCCTCGCTGTCGGCATGGATCCAGATGCCGCCCGCATCGCCCGCGGGCAGGTAGTAGCCGTCATCGGCCTGCAGCATGGTGCAGGCGGCGGCAGGCGTTTCGTCCGCCAGCGTTCTCGCGAGGCAGCGGTCTTCGACGAAGCGACGGATTGCCGGTCCCGCCGTGGCGAAAGGAACGGCCAGCACGTACTGGTGATCGCCCCATCGCTGCGAATCCATCAATCGCACTTCGGTCACCGGCTGGCCGGCGAACTGCACGCGATCGGCATGCAGTTCGGCGCGCGCGCTGACGGCGGTGAGCGTCTCGCGCTCATCGTCGGCCAGGGTGTCTTCGCAGTCCAGCTCGACGCGCGCAACGCGTGCACGCCATCCCGGCGCCAGTTCGTCGATGCGGCGGGCGCGGATGCGGTCGCAGCCGGGCATCGCGTCCAGGCCGTAAGCGGCGTGTTCGCCGGGCACGACCATCACCAGCGCGGGAAAGTCGCCGCCGGCCACGTGCAGGACGCGTGGCGCGCCCGCGTCCTCGGCACGGACGCGCGCCGCGGCGACCAGCAGCAGGCCGGCGGCGGCGGGGGCAAGCAGGTGGCGGCATTCCATTGCGTCACTCCGGCGGGTGGAACGGGTGCGTCAGCGTGCGCTGTAGGCGTGGACTTCGTCCACCAGCACGGCGACGTGGTCGGGATTCATGTCGGGCGACATGCCGTGGCCCAGGTTGAACACGTGGCCGTCGCGCGAACCGCCGTTGCCGTCGCGGTAGCTGTCCAGGGCGCGGCGCACCTCGCGGCGGATCGCGTCGGGTGAGCCGTACAGCGTGGCCGGGTCCAGGTTGCCCTGCAGCGCCACCTTGCCCTGCGTACGGCGCGCGGCGTCGCCCAGTTCGACCAGCCAGTCCACGCCCACGCCGTCGGCGCCGCTCGCGGCCAGCTCTTCCAGGTAGGCGGCCGTGCCCTTGCCGAACAGGATCAGCGGAGTCTTGTCGGCGCCTTCGCCGCGATTGAGTTCCCGTGCGATGCGCTGCAGGTAGGGCAGCGAGAATTCGCGGTACATCGCCGGGCTCAGCACGCCGCCCCAGGTGTCGAACACCTGCAGCGCCTGCGCGCCGGCCGCGCGCTGTGCAGCCAGATAAGCGATCACCGCATCGGTGTTGACCGACAGCAGGCGATGCAGTGTGTCCGGGTCGTTGAGCGCCATCGCCTTGATGCGGGCGAAGTCCTTGCTGCCGCCGCCTTCGACCATGTAGCAGGCCAGCGTCCACGGGCTGCCGGAAAAACCGATCAGCGGCACCTTGCCGTCCAGCTCGCGGCGGATCACGCGCACCGCGTCCATCACGTAGCGCAGCTCGGTTTCCATGTCCGGCACGCCCAGCTTCGCCGCGTCGGCGGCGCTGCGCACGGTGCGCTCGAACTTCGGGCCTTCGCCCTCGACGAAGTACAGGCCCAGGCCCATTGCGTCGGGAATGGTCAGGATGTCCGAGAACAGGATCGCCGCGTCCAGGTCGAAACGGCGCAGCGGCTGCAGGGTCACCTCGCAGGCGACGTCCGGGTTCTTGGCCATGCCGAGGAAGCTGCCGGCCGCCTTGCGCGTGGCGCGGTACTCCGGCAGGTAGCGGCCGGCCTGGCGCATCAGCCACACGGGCGTGCGATCCACGGGTTCGCGGCGCAGGGCGCGCAGGAAGCGATCGTTCTTCAAGTCGGTCATCGGGGAATCCGGGGGGAAGTTACTTGGGCGCGTCGGCGCCGCGGGCGAACATCAGCTGGAAGCCGCGCTTGAGGTGGCTGTCGCGGGCCTTCTCGAAGGCGGCGTTCGCTTCGTCCTGCAGCAGGTACTGCTCGCGCTTCAGCGCCGCGCGGCCGCCGATCTGTCCGCTTTCGCGCAAGAGCTCCCAGCCGCCGAACAGATCGGGCTGCAGGGTCAGCTGGACGTAGCGGGGGGCTTCGCCCGCATCGGGGCGTTGCTGGAGGAAGACGCGCATGGCGGCATTTTAGCCGGACCGGCTGTCAGGCGGACAGGATCGCCAGCACGCGGGCCTCGTCCACGTCCGGCACCACCTCGGCCTGGCCCAGGCCGCGCCACAGCACCAGGCGCAGGCGGCCGGCCAGGTTCTTCTTGTCCAGGCGCATGCGGGCCAGCAGCGCTTCGGGCGGCAGTCCGGCAGGAATGCGGACCGGCAGGCCGTAGTCCACCAGCAGGCGCTCCAGGCGGTCGGCGTCGGCGGCGGGCGCCATGCCGAGGTCGGCCGACAGCCGCGCGGCCAGCGCCATGCCGACCGAGACCGCTTCGCCATGGTTGAGGTTGTCGTTGCCCACGCCGCCGTAGCCCTGTTCGGTCTCCATGGCATGGCCGAAGGTGTGGCCGAAGTTCAACAGTGCGCGTTCGCCCTTCTCCAGCGGGTCGCGGGCGACGATCTCCGCCTTGTGCTCGCAGCTGGCGGCAATGGCCAGTGCCAGCGCGTCGCCGTCCATCGCCAGCAACGCAGTGCGCTCCTGTTCCAGCCACTGGAAGAAGCGGGCGTCGCGGATCGCGCCGTACTTGATCACCTCCGCCAGCCCGGCACGCAGTTCGCGCGGCGGCAGCGTCTCCAGCGCACCGGTGTCGGCGAACACCGCGCGCGGCGGATGGAACGCGCCGACCAGGTTCTTGCCCTGCGGAATGTCGACGGCGGTCTTGCCGCCGACCGACGAGTCCACCATCGACAGCAGTGTCGTCGGCACCTGCACGCAATCGACGCCGCGCATCCAGCACGCCGCCGCGAAGCCGGCGAGGTCACCGACCACGCCGCCGCCGAGCGCGATCACGCAGGCGTCGCGGGTGGCGCCGAGCGTCGCCAGCGCGTCGATGGCATGGCCGAAGTGGGCCAGCGTCTTCGATTCCTCACCGGCCGGCAGGATGAAGGTGCCGATGGCCAGGTCCGGCCGCGCGGCGTGCAGGGCTTCGCGCACGGTGCCGGCGTACAGCGGCGCGACGATGGAGTCGCTGACCAGCAGCACGTGGCGACCGCGCACGTGCTGCGCCAGCGCGGTGCCGTCGGCCAGCAGGCCGGGGCCGATGGCGATGGAATAGGGGGTTTCGCCGCCGACATCGACGGTACGTGCGTGGCTCATGCGTTCTCTTCGATGGATTGCCAGCGATGCGCCAGCAACTGGGTCAGGCGGGCCGTCGCCTCGGGGGGCGTCAGGCCGTCGGTGTCCAGGGTCAGGTCGGCGACCTCGCGGTAGAGCGGCTCGCGCGCCACCGCCATGTCGTGCAGCACCTGTTCGCGGTCCGGCCGTTGCAGCAGCGGACGGTTGGTGCAGCGGCCGAGGCGCTTCAGCTGGGCCTCCACGCTGACCTGCAGGTAGACCACGTAGCCGCGTTGTTTCATCTGTATCCGATTGTCGGCATCCAGCACGGCACCACCGCCGGTCGAGATCAGCTGGCCGTGCCCGGCCAGCAGTTCGTCCAGGATGGCCTTTTCGCGCTCGCGGAAGCCGGCTTCGCCGACGTGCTCGAACAGCGTGGCGATGCTGGCGCCGGTGCGCTCGACGATGGCCTGGTCCGCGTCCACGAACACCAGCCCGAAGCGCTCGGCCACGCGCTTGCCGATGGAGGTCTTGCCCGCCCCGGTGGGGCCGACCAGGATCAGGTTGGGGGCCGGATTCATGATGGGGGAGATGCTACACCGCCCACCCGCGTGCGTGGCACGGACTTAACGCCGGCGGGACTACGGTGGCCTTCCGGCACCGTGCCGGGCAATCAACGAGGAGTGCGCCATGTCCGTCGCCAAGATCATCGAAGTCAACGCGTCGTCGAAGACCAGCATGGAGGATGCCGTCAAGGTGGGCCTGAAGAAGACCTCGGAAACCGTGAAGAACATCAAGGGCGCCTGGGTCAACGAGATCAAGGTCGTCACCGACGACGGCGGCAACGTGCAGGAGTGGCGCGTCAACCTGCGGATCACCTTCGTGGTGGCGTGAGGCGCAGCGCGGGAATCGATCGCCGCGTGTGGGAGCGACGTAAGTCGCGATGATGTGTCCGGACGCCTTCATCGCGACTTACGTCGCTCCCACAACCTGCCTCTATGCAACGACAGGCCTGCGGTCCTCATCCAGCGGAATCACGCGATCCGCCGTCGCCGGCAGCGTCACCAGCAGATGCCGGCTGGTGCGCTCGTAGTGCTGGATGAACCTGTCCAGCTGCGCCCGGTCCATGCCGCGGCGCGCGGGATCCCGCGCGGCCAGCGCCTGCTCCTGCTGCCAGCGCCAGGTCCGCACGATGTCGAAGCCAGGCGGCTGCAGAAGCCACAGCGCATCGAGGCGCGACCACAGCGCGGGATAATCGCGGCGCAGGGCCTCGTTGCAGTAATGCCGCCAGCGACCGTCCGCATCCTCGTCGCGCTCCAGCGTATTGATCGGCTCCGCCAGCGCCGGGGCCGCTTCGGCCGTCGCGCCCACGCACCAGCCTTCGAACAGCACCAGGTCGACGCGTCCCTGCACGCGTATCCACGCCGCGTCTTCCACGCGGTCGTCGGCCAGCTTGTCGAAGCGCGGCAGTGCGACGTTCTCGCCGGCTTTCAACGCATCCAGCACGCGGCAACCCAGTGCCACGTCGTGCGTGCCGGGCGGACCCCGCGTCGCCAGCAGCGGATGGATCTCGACCGCGAGGCGCTGGCGCTGGGCACGGGTCAGGTACAGGTCGTCGAGCGACAGCACCGCCACGCGCATGCCTTCCGCCTCCGCACGCGCGGCGATCTGCGCGGCCAGCGTCGATTTGCCACTGCCTTGCAGGCCGCTGATGGCGAACACCGGCGTGCGGACCGGCCGCGCGCGCGCGGCGGCCAGTGCCTCGGCGACGAACGTGTCGGGAAAGCCATCGGGATGCGTTGCCTGTGTCATCGCGCGACAATAGCGCATGCCCGAGGTGCGGGCGCTGCCCCGACGATGTCATGACCGACCTGTACGCCGAAGCCCTGTCCACGTTCGCTGCGCTGTTCGATGAAGCGAAGGCCGCGGGCACCGAAGTCGAACCGAACGCGATGACCGTCGCGACCGCCACGACGGACGGCCGTCCCTCCGCGCGCACCGTGCTGCTGAAGGCATTCGACGAACGCGGCTTCGTCTTCTACACGCATACGCACAGCCAGAAGGGTCGTGACCTGCACGACAACCCGCACGCCGCGCTGCTGTTCCTGTGGCGCAGTCTGCGCGAGGCCGGCATCCAGGTACGCCTGGAAGGCATGGTGGCATCGGTCAGCAATGCCGAGGCCGATGCCTATTTCGCCTCGCGTCCACGCCAGAGCCAGCTCGGCGCGTGGGCGTCGATCCAGTCTGAGACGCTGGATTCGCACGAGGCCTTCGAGGCGCGCATGGCCGAGGTGGAAGCGCGCTTCGCCGACCGCGATGTCCCGCGTCCCGACGGCTGGAGCGGCTACCGGGTGGCGCCGGAGGCGATCGAGTTCTGGTACGGCGCGCAGTTCCGACTGCACGAGCGCTGGCGCTACGAGCGCGGTGCCGCTGGTGCGTGGGGCAAACGGATGCTGTTTCCGTGAGGGATACCTCGTGTCCTTGTGGGAGCGACGTCAGTCGCGAGCTTTTCCTGCAGAGCCAAGAGCTCGCGACTGACGTCGCTCCCACAGTGGGTACGTCGCCATGACCGGTCCGCGACGCATTGTCTGCCTGACCGAGGAGCCGACCGAGACGCTGTACGCGCTCGGTGAGCAGGACCGCATCGTCGGCATCAGCGGCTTCACCGTGCGTCCGCCACAGGCGCGCAAGGAAAAGCCGAAGGTCAGTGCGTTCACCAGCGCCAAGATCGGCGAAATCCTGAAGCTGCAGCCGGACCTGGCCATCGGCTTCTCTGATATCCAGGCCGATATCGCCGCCGAACTGGTGCGGCAGGGCGTCGAGGTGTGGATCAGCAACCACCGCAGCGTGGACGGCATCGTCGACTACGTGCGGCGGCTGGGTGCGCTGGTCGGCGCTGCGGCCCGCGCGAACGACTATGCCGACGCGCTGCAGCGCGGGCTGGACGAGGTACGTGCGCAGGCCGCGCGGCTGCCGCGCCGGCCGACGGTCTACTTCGAGGAGTGGGACGAGCCGCAGATCACCGGCATCCGCTGGGTATCGGAGCTGATCGGCATCGCCGGGGGCGACGATGTCTTTCCGGAGATGGCGAAGGAATCGCTGGCCAAGCACCGCATCCTCGCCGACGGCAGCGAAGTGGTCCGCCGCGCGCCCGACATCATCCTCGGCTCGTGGTGCGGCAAGAAGTTCCGACCCGACCGCGTCGCCGCGCGTCCCGGCTGGGACGCCATTCCGGCGGTGCGCGACGGCGAACTGCACGAAATCAAGTCGCCGCTGATCCTGCAGCCCGGCCCGGCGGCGCTGACCGATGGCGTACAGGCGATCGCGGCGATCATCCAGCGATGGGCATCGCGCCATCGTTGAGGCGGTTCTCCATGTACGGATGGTCTGACGTGGGAGCGACGTAAGTCGCGATGAAGCACCGCGGTGGCCTATCGCGACTTACGTCGCTCCCACAACGGGCCAGTGCTGCGAGGTCTCAGAAATTCCGCTGGAACTTCACCGTTTCCGTGCGCCCACCCGACGTCACCACCACCTCGAAGCGGTAGGAGTCGCGTGGCGAGATGCGCGCGGTGCCGATGTGGTCCATGTAGCCGCCGGCATCCACCTTGCGCAGCGTGATGGCCTGTCGCGCGCCGGACAGGTCGTGCGCGCTGACGATGACGTCGCCGTCCGCATCGACCTCCTCACCGCCTGCCACCTTGCGCAGCGCCACCAACACGAGCGCCGTGCCCGCATCACGAGGCACGCCGTACTCCCTGGCGACGGCTTCGCTCAGCGACAGCGTCGGCAAGGCGTTGTAGCGCACGCGCAGGTCGCCGAAGTCCGCCTCGGCCGGCGTCGCCTGCACGAACTCGGCAGTGCGTGGTGCTTCACCGCCCGAGCAGGCGGCCAGCAGGGCGGCGGTCAGCAGCAAGACGATCCGTTTCATGGGCAGGCCTCGGCGTGAACGGTGGAAGGATCGGCGCGCCGCATCACTCGTTCGCCGCCGACAGTTCGCCGCCACGCACCGTCGCCGCATGCACGGCCTTCGCCACCAGGGCTTCGAAGCCGCCGGCCCGGAACGTCTCGATGGCGGCCTGCGTGGTGCCGTTCGGCGAGGTGACGCGGCGGCGGAGTTCGGCGGGCGGCTCGCCGCTTTCGGTCAGCATCCGTGCCGCGCCCAGGATGGTCTGCAGGACCAGCGTGCGTGCCGCCTCGTCGGAAAGCCCCTCGACCTTCGCGGCGTTTTCCATTGCCTCGGCCAGCAGAAAGACATAAGCAGGGCCGCTGCCGGACACACCGGTGACGGCGTCCATCTTGGCCTCGGTGTCGATCCACACGGTCGGACCGGCGGCGGACAGCAGCAGTTCGGTGCGCTGGCGGCCGGCGTCGTCGACCTCCTCGCTGGCGAGCAGTCCGGTGACGCCGGCGCCGAGCAGCGCCGGGGTGTTCGGCATGCTGCGAACGACCGGCATGCCGCCACCCAGCCAGCGTTGCATCTGCGTGGTGGTGATGCCGGCGGCGATCGAGATGGCCAGCGGCCGCTGTGCCTGTGCCAGCGGCGACAGGGTTTCGCACACCGTGCGCATCACCTGCGGCTTCACCGCGAACAGCCAGGTGTCGGCGCCATGCGCGGCATCGCTGGCGTCGGTGAACACCTGCACGCCGAAGTCCGCGGCCAGCGCGGCGCGTAGCGCGTCGGCGGGTTCGGCCACGCGGATGCGCGACGGATCGGCGCCGCGCTTGATCAGGCCGCCGATCAGGCTGCGCGCCATGTTGCCGCCGCCGATGAAGGCGAGGGGATGCGTCAGCAGGGGGGCGTGGGAAGCGGTCATGGCGGGCTCGTCAGGAAAGCGTGGGAAAGGGTACGCCGGGCACGCGGGCCTCGAAGCGGTGTTGGAGGGCATCGTCGCCGGCGTAGGTCAGGGCGATGTCGCCCGACCAGGTGATGTCGAAGCGGTCGCTGTCGCCGACGCGCTGGAAGGCGATGCGATGGTTGGCCACGCTGTCGTGGCCGAGCAGGTAGAGATGGAAGGCAAGTTCATCCAGTTCGATGCCGTCCAGCGTGCCGCCGGCAATCGCGTCGACTTCGAATGTCCGGCCATCCAGCCACGCGGGCGTGAATGCAGCGACGGGACAGAGGGCGAAGCCGCCGTCCTCGTCCCAGAACGTCGAGGACAGCGTGCAGCGGTGGTAGTTGCCCCAGACGCCGGGGGCCTCCCAGCTGCTGTCGTGGTCCTCGTCGTCGTTCCCGTCAAGCTCGATATCGCGCTCGGCGTAGTAGGCCGCGCTGCGCAGGTGCAGGTCGCACCACACCACGCCATCGGCCACGCGCGCAGTCCATGCAAATTCCGTCAGCGCGTGGCCCTCCGGCCAGGGATTGCCGGGGAAGTGGATGCGGCCTTGCACGTCGTCCATACGAAACACCTCAGGGCGAGTGTGCGGGTCGCGCGCCGAACAGCGCTGTGCCGATCCGGAC
This sequence comes from Pseudoxanthomonas mexicana, assembly GCF_001556105.1. Lineage (GTDB taxonomy): Bacteria > Pseudomonadota > Gammaproteobacteria > Xanthomonadales > Xanthomonadaceae > Pseudoxanthomonas_A > Pseudoxanthomonas_A mexicana_A. Next base: position 68,760 of record NZ_LSIF01000026.1, on the reverse strand, counting down.
CATCGTCGCGCCATCCGCGATCGCCTCGGCGAAATCACCGCTCATGCCCATCGACAGGGTATCGATGCCCGGGAACCGCGCGGCCAGGGCGTCCTGCAGGGTCTTCATGCGCCTGAACGCCACGGCGCGCGCGGCCGGGTCCGGATGCGGTGCGGGGATCGCCATCAGCCCGCGCAGCCGCAGGGTCGGTGCGGCCACGATGGCCTCGGCCAGTGCGGGGATCTCGTCCGGATCACAGCCGTGCTTGCTGGCCTCGTCGTCGATGTTGACCTGGATCAGCACGTTCAACGGCGGCAGGTCAGTGGGGCGATACCGTGACAGCGCGCCTATCAATTTGTGACGGTCTACCGTTTGCACCCAGTCGAACAGGCGCGCGGCGATGTCGGCCTTGTTCGATTGCAGGTGACCGATGAGATGCCATTCCAGCCCCATGCCGGCCAGTTCGCCGATCTTGGCCTGGGCTTCCTGCACGTAGTTTTCGCCGAACGCGCGCTGGCCGGCGCGGGCCAATGCGGCCACGGCGGTGGTAGGTTGCAGCTTCGACACGGCCAGCAGCGCGGGCACTGGCCGATGTGCGTCATTCGCTGCGTTTTCAAGGCGTTGCAGGGTCTCGCTGAGGGTGTCGGCGAGCATCTTCTTCCAACCATTGGCGGGAACGGCAAGGGCGCTATACTGCCCTTCGGGGAAGTAACGTTCCAGTTTCGTTCGCAGCAACTTGGGGAAGCAGCGTCATGGATATCGCGGAACTCTTGGCGTTCTCGGTAAAGAACAAAGCATCCGACCTCCACCTCTCGGCCGGCCTGCCGCCGATGATCCGCGTGGACGGCGACGTGCGCCGCATCAACATCCCGGCGCTGGATCACAAGCAGGTGCACGCGCTGGTCTACGACATCATGTCGGACAAGCAGCGTCGCGACTTCGAAGAGTTCCTCGAGGTCGACTTCTCGTTCGAGATCCCGTCGCTGGCGCGCTTCCGCGTCAACGCGTTCAACCAGAACCGCGGCGCCGGCGCCGTCTTCCGTACCATTCCCTCGGAAGTGCTGACGCTGGAAGACCTCGGCTGCCCGCCGCTGTTCCGCGAGCTGATCCAGCAGCCGCAGGGCCTGATCCTGGTCACCGGCCCGACCGGTTCGGGCAAGTCGACCACGCTGGCGGCGATGATCGACCACATCAACAAGAACGAATACGGCCACATCCTCAGCGTCGAGGACCCGATCGAATTCGTGCATACCTCGCAGAAGTGCCTGATCAACCAGCGCGAAGTGCATCGCGATACGCACGGCTTCAACGAAGCGCTGCGTTCGGCGCTGCGTGAAGACCCCGACTACATCCTGGTCGGCGAGTTGCGCGACCTGGAAACCATCCGCCTGGCGCTGACCGCCGCGGAAACCGGCCACCTGGTGTTCGCCACCCTGCACACCAGCTCGGCGGCCAAGACCATCGACCGCATCATCGACGTGTTCCCCGCCGGCGAAAAGCCGATGGTCCGCTCGATGCTGTCCGAATCGCTGCGCGCGGTCATCTCGCAGGCGCTGCTGAAGAAGATCGGCGGCGGTCGCACCGCCGCGTGGGAAATCATGGTCGGCACCCCGGCCATCCGCAATCTGATCCGCGAGGACAAGGTGGCGCAGATGTACTCGGCCATCCAGACCGGCCAGAACTACGGAATGATGACGCTGGACCAGCACCTGCAGGACCTGGTGAAGCGCAGCCTCATCACGCGCCAGCAGGCCAAGGAATACGCCAAGGAAAAGCGCCTGTTCGAGTAAGGGCGACGGGGTGCCGCTCCGCGCGAGCGCCCCGCGTCTCCTCCCGTCTCCCGGAGCATCGCCATGAGCACCATCGACTTCACCTCCTTCCTCAAGCTGATGGCGCACCAGAAGGCGTCGGACCTGTTCATCACGTCCGGCATGCCGCCGTCCATCAAGGTGCACGGCAAGATCTCGCCGATCACGCAGACGCCGCTGACGTCGCAGCAGTCGCGCGACCTGGTACTCAACGTGATGACGCCGGCGCAGCGCGAGGAGTTCGAAAAGACCCACGAGTGCAACTTCGCCATCGGCGTGGCCGGCGTGGGCCGCTTCCGTGTCAGCTGCTTCTACCAGCGCAACCAGGTCGGCATGGTGCTGCGTCGCATCGAGACGCGCATCCCCACCATCGAAGAGCTGAACCTGCCACCGGTCATCAAGACGCTGGCCATGACCAAGCGCGGCATCATCCTGTTCGTCGGCGCCACCGGCACCGGCAAGTCCACCTCGCTGGCGGCGATGATCGGCTACCGCAACCAGAACTCGACCGGGCACATCATCACGATCGAGGATCCGATCGAGTTCGTGCACAAGCACGAGGGCTGCATCATCACCCAGCGCGAAGTCGGCATCGACACCGACAGCTGGGAAGCCGCGCTGAAGAACACGCTGCGCCAGGCGCCGGACGTCATCATGATCGGCGAGGTGCGTACCCGCGAGGGCATGGATCACGCCATCGCCTTCGCCGAAACCGGCCACCTTGTGCTGTGCACGCTGCACGCCAACAACGCCAACCAGGCGATGGACCGCATCATCAACTTCTTCCCGGAAGACCGGCGCCAGCAGCTGCTGATGGACCTGTCGCTGAACCTCAAGGGCGTGGTCGCACAGCAGCTGATCCCCACGCCGGATGGCAAGGCGCGCCGCGTGGCGATGGAAATCCTGCTGGGCACGCCGCTGGTGCAGGACTACATCCGCGACGGCGAGGTGCACAAGCTGAAGGAAATCATGAAGGAGTCCACCAACCTCGGCATGAAGACCTTCGACCAGGCCCTGTTCGAGCTGTACCAGGCCGGCGAGATCAGCTACGAGGACGCCCTGCGCTTCGCCGACTCGCAGAACGAAGTGCGCCTGCGCATCAAGCTGGCCCAGGGCGGCGACGCCCGCACGCTGGCGCAGGGTCTGGACGGCGTGGAGATCGCGGAAGTCCGCTGATCCGGCCGTGGGATTCAAGGACTGGAAGGGGCGGGCGACCGCCCCTTTTCTGTAGGCAGTGAACCGCGGGCCCAAGGCGTGGGCCGGATGCAGCAGTACTTCATGGAGGAAGCATGTCGCGTACGTTCCTGATCCTGGTTTCGATCCTGGCGGCACTGGGTGCCGGGCACCACGCCTGGAAGCGCATCAAGGCGCACCTGGAGGCGTCGATGATGGATGCCGCGATCGTCGAATCCTCCCGCAACTCGGTCCTGGTCTACGGTCGCGACGGCTGTGGCTACACCCGGCAGATGCTCGCCTCCCTGCAGAGCCGCAACATTCCGGTCACCTACGTCGATCTTGATCTTCCCCATGCGAGCAGCGCATTCCACGAGAGGTTCGACGGCACGGGACTGGCAGGCCCTCGCGGTTATGCGCTCCCTGTCGTCGAAGTGGACGGGGAAGTCAGCATGCGGCCGACGCCCGATGTCGTGGCGTACCACTTCCAGACCCGGGATTGATCCGGCAACGAATGCACAGGTCGCTCCGGACGCCTGATCCAGCACGCATCCGTCCGGGGCTGCGCTACCATCCCGGCCAACGGCGAGGACGCCGGTAGAGCCGGAAGGGGAGCCATGACACGGATTTCCGAAGAGGCGGCGCCAGTGCGCCATGACGCGACGGCCACCCGTCCGCCGTATGGAAGGATCGGACGGCTGCGCTACCTGATCTGGCTCTGCGCCATCTACCTGGTCATCCAGGTGATGAGCGTCGTGTGGCCGCTGTGGATCGCCTCCCTCCTGGGCGGGCTTGGATGCTATGCGGTAGCAACGGTACGCCGGGTCCGCGACCTGGGCCTGTCCAGCTGGTTCGCACTGCTGCTCGGCTTGCCGCTCGTCAGCCTGGTCCTGCTGGTACTGCCGGGCACGCGCTCGTCCAACCGCCATGGGGAAGCGCCACGGCCTGCCTCCCGCAAGGAGTGGGTACTCGCGCTTGTCCTGCTGGTCACGACGCTTGTGTTGCTGGTCGTCACGTGGATCGTCGTGATCGGTCCGGCCTGGGCGCACTACGGTGCGGCGACGGCTGCCTGAGCGGGTCGCGCCGCGTCCCTTTCCCTGTTTGCACCGCTGCGTCTTGCGGCCGCAGCCCACGTTGTGAGTAGCGACCCAGGCGCCGGGCTAAATGCATGGACACTTCGTCCATGCCAGCTGGCGCGGCCTTCGTGGGAAAATCCCGGTGTCCCCGGCCATGTCCGGGTGTGGATCCTGCCGTGCCCCCGCAAACCTCCTCCCGTTCCGAACCGGACGCGGCGTTGCCGCGCGACGCCGACCGTGCTGATCGACCGCACCCTGTGCGCCGTGCGCGGCACAGCCTGGTCGAAGACATCCAGGGCCTGACGATCGCGGCGGCGGTCAGTGCGTTGGGCATGAGTATCTTCGCCGCGGGCGGGATGATGCTGGGTGGCATGGCCGGCGTGTCGTTGCTGCTGCATTACGCCACCGGCTGGCCGTTCGGCGTGCTGTTCGTGCTGGTCAACCTGCCGTTCTATGTGCTGTCGATGCGCAGGATGGGGTGGGAGTTCACCCTGAAGACCTTCCTCGCCGTCGGCATCACCGGTTTCGTCGCGGACATGCTGCCGCGACTGGCGGAATTCGCCTTCATTACCCCGGTCTACTCGGCCGTGTTCGGGGGCGCGCTGGTCGGCATGGGCATCCTGTCCTTCATCCGCCACCGCGCGAGCCTCGGCGGGCTGGGCATCCTCGCGATCTACCTGCAACAACGCAGGGGATGGAGTGCGGGCAAGGTGCAGATGGCGTTCGATACCTGCCTCATGCTGGCGGCGTTGACTGTCCTCGAGCCGTCGAAGGTGGCGTGGTCGGCGCTGGGGGCGCTGGTGCTCAACCTGGTGCTGTACTTCAACCACCGTCCCGGTCGCTATATGGGCGTCTGAGGCACGGCGCCGCGCGTGCTGCACGACCTCCGGCACGCCAAAGAAGTGACTTCCAGCACCTAAGTTGTCGGGACGCCAAACGGATGATGTGTCCAGCCCGACGCGGTGTCGGAACACCAGGAACCTCTCCGTGATCACGCAGATCCTCTCGCACACCCCGATCTGGGTCTTCGGCCTGTTCTTCGGCCTCGTCTACCTCGGTTACGTCCAGAGCAGGACGCGGCAGGTCTCGCGCAACCGGCTGATCGTGCTGCCGGTCGCCATGCTGGCCTGGTCGCTGTACTCGGTGTGGTCGACCTTCGATGCCCACGTCACGGCGCTGGCCGCGTGGGCCTGTGCCTGGGCTGCGGTGGTGGCCATCGGCCTTGCCCGCGGACCGTCGCGCAGCGCGTCCTACGACGCGGCGACGACGAGGTTCACGGTGGCCGGCAGCTGGCTGCCGCTGGCGCTGATGATGGGCATCTTCTTCTTCAAGTACGCGGTGGCGGTCGCGCATGCGGTCGAGCCTGGTGTGCTCGATGCGACGACGGCGGTGGTTGTGGTCTCCGGGACGTACGGTGTGTTCAGTGGCCTGTTCATGGCGCGTGCGCTGCGCGTGCTCGGAGTGATGAAGCAGCAACGCCTGGTCGAGCGTAGCGCCTGAAGAACGACGTAGGATGGGTGGAGCCGAAGGCGATACCCATCGCTTGCAACCTCGCCAGCATCTTGATGATGGGTAGACTGGCAACGCCGTTGAAAGCCGCCTTCGGCTCCACCCATCCTACGAAGGCGCTGCTTCAGCCCTTCATGCTGCCGGTGTCCAGCCAGCGCTGGTGCCACGACAGCGCTTCCGGCAGCAGGTGCGGGGTGTGCTTGCCGTAGCTGTGGTGCAGGGCGCGATCGAAGTAGTCCTGCAGCGCATCGCGATAGTCCGGATGCGCGCAGTTGGCGATCAGCAGGCGGGCGCGCTGCTTGGGCGTGAGGCCGCGCAGGTCGGCCAGGCCCTGCTCGGTGACGATGACGGAGACGTCGTGCTCGGTGTGGTCGACATGGCTGACCATCGGCACCAGCGCCGAGATGCTGCCGCCCTTGGCGGTACTGGGGCTCAGGAACACCGACATGAAGCCGTTGCGCGCGAAGTCGCCCGATCCGCCGATGCCGTTCTGGATGCGGCTGCCCATCACGTGGGTGGAATTGACGTTGCCGTAGAGATCGGCCTCGATCATCCCGTTCATGCCGATGCAGCCGAGCCGGCGCACCAGTTCCGGATGGTTCGACATTTCCTGCGTGCGCATGATGATGCGCTCACGGTAGAACGCGATGTCGCGCTTGAACGTCTCGTTCGCTTCCGGGCTCAGCGCGAAGCCGGTGCACGAGGCGACGTCCAGCACGCCCTCGCGCAGCAGGTCGAGCATGCCGTCCTGGATGACTTCGGTGAACGCGGTCAGGCCGCGGAAGCCGCTCTTCGCCAGGCCGGCGAGCACGGCGTTGGGAATGTTGCCGACGCCGGACTGCAGCGGCAGCAGGTTCGGCGGCAGGCGGCCCAACGTCACCTCGTGCTTGAGGAAATCGATCAGGTGCGCGGCGATGCGTTCGCTGGTGCTGTCGATCGGCGTGAACGGGCTGTTGCGGTCCGGCCCGTTCGTGCGCACCACGGCGACGATCTTGGCCGGGTCGCAGTGCAGCGCGGTATCGCCGATGCGGTCGTGCACGTGCTCCAGCGGGATCGGCTTGCGGTGCGGCGGCAGCGCGGTGCCGTAGTAGATGTCGTGCATGCCCTCGACATCGGAGGGCTGCCACTCGTTGACCTCGACGATGACCTTCTTCGCCAGGTCCAGCCAGGTCTTGTTGTTGCCGACCGAGGTGGATGGCACCAGCGTGCCGTCCTCGCGGATCGCCGACACCTCGATCACCGCGGTGTCGATGGGGCCGTAGAAACCGAACCACACGTGCTGGGCGACATGGCTCAGATGGATGTCGATGTAGTCGAGCGTGCCCTCGTTGATGCGCTTGCGCGCGTCGGGATCGCTCTGGAACGGCATGCGCAGCGCGATGGCGTCGGCCTTGGCGAGTGCGCCATCCAGTTCCGGTGCGGTGGAAGCGCCGGTCATCAGCTTGATCTGGAACGGCATGCCGGCCGCGTGGGCCTGTTCGATACGCGTCGCCAGCGCCAGCGGCACCGCCTTGGGGTAGCCGGAGCCGGTGAAGCCGCTCATGGCGACGGTCTCGCCGGGCTGGATCAGGCTGGCGGCGTGTTCGGCGCTGATCACGCGGCCGCGCAGGCCGGCGTGGCGGATACGGTCTTCGGGCATCGGAGGAGGCATCGGCTGGGCGAAACGTCGATTATCGCCCGGAGGCGTTGCGCCGCAGGATACGGCCATCGGGTCGCGCGCGTGTTGCGCCGGATCAATGCCCCGCGGCGGCCATCCACGGCGGGCGCTGCTTGGCGGCACGGCGGAACGCCGGGCATTCCTCGCGGTGCGCGCCGGGCAGGTAGCCCAGGCTCATCAGGAATTCGTTGGTGATCTCGCCGCCGGTGAAGCGGAAGGTCTTCTTGAACAGCTTGATCCAGTCGGCCTTCGGCAGCGGGTGGTGCGCATCCAGCCAGGCGGCGAAGCTGCCATGGCTCTTGCGTAGTTGCCGGATCACCTGCGCGTTGTGGATCGCGGCCTCGACCTTCAGCCGGTTGCGGATGATGCCGGGGTCGGCGAGCAGGCGGGCGCGGTCCTTTTCGCCGTAGCGTGCGACCTTGTCCACGTCGAAGCCGCTGTACGCGGCGCGGAAGCCTTCGCGCTTCTTCAGCATCGTCTCCCAGCTGAGGCCGGCCTGGTTGATCTCCAGCAGCAGGCGCTCGAACAGCACCGCCTCCTCGCGCTGCGGAAAGCCGTATTCGCGGTCGTGGTAGGGGCCGTGCAGGGGATGGCCGGGGGCGATGTCGCAATAGCCTGACATGGGCGCGTGTCTGGGAAGGAAAGCCCGATTCTAGGGCGTGTTGCGGACCGGGCGTGTCCGCGCAGGCGCGGCATGCGCGATGGCGGGCTAGAATGGTCGCCATGCAAGACGCCGCCACGCCCCTGGCCAACCAGCTGCTGATCGCCTCGCCGGCGTTGTCCGATCCGAATTTCGCCCGCGCCGTCACCCTGATCTGCCAGCACGACGACGACGGCGCCATGGGCGTGGTCGTCAACCGCCCCTCGGAGTACACGCTGGGCGAGGTGCTGCGGCAGATGAACCTGGCCTCGCACGACCCGCGCCTGGACGAGCAGATCGTCCTGGCCGGCGGTCCCGTGCACCCCGAGCGTGGTTTCGTGCTGCACGACAGTACGCGCGCCTGGGAGTCCACGCTGGAAGTCGCCAGCGGCCTGTACCTGACCACCTCGCGCGACATCCTCGAAGCGATGGCGGAAGGCGAGGGCCCGGCGAACGTGGTGGTGGCACTGGGCTGCGCGGGCTGGGGCGCGGGCCAACTGGAATACGAACTGGGCGAGAACAGCTGGCTGACCGCGCCCGCCGACGCCGAACTGCTGTTCGCCGTGCCGCTGGAGCAGCGCTGGCAGGCGGCGGGGCAGCGGATCGGCGTGGACATGACCCGCCTGACGGACTACAGCGGCCACGCATGAACCTGTGCGCGCCGACGTCGTGTCCACGCACGCCGTTGCAGGATGGCGCGGACCGTATCGAACGGAGGCACTGGGCATGAAGCTGGATGGCACCGTACTGGGATTCGACGTGGGTTCGCGCCGCATCGGCGTGGCCGTGGGCAGTGCCTTCGGCACCGGCGCCCGGGCGCTGGCGGTGATCGACGTGCACGGGCACGGGCCCGACTGGCCGGCGATCGACAAGCTGCATGCGGAATGGAAACCCGATGGCCTGGTGGTCGGCGACCCGATGACGCTCGACGGCGGCGACCAGCCGATCCGCAAGCGCGCCCATGCCTTCGCCCGCGAGCTGCGTACGCGCTACCAGTTGCCGGTGGTGCTGGTGGATGAACGCACCAGCTCCGTCGAGGCCGCAGAACGTTTCGCGCTGGACCGCAGCGAAGGCCGCAAGCGCCGGCGCGATGCCGTCGCACTCGACGCCGTCGCCGCCGCCGTCATCATCGAACGCTGGCTGGCCGCGCCCCAGGACGCGACCCAGCTGACCTGACTCCTCCCGACCACGCCCCATGACCCTACAACTCGATTCCGACGGACGCCTGCGCCACCTGCTCACCCTTGATGGACTGCCGCGCGAAACACTGTGCCGGCTGATCGACCGTGCCGGCCAGATCCGCGATGCCGCGCTCGGCCGCACGCCACGCCGGCAGGTACTCGACGGCACCACGATCTGCACGCTGTTCTTCGAACCGTCCACGCGCACCCGCAGTTCGTTCCACATCGCCGCGCAACGCTTGGGTGCGGACGTGCTGAATGTCGATGCATCCACGTCGTCCACGCGCAAGGGCGAGACCGCGCGCGACACGCTGCGCAACCTGGAAGCGATGGGCGTGCGCGGCTTCGTGGTCCGTCATGCCGACGATGGCGCGGTCGAGGCGCTGGCGGCGGAAGCCGGCGAAGGCACGGCGCTGATCAACGCCGGCGATGGCCGCAGCGCGCATCCCACGCAGGGTCTGCTGGACGTGCTGACGATCCGCCAGGCCAAGGGCGCCGACTTCTCGCGCCTGAAGGTACTGATGGTGGGCGACGTGAACCACTCGCGCGTGGCACGCTCGGACCTGCATGCGCTGAAGACGCTGGGCGCGGGCGAGATCCGTGTGTGCGGCCCGCAGTCGCTGCTGCCGGACGACGGCACGCTGGCCGGCTGCCGCGTGGGACAGGATTTCGACGCCATGCTCGAGGGCGTCGACGTGGTGATGATGCTGCGCCTGCAGCGCGAGCGCATGGAGGAAGGCCTGGTGGCCTCGCTGGAGGATTACCACCGCGAGTACGGGCTGACCACGACGCGACTGGCGCGTGCGGCGAAGGACGCGGTGGTGCTGCACCCCGGTCCGATCAACCGTGGTGTGGAGATCACCGACGAGGTGGCCGACGGTCCGCAGTCGCTGGTGCTGCGCCAGGTCAGCAACGGCGTCGCCATCCGCATGGCGGTGCTGGAGATGCTGCTGGCCTGAGGCGTCGAGGCGCTGCCGTCGGACGACGCCTTAGTCCGCCGCCGCCACCACGCGGTTCTTGCCGGCCTGCTTGGCCTGGTACATGGCACGGTCGGCGCGCGCGAGCAGTTCGTCCTGCGATTCTCCCGGCTGCCAGCGGGCGACGCCTGCACTGAAGGTCACCAGGATGCCGCGACCCTCGTAGACCAGGGGCTTGTGTGCCATCCGGTCGCGCAGGCGTTCCAGCGTGCCCATCGCTTCCAGGAAGCTGGTTTCCGGCAGCAGCAGCACGAATTCCTCGCCGCCGAACCGGGCGACAGCGTCGCTGGCGCGCAAGGTCGCCCGTGCCAGCGTCACGACGTGGCACAGCGCCGCGTCGCCGCCCAGATGGCCGTGTGCGGCGTTGATGTGGCGGAAATCGTCGAGGTCCAGCAAGGCGAGGCTCAGCGTCTGGCCACTGCGCACGGCACGCACCGATTCGCGCTTGAACAGCTCGTCGAAGCCACGCCGGTTCAGCGCTTCGGTCAGCTGGTCTACGCGGACCAGTTCGGAGACGGACTGCAGTTCCTGCTCCAGGTTCATCACGCGCCGTTCGGCTTCTTCCACTTCGCGACGCGCCTCCAGCAGGCTGTCGCGCGCGCGCAGTGCCTGCGCCTGCACCTGTGCGGTGTCGTCCAGGATGTCTTCCATCCGCCTGCCCAGCTCGGCGATGCTGCGGCTGTCGCGCACGGCCTGTGCATGGAAACTGATGCGGTCGTGGTATTCGCCGGTGCTGCTGGCCATCCCGTCCAGCCGTTCGACGAAGGTCACCATCATGTCCTTCATCGACGCTTTCGATTCGGCCAGGCCCTGCTTCAGCAGGCCCTGCTTGTAGATCACTTCACGCAGGCCGGCGCGGGTCTGTTCCAGTGCCGTGCGGTCGAGGGGACCGGCGAGCAGTTGCCGCACGGCGCCTATCTGGTCCTGCAGCCAGCTGCCGTCCTCGATCAGTTCGCCGACGTTTTCCAGCAGCAGGTCGAACAGGCTGCGCATCAGTTCCTGCGCGTCGTCCACCTCATGCGTGCGCTGGCCCACTTGTTGGCAGAGGTCGCGCAGGTCGGTGCCGAGATCGACGATCGGTTGGCTGGCCTGCCATTGCCGCACCCGGTCCGCCAGCGCATGCGCCTGCGGCAACAACGCGCCGTCGTCGCGCAGCAGTTGCTCCATGCCGCCGACGAGCAACTGGTGCAGCAGGTCGCGCAACTGTTCGGCTTCGCCGGCCAGCGGCTCGTCCTGGACCGTGCGGATGTACTTGTCTATCAGCTGCCGCAGCGCTCGGCCGTAACGCGGCCAGTCGCTGTCGGTGTGAGCGGATTGCAGGCGCTCGCCCATGCCGTGGAGTTCGCCCGGAAGGCCGGCGACACCGTCGGCGAACGCGGACAGCAGCGTGGCGGGTTCCTCGGCGTGCGCGAACAGTGCCTGCAGCTGCGCGCTGCTGATCGCCGGTCCGGCCTTGGCCGCCTTCGTCATGGCGAGCTCATGCGACGCAGGCGCGGCCGCCTCGCGGCGACGCGACCACAAGCGACGGAAGCCGCCAGTCACTCCGGAGTTGTCGTCGGCTACGTCTGCCATCGAAAGATGCTCGCACGGCCATGGGCGGATGCCCGTCAGCCACCAGGGGATGCCGGGTTATCGGCCGCCCTGGGCACAGGTTGAGGGGCGGCGGGCCCGGCCGCCGGCGCAGGCGCCGGAAGCGTGACGCGGGACGTGCCAGCGGATCAACCGGACCCAGCGGGAAAGCGCCCGAGGGCTTCCTCGATGATGGCCAACTGGGCCAGTGCCTCGTCGTTTCCGCCCACGGCGGCGGCGCGCACCTGGTCCAGCGAGGGATGCGACACGATCAGCAGCAGGTTGCCGCATGTCGGGCAGGCGTAATCGGTGACGGCGTCATGCAGCTCCATCGCCATCGCGCGGCTGTCGCCGTGCCAGCCGCAGGGGCAGGCCAGGTCGCGTTCGCGCCAGCCGGCGGTGAAGTAGTCGGGGACGAGCTCGGCCATCGATCAGCGCCCGCGCTTCTGCGCGAACAGCCAGTCCCACATCGGTGTGTAGGCGTAGGTCGCGTCCCAGCTGTTGTGGTCGGCATCGGGAAATTCGGTGTAACGCGCATCGCGTGCGCCGGCTGCCTTCAGCGCGGCGTCCATGCGGCGCGACTGCGACGGTGGCACCACATTGTCCTGGCCGCCGTGGAAGATCCACACCGGTATGTCCTTCAGGCGCTGCGCGGCGGCGGCGAACGGGTCGGCGGCATGGCCGACGCTGTGCACGCGCAGGCCGGGCCGTGCATCGGTCCAGTCGACGGTGATGCCGCCGCAGACCGGCACCAGCGCGGCAAAGCGCGTGGGCTGCTGCAATGCCAGTTCCCAGGTGCCGTAGCCACCCATCGACATGCCGGTCAGCGACACACGGTCCGGATCGCCGTTGAACTCGCCCATCGCCGCGTCCAGCGTCGCGAAGGCGATGGGGCCGGCGGCTTCGGTCCATTCCGTGTCATCGGGCGCCTGCGGGAACACGACGATGCCCGGGAACGTATCCGCGTGCTGGCGCAGGTACGGGCCCAGGCCGGCCATCGTCTGCTTCACGCCATCGCGGCCGCGCTCGCCTGATCCGTTGAGGAACAGCACCACCGGCGGCTTGCCACTGCGGAAGCGCGCGGCGGGCACGAACACCTGGTAGCGGTGGGTCTTGCCTTGCAGCGTGACCTCGCGCGCGACGAATTCGCCGGTGGTCTTCATGGGAGCGGTCGTGGTGCAGGCGGTCATCAGGAGCAGCAGGCCCAGGCAGGCGGTGGCGAGAGAACGCATGGCGGTCGCGGTCCGAGGGTAACGCGCGGCAGCATACCCGGTTGCGCAACGGGCAGTGTCGCGCCGATCCACGGCGTCAGTGTTTCGGCTCTGGCAGAGGTCGGTCGTCGCGCACCCGCATGAAGCGGGCGAAACGCGGCAGTCCGGTCGAGGTATAGCCGTTGTAGCGATAGGTCACCCACACGCCCAATGGCGGTGGCGTGACGCGCTGGGCATCGGTGAAGCCGGTGCCCAGTCGGAAGCGCAGGCCCTCCGGCGTGCGCACCTGCAATGCCCCCAGCATGCCTGTGTACTTGCCCTTGCCGGGCAGGTGCGCGACTACCTGCGCCTCCGCGTCTTCGTGGGGTTTGTACTTGAGCAGGTCCTCGCTGCGCCCGGACCGGTAAAGCGCCGTGCGTCGATGCAGCATCAGACCCTCGCCGCCGGCGGCGACCACGCGGGCCAGTTCTGCCTCCAGCTCGGCGGCGGTGTTGAATCGCTGCTGCGGAATCATCACCAAGTGCGTGCTGCGAGCGGCCAACACCACGGTGCGCATCTGCGCGGCCCGATCAACGAACGGTCCCTTATGTGCCGGCAGGTCGAAGGCCATGAAGCGTACACGCTGCCACGCCTGCGGATCGGTGCCGATGCGGCGGACGAGTGCGCTGACCTCGTCGAAGCGGCCGCGTGCGATCCACAGTTCGCCGTCCATGGGGTCGGCTGGCCAGCCGCGCGTGAACGTCGGCGGCGCCGCGATACGCGCACCGCCACGTGTCCATAGTGCCCGGCCATCCCAGCGGGCACGCACACCGTCCAGCTTCTCGCTGACCAGGAACCCGCTGACGGGCACGCCGTTGCGGTACGTGGTCGCCAGCATCGGATCGGGTGGCGACGACAGGGCAGGCCAGGTCAGCAGGCAGAGCAGGACGGACAGCAGCAGGCGCATGGCGGCGAACCGGGCCGAAGGGACGTCAGCGTCGCGCGTTCGATCGAACGCGGGGATCGGCACATGCCGCGGCCGTGCGTAGGAAGTGCCCGACCCGGGGGCCGTGCGTCAGGAGCGCGTTATCGGGCCGGCAATGCGGAAGCGCGCGACGACGCCCGGTTCAATGCTGCGTCCATAGCCATGTCCCCACGACGGCGACATGAAGCACCACCATCGTCCAGAACACGACGCGGTAGCGGGGCTTGCGCGACTTGTGCCGCAGTGTCTGCTGCGCGATCCATGCGCCGGGCCAACCGCCCAGCAGTTCCAGCAGGTGTAGCGTGGTTTCCTGCGTGCGCCAGCGGCCGGTCTGCGCGGCATGCTTGTCCAGCGCGTAGACCACGTAGGTGATCGCCGACAGGATCATCGGCAGGAACATCGTCTCGAACGGAAGGCGGCCTGCGCGGATCGCCCACGCGATCAGCAGCGCGTACGCGAACACGGCCACCGCGCCCGGAACGACCGATGGCGGACGTGATGCAGTGCGTGCAGGCGTCGCCGGACTGGCGCGACGCACCGCAGGGACGGTCCGTTGCACGGCCTGCGCACGCCACTTGCCATCGGGCTGGCGTTGCGCCGTGAACTTCACCAGCTCGCCGACCTCGGGCCGGCGTCCGTCCAGCCGGTAGTCGCGGATGTGGAAGAACACGCGGGCGGGTTCGCCATCGAGCGGCGCGATGAAGCCGAAGCCGCGGTCGTCGTTCCATTCGCTGAGCTTGCCGAGTCGTTCCACGTGCTGGTCTCAGTGCAACAGGATCAGCGTCGCCAAACCGAGGAAGCAGAAGAAGCCCATCACGTCGGTGACCGCAGTGACGACGACGGTGCCGGCGACGGCGGGATCGATGTTCATGCGTTTCAGCAGCAGCGGCAGCAGCACGCCAGCGGTGGCCGCGGCGCAGAAATTGATGATCAGGGCCAATGCGATGACCAGCGACAGCAGCGGACTGCGGAACCACACGAACGCGATGATTCCGACGATGCCGCCGATCAGCAGGCCGTTGATCAGCGCGACGCGGATCTCTTTCCACAACAGGATGCGCGCATTGCTGGAGCCGACCTGGCCCAGCGCGAGGCCGCGCACCATCAGCGTCAGCACCTGCACGGCGGCGTTGCCGCCGATGCCGGCCACGATGGGCATCAGCACGGCGAGCGCGACGATCTTCTCCAGCGTCATCTCGAACTGACCGATCACGCTGGCCGCCATGAACGCGGTGAACAGGTTGATGCCCAGCCACACCACGCGGCCACGCACGGCGCGCTTGACCGGCGAGAACAGGTCCTCGTCCTCATCCAGGCCAGCGGCGCCCAGCGCCTGGTGCTCGGCCTGCTCGCGGATGATGTCGACCACGTCGTCGATGGTGATGCGGCCGAGCAGGATGTTGTTGTCGTCCACGACCGGCGCCGACACCCAGTCGTGGTCGGAAAACTGGCGCGCGACTTCCTGCGCGCTCTCGCCCACGTCGATGGCCGGCTGCTCGTCGTCGATCAGCCGGTTGATCGGGGTGGTGTCCTCGTGTGTGACCAGCGCGGCCAGCGGCACGCGCCCGAGGTACTGGTGGCGACGGCTGACCACGTACAGGTGATCGGTATGGTCCGGCAGTTCGCCACGCAGGCGCAGGTAGCGCAGCACCACGTCGACGTTGACGTCGGCGCGCACGGTGACCACGTCCGGGTTCATCAGGCGGCCGGCGGTGTCCTCGGCGTACGACAGCACCTGTTCCAGGCGCTCGCGGTTCTCGCGGTCCATCGACTTGAGGACTTCGTCGATGACGGTGTCGGGCAGGTCTTCGACCAGGTCGGCAAGGTCGTCGATGTCGAGGTCTTCGACGGCGGCGACGATCTCGTCGGTGTCCATGTCCGCCAGCAGGCTCTCGCGGACCTCGTCGCCGACGTGCACCAGCACCTCGCCGTCGTCCTCGGGATCGACCAGGCCCCACACGACTTCGCGCTTGCCCGGCGGCAGCGATTCCAGCAGGTTGCCGATTTCCGCAGGCGACAAGGTGTTGACCAACCGCCGCACGGGACCCAGCCGACCGCTGTCGAGCGCGTCGGAGAGCAGGCGCAACTGGCGTGCGGTCTTGTCGTGGCGGATGGTTTCGACCATTCGGTACTCCGGAATGGGGCCGATCCGTCAGGCGGATGCGACCGGGGCATCAAGCGTTCATAGCGCCATTATCGCCCGGGCTACGATTTATGGACACCCTGTGGAAGGGAACTAGAGGTCGTGGGAGCGAGGTCAGTCGCGATGGGGCCTCCCTGGTGGTCGGCCGCGACTGACGTCGCTCCCACCGCAGGCGACTAGCTTGCCGTGGCCGCCTTCAACCAGCGCTCGATGCCGGCGCGGTCGCGTGCCTGCAGGAGTTTTTCGGTACGCGCCTGCAGTGCGGCCAGGTCGACCTCGCGAATGGCCCGGCGCACTTCCAGCAGCGTGGCCGGGTGCAGGCTGAACTCGCGCAGGCCCAGCGCGAGCAACATCGGCGCCAGCGTGGCGTCGCCGGCGATCTCGCCGCACATCGCCACGGGTATGTCGTGCTCGGCACCCGTGCGGATCACGTGGCGAAGCAGGCGCAACACGCCGGGATGCAGCGGCGAATAGAGTTCGCCCAGGGTGTCGTTGTTGCGATCGGCCGCCAGCAGGTACTGCACTAGGTCATTGGTGCCGATGGAGACGAAGTCCACCACGTCGACGAAGGCGTGCAGGGCGATCGCCGCGGCGGGCACCTCGATCATCGCGCCCAGCTCGACCTGCCCGGCGATTTCGTGCCCCTGCTTGTCCAGTTGCAGCGCGACGCGCCGGAGCCGGCGACGGACCTCGAGGATCTCATCACGGCTGCTGACCATCGGCACGAGGATGCGGACCGGGCCATAGCTGGAGGCGCGCAGGATGGCGCGCAACTGCGTATCGAACACGCCGGCGTGCGCCAGCGACAGGCGTACGCCGCGCAGGCCCAGCGCCGGGTTGTCCTCGTCGCCGACCACCAACCCCGTGCGGTCGGCCTTGTCCGCGCCCAGGTCGAGCGTACGGATGGTCACCGGGCGGCCCCCCATGCCGAGCACCAGGTCGCGGTAGACCTGGAACTGTTCGTCTTCGCCGGGCAGCTCGCGCCGCTGCAGGAACAGGAATTCGGTGCGGTACAGGCCCACGCCCGAGGCGCCGAGCGTGTGCGCCTTGGCCACGTCCTCGAGCGATTCGGCATTGGCCCACAGCGCGATGTCGACGCCGTCGCGGGTGCGGCTGGGCTTGGAGCGCAGCCGGCCGAGTTCACGGGCTTCGCGTGCGGCATCGCGCAGGCGTTCGCGGTAGCGGCGCAGGTCGTCCGGGTCGGGATTGACCACCACCTCGCCCGTGCTGCCGTCGACCATCAGCACGTCGCCGTCGTTGATCTTCTGCAGTGCCAGCGCGTTGCCGACCACCAGCGGCAGGTGCAGGCTGCGTGCGAGGATCGCGCTGTGCGAGAGCGTGCTGCCGGCAGCGGTGACCACCGCGACCACGCCGTGCTGCTGGAGTTCGGCCAGTTCCGACGGGGCCACGTTGTCGCTGACCAGGATCTCGCCGGCCACGCCGGGCGTATCGGCCGCGCGCTGGTGCAGGTGCGCGTGGATGCGGCCGATCACATGGTCGAGGTCGTCCATGCGGCTCTTGAGGTAGGCGTCGTCCATGCCGTCGAAGACGGCGGCGAGCCGATCGCGCTGCAGCCGCAGGGCATAGTCGGCCGAATACCGCCCGGTGCGGATCAGTTCGTCGAGACCATGCAGCAGTTCGGGATCGTCCAGCAGCAGCGCGTGCAGGTCGAGGAACTCGCCGACCTCCTTGGCCAGGGCGCCGTGCAGGCGCACGCGCAGGCTGTGCATCTCGTGGCGGGTGGCATCGACCGCGTCGCGCAGGCGGGCCAGTTCGTCATCGATCTGGTCCGCACCGATGTGCTGCTCGGCGACATCGAGCACATGCGGCAACCGGACCCGGGCGCGTCCGAGCGCACTGCCGCGCGAAGCCCCATGGCCCGGCAGCAGCGCCCGCATCAGGATTCCTCGTCGAATCGTCGCTCGAACAGCGACACGACTTCCTGCATCGCGGTGGTTTCGTCCTCGCCCTCGATACGGACGGTGACGGGGGTGCCCTGGCCGGCGGCGAGCAGCATGACGCCCATGATGCTCTTGGCGTTCACTTCACGGCCCTTGGCCGCCAGCGTGGCGTTGCAGCGGAAGCCGGACAGCGTCTGCACCAGCTTGGCGGTGGCGCGTGCGTGCAGCCCGAGGCGGTTGGAAATGATGAGTTCGCGTTCAAGCATCGTCGTGAATGACTCCATTGCGTGCGCCTGCCGCGGCCGTGGCAGGCAGGTCGTCCAGTCCCTGTTCCGGATAATTCATCACCCTCAGCAGCATCGGCAGGCTGAGCGCCGAGACGCGCCGCACCGGCGTGCCCAGGCGGGCCAGCTTCCCGGCCAGGTTGCTGGGGCTGGCGCCGTAGAGATCCGTCAGCACCAGCACCCCGTCGCCGCCGTCCACGCGCCGCAGCGCCGCCGACGCCTGCGGCAGCAGGACGTCCAAGTCGGCATCGAACGGCACCTCGAAGGCTTCCGCTTTCAAGGGCAGTTGCCGCAGTAGCGCGGTAGCGACCGTCAGGATCGCCACGCCCACGCCAGGATGAGTCACAAGAAGAATGCCACAGGCCATGCCGGAACGTTAACAGACGGGCATGACAGGCTGGAAGCGGCGCGAATGGAACGGAGCGGGTGCGGCGCGGAGGCGGTCGCTGGTCAGCTCACCTTCGTCTCGCCGGAGGAGCGGCGAAGGTCACTCCAGTTCGCGGTGGAAGGTGGCGACTTCTTCCCAGCCCTGTTCGCGTGCGTGCCTGGCCATGGTTTCCGCCAGATAGACTGAGCGGTGCTTGCCGCCGGTGCAGCCGAAGGCGATGGTGACGTAGCTGCGGGTCTCGCCGCGCAGGCGGGGCAACCAGGTGTCGAGGAAACCGCTGACCTGGCCCACGTACTCGGCCACCTCCGGCTGTGCATCCAGGAACGCACGCACCTTCGGGTCGCGGCCGGCATAGGGGCGCAGCTCCGGATTCCAGTGCGGGTTGGGCAGCACGCGTGCGTCGAACACGAAGTCCGCATCCGCCGGCACGCCACGCTTGTAGGCGAAGGATTCGAACAGCAGCGACAGTTGTGTGCCCTTGTTGAGCGCGAACTCGGCGATGATCCGGCGACGCAGCTGATGCACGTTGAGCTGGCTGGTATCGATGATGACGTCCGCTTCGCCACGCAGCGGCTGGACGATGGCGCGTTCCTGGCGGATCGCTTCCTGCAGGGACAGGCCGCCATGGCCCAGCGGGTGGCGACGGCGGGTATCGGAATAGCGCCGCAGCAGGACCTCGTCGCCGGCATCGAAGAAGACCAGGCGACCTTCCAGTCCCAGCTGCGCGAGCGCGGCACGCCATTGGGCGAGCTTCGAGAGGTCGCTGTGGCGGCTGCGCACGTCGATGCCGACGGCGATCTTCGGCGGCAGTTCGTCCTCGCGCATCAGGCTGCGCACGAACGACGGCAGCAGGTCCACCGGCAGGTTGTCGACGCAGTAGTAGTCCAGGTCCTCGAAGGTCTTCAGCGCCACCGACTTGCCCGAGCCGGACAGTCCGCTGACGATCACGACCGTGGGTGGCGCCGGCGTGACGGCGCCGTCATCGTGCAGCTCGGCGGGATCGTGGCCGGCCTGGGTCATGGCGTGCTGCGCTCGAGCAGGTTGCTGTGCCGGGCGATGAACATCGCCGCCGGGTCGATGCCCTTGGTGCGCAGGATATGCAGGCGCGTGGCGGCTTCGGTCAGCACGGCCAGGTTGCGGCCGGGCATGACGGGCAGGGTGATCAGCGGCACGTCCAGGTCCAGCACGTGGCGCGTGCCGGAGTCGCCGGTCAGCCGCTCGTAGCCGTGCGGATTGGGTTCGGTCATCGGCCGGGTCAGGTGGACGATCAGGCGCAGGTACTTGTTCTTCTTCACGGCGGTGTCGCCGAACATCTCGCGCACGTTCAACACGCCCAGCCCGCGCACCTCCAGCAGGTCCTGCAGCAGTTCGGGGCAGGTGCCGTCCAGCACGTCCGGCGCGATCTGGGTGAACTCCGGTGCGTCGTCAGCGACCAGCCGATGGCCTCGGCTCAGCAGTTCGAGCGCCAGTTCGCTCTTGCCGGATCCGGCCTCGCCGGTGATGAGCACGCCGATGGAATAGATTTCCATGAACACGCCGTGCAGCGTGACCCGCGGCGCCAGCGTGCGTGCCAGATGATAGGAAAGATGATTGAGCAGCTCGTGGCCGCGCTTGGGCGATCCCCACAGGGGCGTGTCGTTTTCGTTGGCGGCTTCGCGCAGGTCTTCCGGACAGGATTGGCTCTTGCTGATCACCAGCGCCAGCGGCTTGGCCTGCACGATCTTCTCGATGGTTTCCCAGCGCTGCCGCGAGTCGAGCGAATCCAGCCAGGTCAGCTCTTCGGTGCCGAGGATCTGCACCTTGTTGGGGTAGACCGCGTTGAGATAACCGGCCAGCGACGGGCGCCGGGACACGGTGTCGCCGGAGTCCAGCACGCGCTTCTCACCCTTCTGTCCGGCCAGCCAGCGCAGGGCCAGCTTGTCCTTCTGCTGGTCGAACAGTTCACGGGCGGTGATGCTGGTATTCATCATGCGAAGGCGACCGGCGGGGAGGGAGTGCTTCTCCGGACGAGGATGCGCGAATCGACGACACGGGGTCGGCGGCGTTCGCCGGGGACGCCGCGAGGGCCAGTGTAATGTCCCTGCAGGATGCGCGCGACCACGAGCGAGAGTCCGGCGCGGATGCAACAGGCCGATACATCGTCATGTGTAATGCAAGGGGCCGCTTCGTCTTGCGAAGCGGCCCGTGAGGCGATGCGTCAGCCGATCAGTTCGCCGCGCGTGCTGTGGCGCTGGACATCGGTGCGCTTTTCCTTGTGCTTGACCAGCAGGCGGTCGAGCTTGTCGGCCAGGATGTCGATGGCCGCATACATCGTCTGCGCGCCGGCGTCGGCATGCAGGGTGCGCCCGGACACGTTGACCGTGGCCTCGGCGAGATAATCGGGTTTTCGGGTTCCCAGTTGCGTACGGACTTCGCAGGGTTGCTCGAAGTGGCGCTCCAACCGCTTCAGTTTGGTTTCCACGTATTCGCGCAAGGCGGGAGTGACTTCGATTTCATGGCCGTAAGTCTCGATACGCATAGTGCCTCCTTCTGGTCGGTAGAACCGCGCGCGTGGCGCGGAGAGCGTGTCATGTGACAACGCGGCAGGGGTTTGGGTTCCGGTGATCTCCTGTGTCGGTGGCAACGGAAGGCGATGCCTTCGAAGACAAGATGGACCCGTCCGCGACAACTATCAACCGTTATGACGCAAATCTTTGCGTGATGGAGGGGGGTGTTAGAAAAGCGTTTCGCGGGCGCGGAACGGAGTCACGAAACAGCTGCGACGCGCGGACGATTCAGCCGATGCGCACGCGTTCGTGCGAAGACAGGATGTTGAGGGCCTCGCGGTACTTCGCCACGGTGCGTCGCGCCACGGGGATGCCGGAGGCCTTGAGCAGGTCGGCCAGCTTCGCGTCCGACAGCGGCTTGCGCGGGTTTTCGCCCTCGACCAGCCGTCGGATCATCGCCTGGATCGCCGTGCTGGATGCCTCGCCGCCGCCCTCGGTGTCGATGCCGGAGGCGAAGAAAGCGCGCATCGGCAGCGTGCCGCGCGGCGTGCGCACGTACTTGCGGGCGATGGCGCGCGACACCGTGGACTCGTGCAGGCCGACTTCATCCGCCACGTCGCGCAATGTCAGCGGGCGCAGCGCCTGTTCGCCGAATTCCAGGAAGCCGGCCTGCTGATGCAGCAGGCAGCGCATGACCTTCAGCAACGTATCGCCGCGCGCTTCGACACTCTTGAGCAGCCAGCGCGCTTCCTGCAATTGCGCCTTGAGATAGCCAGCATCGCTGTCGCCGCACTGGCGGATCATCTGTTCGTAGCCGCGATGGATGCTGATGCGCGGCAGGGTGTTGCCGGACAGCGCGGCGCGCCATACCCCGCGTTGGCGCCAGACCACGCAGTCCGGCACCACATAGGTATCGTGGGAAAGATCGCCTACCTGCGCGCCGGGCTTGGGATCGAGCGTGCGCAGCAGTTGCACGGCTTCCTCCATGTCGGCCAGCGGGCGTTTCATTTCCTGTGCGAGTCCTGCCACGCCACTGCGCGGGAGGCGCTCCAACGCGGTATCGGCGATCCGCAGCGCCAGCGCCTTGCCGGGCGTGTCGTCGCTCAGCACCGCGAGTTGCAGGTGCAGGCATTCGCCGAGGCTGCGAGCGGCTACACCGACCGGGTCGAAGCGCTGTACTTGCCTGAGGACGACGAGGATGTCGTCTTCCTCCGCCTCGACATCCGGTCGCAGGGCCTGGGCGATGGCCGCGAGCGGTTCGCGCAGGTAGCCGTCGTCCTCGAGCGCGTCGATCAGGGTGGCGCCGATGCGACGGTCGCGTTGCGACAAGTGGGACAGGTGGAGTTGCCACAGCAGGTGGCCATGCAGGGTGTCCGCTTCGGCCACACGCTCGGCAGGGCTGCCGCCCTCATCTTCATCGAATGAGCCACCGCTGCCCGACGATGTCCACGGCCCCTCGTCCGGCGACCAGTCGTCGCGGTCGTCCGCGGCTTCGTGTTCGACCTGCTGCACCGGTTCGGCGGGTGGCTGGTCGTCATCGCTGCCACGGACCTGGGCCGGCTCTTCCTCGGGCTCGCTCCAGTCGAGCAGGGGGTTGGTTTCCACCGCCTCGGTCAGCTCGATCTCGAGCTCGGCGGTGGACATCTGCAGCAGCCGGATGGCCTGACGCAACTGCGGCGTCATGACCAGCTGCTGTCCCAGCGATGTCTGCAGGCGTGGCTTCATTCCCGACCTTGGAAACCCGTGTGGCGGCCTGGGCCGCCGACGGGGATCACAGGCGGAAGGTCTCGCCCAGATAGACCCGGCGTACGTCCGGATTGGCCAGCAACGCGTCCGGGGCCCCTTGCGCCAGAACGCTACCGGCATTGAGGATATACGCCCGGTCGCAGATTCCCAAGGTTTCGCGCACGTTGTGATCGGTGATCAGCACGCCGATGCCGCGATCCTTGAGGTGCTTCACGATGCGCTGGATCTCGCCGACGGAGATGGGATCGACGCCGGCGAAGGGTTCGTCCAGCAGCATCAGGCGCGGGCGGGCGGCGAGCGCGCGCGCAATCTCCACGCGCCGACGCTCGCCGCCGGACAGGCTGGCGCCCAACTGGTCGGCGACGTGGGTCACCTGCAGTTCGTCCAGCAGCGAGGCCAGTTCGCGCTCGGTGCCTGCGCTGTCCAGGTCGTCGCGCAGCTCCAGTACCAGGCGGATGTTGTCGGCGACGCTCAGCTTGCGGAACACCGAGGGTTCCTGCGGCAGGTAGCCCACGCCGAGCTTGGCACGTTGGTACATCGGCTGGGCGGTGATGTCCTGGCCATCCAGTTCGATGCTGCCGGCATCGGCGGCCACCAGGCCGACGATCATGTAGAAGCAGGTGGTCTTGCCGGCACCGTTGGGGCCCAGCAGGCCGACCACTTCGCCAGGCTGCAGGGTCAGGCCGAAGTCGGCGACGACCTCGCGCTGCTTGTAGCGCTTGCGCAGTCCCTTCGCGGTCAGCATCAGTTCTTGCCCTGCGCGGGCGCTGCGGTCTTGGGCTGGATCACCGTGCGCACGCGGGTACCGTCGCCGCCGCTCTGCATGTTGCCGCTCTTGGTGTTGTAGACCATGCGCTGGCCGCTGTTCGAGCCGCGGTCGGACTTCACCGTGTAGTTGCCGATGAAGGTGATGGTCTCGGTCTTCATGTCGTACTCGACGCGGTCGGCCTGCGCATCCATCCACGTGCCGTCGTCCATCTGCTGCTTCATCTTCACCTGCTTGCCGGTGAAGACCGACCGCGAGACCTCGCCATCGGCCATGTAGATCTCGGCGGCGCTCGACTTGATTTCCAGCGAGCCCTGGGTAACCACGACGCCGCCGCCCAGCAGGGTCTTGCCACTGCCTTCCATGTTGCCGGTCTGGCTGCCGGAATCGATGGTCATGGCCTGGTTGCGGTCGGTGGACTTGGCCACGGTGCCGGCGGCGGGCAGCAGGAGCAGCAGCGCGGCGCTAGCGAGCAGAACGCGGTTCATAGATGGATCTCACCTGGGATTTGAATGTGTATTCGTTGGTCTTGAGATTGGTCTCAAAACCGCGCCCGCTCAGTCTAGAGCCGGGCTGCGTTACCGTCACCTCGTCGTCGGACTGGGCAAGATCGCGGTCGGGGAACACGTTGAGCGTGTCGGAGCGGAAATCTGCCTGGCGGGCGCTACCGGCCGGCGACGTGCCATGCACATCGCCCTTCAGGCGCAGTTCCTCGCCCTTCGCGCTGAGCCAGCCGGTCTTCGCACGCAGCTCCCACGAGCGCCCTTCCTCCTCCGGCAACAGGAACAGCGGCGTGGTGATGGTATAGGTCTGGTCCTGCGGGTTGCGCACCATCTCGGGGGCGCGCACCGCCACGGCTTCCTGCCCCTCGCCGTTCAGCGCGATCATCTCGAAGTCGCGCATCACGTAGTCCGAGCGGTCGGTGACGATCCGGTTGGGCGGGGGAACGTCGCGGTTCTTCCATGCCGACCAGCCGCTGACAACCGCGGCCAGCAGCAGGATCAGCCCGAGCGTGGTGCGCCAGCTCATGCTGTTCCTCCTTCGAGCGTGGGCGCGTGACCCTGCGTGCCAAGCAGCAGGTCGCACGCTTCGCGCGCTGCGCCCTGGCCGCCGGCGCGGCGCGTGCGCCAGTGGGCGTGCTGTGCGGTCCATGGGTGTGCGTCGGCCGGCGCGATCGCCAGGCCCACCGCGCGAAAGGGCGGCACGTCCGGCAGGTCGTCACCCATGAAGGCGACCTGCTCCAGTCCGATGCCGAGTCCCGCGGCCAGCTCGCGCACCTTGGCCAGCTTGTCCTTGACGCCGGTGAAGACCTGCACGCCCAGTTCCCGCCCCCGCGCCACGGCGACCGTGCCGCTGCGCGCGGTGATGAAGGCGACCTCGATGCCGGCGCGCTTCAGCAGCACCAGGCCCTGCCCGTCCTGCACATGGAACGCTTTCTGTTCGCGGCCCTCGCCGTCGAGGAACAGCCGTCCATCGGTCAGCGTGCCGTCCACGTCGAAGCACGCCAGACGGATGCGCGCGGCACGGGCCAGCACGTCTTCGGTCAGGTCATGGAGATGGCGCAGGGGCATGGGCAAAAAGGGGGGAGCGAAAGGGGAGGGGATGAGGAACGGTTCCGGGGGTTACACCACGCGGGCACGCAACAGGTCGTGAATGTTGAGCGCGCCGACCGGGCGCCGCTCGGCGTCCACCACGATCAGGCCGCTGATCTTGTGCGTTTCCATCAGGCGCGCCGCTTCCACCGCCAACTGGTCGGCACCGATGGTCTTGGGCGCGTGCGTCATCACCTCGGCAATGCGGGCGGTGCGGACGTCCAGCGCGGGATTGTCCAGTGTGCGGCGCAGGTCGCCGTCGGTGAACAGGCCGGCCAGGCGACCATCGGGCGCCACCACGGCGGTCATGCCCAGGCGCTTGCGGCTCATCTCCACCAGCGCTTCGCTCAGCGTCGCGCCCACGTCCACGCGCGGCACCTCGTCGCCCGCATGCATCACGTCGGTGATGTGCAGCAGCAGGCGGCGGCCGAGGCTGCCGGCGGGATGCGAACGGGCGAAGTCGTCGGCGGTGAAGCCGCGCGCATCCAGCAGCGCCACGGCCAGTGCATCGCCCATCGCCAGCGAGGCGGTGGTGCTGCTGGTCGGCGCCAGGTCCAGCGGACAGGCTTCCGCGGGCACGCTGACGTCGAGGTGGATGTCGCTTTCGCGGGCCAGCGTGGAGTGCGGTCGGCCGGTCATGCCGATGACGGTGTTGCCCTGGCGCTTGAGCACCGGCAACAGCATCAGCACCTCATCCGATTCGCCTGAGTAGGACAACGCCAGCACCACATCGGCGTCGGTGATCATGCCGAGATCGCCGTGGCCGGCTTCGCCAGGATGCACGTAGAACGCCGGCGTGCCGGTGGACGCCAGCGTCGCCGCGATCTTGCGCGCCACATGCCCGGACTTGCCCATGCCGGTGCAGACGACACGGCCATTGCCCGTCAATATGGTCTGGCACGCGGCAGCGAAGGCATCGTCGATGCGGGCCGCCAGTGCATCCAGCGCCCGTGCCTCGATCTCGATGACCCGACGGCCGCTGGCCGCCAGGCTGGCGGGCGACACGGAGGGCGTCAGGGGGGAAGACTGGGGCATGCGAACGGGGCGCCGGCGGGTAGAATGGCCGGGTATTTTATTAGGAAAGCCCGTTGGACGCCGAAACCATCCGTAAACTGATCGAATCCGGCCTGCCGGGTGCCCGTGCCGACGTGCAGGGCGACGATGGCGTCCATTTCGAGGCGACCGTGGTGGCCGACGCGTTCCGTGGCAAGCTGCCGCTCGCCCGGCACCGCATGGTCTACGCCACGCTGGGCGATCTGATGGGCGGCGCCATCCATGCGTTGCAACTGAAGACCATCACCCCCGACGAGGCCGGTTCCGCACGCTGAGGCGGTTGATCGCCATCGCACGGCCTGCTTCGCCCTCCATCCGTACTCTCCATTCCGGATTTCCATGCAGAAGATCATCGTCACCGGTGGCAACACGCTCAACGGCGAAGTCACCATCTCGGGCGCCAAGAACGCCGTGCTTCCCATCCTGTGCGCGACGCTGCTGGCGGATGCGCCGGTGGAGATCACCAACGTGCCGAACCTGCACGACGTGGTGACCACGGTGAAGCTGCTGGGCGAGCTGGGCGCCGGCATCACCATCGATGAGGGCACGTTGGCGAAGGGGCGCGGCATCACCGTGGATCCCACCACCGTCACCCGCTTCGTCGCGCCGTACGAGCTGGTGAGGACGATGCGTGCCTCGATCCTGGTGCTCGGTCCGCTGCTCGCGCGCCACGGCGCCGCCGTGGTGTCGCTGCCGGGCGGCTGCGCGATCGGGTCGCGCCCGGTCGACCAGCACATCAAGGGCCTGCAGGCGCTGGGTGCCGAGATCACCGTCGAGAACGGCTACATCAAGGCCCGCGCGGCGCGCTTGAAGGGCGCGCGCTTCGTGTTCGACATGGTCACCGTGACCGGTACCGAGAACGTCATGGCGGCCGCCACGCTGGCCGAAGGCACCACGGTGCTGGAGAACGCGGCGATGGAGCCGGAAGTCACCGATCTGGCCGAGTGCCTCAACGCGCTGGGCGCGAAGATCGAAGGCGCCGGTACCTCGCGCATCGTCATCCATGGCGTCGAGCGGCTGGGTGGCGGTCGCCATTCGGTGGTGCCGGACCGCATCGAGACGGGCACGTTCCTGGTCGCGGCGGCGATGACCGGTGGCAAGGTGACCGCGCGCAACGCCCGACCCGATACGCTGGAAGCGGTGCTGGACAAGCTCACTGAAGCCGGCGCGAAGATCGAGACGACGACCGACAGCATCACCCTGGACATGCAGGGCAAACGCCCGAAGGCCGTGGGCCTCACCACGGCGCCGTACCCGGCGTTCCCCACCGACATGCAGGCGCAGTTCATGGCGCTGAACTGCGTGGCCGACGGCGTGGGCGTGATCAATGAAACGATCTTCGAAAACCGGTTCATGCACGTCAACGAACTCCTGCGCCTGGGCGCCGATATCCGTGTCGAAGGCCATACGGCCATCGTGCGTGGCGTAGAGCATCTGGGGGGGGCGCCAGTGATGGCGACCGACCTGCGTGCGTCGGCCTCGCTGATCCTGGCCGGCCTGGTGGCTGATGGCGAAACCACGATCGACCGCATCTACCACCTCGATCGCGGCTACGAGAACATCGAGGAAAAGCTGGGCGGCCTGGGCGCGAAAATCAGGCGCGTGTCGTGAGCAGGCACGATCCCAGGCTGTCCGGGATCCGCCCGCGCTTCCCGCTGCGCCGCAGGATCCTGCTCGGCATCGTGGCGGCCTTGCTCGCACTGGTCGCATGGCTTCACTACACCGGATCGGCGGCCACGCACGGCATCACCACCCGCGACATGGACTGGAACGGCGACGGTACGGTGACCCAGGGCGAGATCGCACAGGCCATCTTCACCGTGGTCGTGGAGCAGAAACAGGACGGCAACCGGCAGTGCAACGCGTTCGGCTGGCGAGACGGCAGCGGCACCATCCGCATGGACTGCAAGACGGTGTTCCAGTCCGATGCAGAATGAAAAAGCCCGGCATGCGCCGGGCTTTTTTTCTGGATGCTGACTCAGCGCCAGGAGGTCAGCTGCAGACGGAACACCTCGCTGCCGTCCTCGCGCTGCACGATGCGTACCGGCGCAGGCACGCCGGCCGCGATCCACGCGGTGGTCTGCTTGCCGCCCGCGTCTTGCACCACCTTGGTCGTGTCCAGCGCACGCCCGCCCACGGTGATCTTTTCGCGGCCGGCGACGCGGTAGGCCATCGGCTTGGCCTTGCCATTCTCCAGCAGGCGGTAGTTCATCGACGTGCGGCCGAAGCCGACATCGCGGACGAGCGCCAGGTTCACCAGCAGGGCATCCATGTCCCCAACCTGCATCGCCACCGGACCGGCCCGCTGTGGCTTCACGTCGCCGGTCCAGCGTACCTGCATGCCTTTCCAGTTGTAGTGCGTGACGATGGACCGCGTCTTCATCAGGTAGGTTGAACGGTCACTGCCTCCCAATGGCCGATAGCGGCCTGCGGCATCCTCGAACACGGTGGCCTGGCTCAGGTTGGCCATCGCGTTGCGGATGCCCATCGTGTGGGTCCAGCGGTTGCCTTGCTGCGAGAGCGACATTGAACCGCCCGCGGAAATGCCCTTGTAAGAGGCATCGTATTGGGCGGTAAAGGGCTTCAACGCATAAGCCGGGGCGGCCGTCATCGCGAGCACCGTGGAGGCGATCGCCAGCAGCGCGGACATCCTTGTCATGGCAGTTTCTCCAGCGTGGCGGTCAGCGCCAGGACGTGAGCGTCAGGTCGATGAGGTCCTGGCCGTTCTCGCGCTGAAGAATACGCGCAGGAACCGGTGTGTCGGCCACGACCCAGACGATGGTCTGCTTGTCGCCGTCGGTGCGGACGACCTTGGTGGCGTCCTGTGGCTTGCCGCCGATGGTGATGCGCTCCTTGCCTGCAACTTGGTAGTTCATCGGCTTGGCGCGACCGTTCTCCACCATGCGGTAGGTCAGCGGCTTGCCGGCCGCCACGTCGCGCACGATGGCCAGGTTGACCAGCAGCGCGTCCATGTCGCCCGCAAGCAGCTTCACGGGGCCGGCGCGGTCAGGCTTCACGTCGCCGCTCCAGGTGGCCTGGGCCTTCGACCAGTCGTAAAGCGTGTTGACGTTCTTCTTCTTGATCAGCAGTCGCGAGGTGTCCGTGCTGCTGAGCGGGCGCATGCGGCCATCCTGCAGGTCGAACACGGTCTTCTGGCTCAGTTCGACCGCCTGGTTGCGCACGCTGAGCGAGTACTGCCAGCGATTGCCCGGCTGCGCCACCACGGACATCTGCCCGTCGCCGACCATGCCCAGGGCACTGGCGCTGTACTGCGCAGTGAATGCTTCGATGGCGAGCGCGGGCGCGCTTGCGCCCGCCAGGAGTGCGGCGGCGAGCAGCAAGCGCGGCACGCGGAATGCGGTCATTGTCATGTTCAAGGGGCTCCTTGGTATTCGACCAGGCGGAGATCCACGCCATCCTGACCGTTGTCCCGCTGCAGGATGCGCACGGGGGTGGGTACGCCATCGGCGACCCAGAAAATGGTTTCGTCGTTGCCGCCGTTGGCCCGGCTTACGCGCAGTGCGCTGTAGCTCAGGTCCTCGACGGTCACGGTTTCGGGTTCGGGTGACACGACGTACTGGTATTCGCGGACGCGGCCATTGTCCACCACACGGTAGTCGAGCTGCTTGCCGGGCGCGGCGTCGCGGATCACCGCCAGGTTCATCAACAGGGCGCTCAGGTCGCCGGGCTGCAGGGGGAGGGGCGCGCGACGGTTCTTCTTGATGTCGCCCTGCCACTGCGCCTTATGGTTGTCCCAGTCGTAGGTGCCGACCATCTTCTTGCCCATGAACAGCGCATGGCGGACTGTGGCTTGGCTGAGTGGGCGGAACTGCCCGTCGATGGCGTCGAAGACCGTGCTTTGCTCGATGTTCAATCCGGCCAGTCTGGCCAGACCGCGCGTGCCTTTGACGTTCAGGTCGATCTGCCATTGACTGCCGCTCTTCGGCTCGACTTTCATGCTCGCGCTGCCGGCCAGCTTGCCTTCGTAGTAGGCCTGATAGCGGGCCACGAACGGATCCAGCGCCCACGCGGGTGCAACGGATCCGGCCAAGGCCAGGCCAACCAGCAGGGAGCGGAACAGGACGGTCATCGGGGGCGGGCGGCGTCAGGAAACCAAACGGTCGGCTGAATCTAGGGACAGGGGATTTAATAACGGCTGACCGTGACAGCGAGTGACGTCTTCCTGTTCAGCCAAGTGGCCCTCACTGGCCAGTCCCAGCACCGCCACCAGCAGGGCGTGCTCGCGCGGAAGCAGCCGTGCGGCCAGCGTTTCCGGCGTATCGCCAGGCAGGACCGGCACCTTCACCCGGGCGATCACCGCGCCGGCATCCAGTTCGGGGATGACGAAGTGGACACTGGCGCCATGTTCGGGGTCGCCGGCCGCGATCGCGCGGGCATGGGTATGCAGTCCGCGGTGTTTGGGCAGCAGCGAGGGATGGATGTTGAGCAGGCGACCGCGGAAGCGGGTGATGAAGGCGTCGCCGAGGATGCGCATGTAGCCAGCACAGACCACCCAGTCCGGGCGAGTGCTGGCAACGGCATCCGCCAGTGCCGCTTCGTAGGCGGCACGATCGGGAAATGCGGTGGGTCGGGCGCTCCAGCGTCGTGCGGCCGGTACCTGCCGCAGGGCTGGCGCAGTCGGCTTGTCGGAGAACACGCCCACGACCTCGGCATCCAGCGTGTTATCGGCAATCGCCTGCAGGATGGCCTGCAGGTTGCTGCCGCGACCGGAGGCCAACACCGCGATGCGTGCGGTCATGCTGCGACTCCGCGCCGCTCGGCATGGGCCAGCGGCCACGTCAGCAGCGCGCCGAGGGTGGCCAGCAGCATGTCGGCATGGGCATCCCAGACGTCACCTTGCTGGCCGTTGTAGGACTCGGCCGCCTCCGGCGACATCGTCAGTGCGATGGCCCATTCCAGCCATTCGTACACCAGACTCGTGCACATGATCAGCATCACCGCGAGGATGAAGGCCTGCCCGATGGACAGCTGCGGCCAGCGCTGGCGCAGCCAATGCCAGGCGGCAGGCGTGAAGCAGATGCCATACATCAGGTGGATGAAGCGGTCGAAATGGTTGCGCTGCCAGCCGAACGCCTCCGCCGGCGACCAGCCGGTCGTGGCCTGCAGCCAGGCGTCGTACGGCACGTAGGAGTACAGCCAGCGCGCGCCGATGCAGTGCGCCACGATGAAGGCGCAGATCAGCGCGAAATGCGCCGGCCGCAGCGGCCAGCGCCGGTCATGCCACCACAGCCAGGCCAGCCCGAGCACGGTCAGGCTGCTGTGCATGGCCTGCTCGACCGGCCAGCGCGGCGCGATCCACGTGGCGGCGAACACCGCCAACGTCAATCCGAAGGCGATCGCCTTGCTGCGCGGCATGCCGCGCTCAGCCGATGCGGACGCGTTCGCCGCCGCTGGCGGTGACGACCTCGCCGATCTGCCAGTGGGTCAGGTGCAGGCGGGCCAGGTCCGTCTGCACGGCGGCGAGCTGGTCCGGCGCGACCACCAGCACGAAGCCGATGCCGCAGTTGAAGGTGCGCCACATCTCGGCGTTCTCGACCGCGCCTTCGCGCTGCAGCCAGTCGAACACCGGCGGCAGCGTCCACGCGCTCGCGTCGATCTGCAGGCCCAGGCCGTCGGGGATCACGCGGATGATGTTCTCGGTCAGGCCGCCCCCGGTGATGTGCGCCATGCCATGCAGGTCGTGCGCCTGCAGCAGTTCCAGGATCGGCTTCACGTACAACGTGGTCGGCGCCATCAATGCGTCGGCGAGCGGCACGCCGCCCACCTCGATATCGGCCGGTCGGCCGGCGCGGTCGTAGATGCGGCGGACCAGCGAATAGCCGTTGGAATGCGGGCCGCTGGAGGCGATGCCGAGCAGCACGTCGCCGGCACGGACCTTGTTGCCGTCCAGCAGGCGCGACTTTTCCACCGCCGCCACGCAGAAGCCGGCCAGGTCGTACTCGCCCGGGCCGTACATGTCGGGCATCTCGGCGGTCTCGCCGCCGATCAGCGCGCAGCCGGACAGCTCGCAGCCGCGGGCGATGCCGCCGACCACGGCGACCGTGGTGTCGATGTCGAGCTTGCCGGTGGCGAAATAGTCGAGGAAGAACAGTGGCTCGGCGCCCTGCACCAGCACGTCGTTGACGCACATGGCGACCAGGTCGATGCCGATGGTGTCGTGCCGGCCGAGCTGCTGCGCGAGCTTCAGCTTGGTGCCCACACCGTCGGTGCCGGAGACCAGCACGGGCTCGCGGTACTTGCCGGACAGGTCGAACAACGCGCCGAAGCCGCCCAGCCCGCCCATCACTTCCGGCCGGAAGCTGCGCTTCACCAGCGGTTTGATGCGTTCGACCAGTTCGTTGCCGGCGTCGATATCGACACCCGCGTCGCGATAGGTCATCGGGGTGGGGGCGGAAGGCGTCGGCTGGGTCACGGGCGGTCGTCGGCGGGGCAGAGGCGTGATTTTAAAGGAATCGGTGGTCCGAGCGACCGCCCTGAACGGGTGCCGTTGGCGATACAGGGTCATTCGGGCAACAATTCGCCGGGTCTGCAGAGCTCAAGGACGCTCGATGCGCCGTATCCCAGGTATCGCACTCGCCACCGCACTGCTGGTGGCGGCACTGACCACGACGCCCGCCGTGCGGGCGCAGTCCGGCCTGCGCACGGAAGGCGATGCGGTCTCCGCGCGCGGGCTGTACCAGGCGGAGGTGCCGGTCAGCGGACAGGGTGAAGCCGAGCGTCAGGGCGGCTTCGCGCGCGCGCTGGGCACGGTGCTGGGCAAGCTGTCGGGCGACCGAGCGGCGATGTCGCGCCCCGGCGTCGGTGCCGAGCTGCGCAACGCCAAGGACTACGTGGACGGCTACGACTATCGCCAGGACCAGGGCACCTCGGCGACCGGTGCGCCGACCTTCCGCACCACGCTGGTGGTGCGCTTCGACGAAGACCAGGTCAACGGCCTGGCGGGTGCGTTGGGCCTGCCGGTGTGGCCGCAGCCGCGTCCGAAGCCGGTGGTCTGGCTGGCGATCAACGATGGCAGCGGCCCGCGCCTGGTCGGGTTGCCGCACTCCAATGCCGCGCGTCCGCTGCTCAATCGCGCGATCGAGCGTGGCTATGGCTTGGGCCTGCCGGCCGGTGGGGCGGCGGAACAGGCGTTGGTGGGAGCCATCTGGCGTCAGGACACCGCTGCCGTCGCGCGTGCATCCGCGCGCTACAGCCCGCCGATGCAACTGGTCGGCAAGCTTTACCGCAATGCCAAGGGTGGCTGGACGGCCGACTGGGTGTTCGTCGATGCCGGCAAGGTACTTGGCAAATGGTCGGTGACCGATGCGGACGCGCGACGTGCGATGGCGTCCGGTGCCGACGGCACCGCCGATGCATTGGTGAAGCGTTACGGCAAGCGTGGCAGCGCGGGTCCGGCCGGCACCTACCGCGTGCTGTTCACCGGTATCCGCAACACGGACGACTACCTGCGCCTGACCGGCCATCTGCAGAAGATGGCCGTGGTCCGCCATATCACGCCGGTGCGTGCCAGCGGCGATGTGCTGGAACTCGACCTCGAACTGGTCTCGGGCCTGGCCGGCTTCCGCCGCACCATGGGCGACGAGGCTCCTTTCACCGGTGGCGAAGGCGAGCCGCCGGCCTACCAGATGCGTTGACACAAGGACGCTGCATGGATCTCTCCTCCACGCCGGCCGGTACGCTGGCCCGCCGCTGGCAATGGCTGCTGATCGCCCTGATCGTCGGCTGGCTGATCTGGCTGCTGGCGCCGGTGCTGACGCCTTTCGTCTGCGCTGCGCTGCTGGGGTGGCTGGGCGATCCGTGGGTGGATCGCCTGGAGCGTTCAGGCCGTTCCCGCACCACCGCCGTCGTGCTGGTATTCACGCTGATGGTGCTGTTGCTGACGCTCGCGCTGGTGCTGCTGGTGCCGATGATCGAGCGGCAGGTGGCCACGGTGATCGAATCGTTGCCGGCGTACCACGACTGGTTCGTGCAGACCGCGCTGCCGTGGGTCGAGCGCCGCACCGGGCTGGAACTGGTTGCCTGGCTCGATCCCGACCGCGTGACGGAATGGGTGCGCAGCCATTGGCAGCAGGCCGGTGGTGTCGCGGCCACGTTGTTCGGCTATTTCTCGCGGTCCGGCTTCGCGGTGATGGCGTGGGTCGCCAACCTGGTGCTGCTGCCGATCCTGACGTTCTATTTCCTGCGCGACTGGGACGTCCTGGTCGAACGCATCGCCGCACTGGTGCCGCGCGACCACATCGCGACGGTGACCCGACTGGCGCTGGAATCGAACGAAGTGCTGGGTGCGTTCCTGCGTGGTCAGTTCCTGGTGATGCTGGCGCTGGGCGCGATCTATGCGATCGGCCTGTCGGTGGTGGGACTCAAGGTCGGCCTGCTGGTCGGCATCATCGCCGGCCTGATCAGCTTCGTGCCGTACCTCGGCACCGCTACCGGCATCGTGCTCGGCGTGATCGCCGCGTTGATGCAGTCGGGCGGCGACTGGTCGCTGGTGGCGATGGTGATGGGCGTGTTCGTGGTCGGGCAGATGCTGGAAGGCTACGTGTTGACCCCCCGTATCGTCGGCGACCGCATCGGGTTGCATCCGGTGGCGGTGATCTTCGCCATCATGGCCGGCGGCCAGTTGTTCGGCTTCCTCGGCATGCTGCTGGCGTTGCCGATCGCCGCGATCGCCAATGTGTTGCTGCGCTTCGCGCACGAGCGCTACACGCAGAGCCGCCTGTATGCAGGCGACCGGCCCTCCATCGTCCTGGATTCGTACATCGACAAGGGCAGCGTGGAACAGGTGGCGATCCGCGACATCGATACGCCGTGAGCCGCGACGGGCAGGGGGCGGACCTGGTGCCGCAGTTGCCGTTGGCGCTGCGCTATCCGCCCGACCAGCGTTTCGACAGCTTCATCGCGCCGCCCGACGGCGCGCTGTCGGTGCTGTCGACGCTCGCAACCGCGACGGGTGCGGACTGGGTATACCTCGCGGGTGCGTCGAGGACAGGCAAGACCCACCTGGCGTTGGCCTTGTGCGCCGAGACCGAGCAACAGCATCGTCGCGCGGCCTACCTGCCGGTTGCCGCAGCGGTCGGCCGCATGCGCGATGCGCTCGACGCGCTGGAGGGCAATGACGTGATCGCGCTGGATGGCATCGACGCCATCGCGGGCGGTCGCGATGACGAAGTCGCGTTGTTCGATTTCCACAACCGTGCCCGTGCGTCGGGCGTGAACGTGCTGTACACCGCGCGCGGCATTCCCGACGACATCGGCCTGGTGCTGCCGGACCTGCGTTCGCGCCTGCAGCAGTGCCTGCGGGTGATGCTGGATCCGCTGGGCGACGATGGGCGCCGCGATGTCCTGCGTGACCGTGCGCAGCGTCGCGGGCTGGTGCTGGAAGACGCGGCGCTGGACTGGCTGCTCACGCGCACCGACCGTGACCTCGGCGCACTGGTCGTCCTGCTCGACCGGCTGGACCGCGCATCGCTCGCCGCGCAGCGCAGGATCACCGTGCCGTTCCTGCGGCAGGTGCTCTGAGCGTCAGCGCGAAGCGTCGTTCGCGAGTTCCTTGTCCAGATCCGCCAGCCGCTCAGGCGTGCCCACGTCGGTCCAGCGACCCGGCAGTCGTTCACCGGTGATGCGCCCGTTGACCATGCCGGCATGTAGCAGCGGCAGTAGCGGAAAGCGCGGCTTGCCGCTGGTGGTTTCGCGGATCTGGCCTGCGGCATGCTGTTGCCACGCGTCGAGCAGGGCAGGTCGATAGATCCCGAGGCCGGCATAGGTCAGCCGATGTTCGCCTTCGCGATGCAGCGTGCCGGTCGCGTCGAGCGCGAAATCCCCGCGTGGTGCGAACGTCGGCGGATCCACCAATGCCAGGTGCGCCAGTCCCGCGGGCTCGCGCGGCAGACGGGCGAAATCGAAGTCGGTCCAGATGTCGCCGTTGACCAGCAGGAAAGGTGCGTCGCCCAGCAGCGGCAGCGCATTGAGCATGCCACCGCCGGTTTCCAGCGGCGTGTCGCCTTCGTGCAGGTAGTGCAGGCGTAGCCCCCAGCGCGCGCCGTCGCCCAGCACCGCCGGAAAGCGGTCAGCCAGCCAGCTGGTGTTGATCACCACCTCATCCACGCCGAGCGCCGCCAGCTTTTCCAGGTGCCAGACGATCAGCGGCTTGCCACCGGCTTCGATCAACGGCTTGGGCGTATGGTCGGTCAACGGCCGCATGCGTTCGCCGAGTCCCGCCGCGAAGACCAGCGCCTTCATGCGATTTCACCGCGCGCAAGCAGCACGGGCTTGATGCGTGCATCGAGCAGCCTGTGCAGGCCGGTCAGTTCCGGATAGCGCGGCAGCACCTCGTCGAGATAACGGATGAAGCGCGGCACGTCCGGCAGGTAGCGGGTCTTGCCGTCGCGGTAGTGCAGGCGCGAAAAGATGCCCAGGATCTTCAGGTGCCGCTGGATGCCCATCCAGTCCGCATCGCGCAGGAAGGCCTTCAATTCCGGCACGGGTACGCCGGCGCGCGTCGCACGCGCGTGATAGCGCGCGAGCCAGCCATCGACGCGCTCGATCGGCCAGCTCAGGAACGCGTCCTTGAACAGGCTCATCGCATCGTAGGCCACCGGTCCGCGCACGCAGTCCTGGAAGTCCAGCACGGCCGGGCCGGGCGTCACCGGCATCAGGTTCCGCGGCATGAAATCGCGATGGGTCAGCACGCGTGCCTGCGTCAGGGCGTTGTCCATCAGGCGGCGCTGCGCCAGCTCCAGTCCTTCCGTTTCGCCGCAGTCCAGCGTCAGCCCCAGATGGCGACGCAGGAACCATTCGTCGAACAGCCCGGCATCGCGTTGCAATAGCGCTTCGCCGAACTCGCCCATGCCCTCGGGTGGTGCAATCGCCTGCAGGCGCAGCAACTGTTCGATCGCGGCATCGAACCAGGTGTCGGCGTTGTCGTCGCTGATCACATGCGCCAGCGTCGGGCCGCCGAGATCCTCCAGCAGCAGGAAGCCGAGTTCGACGTCGATGCCCAGTACGTCCGGAACGCGCACATCGCCGCCCATCAGCAGCTCACGCATCGCCAACCACGGCCGCACGTCCTCCAGGCCGGGGGGCGAATCCATCACGATCCGTCCGGGTCCATCGCCCAGGCTGCGCCAGTAGCTGCGGTAACCGGCATCCATCGAGGCGCGTTCGAGCTGCGCGTAAGGATCGCCGAGCGCGCCGCGCGCCCATTCGAGGCGCTGGGCTCCGCGCCCCGAAGGGTCCTGAATCGTAGGGTTCATAACAGTGGAGACCACACACAGGCAATAAAGGCCTACAGGGTAAACTGGCGCCCGACCGACTTGCGAGGCTTGCATGGCCAAACTCCAACCCGTGTTGCTGTCCGGCGGCTCCGGGACGCGCCTGTGGCCGCTGTCGCGCGAAGCCTATCCCAAGCAATTCCTGCCGTTGGCGGGCGACGATACGATGGTCCAGGCGACCTGGCGTCGCGTCGAGGCGATCGCCGACCTCGCTCCCATCGTGGTCGCAAACGAGGAGCATCGCTTCCTGGTCGCCGAGCAGCTGCGCCAGATCGGCGCGCCCGTGCCGGCCATCGTGCTTGAGCCGGTCGGTCGCAACACGGCACCCGCGATCGCGGCGGCGGCGTTGCAGGCGATGGTTGACGGTGCCGATCCCCTGCTGCTCGTACTGCCCTCCGATCACGTAGTCCGCGACGTGGCCGGTTTCCAGCGCGCGGTGCGCGAGGCATCGTCTGCCGCCGAAGCCGGTGCGCTGGTGACGTTCGGCATCGTGCCGGACGCACCGGAGACGGGCTTCGGCTACATCCAGGCGGAAGCGGGGGAGGGCCTGCGCAAGGTCTCGCGCTTCGTCGAAAAGCCCGACGCCACCACCGCCCAGTCGTATCTCGACGCGGGCGGCTACTACTGGAACAGCGGCATGTTCCTGTTCCGTGCCAGCCGTTATCTGGAAGAGCTTGCGAACGTCCGGCCGGATATCGTCGAGGCCGTGCGCGCGGCGCATGCGTCGGCACGGCACGACGGCGATTTCGTGCGGCTGGACAAGGATGCGTTCGCGGCCTGTCCGCCTGATTCCATCGACTATGCCGTGATGGAGAAGACGGCCCGTGCGATGGTGCTGCCGATCGACATCGGCTGGAACGATGTCGGCAGCTGGTCCGCGCTGTGGGACGTGGCCGAGCGCGACGCCGATGGCAACGCGCACCATGGTGACGTGATCGCCGTGGACAGCCGCAACAGTTACGCCTACGCGCAGCGTCTGGTCGCGCTGGTAGGCGTGGACGATATCGTGGTGGTCGAGACGGACGATGCCGTACTGGTCGCCCGCAAGGACCGCGTGCAGGACGTCAAGCAGGTGGTCGCACGGCTGAAGGAAGAGCAGCGCAGCCAGGCCGTCCTGCACCGCGAAGTGCATCGACCCTGGGGCAGTTACGACTCGGTCGACAACGGCGGCCGGCACCAGGTGAAGCGCATCAAGGTCAAGCCCGGCGCTGCGCTCAGCTTGCAGATGCACCACCACCGCGCGGAGCACTGGATCGTGGTCAGCGGTACGGCGAAGGTCACGCGCGGCGACGAGATCCTGCTCTTGTCGGAGAACGAAAGCACCTATATTCCGCTGGGGGTGAAGCATCGCCTCGAGAATCCCGGCAAGGTGCCGCTGGAACTGATCGAGGTGCAGTCCGGCAGCTACCTGGGCGAGGACGACATCGTGCGTTTCGAGGATGTCTACGGGCGTAGCAAGTAAGGGCCTGAGCACCGTGCGCTACCGCTTGGATGATCTGGTGATCGACCTGGAGCGCCAGCGCGTCGAACGTGATGGCGAGCGCCTGAGCGTGGCGGGCCTCAGCTTCCAGCTGCTGCGCCACCTGGTGGAGCAGGGCGACCGCGTCGTCGGTTTCGACGAACTCATCCAGCGCGTGTGGGCGCCGGCGGTGGTCAGCGAGGAGACCGTCACCCAACGGGTGAAACTGCTGCGACAGGCTCTGGGAGACGACGGACGCAGCCCGCGCTACCTGCGGTCGGTCCGTGGACAGGGCTACCAGCTGTGCGTTCGTCCCTACGCGTTGCCCGGTATCGCGTCCGCCGACGTGCCGGCACCCCGCGCGTATCGATCGCGCACGCTCACCCTCGTCGTAACAGGCGTCGTGGTGCTCGCCGCATGCGCAGGCCTGTGGGCATGGAAGCAGCGCGCTACCCGTGCGCATGCGCTGGTCACGTCGCCCGCGCCGGAGCAGCCTTCGTTGCTCCAGCGCGCCGCGTACTACGCGAACATCGGCCAGCGCGACAACAACGAACGCGCCGTCGAGCTCTTCGAGCAGGCGTTGAAGGAACAGCCCGGCAACGTGGAGGCACAGGTCGGATTGAGTCGTGCCTACAGCGCCCGCGTCTGCCTGTTCAATTTTCCTCCCGTGTGGGCTGTACGCGCACAGGCGCTCGCCGAGCAGGGCATCCGTGCGCAGCCTGCGCGTGCAGCCGCCCATGCCGCGCTGGGGTATTCGCATGATTGCCGCGGCCGCATCGGCGATGCGCTTGCCGGCTATGAACGTGCCCTCGCACTGGATCCAACCGCAGACAGCAGCCGGGCGTCCGCTGCCTACCTCTATGACCGCAAAGGGCTGCTTGCCCAAGCGCTGGTCGCGAACACCTCGCTGCGTGGCGATCCCTCGCGCGTTCGCCATCTGCAGCTGCAGATAGCCAGCATCCTCGATCTGCTGGGCTATCCGCAGGCGGCGGAAGCGCGATATCGGCGGAGCTTCACGCTTTACCCGGACAATGTGTTCTCCAACATCGCGTGGCCGCGTTTCCTGTTCCGGCATGGGCGCACGACCGAGGCGCAGGCCGCGCTAGACCAGGCCATGCGGCGGGGTACCGAGCATGCCGATCTGTTCCTGTTGGCCGGTGAGCTGGCGCAACTGCGTGGAGATCCCGCGGCCGCCCTGACGGCCTACCGGCAGGCCGAAGCATTGCGCCCGCAGGCAAGCCTGCCGGCGACGCTGGCCCGGCTTCAGGCCGGGTCAGCGTCGCCGGCATGGGCCAATGCGCGTGCCGACCGCATCGCCCGCGATCTGGAGGCGGGTGCGGGCTACCCCTCCGATTGGCTCGAAGTCGTGCTGCTGCGGGAGGCCGCCGGCGATCGAGCAGCGGCGCTCGCATCGCTGCAACGCGCGGTGGATGCCGGTTACCGCGATGCGGCTTATCTCCGGGCGTCGCCGTTGTTCGGGACAATGGCGGCCGAGCCGGGATTCGCCCGCAGCCTGGATGCCCTCAGCCGCCAAGTCGCTGAAGAACACGGCAAGGTTCCCGCCGCTTTGCTGGATCGCCTTACGGCATCGCCTTGAGCATGTAGTCGCCGAACATCTTCTGCGACTGTGGGTGCGCGTTGCGTTGATTGAACGAAGTCCGCGTGATCACCGCCACCAACTGCCGCTCGGGCACGATAAAGACGTAGTTGCCACCGTTGCCCGACATCGCCCAGGCCGCCTGCTGCCCTTCCGCACGCGGAAAGCGGAATCGCCAGAACTGGTAACCATAGTCCGCGTCCTCGCGCGCCTGAGCATGTACTGTCAGTGCTGCGTTGATCCAGGGCATGGAGACGACCTGCCGGCCCTGCCAGCGACCGCCATCCACCACCAGTTGTCCGAGCTTGGCCAGATCGCGACTGCGGTAGCGCGTGCCGCCGCCGCCCATGCCCACACCCTCCGAGGACTTGTTCCATTGCACCTGCTGGATGCCCAGCGGGCGTTCCAGTGCCTCTGCAGCAAAGGTCGCCAGTGGCTTGCCTGTCGCCCGTTCGATCACCGCGCCCAGCAGGAAGCTGCCCGCCGTGCAGTATGAAAAGGCCCGGCCATGCGGGCTGTCCTCGGGGCGCGTCATCCACGGCGCAAAGCCGCGCATCGGCAGATCGAGGGCGAAACGGGTCCAGTCCTCGCTCACGTACATGCGCTCTTCGTTGCCGGCGGAGACGCTGTTCTCGTCATCGCATTCCCAGGCGGAGCTCATCGTGAGCAGGTCTTCAAGCGTCATCCGTTGCTTGCGCGGGCTGGGGTTCTGCCATGGTTGCCTGTCGGCGAAGTAGGCGTACACGGGCGCCTGCGCACCCTGGATATGCCCTTGATCGATCGCCGCTCCCAGCAGCAGGGCAGTGACGCTCTTGGTTGCCGAACGCGTATCGTTGAGTACGTCCGGGCCGCCCCCGTTGAAATAGCGCTCGTACACCAGCCTGCCCTGATGGGCGACGACGATGCTGGTGACTCCGGGGTAATCCCCCTTGGCGATGGCCGCTTCCAGCGCCTGCAGGCGCTCAACCCGCCAGCCGCCGCGACGGGCGTCGGCGACCTGCCAGCCATCCCGCATCGGCAGCGGCGGACGATAGGCGTCGGGCGTGGCTGGGGCGCCGGCGGATGGTTCCGCAGCGTGCGCCACGTGCGACATGGCGATGAAGATCAACAGCAGGGAACGGCGCATGGCATGACTCCTTGGAGGGGAGCGCCATTCCATCGCGGGCCTTGATGAAGCGTCTGACAGGCGGGTGAAGATTTATGAAAGCGGTCTTCGGCATGGCGCATGGGCGAGAAAAAAGCCCCGCATGGCGGGGCTTTCGCGTCCTGCCGTCAGGGCGGCTCAGTTTTTCTTCTTCACCATCGCATAGACGACCAGCAACACGATGGCACCGACGACGGAGGCAATGAAGCCAGCCGGTTCGCCGGGACCGTACCAGCCCAGTGCGCCGCCAACGAAGCGCGCCAGCAGCGCACCGAGGATGCCCAGCACGATGGTCATGAAGAAGCCGAGCTTGTCGTTGCCGGGCTTGAGTGCGCGTGCGAGCAGTCCGGCAATGAAGCCGATCAGCAACGTCCAGAGGATACCGCCGCCAAAAATCTGTTCCATCGAGTCGCTCCGGTTGGGAAGGTGGGGGCGATGCGAGCCTAGCAGGGAGGAGGGCCGGCGGACCATCCTCCAGCGCGGGAATGGAAAACGCCGGGTTCCCCCGGCGCTTCGTTCCCCATCCTGTCGTCGTCAGGATCAGCAGCAGCCGTGGTCGCCGTGCTGCTCGCCGCCGGCGACGGCAGCGATGCCGGTGGTCTCGCCACGCACGCTGGCGGCGCGGTGTTCGGCGAGCACGCGCGCCACGCAGGCGGTGACCTTCTTGCCCATCGGAATGTGCAGGAATTCGTTCGGGCCGTGCGCATTGGAATGCGGGCCCAGCACGCCGGTGATCATGAACTGCGCGCCCGGGAACTTCTCGCCCAGCATGCCCATGAACGGAATGGTGCCGCCTTCGCCCATGTACATCGCCGGTTTGCCGAAGAACTCGCGGCTGGAGGCATCGATGGCGCTTTCCAGCCACGGCGACATCGCCGGCGCGTTCCAGCCGGTGCTGGCCTTTTCCAGTTCCAGGCTGACCTGCGCACCGTTCGGCGGGTCCTTCTCGAGCAGGTCCTTCAACAACTGGCCGGCCTGCTTGCCCTCCAGTGTCGGCGGCAGGCGCAGCGACAGCTTCACCGAGGTGTACGGGCGCAGCACATTGCCCGCCGACGACAGCGGCGGCATGCCGTCCACGCCGGTCACCGACAGGGCGGGGCGCCAGGTGCGGTTGAGCACCAGTTCGGCCAGGTCTTCGGCCATCGGCGTCATGCCGGGCAGGAACGGGAACTTGTCGAACACGGCGGTATCCAGCACCTGCGCCGCTTCCTGCGCCTGTGCCAAACGGGCGGTGGGAATCTCTGCTTGCAGGCCCTCGGGAAGGATGCGGCCGGTCTGTTCGTCCTCGAGCCGCGACAGCAGCTGCCGCAACAGGCGGAAGCTCGACGGCACCACGCCGGACGCGTCGCCGGAGTGCACGCCTTCCTGCAGCACCTTGACGGTGAAGTTGCCGCCGGCCAGCCCGCGCAGCGAGGTGGTGCACCACAGCTGTTCGTAGTTGCCGCAGCCCGAATCCAGGCAGACGACCAGAGATGGCTTGCCGATACGGTCGGCCAGATGGTCCACGTAGGCGGGCAGGTCGTAGCTGCCGGATTCCTCGCAGGCCTCGATCAGCACCACGCTGCGCGCATGCGGCACGCCCTGCTGCTGCAGCGCCTGGATCGCCGCCAGCGAGCCGAAGATCGCGTAGCCGTCGTCGGCGCCACCGCGGCCGTACAGTTTGTCGCCCTTGATGACCGGCACCCAGGGGCCCAGGTCGTCATCCCAGCCGGTCATCTCCGGCTGCTTGTCCAGGTGGCCGTACAGCAGCACGGTATCGGCACCGGTTTCGGGCCCACTGGCGGGAATCTCGATGAAGATCAGCGGGGTGCGGCCCTCAAGGCGCACCACGTCCACCTGCATGCCGGGTACCGACTGTGCCCTGGCCCAGCGCTCCATCAGTTGCACCGCCTGCTCCATGTAGCCGTTCGCCACCCAGTCCTTGTCGAACATCGGCGACTTGTTGGGGATGCGGATGTACTCGACCAGTTGCGGGACGATGTCGTCATCCCATTTCTCGGCAACGTAGCGGTCGACTTTGGCGGTATCCATGGCAACTCCGGGCACTGAAAGGCTGGTCGCCATTCTACGCCTTGGCCGAGGGTAGGACTTTTCCTACATGCAGTCGCGGCGTTTACGGGCAGATTCCCACGCGCACGGGCGATACCTTCACGCCCGTCGGGATTGGACACTCTCCCTACCGCCGCAGGTCACCGGCCACGGGCGGAAACACGATGGATGCCGCGACGCATCCGTCGTGCACGGAGAGTCCAATGCCACAAGGAGAGTCGTCATGAAGTCGTTCATCCACATCGTCTTTGCTGCCGCGCTGTCGCTGCTGTTCGCCATGCAGGCGATCGCGGCGGAAAAGGTCAACATCAACACCGCCGACGCGGCCGCCCTGGATCGCGTGCTCATTGGTGTGGGTCCGGCCAAGGCCGCGGCCATCATCGAATACCGCAAGACCAACGGACCGTTCAAGAGCGCCGAGGAGCTGGCCATGGTGAAAGGCATCGGCCTGAGCACCATCGAGCAGAACCGGGACCGCATCGAGTTGCGCACCGGTACGACACCGGCCCGCAAGCCGGCGGCCGCTGCGGCGACGCCCGCCAAGCCGGTGGCGCGACGCTGATCGAATCCCGTGCCGGGCGCATCCACAGGACGTGGGACGCCGGGCACAGGGGCAGGATGCCAGGGGGAAACAGGCAGGAGGCCGACAAGGACGTATTCATTGTGCGCAGGAGGCGCGAGGGTCAGTA
Source organism: Pseudoxanthomonas mexicana (assembly GCF_001556105.1). GTDB lineage: Bacteria > Pseudomonadota > Gammaproteobacteria > Xanthomonadales > Xanthomonadaceae > Pseudoxanthomonas_A > Pseudoxanthomonas_A mexicana_A. The sequence goes on along the minus strand of NZ_LSIF01000026.1, from coordinate 24,428 downwards.
GCAGGCAGGAGCCTGGAACTGGCAGGATGCCGACACGGAGGTGGACATCGCCCGGATGCGCAGGAAGCGCGCCCGGGCGATGTCGTTTCTGTGTCCGGGCGCTTCCCGTCGTCGACGGCCGGGCTAGAATCGCGCCGCGTCCCGACAGGTGAACACCATGCCCTCATCGTCCCGCCTCATCCCCGCGAACGAATATCGGCGGGAACGCTGGAAGAATGGACTGGGCTGGACGCGCGAAATCGTGCGTGTACCGGATAGCGATGCGTGGGACTGGCGGCTGTCGATCGCGGAGATCGAACGCGATGCTGCGTTCTCCTCATTCCCCGGCATTGATCGCGAGCTGGTATTGCTCCGCGGGAACGGCCTGCGTCTTGTCTTCGGCGATGGTCGCGCGGTTGAGCTGATGCCACCGCATGATCGACTCCGCTTCGCTGGCGAAGAGGTCGTCACCGGCGAGCTGGTCGACGGAATGACGCACGATTTCAATTTGATGTGGCGCCGTGGCCGTGTCCGGACGGAGCTTCTGCATCGTCCCCTGGTGGGGCCGATGCTGTTCTTCACCGAGCCCGGCGTGCACTGGGTCATCCATCTGATCGCCGGACAGGCGACGTTCGATACCGCCAGCGACCTTGGTCAGCTCTGGACTGGGGATACTGCCATCCTGGTCGCGGGTGAGGCGCGGTCGCGCTATGCCCTTCAAGGTGGCGGGGAATTGCTGGCCATCCGGATCGAAGAGCGGGCCGACTGATGGCGCTGCGTCAGTAGACGTCCCGGCGATAGCGGCCGTTCGCACGCAGTTCTTCGACGCGATCGTCACCTAGAACGATGCGCAGTACGGCGTCCACCTCGGGTGCCATGCCGGCCAGGCTGCCGCAGACGTACACCGCGGCGCCTTCGTCGATCCAGCTCCGCAACCGGTTTGCTTGTGCCAGCAATGCGTGCTGGACGTACCGGTGTTCGCCGCCGTCGCGGGAGAACGCCAGGTCGAGATGTTCCAGCGCTCCCTGTGCTCGCCAGGCGAGCAGTTCATCGGCGTGGAAGAAATCACATGCACGCTGGCGCTCGCCGAACAGCAGCCAATTACGCGTGGCGCCCGCCTGGGCACGCACCTTGAGGTGTGCACGCAGCCCAGCGAGACCCGTGCCATTGCCGATGAGGATCAGCGGCGCGGCGGCGGCGGGGGGATGAAAGTTCGGATTGCGTCGTATACGCAGGAGGACAGCGTCGCTGGTCTGCGCGTGGGTGCACAACCAGCCGCTGCCCAGTCCCGGTGTGCCATCCGCACGCCGCATCAGCCGCACCAGCAGGTGCAGGGCACCGTCGGCGGGGAGGGAGGCGATCGAATACTCGCGATGCGGAAGCGGCGTGCAGGCATCCGCCAACGCCTGTGCATCCGGAAAAACACGCGTTGATGCCATGTCGGGCCAATGGCTGCATGCGAGGACGGTCGCCAATGCCTGCGTTTCGCCCTGCCAACGGACTGGCACATCGGCGGGCAGGGCGAGACGATGCAGGAAATCCTCGACGTCGCCCGCGGCATGCCGGGGCCCGATCTCGGCAATGTCGCCCGCCGTCCAGTCGGGTAGCGTGCCGGTGTCAGGCGCAAGCGACAGATGGAAGGCGGGTCCACCCAAGCTGCCGGGATTCAGTTCGACACGTTCGCGCAGTCGCCATGCGTCGTAACGCGGTGCGGACCAATCGGGAGCTTCTTCGCCGTTGCCGAGCTGCGCGATGTGGTGTTGCCAGTGACGCAGCGCGCTGTCATCGGCATTGTCGACTTCGACAAGATCGAACAACGGCTGCGCACCTTGGCGTCGCAACCAATCGTCGAGCTGGTGGCCGAAGGCGCAGAACTGCGTGTACTCGCGATCCCCGAGCGCCAGTACGGCGTACTGCAAGCCTTTCAGCGCCGGCGTCTGCGACATCACCTGGCGAACGAAGCCCAGCGCGGGGTCGGGCGGGTCGCCCTCGCCCGTGGTGCTGATCACGAAGACGGCACGTTCGATGGTTTGCAATCGGGCCGAATCCAGATGCTCCAGGGCTGCACGCTGCACGGTCACGCCGCCGCGGCGCAGCGAGGTCGCGGTCATGTCGGCGAGTTCCATCGCAAAGCCGGTCTGGCTGGCGTGCACCACCCACAAGGCATCCTGCGTCATGACGTCGCTCGGTTGCATCGCCTTGTCGCGGGCATGCGCGCGATACAGGAATGCGGCCACCAGCCCTGCGTAGGCCAACATCGCCATGGCCGCGGCGTAGCCGCGCGTTGCTGACGGCATGGCCTGCCACCAGTCGCCGTCGTGCAGTCCGGCGAGCAGCCAGGCGCATGCGGCCAGCAGCAGCATGACGACGGTGTTGCCGATGACCGGCGCGATGCCGCGCGATGCGGTGGCGGGCGCCGTGCTCATGCAGCGAGATGGCGTTCGAATGCAGGCGTCATCGCTTCCTGCAGGCCTGTGGCAGTGCGTTGCAGGAAGCGCGCGGCGAGCCCGTGGCGCACGGCAAAGGCATGGCCGTGCGTCGCGCCCATCACGGTCAGCGCGGTGGCCCAGGCATCGGCGTGCATGGCATCGTCGGCGATGACGGTGACCGCGGCGGCGGCATCGGTCACGGGCTCGCCGCTGCGCGGATCGATCGTGTGCGAGTAACGTCGTCCATTCTGTGCATAGGCGTGCCAGCGGTCGCCGGACGTGGCGACGGCCACGCCATCGAGTGTCAGTACGCGCGGCTCCAGTCCGTCGCTGTCGGCCTCTTCTTCAGGCGAGGATTCCACCAGCACACGCCAGGCATTGTCATCCGCCTTGCGGCCATAGCCGTACAGCTCGCCACCGACTTCGACCAGGGCGGCGTTGATGCTGCGGCGACGCAGCAGGTCTGCGACGACATCCACGCCGTACCCCTTGGCGATGGCCGAAAGATCCAGCATCACGCCGCCCGGCTGGCGGATCCGACGTTGCGCCGGATCGAATCGAAGATGTTGCCAGCCTACGCATGCGCGCGCCTCGACCAGCGCCGACTCCGCCGGCCGGCCGCGATCGACGGCATGCGCACCGAACCCCCACGCGGCCACGAGTGGCGACACTGTCGGATCGAATGCACCTCCGCTGGTGGACGCGATATCGAGCGCAGTGGTGATTACCTGCAGGATGTCGTCCTGCAGTGCGAACCATTCTCCCGCCGCGCAGCGGTTGAACCGCATGATGTCCGCGTCGGCGTCCCATGTGCTCATCTGCGCGACCACCTGGTCAAGGCGCGCCTGCACCGCGTCATGCAGCGCGTGCGGATCGAGACGCGTCGCGCTCGTGTACTGGACGGACCAGGTCGTGCCCATGGTCTGTCCATGCAGCGCATGCACGGCTGTCGCCTGTGCAGAGGGCGAGGAGAGAGAGGTGTTCATTGTCGATGCACGCCGCCGGACCCGCGTCCGGCGGCGTGATACACGCCTTCTTACTGCGGCAGCACTTCCAGCGTGGCGACGTAGCTCAGTCGACGCTGCTTGGCCTGCGGCACGGTGGTCTTGTCGTCCTGCGTGCCGGTTTCCAGCCAGTACATGCCGGCTTCGGGCCAGGTGACGCTGAACTGGCCGTTGGCGTCGGTGGTGACCTTGATCTCTTCCTGCGCGTTGCGATAGCGCGTGCCACCGCGGGTGATCTCGCATTCCAGGCCGGCGGCGGGCTTGCCGTCGACCAGCAGCTTGAACGTGGCGGCTTCACCCGCGAACAGATCATTCGGATGCGTGACCGGCAGCAATTCGATGCCTTCGCCGGTGGCTTTCAGGGCCGTGTCGTTCGGCGAGCCGTTGGTCACGAACGTTTCGACGCGGCCGATCGACTGCGAGACCTGCAGGTTCTTCGCGTCTTTCGGCACCTTGGTTGCCAGGTCTTCCGGCTTGGCGCCGCGCAGGCCGCCGGGCTTGCCGTCGGCGCCGTCCCACCGAACCATCAGGTTCTTGTTGACGGTGGCGATGCGATACGTGCCCTGCTGCTTGAGCTCCACGTCGAACACGGTGCGATACCTGCCCGTGGCCACGTTCTGCGCGTCGGCCGTGCTGCCATCCGGCGCGGTGATGACCAGACCTTCGGTGCGCAGCGGCACGTGGTTGAAGTAGAACAGGTCGTTGGATACCGCCGCGTCCACCGTGATCCACGGATTGGTGCCGGCGATGACCGTCTGCGAGGGTTGCAGCCACGCCTTGTGCGCGAGTGCGGTGGCGGGAATGAGGGACGCCAAGGCGATGGCGACGGCAAGGGAACGCTTCATGGGATTCTCCGGGGCATCAACAAGGAAAGGGATCAGGGCTTGACGGTCAGCGTGATGGCACCCAGTTCGGTGCTGCCCTGCGCCTTGCCCGACTGCGGCGTGCCCTTGGCGGGCCACGTGAAGGGGATCTTCAACAGTTCGCGGCCACCGACTTCGCGCGAAGCTTCGACGACCAGCGTGTAGTCGCCGGGTGCCAGTTTTGCCAAGTGCTGTTTGTCGGTGAAGCTCAGTGCGTGCTTGCCGGCCGGCTTGGTCGGACCGGTGATGCCATCCACCGGGACCTTCAGCGAGCGCCCGGACTTGCGCCACCATTGGCGCAGGTCAGGCAGCCACTTGGTGCCGTGGCCTTCGGAATTGCTGGTCTGCTGATACCAGACGGAAAGATTGGCAGCGACCTTCTGGTCTGCACCCTCGACCCACACCGCGACGTAGGGGCGGTGGTACTCGGCCACGTTGAGCTTGGGTACTTCGACGTTGATGTCCAGCGTGGCGGCATAGGCCGGCGTGGCCAGCAGGCCGCTGAGCGCGATGGTCAGCGTGGTGTGGACGGCGATCTTCGACATGCGGTCACTCGTTGGTTTGGGGGAGGAGGGATCAGTGGATGAAGAGCAGGGCGATCAGCAGGGGCACCAGCAGCCCCAGGCCGACCATCGGCCAGGTCATGCGCCGTTGCCGTCCGTGCAGGTACAGCAGGAACAGGCCAGTGATGCAGAACACCAGGCAGGCCACCGCGAAGATGTCGAGGAACCACCCCCACGCCGGGCCCGCGTTGCGGCCCTTGTGAAGATCGTTGAAGTAGGAGATCCAGCCGCGATTGGTGCGTTCGTATTCGACCGCGCCGGTGTCGCGATCGATACTCAACCAGGCATCGGCACCGGGGCCGGGCATCGAAAGGTAAAGCTCCATGTCGGACCATTCCGCCTGGCGCGTGCCGATCGACAGGAACAGTTCCTGCTCCAGCCAACCGGCAACGGTGGCTGGCAGCGGAGCATTGCCTTCCTGGCGGTCTCCCAATGCGGCCAGGACAGGTGCGGGAAGCGTGGCGGTCAGATTGGTGACGTCGGGCGTGGCTTCAATCTTCGAGGCGTGGTTCAGCGTGATGCCGGTGATCGCGAACAACAGCATGCCGATCAGGCAGACCGCCGAACTGATCCAGTGCCACTGATGCAGCGTGCGCAGCCAGAAGCCGCGGCGTTGTTGCTGGATCGCAGGGGAAGCGGAAGAAGACAACAGGCATGCCCGGAACAGGGTGATGAGTGATCACCATTACATCATAGATGAGAATGGCTCTCAATTAAGGGGCGTTCCCCTCCTTAGCAGGAAGGGAACGCCTCTCGGTCTCAGAAGTTGACGTTGAAACTCAGCCAAAGGCTGCGAGCCTTGTCCTTGTTGTTGTAATGATCGAAGAACAGCGCTTCGTTGCGTCCGCTGCCGCCAATATTGGTATCGATGTAATCGCCGTCACCATTGAGGTCGCGGAACTCCGCGTCGTAGGTGGTGAAGTCGCGGTCGAGCAGGTTGTTGATGCGTGCATTGATGGTCAGCCATTCGGTCGCCTTGAAGGACGCGCCGAGATGGAGTACCTCGTAGTCCTTGTAGTACAGCTGCTCACGTGTGATGGCATGCAGTCCGCGATAGCGCTTCGAGCGTGCTTCGACCGACAGGAAGACGTTGAATTTTTCCGTGGCCTGCCAGTCCAGCGTGGCGTTGGCCATGTGGCGTGCGCTGTTGCCGAGCGGCAAACCCACCTCCGCGCCGCTCTTCTGCTCGCTGTCGGTATAGGTGTAGTTGGCGCGGAAACCGAAGGCCGTGGAGATCTTCCAGCGTCCGGCCAGTTCGGCCCCCTTGATCACGACCTCATCGATGTTGACGGTCTTGGTGCTCGTCGCGTAGCCCAGGTCGGCGTAGTCGCCCGTGCTGGAGCACACGAGCGTGGTGCCAGGGCCACAGGGTTGGCTTGCGATCTTGTCGTCAAATGTGTTGTGGAACAAGGTGGCATTGAAACTGTGGCCACCTGGATGCTGCCAGTACACCGCCAACTCGTTGCTGGTGCTGGTTTCAGGCTGAAGGTCGGGATTGCCGAACATCGGCGAAACGCCCTGGCCTCCAAAGCCGGTGACGCCGTCGTAGAGCTGGGTGGTCTTCGGTGTCTTGAAGCCCGTACTCACGCCACCCTTGACTGTCCATCGCTCATTGATGGTGTAGACGCCATACAGGCGCGGGCTGACCTGGCTGCCGAACACCTTGTGGTTGTCGTAGCGAAGACCGGCGGTGATCGCCAGCGGCGCGATGACATACCAGGTGTCTTCGGCGAACAGCGAGTACATGTCCTGCTTCTGTACCGCGCTGGGCGTACCGCTCTCCATGCCGAAGACGCCATCGGTAAGGTCACCACGAATCACCTGCGCGCCGATCAAGGCGGTGTGGTCGCCTGCCAGCTGATACGGGATATCGAGCTTCGCATCCAGCGTGTACTGGGCGCTTTCCAGTGTGCGCTTGGGCCGTGGCAGGAAGGTCTGTGCGGCTATGTCGCGGCGCTGTGCGGTGGTCAAGCCGGCGTACGGACCCGTCCCATCCCACATCTGTTGTAGATGGTTGCGCTCGGCGACGGTGAAGGGCAGGGTGCGGCCATCATTGTTGGTGGCGACGTTCGACAGAGAGACGAAGCTGTTGCCGAAGCCCCATTTGCCTTCGTGCGTCAGCGACCAAGCGTCGCGGGTGAACTCCTGCGTGGGGCTGTAACCCACCTGCGGTGCCACGCGGGTGACACCATTGACGTTGGCCACGCGCCAGATCGAGTTAATGTTGTCGACGGTGCCGACCGGGTACTCCTGAACGCCGGAGTCGTTGGTCTTGATACCGTTGTCGTATTGCTGGCGCGATGTGTCGTAGTCCAGCGTCACCGTCTGTGCGTCGGTCGGGGTCCACGTCAGGCTGATGCCGCCCGCCTTGTTGGTGTTGTCCACGGTCTTCCCGCCACCACCGAAACCCAGCGGGCGCGGGTGTTCGCGGCCGCTCGGATCCGTCAGCGTTTCGTAGGTGGGATTGGAGGCCTTTCGGTCGTACCAGCTACCGCGCGCGCTGAGGTCCAGCTTGCCGGCGACAAGCGGGCCGGTGACGAAGAAGTCGAACGTGGCGTCATCGCCGAACTCGCTGGCTTCGAAGGTGCGGGCGACGCTGGCGGAGCCATGCCAGCTGTCCAGCGAGCGCTTGGTAATGATGTTGATCACGCCACCCATGGCATCTGCGCCGTAGAGTGTCGACGCGGGACCGCGGATGACTTCGATGCGCTCGATCGCGTCCAGCGGCGGGATATGGTTGAACTGGTTTCCACCGAAGTTGTTGGGGTAGATGTCGCCATGGTTGTTCTGGCGCTTGCCGTTGACCAGGATCAGGGTGTAATCCGAGCCCATGCCGCGCATGGAGATGGTGCCCTGGCCAGTCTTGTCGCGGGTTTCGCCCACGTCGACGCCTTCGATATCGCGCACGGCATCCAGCAGTGTCATGTAGGGCCTCTTGCCAAGGTCCTCGCGGGTGATCACGCTGATGCTGGCGGGGGCGTCGGTGATCTTTTGCTCGAAGCCGGCAGCGGTCACGACGACGGTATCGAAATCTTTCGCGTCAGCCGCACCGTTGGGGGCGACCTGCGCGAAGGCGGGCACCGAGGTGATGGCGAACAGGGCAATGGCGAGGCGGTTGTGGCGCAGGTGGGCGCGCCCGGTTAGACGGGTGTGGGTCATGGCATTCACAGAGGTAGGTAAATAGAAGGCAAGGCGCTGGCGTCAGCGCTTGCAAGAAGAGGTGCTAGAGGACTGTCGGCATGGCGCCGGCACGCGCGTCAGGCGACGAGGCGGGGAGGCGCCTGGCCCGGATGCAGTCGAAGGACGGGGTCTTTACGACGTGAACGTGGCTCGGCGTCGGCCCGCAAAGGCAAGAGATGCGGTGTCGGGGCGACATCGTCCGAGCACCGGTAGAAGGCCAATGGCTGTTTCGGATCTGCAGCCGGTGTCGTGTGCACCAGCAAGGCTTTGACGCGGGGCTTCTTGGCGGGCGATTCCTGATGCTTCGGTTTCTGCGGCGGATCTTCTTCACCCGACTCGTGCTGGACGAAAGCGGACTCCGCGAAAGCCGTAGCGCCCTGCTGCTCGCTGATCTCGCGACGGAACGCTGTGGCCAATGTAGTGACCATCGCCAGCGCAAACATCGCCAGTGCCCATCTGGCCAGGAAACGCCACGCCAATCGCGCGCGCTGCGACGGCGCGCGCTCATAGCGGCTGGAACTTGGCGGTGCGTGGATCAAGCGGGTCCCCGTAGCGTGCTGTGGCAGCAAGCTGAACGGAGCTATAGTAATTGAGAATACTTATCAAATGCAAACAAGGATGAATCCCATTCGCCGAAAATCTAGACCTCGGTCCACTGCCTCAGCAGGTTGTGGTACACCCCGGTCAGCTGGACCAGGGCGGGATGCTCGGGCACATCCTGCGTGAGGCGGCGGATCGAAACATCCAGTTCGAACATCAGTCGCCGATGGCCGTCGTCGCGCACCATGCTTTGGAGCCAGAAGAACGAGGCGACGCGTGCGCCGCGTGTGACCGGGGTGACCTTGTGCAGGCTGGTGCCGGGATAGAGGACCATGTGGCCCGCAGGCAACTTCACGCTTTGGGTGCCGAATGTGTCCTCGATGATCAGTTCGCCGCCGTCGTACTCGTCGGGGGCACTGAGGAAGAGCGTTGCCGACAGGTCGGTGCGCACCGGATCCACGCCGCCGCGGCTGCGGTCATAGCGGATGGCGTTGTCGACGTGGTAGCCGAATGACTGGCCGCCGCCGTAGCGGTTGAACAGGGGCGGATATATGCGTTTGGGCAACGCAGCCGAGAAGAACGTGCTGTTGCGGGATAGCGCATCCACTATCAGCGCGCCGATCTCGCGCGCCGCAGGAGCGTCTTCCGGCAACTGCGCATTGTCCTTGGCCTTGGCCGACTGGTAACCGGCGGTGACGCGGCCGTCTGTCCAGTTCGCGGCGTCGAGCGCGGACCGGGCTTGTGCGACCTGGGAGGGAGTGAGGACATCAGGGATTGCCAGAAGCATATCGCTCCACCTTGCAATGAAATCGCCCCGCCCATTGTGCATGGGCGGGGCGGATAAGGACTACGGCGTCATAGGTATCAGAACTTGAACGTCGCGGTCAGCACGGCGGAGCGTCCTTCGCCCGGATTGGCCCAGCCATTGCCGGCGCTCACAACTCCGTTGGTCAGCGTGACGTTGTTACGGATACCGGTGTAGTACTCCTCGTCGAACACGTTGTTGAGGTTGAGCTGAAGACCAACGCGGTCGTTGATCTGATAACCCACCATCGCGCGGTGGACCCAGTATGCATCGGTCTTGTAAGGGTCCAGGCTGCCGAGCAAACTACTATTCTGCGTATAGAAATCCCCCTGGTACGTGGCGCCGTAGCCGAAGGTCCAGTCGTGTAGCTGATAGGTGCTCCACAGGCTCAATGAATGCTTGGGCGTATTGGTCAGCGGGTTGCCCTTAGACGGATCCGGGAAAGACGCAGTATTGCTGCAGCTTGCGCCCGGGTTGGCGGAGCAGAACTTGGAAACGCCGCGCACCACCTCGCTGTCCAAGTAGGTGTAGTTGGCGAAAAGCGCCCATTCGCGCGTGAGGTTGCCGGCGACACCCAACACAACGCCTTCCACACGTGCCTTGCCATCGAGAGCCTGCTCGCCGGAGAGGTTCAGTGGATCGGGATCCGCCACGCGATAGTTCTGCCGCTCGTTGCGGAAGATGGCTGCGGTCAGTGCAAGGCGCTGGTCCAGCAAGTCCCACTTGGTACCGAGTTCGATGTTGACGGCGGTCTCAGGGTCGACGTTGCAGTTGTTGGCCGCCGGTGGCAGGTTGGGATTCGGGTTGGGAATGGCAGGTGTGCAGGAACCGTTCACCGAAGCCTTGGACGGCGTCTTGCTGTTGGCATACGAGAGGTACACGCTCGCGTTGTCTACAGGCTTGTAGACGACGCCGGCCCGATAGGAGAACAGGTCGTCCTCGTTGCGTGCGGGATACCCCGCCGCGATGCCAGTGACCGCACCGGCCGTACTAACCGTGTAGTTGACCGAATCGCCTTCGTTTTGTTCATATCGCCCGCCCAGGTTCAGTAGCCATTGTTCGCCGAACTTCAAGGTATCGAACAGGTAGATAGCCTGGTTGCTCAGGCTGCCTTTGGTCCGGCCCGTACGGAAATAGTTCTGTGGGCCTGTCCAGATGTTGTAGGGGTTACCGAAATTCTGGAACGAGTACGTGATCCCCGTGGTCGAACCATCTGGGTTACGGAAAGTCGTCCCTGAATCGAGTTCGAAATCTTCTTTACTGAGGGATACGCCAACAACGACGCTGTGCTGGACGGCTCCTGTCTTGAAGCTGGTAGTCAGGTCGGTTTGGCTGTGGGCGATGAAGTTCTCCGTATCGCGGACCAGGCCACGCGGGCCACCATTTGGGTTCCATGTGCCTGCCGGCTGGCCGGCGCAGGCCTGACCGGTGTAGGGGTTCGTGTTGTTCGGCAGACACCAGCTACCTTGCAGCGCGGTCGCATTGATGTATTGCTCGACCCGTTGGAGGCGGCCGATGCTGCGAAGCTTCACGTGGTCACCGAAGTCCATGTCGAACACGCCGGTGAGCATGTCGACGGTGCTCTCTTGGCGGGACGTGTTGCGATAGCCAAAGTACGTTTCTCGATCGACGCCGGGCAGTGGCCCATCGTTGAACGGGCTAAGCGCGAACGGCACACCATACTGCGGCATGTTGTTGTCTTTCTGATGCAGGTAGCTCAGGGTGAAACGCGTGTCCGAGCCGAGGCCAAACGCGATTGATGGAGCGAAGCCCCAGCGATGCTTGAACTCTTCGTCACGTCCCGGGACATCCTGAGTGTGGCCCATCGCGTTCAAGCGAACCGCGACGCCGTTTTCGAAATCGTAGTTGCTGTCTGCCGTGATGCGGCCGTACTTGTCGCTGCCGGCACCGACGGTGAAGGTGTTGAAGTCGCCCTCGCGAGCGACCTTGCTCACCAGGTTGATGTTGCCGCCGACGGAGCCCGCGCCGGACATGGCCGAGTTGGCACCATTCACCAACTCGATGGATTCCAGATTGAACGTGTCGCTGCGAACGTACTGCGCACTGTCGCGCACACCGTCGGTGGTGATGTCGCTGCTGGCGGTGAACCCGCGCAGGTTGATGCTGTCGCCGTAACCGGCACCACCCTCGGCCGCACCGAACGTGATGCCGGGCAGGGTGCTGAGCACGTCACGCAGGCCAAGCAGGTTTTGCTGTGCCATCACCTCGCTGGTGACCACGGTGATGGTCTGCGGTGTGTTGACCAGTTCTTCGGTGTACTTCGGCGAACTGGCCTTGCGTACGCGCTCGCCGTGGACTTCGACCGTGTCGAGTTGTTTGGCTTGGCTCGACGTATCGGCCGGGTCATCTCCGGCGGGGGCGGCCAGCGCGGGCGTGGCGATCACCAACATCAGTGCGGTGGTGAGTGGGGAGTGACGAAGGTTCATGAGCATCCTCAAGGTGATGGAAGCACCCGGTGGCGATGGCTGGCGGGGGAAGGGAGGCGACCCTGGGCGCGGCCGGGCTCGGACGGCAGCCTCGGCGAGGTCAAACGGGTCAGGGAGACGCGAAAGTGGAAGCGCACGTCGTCGACGTGCGTGTGGCCTCAAGCCAGACGCGGAGGGCCGCGCCCCAGGGGCGTATTGCGACGCAGGACGACGGAAGCGTCTCGGAGGTTGCCGGGCCGCCACGGTGCCAGGGCGGGCCGTTGGGCGGGGGCGCCGTCGAGGGAAAGATCGGGCTCCGTTTCACCCTTCGCGACGTCGGATTCGAGCGTCTGCGTGACCGGCGGCGCCTTCACGCAGGACGCGTCATCGCGATCGGTATGGCCAGTGGCCGCGAATACCACCACGGGCACGGACGGCTTCGCCGCGTGACCGGTGGTAGGTGCGGCCTTGCCGGAGGCCATCGCCACCCCGGCCACGATCAGTAGCACCCAGCCCAGCAGCAGGCGGGTAACGATCCGGGCAGTGGGGGCGGAGGGAGGAGCCAAGCAGATCCGAGCGCAGGACTGCGACAGCCGGTCGCAGGCGGGGGGCGTCAGAATAATGAGAATTATTCGCGATTACAACAGAATATTTACAAGCCGGGAGAGGGGCAGGAACCGCCTTACAGGGGGCCTAGTCCCGATCGTCCCGCGTCCAGACGCCGCCATGCTCCCGCTTGGTGGGGAACTTCGCTACCGGCGAGTACGCCGGCGCGCACAGGGCCCGCCCGTCCCGGACGTCGAAGCGGGCGCCATGGAGGATGCATTCGATGCTGGCCTCCACAGGATCGAAGGTGCCGGACGACAGCTCGAAATCCTCGTGGCTGCATTTGTCTTCGAGCGCATACACTTCGCCATCATGGTTGACCACCACGATCGGGGTACCGGTAACCTCGTCGAAGACGGTCTTCATCTCCCCTGGCAGCAGCTCGCCCGTGGCGCAGACGAAGGTCCAGTTCCCGCTCATCCGTGCGCTCCCGTCAGCGGTTTCTCCAGCACCTCGAAGCGCAGGTCGTCGCGTTTGGGGATGCCGTAGCGCTCATCGCCGTAGGGGAACGGCTTCTTGATGCCGGTGCGCACATAGCCGCGGCGCTCGTAGAACGCGATCAGTTCGTCGCGGATGTCGATCACGGTCATGCGCATGGCCGGGAGCCCCCAGTCTTCGCGTGCCACGCGCTCGGCCTCCGCCAGCACCGCCTTGCCGACACCCCCGCCCTGCAGGTCGGGACGGACCGAGAACATGCCGAAGTAGCCCGCGCCGTCTTCTGCTGCCACGTGCGCACAGGCAAGCAGTTCGCCGTCCCGGCGTTCGGCCAGCACGATGCGGCTGTGCGGCCGCTCGATGTCCTTGCGGAGCACCTCGGCATCGATGCGCTGCCCATCCAGCATGTCGGCTTCGGTGGTCCAGCCCTGCTTGCTGACGTCGCCACGATAGGCGGAGGTCACCAGGGAAACGAGGGCGGGGATGTCGGCCGCCGTGGCGGCGCGGAAGGTCGGGTTATCCATCCGCGCATTGTAGGCTGCAGGCCACCATCGCGGCGGCCCAGTATCGTCAGGCCAGCAAGCGCCGTGCCTTCTTGAGTGCAGCGACGAAATGCTCGACTTCCTCGTGCGTGTTGTAGAACGCGAACGAGGCACGCAGCGTCGCAGCCACACCGTAGAACTGCAGCAGGGGATGCGCGCAATGTTGCCCGGAACGGACGGCGACGCCCTCCAGATCCAGCAGGGTCGCCAGGTCGTGCGCGTGCGCACCTTCGATCAGGAAGGAAATGACCGCTGCCTTGTCTGTCGCACGACCGAAGATGCGCAGGCCTTCGATGCGGTCCAGCTCTTCGGTGGCGTGCGCGAGCAGTTCCGCTTCGCGCGCCTCGACGTTCGCCATGCCCAGTGCGCCCAGGTACTCCACGGCGGCGCCCAAGCCGATGAAGCCGGCGATGTTGGGCGTGCCGGCTTCGAACTTGTGCGGCGCGTCGTTGAACACAGTGCCGCCGAAGCTGACTTCCTTGATCATCTCGCCGCCGCCGATGAAGGGAGGCATGGCCTGCAGGTGTTCCTTGCGCGCCCACAGTGCGCCGGTGCCGGTGGGCCCGCACATCTTGTGGCCGGTCAGCGCATAGAAATCGCAACCGATCGCGGCGACATCCACGGCGCGGTGCGGCACGGCCTGCGAGCCATCCACCACCGTGACGATCCCGCGCTTGCGCGCTTCGCGGCAGATATCCCGAACGGGGTTCACCGTACCCAGTACGTTCGAGGTATGGGTGAGGGCGAGCAGTTTCACGTCGCCGGTCATCGCTGCATGCAGTGCGTCCAGGTCGAGCGTGCCGTCCTCACGGATCTCGGCGACCTTGATCGTGGCACCCGTGCGTTGTGCGACCAGCTGCCACGGCACGATGTTGGCATGGTGCTCCATGCGCGAGACGAGGATCGTGTCGCCGGCCTTGAGCTGCGGCAGCGCCCATGAGTACGCGACCAGGTTGACCGCGAACGTCGTGCCGCTGCACAGCACCAGTTCGTCCGGCCGTACGTTGAGGAAGCGCGCCAAGGTCCTGCGCGCACCTTCGTAGGCTTCGGTGGCCTCCGTGCCCAGCGTATGCACGGCGCGGCTGACGTTGGCGTTGTGCTGCCGGTAGAAGTCGTCGACCGTCTGGATGACGGAGGCCGGCTTCTGTCCCGTGTTGGCGCTGTCCAGGTAGATCAGCGGTTTGCCGTTGACTTGTCGCGTCAGCAACGGAAAATCGGCGCGGACGCGATTCCAGTCGATGGCGACATCCATCCTCGGCGCTGCGCTGACCTCGTGATTCATGCGATGCCCACGGTGGCGAGGGCCGCATCGACACGCGCGACCAGCAGATCGCGCAGGCGGGCGTCCTCGATGGCGGACAGCGGTTCTCGGCAGAACGCGGCCGTCAGCAGTTGCTGTGCCTCCGCCTGCGGCAGACCGCGCGAGCGCAGGTAGAACAACGCGTTGGCCTCCAGTTGGCCGACAGTGGCGCCATGCGCAGCTTTCACTTCGTCGGCATGGATCTCAAGCACCGGCTGGGTGTCGATCTCCGCGTTGGCGGACAACAGCAGGTTCTTGTTCGACAGCGCGGCATCGGTACCGTCCGCCCCTTCGCGGATCAGGATGCCGCCGTGGAAGACGGCACGTCCGCGATCCGCACCCAGCCCGCGCCAGGTCAGTTCGCAGGCCGTGTCCCGGCCAATATGGTCGATACCCAGCCGCGTGTCGACATGGCGACGGCCATGCGCGAGCAGCACGCCGTTGGCCACGAGGCGGGCGTTGTCGCCTTCCAGCCGGACGTTGAGCTCGTGTCGCGACAGCGCGCCGCCCAGCTCCAGGTCCACGCGACGGTACTCGCTGTCGCGCGCCAGCACGGCGTCGGTACGCAGCAGCGTGGTCGCACGCTCGCTGTCGGACTCGATCCGGGCGTGCGTCAGGCGTGCGTCCTTGGCCAGGTGCACGTGGCTGAGGGCGTTGATGAAGTGGGCGTGGCTGTCGATGGCCAGATGGTGCTCGACCACCGTCAACGCCGCGCCAGCGCGCAGTTCGATCAGGTTGCGCAGGTGCCACGCACGGTCGGCACCGTCGCCCGTGCCGATGAAGACCAGGTGCAACGGCTGGTCGCTGTGCACGTCCGGCTCGGCGCGCAGCAGCACGCCTTCGGTCGCCAGTGCCGCATTGAGGCGCGCGAACACTTCGTCCGTGCGCTCGAAGCGGCGCTGCAGGAAGCGTGCCGCATCGCCGTCTTCGGCCAATGCTTCAGACAACAATTGCAGGCTGACGCCGTCCGGCAGGTCGGTGGTCAGCGACAGCGCGACCGAGTAGCGGCCGTTGACGAACACCGCGCGCGGCGCCGGAATGCCGGCCAGCAGCATCGGGTCCAGTGACGGCAGCGCGTCGACGGCGGCGAAGCTGCGACGCTCCAGCTGGCGCAGCGAGGTGTACTTCCAGGCCTCGGCGCGCGGCCCTGGCAGGCCATCGCGCAGCGCTTCGTCCAGCACCGCACGGCGGGCGGCATCGCCGGTGAAACCGGCCGACAGGGAATCCAGCAGCGCACTCATCAGGCGGCCTGCTCCGGCGCGACACGGTCCTTGATCCATGCGTACCCGTGCTGCTCCAGTTCCAGCGCCAGTTTCGGGCCGCCGCTCTCGACGATGCGGCCGCCGGCCAGTACGTGCACCACGTCCGGCTTGATGTAGTCGAGCAGGCGCTGGTAATGGGTGATGACCAGGAAGGCGCGATCCGGCGAACGCAGCGCGTTGACGCCATCGGCGACGTTCTTCAGCGCGTCGATGTCCAGGCCGCTGTCGGTTTCATCCAGGATCGCCAGCTTCGGTTCCAGTACGGCCAGCTGGAAGATTTCGTTGCGCTTCTTCTCGCCGCCGCTGAAACCCTCGTTGACGCCGCGGTGCAGCAGTTCGTCCTTCAGGTGCAGCACGGCCAGCTTGTCGCGCACCAGCTTGAGGAACTGCATCGAATCCAGTTCCGCTTCGCCGCGCGCCTTGCGCTGCGCGTTGAGCGCGGCACGCAGGAAGTAGGTGTTGTTCACGCCCGGGATCTCGACCGGGTACTGGAACGCGAGGAACACGCCGGCGGCGGCACGCTCTTCCGGCTCCAGGTCCAGCAGCGGATTGCCGTCGAACTCGACGCTGCCTGCGGTGACTTCATAGCCTTCGCGGCCGGCCAGGATATTGCCCAGCGTGGACTTGCCGGCGCCGTTGGGCCCCATGATGGCGTGCACTTCGCCGGGCTTCACTTCCAGCGAGAGGCCTTTCAGGATGTCCTTGCCGGCGACGCTGGCGTGGAGGTTGTCGATCTTCAACATGATGCGTTTCCCGTAGGGTGGGCCCTGGCCCACCGTGTTGTCTTCGTGTCGTGCGGTAGGGCCGTGGCCCGGATCAGCCGACGCTGCCTTCCAGCGACACTTCCAGCAGCTTCTTCGCTTCCACCGCGAATTCCATCGGCAGCTCGCGGAACACCTGCTTGCAGAAGCCGTCGACGATCATCGAGACGGCATCTTCCTGGCCGATGCCGCGCGCGCGGCAATAGAACATCTGGTCGTCGCTGATCTTCGACGTGGTGGCCTCGTGCTCCAGCGTCGCCGTCGGGTTCTTCACCTCGATGTAGGGGAAGGTGTGGGCGCCGCACTTCTTGCCGATCAGCAGGCTGTCGCACTGGGTGTGGTTGCGCGCGCCGTCGGCGTTGCGGTCCACCTTCACCAGGCCGCGGTAGGTGTTCTGGCCGCGGCCGGCGCTGATGCCCTTGCTGACGATCTTCGACTTGGTGCGCTTGCCGATGTGGATCATCTTGGTGCCGGTATCGGCCTGCTGGCGATGATGGGTCAGCGCGACCGAGTGGAACTCGCCCACCGAGTCGTCGCCGAGCAGCACGCAGGACGGATACTTCCAGGTAATGGCCGAACCGGTCTCCACTTGCGTCCATACCACCTTGCTGCGGGCGCCACGGCACTCGGCGCGCTTGGTGACGAAGTTGTAGATGCCGCCACGGCCTTCCTCGTCGCCGGGATACCAGTTCTGCACCGTGCTGTACTTGATGTCGGCATCTTCCAGCGCCACCAGTTCCACCACGGCGGCATGCAGCTGGTTCTCGTCGCGCATCGGCGCGGTGCAGCCTTCAAGGTAGGACACCGACGCCTTGTCCTCGCAGATGATCAAGGTGCGCTCGAACTGGCCGGTGTGGCCGGCGTTGATGCGGAAGTAGGTGCTCAGTTCCATCGGGCAGCGCACGCCCTTGGGGATGAACACGAAGCTGCCGTCGGAGAACACGGCGGAGTTCAGCGCGGCGAAATAGTTGTCGCCGACCGGCACCACGCTGCCCAGGTACTGCTTGACCAGCTCCGGGTGCTCCTTGATGGCCTCGCTCATCGAGCAGAACACGATGCCCTTCTCGGCCAGTTCCTTGCGGAAGGTGGTGCCGACGGAGACGGAGTCGAACACGGCATCCACCGCCACGCCGGCCAGCTTGGCTCGTTCGTGCAGCGGCACGCCCAGCTTGTCGTACGTGTCCAGCAGTTCCTGCGGAACCTCGTCCAGCGAGGCGTACTTGGCCTTCGGCGCGGAGTAGTAGCTGATGGCCTGGAAGTCGATCGGTGCTATCTTCAGCTTGGCCCAGTGCGGGACCGGCATGGTCAGCCAGTGGCGGTAGGCCGCCAGGCGCCAGTCGGTCATCCACTCGGGTTCGTCCTTCTTGGCGGACAGGGCGCGCACCACGTCCTCGTCGAGGCCGGGCGGCAGCGAATCGGATTCGATGTCGGTGATGAAGCCGGCGTCGTAGCGACGTCCCAGCTGTTCCAGGATTTCAGCGTTCTCGGTGGCCATCGGGCTGCCTACGGTTCAGCGGGTCGCGACCTGCACGGCGATGGGTCGCCTGCGCACGTCGTCGGAAGAGGGGGGAGGGGCGATCATCTGGGCCAGCGTGAAGCCGCGCAGGGCGTCGGACACCACGTCGTTGATCAGCCGCCAGTTGGCGCGTGCGCCGCACTGGTGGGCGATGCCGCACTGGCTTTCGCTCTGGCTGCATTCGGTCATCGCCAGCGGACCTTCCATCGCCTCGACGATCTCCACCAAGCTGATCTCGGCGGCATCGCGGCTCAGGCGGTAGCCACCATGCACACCACGCAGGCCTTCCACCAGCCCGGCCTGGGCCAGCGGCTTCAGTACCTTGCTGACGGTGGGCGTCTCCAGGCCGGAATGCTCGGCCAAATCGGACGCGCTGAGCACCTCGCCCGGACGCGCGGCGAGCACGGTCAGGACCACGGTGGCGTAGTCGGTGAGCTTGGTGACACGGAGCATCGGGGGAGGGGAGGTCCTGAAAACGTACCGAAATTGTACGCTTTCATGCCGCCGGGCTCAAACCCCGTGGTTTTCCCCATTCAGCCCTCCGGCTGACGAATGTCACCCGCGATGACTGACGGCTGCGACTGATGCCGGGCCGGACGGATCGGGAACATGGGCCCCGTCCACTCCCGGACGGTCAGCTTCCCAAGGCAATCGACATGAACACGACGCACGCCTCTTCCGACTCCGCCCCGGCCGACCGCGGTCTGGACCAGCGCTTCCTGTGGCGCGTGCTGTTCTCCATCGGTGGCGTCTACTTGGCCGTCAAGCTGTTCCGCGGCCTGGGCCAGCTGTTCTGGACCATGTTCGGCCTGGCGATGGGCCTGGTCTGGATGTTCGACGATCGCCTGCTTCCCTGGTGAGTGACAGGCGGTCGCTCATTTCGCGACCGGTGCTTCGGGGACGGTGGGCAGCACCATGCCGAAGTACGGTGCCGGCGGCGCCTGGCCCGGCGGCAACGCCTCGGGTGCCGGCTGGCCGGCCGGTCCCAGCGCATGCACGAAACGGTAGATCGCGCGGCGGTCGTCTTCGCTCATGGCGCGCACGGCGAAGTCCGGCATCAGCGGCCGCGTCCGCAGGTTCGCGCTGTACTCCAGCCATTGCGCTTCGGTCAGCTGCTGCATGCGCAGGCGCAGGTTGGTCGCATAGGTGGTCCCCCACGGACCATGGAAGCCCATCGACGAACCGGTCAGCCATGCGTCCTTGGCCAAGGTGCCGCCCGACTCCCCGTAGCCCGGGGTGTGGCAGTCGTTGCAGCCGCTGATGCGCACCAGGTATTCGCCGCGGGCCAGCAGGTCGGTGCTGGATGCCGTCGGCGCGGGCAGTGGCGCCACCGTGCGAGGGGTCTCTGCCTGGCAGGCGGCCAGCGCCAGCATGAAGGCGACGAGCATCAGGGGACGGATCGGCTGCATGGCGAAGGCTCTGCAAGGGCGAATGCGTCTTCGAACGCGTCGCTCCGCGCGGACCGGCCACCGGCCGACGGGCCGTGATTCAGGCCTTGGATTTGGGAATCACGCGGGCATGGGCGAGAATCGCGCTTCCACTTCCCCCCTGGATGTCGCATGCCCCGCAAGATCGAAGCCCGCCAATCCGATATCCACGGCAATGGCGTGTTCGCCACCGCCCCGATCGAGAAGGGCGAGCGGGTGGTGGAATACAAGGGCAAGCGGCGCACGCACGACGAGGTGGACGCCGACGATACCGGTGATGCCGATTCGGGCCACACCTTCCTGTTCACGCTCAACGACGACTACGTCATCGATGCCAACCACAAGGGCAACAAGGCGCGCTGGATCAACCACAGCTGCGACCCGAACTGCGAAGCGGTGATCGAGGAACACGACGGCAAGAACCGCAAGAAGGACAAGGTCTTCATCGAGGCGATCCGCGCGATCAAGCCTGGCGAGGAACTCGCCTACAACTACGGCATCACCCTGGCCGAAGCGCACACCGCGCGCCTGAAGAAGATCTGGGCCTGCCGTTGCGGCAGCGAGAAATGCACCGGTACCATGCTGCAACCCAAGAAAGGCCGCTGAGCACCGGGCGCGCCGTTCTCCAGGCACGGATGCCGCAGCAGGCCGGAAGGTTGAAATGACCGACGGCAGGTGTGGTCCGTATTTCCCGTCGCTACCTTGCGCGCACCGGACCACCACCCGCCTGCCATGCCCCTCTCCCGCTTCGTCAGCCTGCTCGCGCTGGCCCTGCCTTGTACTGTCGTCCATGCCGTCGAGATCGACGGCCGCATCGATCCGGCCGAATGGCAGGACGGGCACCACGTCACCGACTTCCGCAAGACCCAGCCACTGACCGGTGATCCCGGCTCGCTGCCGACCGAGGCGTGGATCCTGGCCACGCCGGATGGCCTGGCCATCGCGTTCCGCGCCACACATCCGGCCGGCGTGCCGCGCACCCGACAGAAGGTGCAGCGCGACTTCAGCGAACAGGTTGACCGCGTCAATGCCTTCATCGACTTCGATGGCGACGGCCGCACCGGCTATGCCTTCACGGTCAGCTCCACCGGCGGCATCGCCGACGAGGTCATCACCAACGAAAACCAGTTCAGCAATGACTGGGACGGCCAGTGGCGCCATGCCGTCAGCGAAGACGAACAGGGATGGTCGGTGGAACTGCTGATTCCCTGGCATACCGCCCCCATGCGCGACGGCGTGGACGGGCAGCGCACGCTGAAGGTGTTTCTGGCGCGCGTGATCGGCGCGACCGGCGAACGCATGGCGTGGCCGGCGGCCAGCTTCGAACGCCCGCGTTTCCTGTCCGACTTCGCGCCCATCACCGTGCCGAAGCACGACCAGTCGCTGCTCGCCATCACGCCCTACCTGTCGGGCCTGTACGACAACGTCGGTGGGCGCGGGGACTTCAATGCCGGCGCCGACGTGTTCTGGAAGCCGAACGGGCGCTTCCAGTTGACCGCGACGGTGAAGCCGGATTTCGGCCAGGTGGAGGCCGATGACCTGGTGGTCAATTTCAGCGCCACCGAGACCTTCATCAGCGACAAGCGCCCGTTCTTCACCGAGAACCAGGGCATCTTCGAACTGACCACGCCGTCGGACGACAGCCAGCAGCTGTATACGCGCCGTGTGGGCAGTACCGGCGACATCACCGCCGCCGTGAAGTTGAACGGCAGCCTGGGCAAGGTGAACTACGGCCTCTTCTCCGCCGATGAGGATGGCGCAACGGGCCGCAGCTACCGTGCGCTGCGCGTGGTGCGCGATTTCGACACGCAGAACCTCGGCGCCATGCTGACCCGCGTCGACGATCCGTGGCGCGCCCGTGATGCCACCGTGCTGGGCGTGGACCACAACTGGCGGCCGACGGCACGCTGGAATGTCCGCACGCGCCTGCTCGGCAGCCGCATCGCACAGGCGGGCAACGAGGTCGACGATGTCGGCGCCACCGTGTGGGCCGATTACGAGATGGACGACGGCTGGCGCCAGCAGTGGATCGCCATGCACTTCGGCAACGACCTGCAGCTCAACGACTTCGGCTACCTGTCGCGCAACAGCACCAACTACCTGCACTGGGAAGTGCGCAAGCGCTTTACCGCCCTGCCGGAGGATTCGCGCTATTCCTCTAAGGACTGGCGCGGGCGGGTCAGCAGCAGCCACAACAACCGAGGCGACAAGCTCAACGACCAGTTCCGCGTGAGCCGCGAAGGGCAGCTGCGCAACGGCAGCTACGAGTATGCGCAGATCAATGTCAACAGTGCGGGCATCAACGACATGCTGCTGCGCGGCAACGGCATCGTGCGGATGCCGGCCAACTTCAACACCTATCTCCAGTACGAGCGGCCGCGCAAGGGCGACTGGGCGCATGAGGCGGAAGCGGAAGCGTTCACCGGCGGGCTGGCCGGCAATCGCAGGCTGGGTGCCGGCGCCGGTTACACCGGTACGTACTTCATCAACGACGCCTTCAGCCTCTACGGCGGCTTCTACGCGCTATACACCCCCGACTGGCTGGTCTGGCAGCGTGAAGACCTGGTAGGTGGTTTCCAGCGCCGCCAGGTCAGCCTGGATGCCGGCCTGAACTGGGTGATGACGGACCGCCACCAGCTGCGGGTGAAGATGCAGGCGATCGCCCTCGATGCGCGCATGCAGGATGCGTGGCGCTTCGATCCGCAGGGACAGGCGCTGGTGGCCCCCGACCCGGTGAACGACTTCAGCGTGCGCAACCTCGGCTTCCAGATCCGCTACCGCTACGAACTGGCGCCACTGTCGTACCTCTACGTGGTCTACGCGCGCGGCGGCTACGAGCAGCGCACCGGGACCGACGGCGTGCAGGACCTGCTGCAGGACAGCGTCCGCCTGCGCGACGACGAACAGCTGGTGGTCAAGCTGAGCTACCGCTTCGAGATCTGACGCGACGGTTTCAGCGAGCGGTGGCGGGCTGTAGCGTGATCACTACCTGGCCGTCATCGATACGTACGGCATCGGCGGCCAGTGTGCCCGGCACCTGCGCCAGGTCGTCGTCGGTCAGCTGATAGAGCGGACGCGTGCTGGCGTATTCGCGGATCAGGTCCTGCAGCGCTTCGCGCGAACCGCCGGGCAGGCCGCGGCCGGCGGCGCCCACGTGTTCCAGCACCGGGTCCACCAGATGCAGGCCGCGCGTGCCGGGGTCGTAGCGCAGGCCGCTGCTGACCAGCACGTTGCCGTTCTCCAGGCGGTCGCCGCTGGCCAGCACGACGTCGTAGTTCATCTGCAGGTTCAGCCGTTCGCCCGGCGCGGGGATGCGCACCTGCGGATCGCTCAGCGTGAGCGAGGCGAAGCCTTCCAGTAGCGCGTGTTCCATCGGGAAGCTGCTGCGCGCCGCCGTCTGCAACTGGGCGGCATTGAAACGCAGCACGCTGCCGGCGTCGGCGGAGGCCAGCGTTGGCAGCGAGACCAAGGCGAGCAGGGTGAGACGGGAGAGCAGGGATTTCATCGGACTACCTCATTGCAGCTGGATGACCACGCGGCCGTTCTCGATCTGCGTGCTGCCGATCCGCTTGCTGGCCGGCAGGCGTTGCAGGATGTCGTTGTCGATGCGGTAGACCGGTTCGCTGCGCGCGTATTCGGCCAGCACCGTGTTGACCAGCTGGCGCGTGCCGCCGGCCATCAGCGAGCCCGAGCCGGGCACGTCGACCGACAGGATTTCCGGATTGTCGAGGTGAAGGCCACGCGTGGCGGGGTCGTAGCGCAGGCGGCTGGCCAGCGCGAAATGACCGCGGCTCACGTCGCGCGCGCCGAGTGCGCTGACGCCGATATCGAAATCCAGGCGCAGGCGATTGTCGTTCGACGGCATGCTCAGGCGCGGATTGGTCAGCGTGGCCGACACCAGGCCGCCGAGCTTGTCGAACTCGCGCGGGAAACTCTGGTTGAGGTAGCGCTGCAACTGCGGCTGGGTGAAGTTGATCTGGTTGCCGAACAGGCCGGTGACCGTGTTGAGCGTTTCGCAGCCGGCGAGGGCGAGCGTGGCGGTGCCGGCGAGGGTGGCGACCAGGAAGCGGCGGCGGGTACGCATGGAGGGCTCCGTGACGGGTCGCCGCACCTTAGCCGGCAGCGCCTGTCCGAAACCTAACCGGCGGGGCGCTGCAGGAAATGCGCCTTCCGTTCGGACGTGTAGTGCCACCACGGCACGGGTCCGCTGCCTTCCATGAAGCGCACGGCGGCGATGAAGCAGTCGCAGAGGCAGGGATCGTGGCGATGGCCGGTGCTGTCGTTGACGCGGCGGTAGAGCGCGTAGGGGTCCTGGCCGACCAGGTCGCGCGGTTGCGCGATGCCGATACCGCGCAGGTCGCCCGCGATCGATGGCCCGATGTTGGGGATCTCTTCCAGCGAGTGCGCGTCGGTGGCGTGCCGTGCCTTCATGCGGTCAGGCTACGAGGACGCATGCCGGATGTCAGCCGACGTCGCGGGCGCGCTCCTTCAGCGCGGCGATGAAGGTGCCCATGTGCGGGCGCAACGGCGCGAACAGGTCGTCGGTGTCCTTGCGGTGGTCCAGCATCAGACCGCTGAGCAGCTTGGTGCCGACCACCAGCGCGGCTCGCTCGTCGCCGCTGAGGCCGCGCTGGCGCTGGATGTTCTCGAGGATGCGCATCCAGTCGTCGTGGCAGGTGTGTTCGAACTCGATGGTGCAGCGGCCGTTGCACTGCAGGCCGTCGTCTTCGATCGGCGTGACGGTGATGCGGTAGCGGTGGGCGTCGTTGGGCATGGCGGTGGGGCAGGCG
>NZ_LSIF01000025.1 GCF_001556105.1 Pseudoxanthomonas mexicana | reverse complement strand
GGCGTCGCTGCCGATGCCGGCGGATGCTTCGGACACCTGCCGCACTTCGCCGCCAAGGCGGCCGTCGGGCGTGATCTGCCAGTTGGCGGTCAACTGGGCCTGTTCCAGCCGCACGCTGCCGCGCTCGGCGCGCGTGTAGCGGCCGTAGAGGCTGAGGTTTCCGCTCAGGTAACCGAGGAATTCGGCGCCGTACTCCTCGATCGCCTCGCCGCGGTCCTGGCGGCTGATCGAGAAGCCCGCATCGACTTGGCGCCGCCAAGCACCCATCGACCATTCGCGTTCGGTCCAGCCCAGTTCCTGCAGGTTGGCGCGCGCCTCGATCAGCTTCGCGGTGCCCGAACGTGCGCCGGTCACGGGATTGCGCTGCATGAAGCTCAAGCCGCCGTTGTCGGAATAGAACACCGGCGCCACCGTCGCTTCCGTGCGGCTTTGCTCCACGCGCACGTAAGTGCCGCGGCCGGCCTGCAACGTCACGTCCGCGGCCTGCAGCGTGTAGTCGTCGCCACTGCGGCTTTCGTCGACATAGGTGCCGCCCACCGCGAGGTGGTCACCGAACCAGTGGCGCCCCCGTACGCCGACGGTGGAGTTGTCGCCGTCGAAACCGGCCGGCACGTACTCGTAGTCGACCAGCAGCAGGTTGCGCCAACCGTCCAGCGGCGCATCGCGGGTCAGCGTGCGCACGTTCTCGCGGGTGATCTGGCTGAGCGGGCGCGTCAGCAGCAGGCGGCCCTGCAGGTTGTCCATCTCGTAGTCGACGCCGGACTGCAGGGTGGCCTTCGCCTCGACGCGGCCGGTGGTGGGGTCGCGTATCTCCAGCACGACCTGCTCGGAGCCGGGTAGCACGTCGGTATGGCGCAGGTAGTACAGGCTGCCGCCGGTGCCGAGGAATTCGGTGTGGCCCATCGCGGTCTGCGCCTCGGAGCCGAACACCTTCAGCAGGGTGCGCGGGTCGCCCAGCGGCGTCGCCGCGCGCGAGCGCCAGTCCAGCGCGGCACCGTACAGGGCGCGCGGATACCGCGCGTACTCGGTGCCGTCGAAGCCGGTGAGGAAGTTGCCCCACACCGCACGGTTCTGGTCCCACTCCGCGCGCACGTACAGCTTGCCCTGGCTGTCGACGTCGCGGTACGTGCGCGAGTCGTCGCCGTACACGGGGTAGTACTGGTCGGGATCGAGGCGGCGGAAGATGTCGTAGGGCTGCGCATCGAAGAAGCCATCGAACAGGCTGCCGAGTTCGCTTTCGTAGGTGTCCGCCTGCGCGGTGACCAGGTACTTGCCGCGCCACTTGCCCTTCGCATAGAACGCCAGCCGGCCCTCGCGGAGGAACCCGTCGTCGCGCTGGATGTCCTCGGCCAGCGCATCGGTCGAGCCGCTGGCGTCGTTGCGGGACAGGGTCAGGTCGGCGAGGGCGGCGACGAACACGTAGCGTCCGGTGACCTCGACGTCGAGCGAGGTTTCGGCGACGACAGCCTTGCCTTCGGCGACCTTCACGGCATAACGGTGGGAACCCACCGGCTGCAGGAATTCGGCGACGAACTTGCGTTCCCGGTCGATCGGGAAGACCTGGCCGTCGATGGTCACCTGCATGGTGGACGGGATCTGCTGGCCGAGGATGCGCACACGCGAGCCGTACACCGGGATGTTGCGCAGGCGCAGGTTGCTGGTCCCGTAAATGCTGTCGCTGACCTGCAGCGATTCGGCGCGCATGGTGTCGACCGTCTCGCTGCGCTCGCGCTGCAACTGGTCGCGCAGCACCTGCACGCCACGCGCGTGGTCGGCCGGCGTCACCAGCTGGATCGACTGCGCGGCGGTTTCGTCGAAGCTGCCGTCGGCGGCATGCGCGCGCGCGACATACTGCAGGCTGTCACCGACCTGCAGGCGCAGTCCGTCCGGCAGCGCGCCGTCCCACTGCGCCTGCGTTACCGCGCCCACCGGCAGGTCGAACGTGGCGATGGGGCGCACGCGGTCGACGTCGGTGCCGCGGTATACCCGCACCTCCAGACGCTCATAGAACGCGGCGTAGTTGCTGTAGCCGTGGAAGCGCACCGGCCGGGCGATGCGGCCAGCCTCGAACGGCACCATCGATGCGGCCTGCACGTTGAGTACCGGTTCGCCCAGCACGGGGTCTTCGATGGCCCACAGCGTGCCTCCCTGCGGCAGGTCGACGACGAAACGCCCCAGGCTGCCGGCCGGCCCTTCGAACGCAGGATCGGTGGCGATGGGTGCGGCGCTGATCGGCGCAGCGGTAGGCGGCTGCACCGGCTGCGCATCGGCATTGGCGGCGTGCAGCAGCAGCGCAAGGCCGATGGCGATCATCAACGGAGAGGCGCGCATGGTCAGGGCCCTCCGCATTGGCCGTCGGGACAGGCGGCGCCACCGGACGGCGCCTCCCGTGGGGGTGGCAGCGGTGCCTGTACGCCGAAGTCGAAGCGCACCGGCACGCCGGGGGTGATGCGCAGCACGCGCGGGTTCTCGGTGGTGAAGCGCGCGCCCGCGGGCAGGGTGGCGACGTCCACCTTCAGCAGGAAGTTGCGCCCGCGCGCCCAGCGGCCGCCGCTGATGCCGGTGATGTGGAAGCGGCCGTGCGGATCGGTTTCGGTGACCAGGCCTTCGACCGACACCACGCGCACCCCGGCGAGGCCGCGTTCGCCGGGGTCCTGCGTGCCATCGCCATCGACGTCGTGGAAGACGGTACCGATGATCAGGCTGTCGTCCAGCAGCGGATCGCCGACCACCTGCACGTCGGCCGTGGCTTCGTTGCTGATCGTCGCGCCATCGGCCTCGCGCATCACCGCGCGGTTGGTATGCACGCCGGGACCGACGCCGGCACCGACGCGCAACGCGTAGCTGACGGTGGCGCGTTGACCGACCGGGATGTCGAGTGCGTCGATGCGCAACGGCCGCGCGATCGAAGGCGCGCCGCTGGCGTCGGCGTCGCCGACCTGGATCGAGCCCGAGACGACGGCGAACCCGGGCGGCAGGCTGTCGACCAGCGACACCTGCCGCGCGTCGACCTCGCCGACGTTGTCGATGACGATCGTGTAGCGGACGATGTCGCCGACCTTGGCCGTGCGCTGCGCCGCGCGCTTGGCCACGCGCAGCACGGCGGGCGCGGCCTCCACGTCGATCACGACGTCGGCTTCCGCGCAGACCGCATTCGGCACCGACACGTCGCAGACGCGATAGCCGAAGCGGTCCTGTCCGCTGAAGCCGGTGGCGGCCACATACGTGCACGTGCCCTGTGCGCAGGTGGCTTCGCCGTGGGCGGGCGCGCGCACCACCGACAGCGAGGCCGGATTCAATGGCGCATGGCTGACGGTGTCGTTGTCCAGGACGGCGATGACGGTGGTGCGGGTGCGCGTGCGCTCCTGGTCGTCCAGCGCCATCACCGTGTTCGGCAGCACGGTGACGATGACCGTCGCCGTCGCGCAGTTCTCCGGCGTGGCGATTTCGCACACCATGTACTGGAAGCTGTCCTGGCCGCTGTAGTACTGCGCGGGCGTGTAGCGCAGGCGGCCGCCGGGCTGCACGACGACGGTCCCGTTGGAAGGTGCCCGGGATACCTGCACGTTCACCCGGGCGGGATCCGGTACCGCACCGGCAAAGGTGTCGTTGGCGAGCACCGCCACCACCAGTGGTTCGCCCTGCGGCGTCTGCGCAGCGTCGTCGGCGACGGCGAGCGTGGTGGCGAGCACGACGACGGTGACCGTCGCGCTGTCGCAATGACCGGGCGTCAGCGCATCGCACAACGTGTAGACCAGCGTGTACGTGCCGCGCGGCGTGCCGGCGGCGACGTCGACGGTGCCATCGGCCTGCAGACTGAGCGGTCCTGCGGTCACCGGCGCCAGCACCACGCGGTCGGGCAGCGCGGGGGCACCGTCGTAAAGATCGTTGGTCAGCACGTTGACGATGTCCTGCACGGCATTGCCACCGGGCACCGGCGCCGGGGCATCGTCCACCGCATCCAGGCTGGGCAGCGCGACGGTGACCGTGACGGTGGCCTCGTCGCAGTTGCCGACGTTGAGCCGTTCGCACAGCCGGTAGACCAGCGTATGGGTGCCGCCCGGCGTGCGCGGCGCGACGGTGACCGCGCCGGTGGCGACGTTGAGCTGTACGTTCGCGTGCGTGCTGGAGACCTGCGTCAGCAGCACCTGGGTCAATGACACCGCGACGCCGCCCAGCGTGTCGTTGGCGGTGACGTTCGCGATGGCCTGGCCGCCGGCACCCGAGGCGACCGGTGCCGGCGCGGTGTCGTCGATGGCATCGATCGCGATGACGGCGACGCCTATCGTGACCGTGGCCTGATCGCAATTGGCGGGATTGAGCACCTCGCAGATCCGGTAGGTCGCGCTGTAGCTGCCGGCGGACGTGCCTGCGACCACGTCCACGCGGCCATCGGCATGCAGGATGAGGGCAGGCGATGCGGTGACCACCGACACGCTCACCTGGCCCGCCACCAAGGGCGCGCCAGCGAGGGTGTCGTTCGCCAGCACGTTGAGCACCGACAGTGTTCCGGCGTCGACGGGACCGGCGGCATCGTCCAGGGCATCGATCGCCGCGGCGGTCACCGCGATGATCGCGAGTGCCTCGACGCAGTTCGCCGGTTCGGCCTGTTCGCAGGCGCGGTAGCGCAGCGCGTAGTTGCCTGCGGGCGTGCCCGCGGCCACGGTCACCGCGCCGCTGGCGAGGTCGAGCACGATGCCGGCGTTCGCGGGTGGCGTCACCACCGAGAGCACCACCTGCGCCGTGGTCGGTGCGGTACCGGCAAGCGTGTCGTTGGCCAGTACGTTCGCCACCGCCACGCCGCCGCTGCGGCCATCGACGCTGCCGGTGTCGTTGGCGGCGGCGAGGGTGCTCGGACCACTCGCCACGGTGACCGTCACCGTGGCGGTGTCGCAGATCGATGGGGCGCTGCGCACGCACACCGTGTAGGTGCCGGCGTAGGTGCCCGCCGGCGTCCCGGCAATCACGCGCAGGTCGCCGTTGGGCTCGATGCTGAGGTGGCTGTCGAACAGGCCGCCCCAGAAGGCAGTGACCACGTTCGGCGTGCCGCCGTTGAGCGCGTCGTTGTTCAGCACGTTGCCGACCACGCCACCGGCGGTACCGCTGGCCAGGCTGAAGCTGTCGTTCTGCGCATCCACGCGCACGACCTGCACGGTGACGGTGGCGGTGTCGCAGTTGCCCGGATCGCCCGCATCGCACAGCGTGTAGGTGGCGGTATAGGTGCCGGCGGGGGCGTTGGGAGAGAGCGCCACCACGCCGGCGGG
The DNA here is from genome assembly GCF_001556105.1 of Pseudoxanthomonas mexicana. Lineage (GTDB taxonomy): Bacteria > Pseudomonadota > Gammaproteobacteria > Xanthomonadales > Xanthomonadaceae > Pseudoxanthomonas_A > Pseudoxanthomonas_A mexicana_A. Next base: position 122,308 of record NZ_LSIF01000025.1, on the reverse strand, counting down.
GGAAATCGACAGCGGCGCCGCGGCGGTGCTCGCCAGCGTGAAGGCCGCGATGTTGATGGGCGCCCCGTCGACCGTGTCGTTGCCGAGCACGTTGCCGAGGTTGGCACTGCCGGGCGTGCCATCGACGGGGCCGAACACATCGTCTACCGCATTGATGGCCGCGCTGGCGACGACGGTGACCGACACCGTGGCGCTGTCGCAGATCGAGGGCCATGCGGTTTCGCAGATCTGGTACCCGGCGGTATAGGTGCCCGCGGTGGTGCCGGCTGCGACGGTGACGGTGCCGTTGGCGGCGATGGTCAACGGGCCGCTGTTGGCCGGTGTCAGCACCACCGCGCCGGCCGCGAACGGCGCGCCATCGAGGCGGTCGTTGGTCAACACGTTGCCGGCCACGCCCCCCAGGCCGCCGTTGACCGGGCCCAGCGCGTCGTCATCGGCCACCAGGGTGGTGACGACCACGATGACCTGCGCGGTGTCGCAGTTGGCGGGATTGACCGCTTCGCACAATTGATAGCCGGCGATGTAGGAGCCGGCGGGCGTGTTCGCGATGATGCTCACGCTGCCATCGGGCGCGATGGTCACCGGTCCCGCACCGGCGGGCGTCAGCACGACCTGGCCTGCACCGACGGCGGCCGCGTTCAAGGTGTCGTTGGCCAGCACGTTGCCGGCGACCGCGCCGCCGGTCATGCCGTCGACCGGACCCAGCGTGTCGTCATTGGCGAGCAGGGTGCCGATGCTGACCGTGATGCTGATGGTGGCCGCGTCGCAGATGGTCGGCTGTGCGACCTGACAGGCCTGGTAACTGCCCGTCAGCGTGCCGGCCGGCGTGTTCGGTGCGACGGTCACCACGCCGTTCGGGGCGAGCGTGAAGCCCGGCGCGCCACCGGTCTGGGTGAGCGTCACCGTGGCGGGCGTGGCCGGCGCGCCGTTGACGACGTCGTTCGCCAGCACGTTGCCGGCCACTGCGCCCGGCACTACCGGACCCAGCGCATCGTCGTTCGCCGCCAGCGACGACACCACGACGGTCAGCGTCGCGCCATCGCAGTTGGCCGGATTGGCGATGTCGCAGATCTGGTAGCTGCCGCTGTAGACACCTGCAGCGGTGCCCGCCGGGACGGACAGGGTACCGTCGCTGGCGAGGGTGAGCGGTGCGCCCGTCGTACTGGTCAGCGTGATGCTGCCAGCCACGATGGCTGCACCATCGCGCGTATCGTTCGCCAGCACGTTGCCGAGGCTCGTGCTGCCGGTCGCACCATCGACCGGTCCGAAGGCGTCGTCCACCGCGTTGATCACGGCGTTGACCGCGACCGTCACCGACACGCTGGCGCCATCGCACACCGAAGGCAGCGCGGCCTGGCAGATCTGATAGCTGGCGGTGTAGGTGCCGGCCGGCGTTGCCGCCGCCACGCTTACGCTGCCATCGGTGCCGATGCTCAGCGGGCCCGTGGTGGTGGGCGTCAGCACGACTGCGCCGGCGGAGAACGGCGCACCGTTGAGGCGATCGTTGGTCAGCACGTTGCCGGCCACGCCACCGAGATTGCCGCTGACCGGGCCGAGCACGTCGTCGTCCGCGACGAGCGTGGTTACCGCCACCGTCACCTGGGCGGTGGCGCAATGGGTCGGATTGAGGGTTTCGCACAGTTGGTAACCGGCGAGGTAACTGCCTGCCGCCGTAGTGGGCGCAAGGCTGACGCTGCCATCGCTGGCGATGCTGACGGGGCCTGCATTGATGGGCGTCAGCACGACCTGGCCCGCACTCACCGCGCTGCCGTTGAGCGTGTCGTTGGCGAGGACATTGCCGCTGACCGTACCGCCGATGACGCCATCGACCGGGCCCAGCGCATCGTGGTTGGCGGCCAGGGTGCCGACACCGACGGTGACGCTGACCGTGGCGGTGTCGCAGAACGTGGGCTGTGCGACCTGGCAGATGCGGTAGCCACCGGTGAGTGTGCCGGCGGGGGTGTTCGGCGCGACGGTGACGCCGCCGTCGGCGGCGAGGATGAACCCCGGTGCGCCGCCGGTCTGGGTAAGGACCACCGTGGCCGGCGTGGCGGGCACGCCGTCGACGACGTCGTTCGCCAGCACGTTGCCGGCCGGTCCACCCGGCAGGACGGGACCCAGCGTGTCGTCGTTCGCCGCCAGCGACGACACCACGACGGTGATCGACGCACCATCGCAGTTGGTCGGGTTGGCGGTCTCGCAGATCTGGTAGCTGCCGCTGTAGACGCCCGCGGCGGTGTTCGGGGCGATCGCCACCACGCCGGCGGGCGAGATCGACAAGGGCGCGCTCGCGGTGCTGGTCAGCGTGACCGTGCCGGTCGTGACCGTCACGCCATCCCGCGTGTCGTTGGCGAGCACGTTGCCGAGGTTGCTGTTGCCGGTCGTGCCATCGGCCGGACCGAAGGCATCGTCCACCGCATTGATGGCCGCATTGCCGGCGACGGTCACCGCCACGCTGGCACCATCGCAGATCGTCGGCTGCGATGCTTCGCAGATCTGGTAGCCGGCGGTGTAGGTGCCGGCCGCCGTGCCGGGTGCGACGGTAACCGTGCCATCGGTACCGATGGTGAGCGGGCCGCTGTTGGCCGGGGTCAGCACGACGGCGCTCGTGGCGAACGGCGCGCCGTTGAGGCGATCGTTGGTCAGCACGTTGCCGGCCACGCCGCCCAGGCTGCCGTTGACCGGGCCCAATGCGTCGTCGTCGGCCACCAGCGTGGTGACGGCAACGGTTACCTGCGCGGTGGCGCAGTTGCCTGGATTCACCGCTTCGCACAGCTGGTAGCTGGCGACGTAGGCGCCCGCGGCCGTGCCCGCGGCGAGCGTGACGCTGCCATCGGCCGCGATCGTCACCGGTCCCGCGCTGACCGGTGTCAGCACGACCTGACCCGCGAGCACCACATTGCCATCGAGGGTGTCGTTGCCCAGCACATTGCCGGCGACGGCACCGCCGGCAACGCCGTTGACGGGCCCCAGCGTGTCGTCGTTGGCGGCGAGCGTGCCAGCGCTGACGGTGATGCTGATGGTGGTCGTATCGCAGATGCTCGGTTGCGCGACCTGGCAGGCCCGGTAGCCACCGGTCAGCGTGCCGGCCGGTGTGTTCGGCGCGATGGTCACGCTGCCATCGGCGGCGAGCGTGAAGCCGGGAGCTCCGCCCGTCTGCGTGAGCGTGACGGTAGCGGACGTGGCGGGCACACCGTCGACGAGGTCGTTCGCCAGCACGTTGCCGGCCGACGCGCCGGGCGCCGCCGGCCCGATCGTGTCGTCGTTCGCCACCAGCGAGGACACCACGACCGACAGCACCGCGGTATCGCAGTTGCCCGGATGAGCGGTTTCGCAGATGCGGTAGTTGCCGCTGTAGACACCGGCAGCCGTGCCCGCCGGCACGGAAACCGTGCCATCGGCGGCAACGACCAGCGGCGCGCTGCTCGAACTGACCAGGGTGACGCTGCCGGGCGCCAATGCCAGCCCATCCAGTGTGTCGTTGGCCAGCACGTTGCCGGCATTGGCATTGCCGGTCATGCCATCGACCGGACCCAGCAGGTCGTCCACCGCATTGAGCACCGCGGTGACGGTGACGGCGACCGATACGCTGGCGCCATCGCAGACCGACGGCTGCGCGGCCTGGCAGATCTGGTAGCTGGCGGTGTAGGTGCCGGCCGCGGTGCCCGCGGCGAGGACGACGGTGCCGTCCGCGCCGATGGTCAGCGGACCGTTGTTCGACGGCGTCAGTAAGACGGCAGTCGCAGCGAACGGTGCGCCATCCAGGCGGTCGTTGGTCAGCACGTTGCCGGCCACGCCGCCCAGGCCACCGTTGACCGGACCCAGCGCGTCGTCGTTGGCCATCAGGGTGGTGACTGCGATGACGACCTGGGCGGCGTCGCAGTTGCCCGGATTCAGCACTTCGCACAGCTGGTAGCCGGCGATGTAGGAACCCGCAGGCGTGCCCGCCGCCACGCTGACGCTGCCGTCGGCGGCGATCGTGATGGGGCCTGCATTGGTGGGAGTGAGCACGACCTGGCCAGCGACGACGGCCGCGCCATCGCGCGTGTCGTTGGCGAGCACGTTGCCCGCGACCGTGCCGCCAGTGACGCCGTTGATCGGGCCCAGCGCATCGTCGTTGGCGGCGAGTGTCGCTGCGCTGACGATGACGCTGACGGTGGCGATGCCGCAGATCGTCGGTTGCGCGATCTGGCAGGCCCGGTAGCTGCCCGTCAGCGTGCCGGCGGGCGTGCCCGGTGCGATGGTCACACTGCCGTCGGGCGCGAGGGTGAAACCGGGTGCGCCGCCGGTCTGGGTGACGGTGGCGGTGGTGGACGTGGCCGGCAGGCCATCGACGATGTCGTTCGCGAGCACGTTGCCGGCCGCGCCACCGGGCGGGGCCGGGCCCAGCGTGTCGTCGATCGCCCCCATGCTGGCGACCTGCAGCGTGACGATCGCGCTGTCGCAGTTGTCCGGCGCGGCAGTCTCGCAGATCCGGTAGCCGGCGAGGTAGGTACCCGGCGTCGCGTTCGCCGCCACGCTGATGGTGCCGTCGGCGGCGATGGTGACCGGCGCACTGGCGGCACTGATCACGATGATGCTGCCGGGAACGATCGCCGCGCCATTGACGGTGTCGTTGCCCAGTACGTTGCCTGCGTTCGCCGTACCCGTGGCGCCGTTGACGAGCAGCGGCCCATCGTCGTTCGCGGCCAGTGCGGCGGCGACGCGCACGTTGACGGTGAGCGTGGCGACATCGCAGTTGGCGGGATTGGCGGTTTCGCAGATCTGGTAGCTGCCACCATAAAGTCCGGCCGCGGTGCCGGCCGGCACGGAGACCGTGCCGTCGGCGGCAATGGTGATCGGTGCCGTGGCGTTGCTGATCAGGGTGACGCTGCCGGGCGCGATGGCGGCACCGTCGGTGGTGTCGTTGGCGAGCACGTTGCCGAGGTTCGCGCTGCCCGTGTTGCCGTCGAGGGGGCCGAAGGCGTCGTCCACCGCATTGAGCGCGGCGTTGACGATGACGATCACCGAGGCATCGGTGCCGCTGCACACCGTCGGCGAGGCCGCCTGGCAGATCTGGTAACTCGCGACGTAGGTGCCGGCTGCCGTACCCGTGGCGACATGCACGGTGCCGTCGGCACCGATGGTCAGCGGCCCGCTGTTGGAGGGCGTCAGGACGACATCGGTCGGATTCAACGGTGCGCCGTCGAGTCGGTCGTTGGTGAGCACGTTGCCGGCGACGCCGCCGGTGTCGCCATTCACCGGGCCGAGCGTGTCGGCGACGGCGACGAGGGTGGTCACGCTGACGGTGACCTGGGCGGAATCGCAATTGGCCGGGTTCAGCACTTCGCACAACTGGTAGCCGGCCGTGTAGGTGCCGGCCGACGTGTTGACGGCGATGCTGACGCTGCCGTCGGTGGCGATGGTGACCGGTCCGGCGTTGCCGGGTGTCAGTACCACCTGGCCCGCACCGACGAGTGCGCCGTTGAGCGTGTCGTTGGCGAGCACGTTGCCGGTGGCGGCACCACCGGTCGCCCCATTGACCGGCCCGAACGTGTCGTCCGCGGTAATCAACGTGCCGGCGGCGACGATGATGCTGACGGTCGCGGTGTCGCAGATGGAGGGCACGGCGATCTGGCAGGCCTGATAGCCGCCGGTCAGGCTGCCGGCGGGCGTGCCGGCCGCGATGGTGATGCTGCCATCGGTGGAAATGGTGAAGCCGGGCGTGCCACCGGTCTGGACGACGGTGGCGGTAGCCGCTGCCGCCGGCGCACCATCGACGAAGTCGTTCGCGAGTACGTTGCCGGCAAGGGTGCCGGGCAGTACCGGTCCAAGCGCATCCGGTGATGCCGCCATCGTCGCCACCACGACCGTGGCCGTCGTGGTGGCGCAGTTGTCGGGTACCGCGGTTTCGCAGATCTGGTAACCCGGCGTGTAGGTGCCGGCCGGCGTGCCGGCAGCGACGGCGACCACGCCATCGGTGCCGATGGTGACGGGTCCGGCGTTGGTCGGCGTCAGCACGACCTGTCCCGCGCTGATGCCGGCGCCATTGAGCGTGTCGTTGCCGAGCACGTTGCCGACGTTGGCCGCACCGGCGCTGCCGTTCACGCCGGCGTAGCTGTCGGGATTGGCGACGAGTGCGCCCGGCGTCACCACGGCGAGCTGGACGGTGGCACTGTCGCAGACCGTCGGGGCATCGACGTAGCACAGCGTGTACGCCGCGTTGTACGTGCCGGCGGCGGTGCCGGGGGGCACGGTGATGCTACCGTCTGCATTGAACACGATCTGCGCGGTGCTGCTGCCGGCCAGCGTCACCACGCCGAGTGCGGCGGGTGTCGAGCCGCCTGCGCTGTCGTTGTCGAGTACGTTGGCGATGGAGACGGCACCGGTGCTGCCGTTGACCGGTCCGGTCGCATCATCCGCGGCGACCAGCGCGGCGAGCACGCGCACACTGGCGCTGGCGCTGTCGCAGTTGGTGGGCAACGCGCTTTCGCATATCTGGTAGTTCGCGCTGTAGACGCCCGCGGGCGTGCCGGGGGCAACGGTGGCGCTGCCATCGACGGCGATCAGCAACGGTCCGGCGTTGGCGGCCGTCAGCGTGACCAGGCCGGCGACCGGCGAGCCGTTGAGGGTGTCGTTGGCCAGCACGTTGAACGCGCTGCCGGCGGTACCGCTGGCGCGTGGCGGCAACACATCGTCGACCGCGTCCACGGTGGCGGAAGCATTGACCACCACGGTGACCTGCGCGGTGGCGCAGTTGCCCGGATTGACGGCTTCGCAGATCTGGTAGTTGCCGGTATAGGTGCCCGTCGGCGTCCCTGGGGCGACATCGACGGCGCCGTTGGTGTTGATCGTCAACGGTGCCGTCGCGGTGGACGTCAGTACCACCTGGCCTGCCGTCACGACGACGCCGTTGAGGGTGTCGTTGGCCAGCACGTTGATGACGTTCGGCTGCCCGGGCGTGCCGTCGACAGGCCCTGCTGAATCGGCGAAGGCGAGCAGCGTGCGCGGTATCACGGGAACGGTCGGCGTGGTCGCGGTGTTGTCGCCCGGCACGGGATCGGTGGTGCCCGGAGGGGGCGTGATGGTCGCGGTGTTCGCACCGATCGTCGCTGGCGTCAGCGTCGGCGCGACGCCGGTGACCTGCAGCACGAGGCTGCCGCTGGCAGCGAGATTGATGGTCAACGCCACGTTTCCGCTGCCACTGGCGGTGCCGCAACTCGATCCCGGACTGGCGGCGCACGTCCACGCCACCGACGTCAGTTGCGGCGGCACGATGTCCGAGAGCGTGGCGCCCAGCGCGGCCGATGGTCCCGCGTTCGCCACGTCGATGCGGTAGCTCACCGCAGCGCCCGTGCCGGCCGTTGCCCCGCTGGTCACCGTCTTCTGCACGCTCAGCGCGGCGACCGCGGACAGCGCATTGGTATCGGTGTTGGTGTTGTTGCCGGTGTCGGGATCGGTGACGCCGCCGGGCGGCGCGACGGTCGCCGTGTTGCCGAGGCTGCCGGGATACGTCTGCGCCATGGACGGTGTCGCGACGGCGAGCACGCCGCCGACCACCATGCCGCACAGCAGGCGATGGAGGGCAGCGCGTGCAGGTGTCGCGGCGGTGTCGTCCATGCGGTACCTCGCGGTCGGATGGGGCGTCATGCAGTCAGTAGGCGGCGGGATCGGCGCTGTAGACGACGGGCAGGGTGATCGTCGCAGTGCCGGTCGCATCGACGTTGACGCTCAGGTTCACCGCGGCATCACCCGCCGCGCCGCCGCTGGCCGGACAACTGCCGTTACCGGTGGCCACGCAACTCCACGGCCCCGACAACCGCATGCCGGCCGGTAGCGCATCGCTGACCGCGACAGCGCTGGCGGCATCCGGCCCTGCGTTGGACACGGTGAGGACGTAGGTGCCGGTGCCGCCGGGCGTGTAGCTGGCCTGGTTGTCGGTCTTCGCGATCGACACGTCGGACCGCAACGCACGGGTATTGGTCACGGCGCAGGTGATCGCCACCGCCGTCGCGCTCGCGGCCGGCGCGGTCAGTGCGAAGCTGGTGCCGGTCCCCGAACTGACGGCGGTGCCATCCTGGTCGATACACGCCCAGGTGCTCGTGTAGCGGTCGAGCTGCGTGCCGGTGCCCGCGCTTTCGCCGAGGGTGTAACTGAGCCCGGGTGTAGTGACGGCGGGCGCGGTGGCACCGCCATTGCCCACGTTGCTCGCGCTTGCCACCGGTGTTGCGCCTTGCGTGATCGCCAGCGTGAAGCGGCCCGGATCGGCGGCCGGCTGCAGCACCTTGGTCAGCGCCAGCGTGGCGGCGCAGGAGCGCGCGACGCCTTCGACGGTGAAGACCGCATTGCCGATGCGAATGCCGAGCAGGGCGAGCAGGTTGTCGGCGAGGTCGCGCAACAGCAGGTTGAACACGGGCTGCAGCACCGTGTTGGACACTCCGCGCAACGTGACCTCCACGATGTCGAGCACCGAGTTGAGGATCGGTGTCAGCAGGGCGGGGGGCAGGATCGGCAGTCCGAGCAGCGTCACTTCCGGCGACCCGTTCACCACCTTCAGGTCGAGCGAGCCGAGCAGGCTGGTGACCAGACTGCCGGCACTGACCGTGCCACTGCTGGCGGTGCGTGTCTGTGGGAAGGGGCCATTCACGCTGAAGTTCTGCAAGGCAGGCGAACCGGTCGCCGCCGCGCGTGCGGTGAGTTGCAACGGCATGCGCACCGCCACCAGGCCGATACCGAGCAGGTTGACGTTGAAGCGCAGGTCCAGGTTGTTGATCGTCAGCGGCGTGACGTCGGCGGGCGTCAGCACGCGCGAGCGGTTGAAGAACAGGCTGTCGGAAACGCTGCCGACGTAGAGGTTCACCAGGCCTGGCCTCGCCTGGAAGCTGACCGCGCCGGCGACGTAGTTCACCGCGGTGATCGTGCCTTCCGCACGCGCGACGTCGGCATACAGTTGCAGCTTCAGCACATCGGCCGTCAGCGTCAGGTTGACCAGGCCGAGACCGGCGGCGTTGAGCGCGTTGATCACGGCCTGCAGGTTCAGTCCCTGCACCACGTCGAGGTTGAACTTCAGCCGGATCGCGCCAGTGTGGAACGAGGTGCCCTGTGGTCCACAGGCGTACACCGGTGGTTCCACCACCTGCAGCCACAGCTGTACGTTCGCCACGCCGGTCAGTCCGAGCGCAGCGGTGTTGAGCGTGACCGGCGTCGGCGTGGTCAGGACGTTGCGGAAGTTGTACAGCTGCACCGAACCGGTGACCAGGTCGAGCAGGTCCAGCCGCACGTCCGCGAGTGCGCCGGTCGGAAGATCGATGCGCAGGAACTGCGAGAGACGGATCGATCCCGTCAGCGAGCCGACACCGAGCGGCAGCAGGTTGAGCGCATTGGCGGCGACGGTCTGGTTGTCGGCCTGCAGCACCTGCACCATGGCCAGCCGCAGCTGCGCGAGGGTGATGTCGGTGTTGAGCACCTGCGCGGTATCGCTGATGCCGAGGTTCGTGCCGAGCCGCGTGACCAGCGCATTGAGGTTGATGTCGGATGCCGCCAGCGCGTTCCAGTCCACCACGCTGAGGTTGACCGTGGTGCCGGGCAGCAGCGCCTGGAACAGCACGTTGAGCACGGGCCCCTGCGAGCTGTCCACGGACACCAGACGCGGTCCTGCGGACAGGCAGGCGCCGGTACTGCAGCCGGTCTGTGCGAAGGAGGGCTGCCCCCAGGACAAGGCGAGCACGCTCATGCCCGCCAGCATCCACGCACGCCACCTTGCTGCCCGCTCCGCTCTTCCTAGCATCCACCTACCCCTGAGTAGTCGATGTGCGGTCGTTTGCCGTTACGTTTTCAGATCCCGCGGTCCCGTTACGTAAATCGAGATACCTCGATGGGGGTTGCGTGATGCTGGAGAGCTTACTAATGTGATTCGACAGGGGGCTGCAATGACGCAATGCGGCGAAACGCGTTAGTAGTCCTGACACCAGCGAAGGCGGCATCGAAGAAGCATCGATGCCTGATCCACCCGTTAGAGATAGCGGACAAGCTGGGGTTAGATTCGCTTCGTCGTAAGAAGCGCTTACGCCAAGGGATGGAAGAAGGCCGGATGACGACGATTGCCATGCGTATTCGACGGGCGCGCGTGCTCGCCAAGCTCTCGCAGAGCCAACTTGCGAAGGAAGTGGGCGTCAACCGCAGTGCCGTGGCGCAGTGGGAGCGGGATGGCGGAACGCATCCCAGCGTCGAGCACCTGGCGACCGTCTCGGTCGCCACGCGCGTGCCCTTCGAGTGGCTCGCGACCGGTCGCGGCAACGCGGCCGAATGTCCCCAGATCGAAGTGCCCGCGGTCGCGATCGAGTACGCCGTCGACGACATCGAGGTCCGCGTGCTGGAGGCCGTCCGCAACCTGCCCGCGAAGAAGCGCGCGACGGTCTGCAAGCTGATCGAGGAACTGGCATCGCGGAACTGAGGCGACGTATCGTCGGCAGCGGGGCGGCGAACCCACGCCATCGTCCGGATCTTGTCACCGCGATGGGAGTTCCGCGACGAGCCCATCCAGGCATGCGATGCAGCGGTCTCCTTCCGCCCGTCGTGCGTCCAACCCGCCGGTGAAGCGCGAGAACGCTGGCAGGATGCTCAGGCCCGACCGCAACCAGAACGCCGGCCAGCGTCCCGGCAGTCCGGGATAGCGCAGGCGCGGATGCAGGTGCCCGGCGATGACGTGCCGTGATCCCGTGCGTGGCACATGGCGCAGTTCGAATGGACCACGCTGCACGCCCTCGACCGTGAGTTCGAGATCCCAGTCCGCAGCATGGCGCTGCAGCTGCCGGTCGTGATTGCCCGCCACCACGGCAATGCGCGTATCCGCATGGTGCATCCGCCACGCACGCCATTCCTCCTGCCACGCGCCGTTGGTCACGGCACCGTGGAGGAAGTCGCCCAGCACGTACAGCTCGTGAGCCCGTGTCTGCTCAAGCAGTGCCTGCAGCCGTTGCAGGTCGTCCCGGGTGCCGCCGCGTGGCACCGCGATGCCGCCGCGACGCAGTGCTTCGCCTTTGCCCAGATGCAGGTCGGCGATCAGCAGCAGCGACTGCGCCGGCCAGAACAGGGCGCGCTCCGCCAGCAACTGCACCCGCTCTCCCGCCAGCTCGATCGCCTGGCTAGCGTGCATGTCGTCGTTCCAGTTGCTCGGCGGCGCGGCGCACACGCACGTGCCACGCCTCGGTACTGAGCTGCGCGCGCATGCCGTCGGCCCATAACGGGAAGGCCAGCGGCGTCAGGCTCTCGGGTCGTTCCAATGCCGCGGTGCCTGCGCGCAGCCGGCTCAGCAGCGCGTCCATCCCGGCCACCTGCAGGTCGTCCTCCAGTGCTTCGCGACGGGCAAGGGCGAGCAGCAGGTGATCGGGATCGTGCTGCGACAGTACATCGAACAACAGACCGCTCGATGCCTGCAGTTGCCGCAGGCTGCGCGGCATCCGGCCAGGCAAGGACGGCGGCAGCAATCCAGCCACGCGTGCGATACCGCGGAACTGCCGGCGCGCCAGTTCGCCCAGGTTGGCGCCCCGGGCGAGATCGTCGATCAGGCCGTCGGGTGTCAGCAGCCCATGCAGCAGGTCCGCATCCACCGTCAGCGGCACCTGCGGCGACAGCATGAAGCCGAGATCGTTGGCGGACAGCGAAAACGTATTCGCTTCGCGTTGCCCCAGGCGCCAGGCGAGCAACGCGGCAAGTCCTTCGTGCGCACGACGGCCCGCGAACGGGAAGACGAAGAGGTGTTGGCCGTCGCGACGGCGGACCAGTTCCATCAGCAGCAGGCCCGGCGAAGGAACACGACTCAGGCGTTCCTGCACGGCCAGCAGTGGCTGCAAGGCCTGCATCTCCGGCGAATGGCGATCGTTTGCCAGTGTCTCCTGCACCTGTGCCGCCAGGCGCGACGACAGCGGCATACGTCCGCCCATCCAGCGCGGCACGATGCCGTCCCCCTGCTTGACCAGGCGGACGTAGGCGGTCATGTCCTGCAACTTGACCAGTTCGAGCAGTCGACCCGCGAAGCGGAAGCGATCCCTGGGACGAAGGCGGCTGAGGAAGGCTTCTTCCACCGAGCCGAGTCCGCCGCCGCGGAGGAACTTGACCGCGACATTGCCGTCGCTGGCGATGGTGCCGATCGACAGGCGATGACGGAGCGCCACCGTGCGGTCATGCACGCGATGCACGCCATCGGCGTCGCGTACCACGCGCCGGTATTCGGGATAGTGCTCCAGCGCATCGCCGCCGCGCACGATGAAGTCGATCACGCGCTGCCACGTGGCAGCGTCGAGGGAGGCGAACGCGTCGGTGGTACGCACCTCCTCGAACAGCGCATCCGCCTCGAAGCCACCGCCCAGCGCGACGGTGACGCAGTGCTGCGCCAGCACGTCCAGCGGCAGCCGGGGCGGCCGCCGTGTCTCGACCACGCCGTCCGCGATCGCCGTGCGCGTTGCGGCGTACTCCGCCAGTTCCAGCGCATGCGTCGGCACGCAGAGGACGTGCCCGGTCTCCCCCGGACGATGGCGCGCGCGTCCGGCACGCTGCAGCAGTCGCGCCACGCCTTTCGGGCTGCCGATCTGGACCACCTGGTCGACCGACGGGAAGTCGACGCCGAGATCCAGGCTGGAGGTGGCGACCACGCAGCGCAGGCTCGCATCGCGCAAACCGGCTTCCGCCTGGTGGCGCACCGCGGGATCGAGCGAGCCGTGATGCAGCGCCAGGGTGGAGGCATCTTCCGGCCACACCGACGCCAATGCCTGGTGCCACAGCTCGGCATGGGCTCGGGTGTTGGTGAACAGCAGGCTGGTGCGCACGGTGAACAGCCGTTCCAGCACGCCCGCAAGCTGGCTCAACCCGAGGTGTCCGCTCCACGGGAACCGCACGACATCCGCAGGCAGCAGGGTTTCCAGCGTCATGGTCCGCGGGCGTGCGCCTGACAGGACGTGCGGCGCAACGCCGGGCGGCAGCAACGCACGGCAGGCCTCATCCAGATTGCCCAGCGTCGCCGACAGTCCCCAGGTGCGCAGCGAGGGCGACCAGCGGCGCAGGCGTGACAGCGCCAACTGCGTCTGCACGCCACGCTTGCTGCCCATCAATTCGTGCCACTCGTCGACCACGACACAGCGCAGGTCGGCGAACATCGGCGCCGTCTCCGGATAGCTCAGCAGCAGCGACAGTGATTCCGGCGTGGTGACCAGCACGTCCAGCTCGCCGCCGCGTGCCAGCCGCTTGTCGCGTGCGCTGGCGTCGCCGGTGCGTTGCGCGACGGCCCACGGCAAGCCCAGTGCGTCGGCGGTCTCGGATAGTGCACGCGTCGTGTCCGCAGCGAGCGCGCGCAGCGGCGTGATCCACAGCACACGCAGCGGACGTGGCGCGCGTGCGCGACGGCTGGTGGGGAGTGCGGTCTTGGCGTTCTCCACCAGCGCCTCCAGCAGGGGGCCGCCAAACGCCGCCAGTGTCTTGCCGCTGCCGGTCGGCGTATGGATCAACCCCGAGTCGCCGGCCAGATAGTGACGCCATGCCTGCCGCTGGAAAGGCAGCGGCGTCCATCCCCGCGCGGTAAACCACTGATCCAGACGCGCGCGCGGTGTCATCGCGCCAGCGCCTGGAGCGTCTGCAATCGATCCGCATCGGCAGCGCGTTTGTCATGGCGCCAGCGCAGGATGCGGGGGAAGCGGACCGCGATGCCCGACTTGTGCCGGCTGCTGATGTTGACGCCCTCGAAGCCCAGTTCGAACACCAGCTCCGCGGCGACCGAGCGTACCGGGCCGAACCGTTCGCGCGTGTGCGTGCGGATCCACTGGTCGAGCGCGAGGATGTCCTTGTCGCCGAGGCCGGAATAGGCCTTGGCCACCGGCACCAGTTCATCGGCATCGTTCCACACGCCGAACGTGTAGTCGGTATACAGCGTGCTGCGGCGGCCGTGGCCCGCTTGGGCATAGAGCAGCACCGCATCGATGGTCAGTGGATCGACCTTCCACTTCCACCAGTCGCCGCGTCGCCGGCCACTGCGGTAAGGCGATGCGAGGCGTTTCAGCATCAGTCCTTCCACCCCACGGTCGCGCGACGTCTCACGCAAGGCGGCTGCTTCATTCCACGTCCCGACGTGTATGCCAGGCGACAGCATCAGGCGGGGGTCAGCGGTCGCATCGAGGAGATCGCGCAGGCGCTGTCGGCGGATCTCCAGTGGCGATTCACGCAGGTCTTCGCCATCCAGTTCCAGCAGGTCGTACGCCAGCACGCGCGCCGGGGCGGCCGCCAGATGCTTGGCGCCGGGGCGCAGGCGCTGGATACGCGTCTGCAACGCGGAGAAGGGGAGGGGTGCATCGCCTTCGTCCCAGGCCAGCAGTTCGCCGTCGATCACCGCATCCTGCGGCAGGGCCTGCGCCGCCATTTCGATCTCGGGAAAGCGGCCATCCAGCCGTTCCTCACCGCGCGACCACAGCGCGACTTCGTCCCGCCGACGGATGATCTGCAGGCGGATGCCGTCCCATTTCCATTCCAGCAGCCATTCGTCGACATCGCCCAGTTGCTCGACCGCGACGTCCACGGGCGAGGCCAGGAAGAAGGGATAAGGCTGCTCCCGGTCGCTCTGCTGCACCTCCGGGGACAGCAACGAAGCGAGGAAGTCCGGCGTCGGCGGCCAGTCGCCCAGCATGCGCTGGGCGAGCAGGGCGATGGGAACCCCGGAGAGATCGGCCAGCGCCTGTTGCACCAGCCGCAGCGATACGCCGACGCGCAGCGCGCCCGTCAGCAGCTTGTTGAACACCAGGCGTTCGTCCTCGGGCAGCTGTGCCCACGCATCCATCACCGTGCGCTGCCGCGTCTCCGCATCCGCACCGGTGACCGGCAGCAGCCGCTGTTCGATCCACACATGCAACGGCAGATTCGCGTCAGGCGACGACGTGGGAGGAAGCAGCAGCGCCAGCGTCTCCGCCAGGTCGCCCACGTGCGAATAGCTGTCGTCGACCAGCCATGCGGGTAGCCCGGCAACCTCGCCGCACCAGGTACGCAGCTCACCGCTTGCGGCGACGCGGCGCAGCTTGTTGCCCGCCAGCAGCCACAGCCCCCAAGCGGCGTCGGCGCGTGGCACCTGGCGTACGTAGTCGGCGATGGCCGCCCGCTTGTCGAGCGTGCCAGTGCTGTGTTCCAGCACCTGGTACAGGGCGGCGAACGCCTTCATTCCCCGGCACCGAAGCCGGTGGAGAACGCCTGCGCGTCGCAACCGCGCTCGCGAAGATGCCGGATCAGCGCATCGGTGCTGCCGTGGGTGGCGATGATGCGCTTCGCGCCCGTCTGCTCGATGGTGTCCAGCAACGCTGGCCAGTCGGCGTGATCGGATACGACAAAGCCACGATCGTAGTTGCGGCGACGACGGTTGCCGCGCAAGCGCATCCAACCGGAGGCGAAGCCGTGCTCGGCGTCGCGGAAGCGGCGCGTCCACGTCGATCCTGCGGCCGACGGTGGCGCGATCACCAGCCGACCGGCGTAGTCCTTGCCCTTGGGCTGTTCGCCGACCGGCTCGGTGGCAATCAGCTCGATGCCGGCCTGGCGATACACCTGCACGCCGGTATCGACCGCGCCATGCAGGAAGACCGGCGGTTCGTCGAAGCGCGCCAGTTCAGCCAGGATGCGCTGCGCTTTTCCCAGCGCATAGGCGTACAGCACGACGGTACGCCCGCGTGCCGCGCAGGCGCGTCGCCACTCGACGATGCGCCCGACCTCGTCATGGGTGTCGGGCCAGCGGTAGACGGGCAGGGCGAAGGTCGCTTCGGTGATGAATACGTTGCAGGGCACGACCTCGAAGGCGGGGCAGGTGGGGTCGTGTTGTCGCTTGTAGTCGCCCGATGCCACCCACACCTCGCCTTCCACGTCTATCCGCACCTGTGCCGAGCCCAGCACGTGCCCGGCGGAATGCAGCGACACCCGCGCGCTCCCCAACTGGAACGATTCGCCGTAGGCATGCGGGTGGAATTCCTGTTCGCCCAGGCGCCAGCGCAGTATCGGCATGCCGTCGCTGGCGGCGTGGTAGCGCGCCATGCCGATGCGCGCGTGGTCGCCATGGCCATGCGTGATGACCGCAGTCTCGACGGGACGCCAGGGATCGATGTAGAAATCGCCCGCCGGGCAGTACATGCCCTCGGGGCGCAGCACGATGAGGTCGCCTCGGGTCGCCGTCATGCCAGCAGACTGCGCAATGTCGCGTACAGGGGCGGTGAAGCAGTGCGAAGGTCATCGCGTCGGGTGATCGGTCCGTATCGGTTGTGCGGCGAAGGTCACAGCGGCGTGAGGCGCGTCTCTGCGACGATGCCGCGTCCTGCCATCGGATGGCGCGTGTTCGCTTCGGGGAAAGAAGCGAACGTGCTGCCGACGTTCCCCACGCGTCCCCCACGGAGTCGGTGCCCGATGTATTCCCACGCGTTTGTCCGGTGCCGTCGCGCGCCGGTGCTGTCCTTGCTGGTCGCCATGTTGCTGGCGGCGTGCTCCGCGCCGTCCGACGAAGCGCGTGATGCACCGTTCTGGAGCAGTGCGCGTTCCGTGTCCGCCTCCGGACAGATGATGGCCAGCGGCGCGACGGCGGCCGCCGCCGAACCGCAGGCGGCGCCACCGCAGAACATCAACGTCGATCCGGTGCCGCCGGGGCGCTACCGCATCGCCAGCGTACCGAGCGGGCTGTGCATCGAGATCCGCGACGGCAGTACCGCCAACGGCACGCCGCTGGTGCAATCGGCCTGCGATCCCACGCTGCACCGGCAGTTCTTCGATATCAGCGAGCCTGCGGCTGGCCAGTACCGCCTGCGCAACCTGCACTCGCAGAAATCGGCCGACATTCCCGCCGCGTCCGTCGCCGACAACGTCATCGTGCAGCAGTGGGACGACAACGGCAGCGGCGCGCAGCGTTTCCGCCTGCAACGGATCGATGCCAGCGACCGCTACCGCATCGTCAACGTCAACAGCGGCAAGTGCCTGGGCATTGCCGGCGCCACGACGACGGCAGGCGCTGCCGTCGAGCAGATCGCCTGTGCGGCGGTACCGGCCCAGCAGTTCCACCTGGGTGCGGGTGAACCGTTGCCGGTGCGCGAGAACGGCTCGCAGCCGTTGATCCCGCCGCCGCGCCCGGTGCCTCCCTCCGCTACCTATCAGCCGCTGCTGTGGCCGGACGATGCGGCGCCGGTCCAGTACACCCAGGACGACGGCACGCTGGTGACCCATGTCGGCGGTCGCGTCCGCGATCGCCACGCGCGCGAGCCCATCGTCGACGACAGCTACCAGGTGTTCCCACCGCAGTACTTCGAACGGCGCACGCACGAGATCCTCGTCTACGACGATGCCGTGCCCGGCACCTCCGGCGAACAGCGCGTGCTGACCCTGGTGGTGAAGCCGCAGCACTACTGGTACGGCACCAATTTCCGCCACGGCTACATCGGCCGGCGCAGCGAGGACCCGCTGGAGCCGACCTCGGTGGCGCTGTACGCTGACAACGGCGGCATGAAGGTGCTGCCGGGTGGCGTGGCGGCACAGACGCCGCTCGCCAACTACGCGCAACTTGGCCAGGACCCCAACAGCAATTACACACCGCCGGCGGGTGCGCCGGGCAACGCCTTCGTGCTGGTGAAGGAGATCCGCACCGCCGCCAACGAGGCCCATCGCCCGCTGCGAAAAGGCGACCTGGTGGAGTTCGAGCTGGGCATCTTCCTGGCGGGCAACCCGGACCTCATCGGCCGCTTCAACTACTACGCCGAGGCGCTGGTCTACCGCGCCGGATCGCATGGCATCGTGTCGTGGTACCGCGGTCCGGGTTACGGCGTGCAGCGCCCGCTGGATTCGCTGGCGATGCCGTCGGAGGCACTGTCGGCCGGCCCATCGATGACGCTGCACGAAGACACGTCCAGCGAGCCGTTCCGCATGTTGCAGCAGGCCTCGCACAACATCGCCGGCTACAACATGCAGCCGTGGGCGGAAGGGCGCCGGTTGATCCATACTTCCTTCGTCAGTGGCCGCCACTCGGAAGAAAGCAACACGGTCTTCGCCGCGCATGCCGGCAAGAGCGCGCCGGCCTTTTCGCAGACGCGCTGCGTGGACTGCCACACGGGCAATGGCCGCAGCTCGCCAGTGGTCGGTACACCGCTGAACCGGCTGGGTGTGTTCGTCGGCGCGGCGGGCGTGGGCATGCAGGCGCCGGATACACGCTTTGGCCTGAGGTTGCAGCAGGGCACGTACCGCGAGGCGGGCGCCAATGTCGATGGCCGCGAAGCCGAACTGGTCCTCACCGGCTATACCGAAGTGCCGGGTCGTTATGCCGACGGCACGGGCTACACGCTGCGTCGGCCGAACTATGCCCTGCGTGATCGCGCCGGCCAGCCGCTGGCTTTGCCGACCGCGCTGTCGGTGCGCGTGGCGCCTTCCCTCGTTGGCCTGGGTCTGCTGGAGGCGGTGCCCGAGCAGCAACTGGAACGGCTGGCGCTTTCGCAACAGGGCGATCCAGACGGTGTCGCGGGCCGGTTGCAGATCGTCGCCGACGCGCGCGATGCCGGCGTCAGTCGCGTGGGCCGGTTCGGCTGGAAGGCGGCGGCTGCAACGCTCGAACAGCAGGCCTCGCTGGCGTTCAACACCGACATGGGCGTGACGTCGCCACTGATGTCGTCGCTGGAATGCGCGCGCGGCAGCCAGGGTACGGCCTGCGCGCAGGTCGACACCGGCAGTGCGAAGCTGACCGCCGCCGACATCCACCAGACCACGCTCTACCTGAGCCTGCTGGGCGTGCCGCCGCGGCGCGATTTCGATAATCCGTTGGAGCAGGATGCGCAGGCGCGTGCGCGCCAGTTGCGTGTCAAGCGCGGTGCGCAGCTGTTCGAGGCGGCGCGCTGCAGCACGTGCCATGTGCCCGAGTTGCGCACCGGCCACCACCGGTTCGTCGAACTGCGCTACCAGACCATCCGTCCCTATAGCGATCTGCTGCTGCACGACATGGGTCCGGAGCTGGCCGACACCTACATCGAAGGCCGCGCCACCGCACGCGAATGGCGCACGCCACCGCTGTGGGGCCTGGGCCTGGCCGCGACGATCGATCCCAACGTGCGCTATCTGCACGATGGCCGCGCAGCCACGCTGGAAGAGGCCGTGCTGTGGCACGGCGGGCAGGGGACTGCGGCGAAGCAGCGTTTCGAGGCCATGAGTGCCGAGGAACGCCGAGCACTGGTCGATTTCCTCAAGTCCCTCTAGGGGCGTTCTGGACAACACGGCCCCGGGGGCGATGGAGGCCTCATCCGCTACACCGGCATGCGCGGCTCCTCGCCCATCTGCCGTTTCCGGCGCATTTCCGGGCAGCGCCGGATCACAGGCGGTCCATCCGCTCGGCGACCGGTATGGCCGCTGTCGCCGCACGTCATGTCTTCCATGCCGCGCAGCGGTTCGTGCGTCCGGGTGATATCGGCCACGTTGGCTGCGGTGCATTCCGCATGGAGCATCGGACTGGATTGCTCGTCCACACCGATGCGCGCTTTCATCCCGACGCGATACGGATGGATCTTCTTCGCCTGGCGCATGCCAGGATCCCGTCCACCGCCCTGGCCGCCAGGCGGAACCGGACGCGGCAACGATCGCGGCATCCACGATCGTGCCGTACACGGCCGCGTCGTCGGCTGGTTCATCGGGCGCGCACCACCGCTGCAGAATGGGAACGCGCAGCATCGCCCCCAGCCGATCGCGTTGCCTACGCTTGCGCTCGCCGGTGTACTGCACGTCGCCGACACTGCGTTGCGTCTAGATCGATCTGACAGGGCAGGGGGATTCTCGCAACCCAGCCTTGTTTTTCGGACCGTCCTTGGCCGAACGTCGATCAGACCCCTTCTTCAAAAACAAGCCGGTTGGCAAGCGTCCTGCGGACCGGGCAGCTATCGGCCACGGCGTGCAGTTCATCCCGCTGCCCCTGAGTTAGGTCGCCTTCCAGAACGATTGCGTAGGAGAAGCGTGTGGTTGTGTCGTCGGGCCAGTCCAGGCTGACTTGTGTCGAGACATGGCGAAGCGCGTAGCCTTGCGCATCGGCATGCATGCGCACCGCCATGTTCATGCAACTTGCCAAGGATGCTTCCAGCAGCTGATGGGCTCCGAAACCCGCACCGCCGCCACCTTTTCCGACAGGAGCATCAGAGAGCAGGGTGTGCGAAGGGCTGTTGAGTTCGGATTGGTAGGGTGTTGGGCGACTTGTGGCGTTGATCATGTCTGTTCTTCAGGCTTGAGTTGAAACCGCGAGTCCCGCTGCTTTCCATTCGGCGAAGCCTTCCTCCAAACGACGCACGCGATACCCCTTTCTTCTCAATGTCGCTACCGCTTCGAAGGACATGACGCAGTAAGGTCCCCGGCAGTACGCGATGATGTCCTTGTCCTTGGGAAGCTCGGCCAGCCGACGCTCCAGCTCTTCCATGGGAATGCTGAGCGCCCCCGGCACATGCCCGAGCGCGAACTCCTCGCCAGGACGCACATCGAGTACGGACACCGTTCCATCCTCGATGCGCTTGAGAAGTTCGTTTCGAGATACTGGCTCCAGGCTGTCGCGCTGATTGAAGTAGTCGCGAATCACCTGGTCCACCTCCGCGACATTCCGCTCGCCAAGCCTGCCAAGCGCGCTGATCACGGACACGACTTCCGTGTCGCCGGCCAGTCTGTACAACACATGCTTGCCCTGGCGTTCGGTATCCACCAGGCGCGCGCGACGCAGCAGCTGCAGATGACGGCTCGTATTGGCAAAGCTCAATCCCGTCAGACCTGACAGCGTCTCGACACTACGCCGGCCTTGCGCCAGATGTTCGAGCAGTTCCAGGCGATTGGCATGGCCCAGCGCTTGCGCGATTTCAGCCAGGTGAGCGTAGATCGTTTGCTTGGGGGTGCTTGACATGGGCCGCCCTCACGAGAATCATTCAATCGAAGCGTTGAATGATTGTATCACTCGCAGGGACGCCACGGATCGCGCTGCACGTGCCCTTCGTCCCGCTCAAATTCTGATTCCAAGCATTCGCGGTACCCAGCAAGGACAACGAGCACATGTTCAAGGCCATGCATCGACAGGTCGTCATCCTTGCGAGCGCACAAGCACTGTTCCAGATCGTTTCCGTCATCGTCATGACGGTGGGTGGTCTTGCGGGTGCCCAGCTGGCTGACTCGCCGCGATGGTCGACCCTGCCGATCGCCACCATGTTCCTGGGAACGGCCAGCATTACCTTCCCGGGCGCCATGTGGATGGCGCGCGTAGGGCGGAGAGCGGGATTTCTCTGCGGAACCTTCTTCGGGCTTCTTGGTGGACTGATCGCTGCGTTCGGCATACACGAACGCTCGCTTGGCCTGCTGGCAACGGGTACGTTCTTTGTCGGTGCCTACCAGGCATTCGCCCAGTTCTATCGGTTTGCGGCAGGTGAGGTAGCGGACGAGGCCTTCAAGGCCAGAGCGATCTCCTTGGTACTTGCTGGCGGCATCGTGGCTGCCCTGGTGGGTCCGATGCTGGCTCGACTGGGAGGATCGCTGTTGTCCCCCGAGTACATGGGATCGTTCCTGATCCTGAGCGTGGTGTCCCTTGTCGCATCGGGAGTACTTCTCGGATTGCGCATTCCTGCGGCCAGCGATCAAGCCGCAGCGCAAGGCCCTGCCAGGCCCTGGCATGAGATCGTGATCCAGCCGGCGTACCTCGTCGCACTGTTCGGCGCAGCAACCGGCTACGGCATCATGATCCTGGCGATGACCGCCACGCCGATTGCGATGGTGCACCATCACCACGAACTCAGCAGCGCAGCCACCGTCATTCAGCTGCATACGCTGGGCATGTTCCTGCCGTCCTTCTTTACCGGATCGCTCATCGCCCGATTCGGCGCTATCCGGGTGATGCTGGCAGGTGCAGCGATCTTCCTGGCTCACATCCTGACAACGCTGGGCGGGACCGGCTTCAATTCGTTCGCTGTGTCGTTGGTCCTGCTGGGAGTAGGCTGGAACTTCATGTACATCGGTGGCACCACACTGGTGACGACCACATACAGGCCATCGGAGAAGGCGAAAGCGCAGGCCGTCAACGACATGACCATATTCTTTGTGGGCTTGGCCTGTTCGCTCGGTGCGGGCGGTCTTCTGGACACGTTGGGGTGGCAGCGGATGAACTTCGCGCTGGTGCCGTGGATTCTCGTAGCGGTCGTTGCATTGGTGTGGCTGCACAGGCGGCGATCGACCGCCTGACGCACCCGCGATCTGGCGCGGGAAGTCCGCCAGGACGATTTCAGTTGGCCGCGCCGGATTGAATCGCGGGGCTCAGTGCTTCCAGAATCCGGCATTGCGCCACGCGCCCGCCCTGGCAGGCGCTCAGCAGCGACTGCAGTTCCTGCTTCAACGCATGCAGGTCCGCGACCTTCTGTTCGATCGCCACGATGTGACCGCGCGTCAGATCATCCACGGTGCAGCAGTCATGGTCGTGCTGTTCCGAGAGCTGCATCAGTTCGCGGATCTGTTCGATGGAGAAACCGAGCTCGCGCGCGCGCCGGACGAATCCCAGACGCGAAACCTCCCTGGCGCTGTACCCCCGGTAGTTGCCGGCCGACCGCGGTGGGGCGGGCAGCAGGCCGATCTTTTCGTAGTAGCGGATCGTCTCGGGGCGGGTATCGGTGACCCTGGCGGCCTCGCCGATGGTCATCAGGTCCTTCATGGGTTGACCTTATAGCTACTTCAACCTTTACAAGGATAGCCCGATCCCGACCGGAACGCCGACTGATGGGCCGCCTCTTGCCCCCCAACATCCCCGGATTCGCCACGGCGACCTTGCTGCTGGCCATTCCCGCCGCGCAGGCGCTGGACGGTGTGCGGCCATCCGCGCAAGTGCATGGCCGCGTGGATCAGCGCAGTCGCATCCCGCGCATGACGCAGGGTGCAGCCATGCACCGCCTGCTGATGACCGCCCTGGTGGCCGCGCCGGGTTTCGTCCTCATGGCATTGGCGACGGGTACGGGCGCCGAGGCGCAACGGCTGCCGGCGACGTTCGTCATTGATGGGCTGGCGACCGCGACCGCGACGTCGCTGACGATGGTCGTGCTGCCAATGCTTCATCTCAACGTCGCGCGCCTCGCCGAGGATGCGCTTTTGCCGGGAGGCTCTGGAAATGGATGAGTGCTGTTCGAAGAAAGGCGATGAGATCGCACAACTCGCGCTGAAGAAGGACCAGCGACGGGTCCTGCTGATCGTCCTGGCGATCAATGCGCTGATGTTCTTCATCGAGTTCGGTGCCGGCATCATCGCCCACTCCTCGGCGCTGCAGGCCGATGCCGTGGACATGCTGGGCGACGCGCTGGTCTACGCGCTCAGTCTGTACGTCATCAACCGGGGAGCCAAATGGGAGGCGGGTGCCGCACTGGCAAAAGGTGGCCTGATCCTGTTCCTCTTTGCGGTGATCGTGGTCGAGATCATCCTCAAGCTGATCCATGGCGTTCCGCCGTCCAGCAAGCTGATGCTAATCTTCGGCAGTCTGGCCTTGCTGGCGAATCTGACCTGCCTCGCGTTGCTGTGGCGCTTCCGCAAACTCAACGTCAACATGAGCAGCACGTTCGAGTGCTCGCGCAATGACGTGGCCGCCAATTTCGGCGTGCTGTTGGCAGCCGCGTGGCTGAATTCCCCGTGGCCCGATATCGTGGTCGGGTCGATCATCGCCTTGATCTTCCTTCGCTCTGCCATCCGCGTCATCCGCGGGGCATGGCCGCAGTTCAAAGCTTCACGCTAACCCTGGAGACGATAATGAGTACTCGAACGACGTCTGGCCTGACGATCCTGCTGGCCGCCGCACTTGCTTTTGGCACTTCGTATGCTGACGGGGCCTCTGCCCAGTCACCAACGGCCGCCAATGCCCTGGCGCCGGCAAACGCTCCTTCCATGGGGCCTGTTACCGCTCCGGTCACCATCGTGGAATTTTTCGACCCTGCCTGTGAATCGTGCAGGGCGATGTACCCGCACGTTAAGCAGTTGCTGGCGGCCAATCCGAAAGACGTGCGCCTGGTGATCCGTTACGTCCCGTTCCATGGAGCGGTGTCGAGGCAGGCCATCAACGTGCTGGAAGCCGCCCGCCAGCAGAAGCGTCTCGTGCCCGTGATGGATGCGCTTATGCAGCACCAGCCGGTCTGGGCCAGTCATCGAGGCTCCGACCCCGAGAAGGTGTGGGATTTCGCCGTTCAAGCCGGACTGGACCGCAAGCTCGCGCAGCAGTACATCGCGACTGGCGCCGTGGAAACCCTGATGAAGCGTGAAGTGGCCGCTGTTGAAGCGGCGAAGATCCAGGGCACGCCGACGTTCTATGTCAATGGAAAGCAGCTTGCCGAACTTGGGCCCGAGCAGCTCGAGGCGCTGGTGAACGCCGAATTGTCGCGGGCAAGAAAGAAGTAACCGCCTGCAGTCTGCAAGCGATCACCAGGGCCGGCGCTGCAGATGCCCTAGCGGCTGCCTTCCGACTGCTTCGCATCGCGCTGGTGCCGGACGTCCAGGTACAGGCTGTAGCCCGCCGTAAAGGCGGGCAACAGGTTCTGAAGTACGCCGACGGCATCCTGTTTGGAGGAAAACAGGAAGTAGCTCAGCGCCATCAAGCTGCCGCACAGGCTCATGTACCAGAACAGGCGCGGAATCACCGGGCGTCCCGCGCGACGGGACGCCACGAACTGCACAAGCCAACGTGCACCGAACAGTGAAGCGCCCGTCAGGCCGATGAGCTTCCACGGCGTGGCACGCATGCCGGTCCAGCTGAGCCAGACGATTTCCTGATCCATCATGTTCACGGCCTTGGACCCTTGGTCATTTCGGTGACGCCACTGACATGACTGCGCTGGATCAGCCACGCCACGCCCATCAGGTCGCGTATGCCGACCCAGGCCCGATGCAGGTTGGTGTATTTGGACTGACCTGCGTTGCGCGGGCGATGCGACACGGGCACGCTGATCGTCTTCCAGCCGGCGCGCTGCATCAGCGCCGGAAGATAGCGATGCATATGGTCGAAGTAGGGCAGATCCAGGAACGCGATCCGCTCGAACAGCTTGATGCCGCATCCCGTGTCGGGCGTGTCGTCGCGAAGGAAGTACTGGCGGATGCGGTTGGCCCACCGAGACGCCAGGCGTTTGCTCGCGGTGTCCTTCCGTTGCGTTCGCCAGCCGGCGAACAGCCGCACGACGGGAGCCGCGCCCTCGCGAGCGGACAACAGCGTGAGGATGTCGGCAGGGTCGTTCTGTCCGTCCCCATCCAGCGTGGCGATCCAGGGCGAGGTCGACTGCTTCACGCCGGTGCGGATGGCAGCGCTCTGGCCGCTCCGTGTCTGGTGAACGATCACGCGTAGCTCCGGAATGTCGGCATTGAGCGATGCCAGCACGTCGCGCGTGTCGTCTTCGGAGTCGTCATCCACGCAGATGATGTCGAAGGCGACGCGGTCCCGCAGGCGGCCCACGACCTCATGGACGAGTGGACCGATATTGTCCCGCTCGTTGAAGACGGGAATGACGACGGAAAGACTGGTCATGGCGGCAACTGTGTGTGGTGGCATGAGAGTTCGATGACGTTGCGGGGCGGGCGATCAATGTTCAATCTTCGCCCGCACGCAGCATGTACCGAGGCGGGGGCGCTTCAGACGCCCCCTTTTCGGCAGGCCATTCTATGCGGTCATGGGATTCGGCGAGTTCGTCGCGCGGTGCCCATCAGCCACTGGAGGGTCTTTGCAGACGCCCGGATGCGCGTGCCCTGCGTCTTCAGCGAGCTGCGGAGCGGGCGAGGATGCTGCCGGAAGGCGGTGGCACCGGGCTCTTCCGCGCCATGTAGAGCAGCGCCGGGACGGTCCAGCAGATGAGTACCGTAACGACATCATGAGATAGAAAGTGCGCGCCTCTCAGCTGCTGGCCTACGCCGAAGATGAGCCCCAAGCCAAGCCCCGCGGCGAATCCTGCCCAGCGAAGCCTTGGGTATGCCTCCAGGCAGAAGAAGTACAGGGCAAGCCATGCGTATCCCCCGCTGGCATGACCGGATGGAAAGCAGCCGGACGCCATGGGCCGGAGGTCGAACAGGGTGATGTAGGGACGGGTGCCGCCCAGCCCGGAAATGCTCCACGGGCAGTCAAGGCCGGAATATCGCTTCACGATGGACACGATTCCAGTGGACAGCACGACCGCGATCAGGAGCCAGATCAATGACCTGCGCCGAGGGCGCACCCCTGGCACGAAGTAACCGAGCGACACCAGCGTGATCAGGAAGAGGACACCCGCATAGGTAACGAGACGTCCAGCCTTGTGAATGACGCTCTCTGTCCAGAAGCCATTCCTGTGGATCCATTCGTTGCCCCCCGCCGAGTAGAGCCAGGACGCAATCTTCATGTCCAGCTCGCCGGTCAGGATGACGGCGATCGCAACGAGCGTCATGCAGGGAAGAAGGAGCCCCCGACGCCAGTCGAAGGGTGGGAATGCAGGACGCGAGGCATCGGTAGCGGCGGTGGCCCCGTCCGGCAGGCGTGCGCTGGAGGTGCGGGCAGGGGAGGGGATGTCAGCCATTGGAGTGTTCGCGAGATCCGGTGTGGAGTGAATGGTTCATTCGCCACATGACATGCGCAGCATCGCTGCTTGCAGGGCGTCGCTTCCTGGTCCTGCCGGCATCGCCTGAGTGCACGCTGCAAGCAGAAAGGCGGTGGACATTCGGCTCGGCCAAGCGTCAGTCTTCACTGACATCGGCAGACCACGTCGCAGGCACTTCGCACCCGGGGAGCCATGCGGTGCCGGGCGCCAGGATCCAGTCGCGCCGATTGGATGCGCCGATGTCGATGACCCGCGCAGGATCAAGGCACGGGCCGATCGCCTCCTTGCGCAGGAACAGCCATCGCCGCTCGGGGGCTTGCAGCAGCCAGGCGTGGGCCTGTTGCCATTGTTCAACCCAGGGCCGTTTGAAGCCGAACTCCGTGACGGGGCGATCGGCTTGCAACAGGTGCTGCTCACGCCAGCCGAGCATGGCCAGTTCGGCGTCCAGATCGATGCTTTGACCCACGCGATCCATCAGCACCTTGGCCGAACTGCCCGGACTGAGCGCCGGCATCAGCCCCACGCCATAGACGGTCCACAGCGCCGCCGTTACCGCGATCAACGCGAGTGCGACGCGCCGGCGCAAGGCGATCATCACGATCAGCGCCATCAGCGAGAATCCGAGCAGCCACCAGCTCAGTCGAGCTACCGTCGCCATGTCCATGCTGCGGCCTTCGACCAATCCCTGCAGTCGCTCGGGCGGGGCGAACATCAGCCACAGCGCGAGCATGCCGGCGACCGACACCAGCACGGCCAAGTAGGACCACACCACGGCCCGGACAGCGCGGCGGCCCAGCAGGCCGGCCAGCAACGGTGAAGCGGCCACCGCCAGGGCCGGCAGCATCGGGAAGATATAGACCTCGCGCTTGCCGGGGCTGGCGGTGAAGAAGACCAGCACCAGCAGCGCCCATCCCAGCAGGAGCGCATAGCGCGGATCGACACGTCGCAGGCGCCGCCACCACGCCGGAAGCAGCCAGGGCGCGAGCAGGATGCCAGGCAGCCACAGCGTGAGCATCGACTGCAGGTAGTACCAGGCGGGCTTCACGTGATGCCAGGCATTGGCATAGCGCGTGCCGGTTTGCTTGAACAGCATTTCGCGCGCATAGGCGTGCAGGGTCGAATCCGACGACATGAGCACGGTGGTGAGCATGGGCGCCAGCCAGACACCGACGCCCAGCAGGAATCCCGTCAGGCCAGCCGCGATGTGTACTGCTCGATGAGGGGGCAGGGCGTAGTGCGACTTCCACCGCACCCATAGCCAGGGAATGAACACGAGCACCGGCAGGAAGCCGACCCCTTTGGTCACCGTTCCCAGGCCGGCGGCGAAAGTGCCCAGCATCAGCAGCCATGGACTGGGCTTCTCCAGCAAGTAGCGCGTCAGCGCCCACAGGGAGAGCGTGGTCATTCCCACCAACACCATGTCGATCTGCGCACGCTTGGCTTGCAGGACGAACTGAAGGCAGACAAACAGACCCAGCACCGCATACGCGGCCGCCCGTTTACCCCACAACCGGCGTGCGAGGTCGCCACTCAACCAGAGCGTCAGCAAGGCGGCCAGCAAGGACGGCAGCAGGAATGCGACATTCCAACTGCGCACCAGCAGATAGCTCGCTGCCTGCAGCCACATGAACGTTGGTGGTTTCTCGGCATAGAGCTCGATCCCGCGATAGGGAAAAAGCCACTGCCCCGTTTCCACCATTGTTTTGGCGGCCAGCACGAAGCGCGGTTCGTCCGCCGGCATCGGCTCGCGCAGGCCAAGGCCGGCCAGCAGGGAGGCGATGACCAGAAAGATCAACCATCGCATCCGACCTGCAGAGGTATTGCGAAAGGAGTAATACATGCATGCTGCCCGCAAGAGCCGAAATGGAGGAGAGCGTCAATGCGCGACTAGGTGCGCCGACGAGGCTTGGGCCGCCGATGCCGGGGCTTGGGTGATCCAGCGGATCGTCCTGCAGGACCGTCAGGCTGGCGATCGTCCGTGCCGTCTGCCGTTGTTGGCGTGCCTTCCAGTGCCGGAAGCCGGCCGCCCAGTTCATCCAGCACGGGCGATCCGAGGGCGCGTCCCCGTTCGATCGAGGAGCGAAACTTGGAGGCCGACACGAAGGCCACCATCGCGACGATGACGGACGTGACCCCGAGCCAAGCTTCTGCCGCGGCCGTGGCAGGGTGCGTGACCACCCACGTGTGCAAGCCCGTGCCGATGCACAGCAAGACGATGTAGACGGCATTGAGTATCAGGCCCATGCGCCATCGCGGGAACGTCTTGCCTTCCGACGGACTCGCACTGATGGCTGCCGCCATTGCCAGCGCATAGAACGGCACACTCAATGCGACGACGCAGGTGTCCGCTGCACCCACCGATCGGTAGATGACCAGCAAGCCCACCATCGCGAGGGGAATGGCGATCAGCAGTTCTCGCGGGCGTGGCCGGATCGCGGAGACGAAATCGGACACGAATGCGCGATTGGAGCGCCGAAGTGCCACGGCCAAGTCCAATCCGTGCAAGGTAAGCACCACCCAGAACAGTGAGCCGCCCAGCACCACGATGCTGCTGACGATGACCGTCAGCAGATCCGGATGCGGAATCGCCACGGCGGACTTCAATCCCCAGCCCACCGCCACCAGAAGCGATGCAAGAAGTAGGTAAGCCATTGCGCCTCTAGATGTGGTGCATGCCTAGCCGGCGAGAATCGCGAACCAGACCAGTGCAGCGCTGCCCAGGGTCAGAAACACTGCGGCCGAGCCCATGTCCTTCGCACGGCCGGCCAGTTCGTGGTGCTCGGGACCATAGCGCTCGATGACCGCCTCGACGGCCGAG
Source organism: Pseudoxanthomonas mexicana (assembly GCF_001556105.1). GTDB lineage: Bacteria > Pseudomonadota > Gammaproteobacteria > Xanthomonadales > Xanthomonadaceae > Pseudoxanthomonas_A > Pseudoxanthomonas_A mexicana_A. The sequence continues at coordinate 92,944 of NZ_LSIF01000025.1, read as the reverse complement.
TTCAGCAGTTCGACGGGCAGGACGAGCAACACCGACGCCGCCAGCAACGCGCGCTCCACGCCGCTCTCACCCAGTAGCAGGCCGAGGGGGGCCATGACGACGGCCACCACGACTTCCAGCCGGAAGGAGGACTCGTGCAGCCACGCCGCGCGAAGGCCTTGCATGGACCAGCGGGTGGCCATCATCAGACGCTTGGGTCCGCGCGGACGGTGTCCGTAACCATCAGCCATGGGAACCTCCAGAGGCGTGCATGTCCACACGATTGCCTGCGTTTCGTGTGAAAGGAGAATGACCCGGCGGAACCGCTCCTGCCGCAAGAACAAGACCAGGTCCGCGATTCATGGCGACGCTCCGACGGGTGTCTGGCAGCGCGAGAACAAGTCCAGACCGGGTTCGTATGCCTTCGTACTGACCCGCATGAGACCGAGCACGGAATGGAACAGATTGTCGTGGCTGATCGGTTGGCTGGATCGCTGGCTGACGCACTTGGCATCCACGCCTGCGCTGGCTTTCATGCCCTCCGACAGCCACGCGACCATCGGCACCTTGATCTGTGCCTGCGGTGCGATCGCGTACGGAAAGCCATGCAGGTAAACATTGCTCTCGCCGAGCGATTCGCCGTGGTCGGACACATAGATCATCGCAGTGTCGTGCGAGGTGTCCTGCTGCAGCATCTTGATCGTCTTGGCCAGGAAGTCGTCTGTTTCCAGGATCGCGTTGTCGTAGGCGTTGACGATCTCGTCGCGGGTGCACTTGCCGAAGTCCGAGGAGCGGCAATCCGGACGGAACTGGCGCAGTTCTTCCGGGTACCGCTTGAAGTAGGCGGGACCGTGGTTGCCCAGTTGATGCAGCACGACCACCACGTCGCCGGGGTTGTCGTCGATGGTGTCGTGCAATCCTTTGAGCATCACCGCATCACGACAGGCCTGGTCGTCGCACAATGGATCGACGGGGGGCTTTCGATACGACTCGAACGCCAGTCCGTCGCACACGCCCTTGCAACCGGTCTGGTTGTCCCGCCACAGCGTCTTGATGCCCGCACGTTCCAGCACGTGCAGGAGCGACTCGGATCCCACGATGCGATCCCGGTCGTAATCCCTGCGTCCGGACAACGAGAACATGCACGGGACAGACACCTCGGTGTTCGAGCCGCAGGCGGTAACGTCGCTGAAGTTGATGACATCCAACTTGGATAGCTGAGGCGTCGTCTGCCGCTGATAGCCGTTCAAGCCCCAGTTCTGGGCGCGGACGGTCTCACCGACCACGATGATCAGCAGGTGGGGCTTCGCCCCCTGGGCATGTCCCGCCAGCCTTGCATCCCCGGCCACAACCGCCTTGGGCCCCTTGTCCTGCTTGGCTTCCTCGGTGAGTACCTTGGGGACGGAGACCAGGTAGTTGCCGGGACCGATGAGGTAGCGCAACGACTTGTTGTTGCGCATCAGCGAAGACGCATCGTGGAACGACAGCATCAGGCCGAAGTAGGTAACGGCCAGCATTCCCAGCAGATACACAAGCCGGCGCACGAACGCCGCACGCACGCCAACGCGTTGTATCCGCGTCAGCCAGAGCGCCACCGTGGGCAACACGCCCATCATCAGGACCGTCAACCACAGGTCCGCGGTCATGAGTTCCCGGGCCTCGGTCACGTCGGTACGCAGCGCGTTCCGGATCATGCTGGGGTCGATGTACACCGCGTACTTGCTTGAGAAGTACGCCGTCGCCGCAGTGGCTATCAGCAGGAAGGAAAGCGCCGGCTTGACGATCCAGCGATTGAGCAGCAGTCCGAATAGCAGTCCATGGAGCCCGATGAGCGCCAGGGTGATGCCGATGTAGAGCTTGATGCCGCGCGTGCCGTCGACGATGCCCGTCTGCCTGACTTCCGCCCAGAAGGCGCCATTTGCGGTAAGCGCAAAATAGATGGCAACCAACAGGAGGACGACCTCCGTCCGCACGACCGGCCGCCACCAGGGGCGGCGTGCGGCCTGGGCGTGATCGGGGTCATGGGTTCGGTAGTCAAGGAATCGCGCAATGACGTTACGGCTCGCTCGATCCCGGTTAGGCATGACGTAGCTCGCTTTCGCAGGATGTGCGTTCTAGCTGGAGGGTGATGTCGTGGATGTCGAACTGCTCGCCGATCAGGCGTGAGATCTCGACACGCGCGCCTTCGGCATCCAACGCCTCGGGTCGCATGACAAGGTGCGCAGTCAGCACGGCTTGGCGCGTACCCAGCGCCCAGATATGCAGGTCATGCACGCTTTGAACCGCGGGATGGCCAATCAATGCCCTCCGCAGCGCGGCCAGGTCCAGGCCCTCGGGCACGCCCTGCATCAACACATGGCCGGCTTGGCGGAGCAGCATCCAGGTCCGTGGCAGGACCCACAGGCCTATCAGGACCGCCACGATCGGATCGACGAGCGTCCAGCCGGTAACCTTGATGACGATCGCGCCGATGATGACGCCCACCGACCCGAGCATGTCGCTCCAGACTTCAAGGTAGGCGCCCTTGACGTTCAGGCTGGTGCCGCTACCGGCACGCAACAGGCGCATGGAAATCAGGTTGACGATCAGGCCCAGCACGGCAATGACCAGCATGCCGGTGGAGGCCACGTCCGGCGGCTGTCGGAATCGGCCGACGGCTTCCCACAGGATGTAGCCGGCCACCACGAACAGCAGCCCGCCATTGATGATCGCGCCGATGGCTTCCATGCGTGCGTAGCCGTAGGTCCGCTTGGTATCGGCGGGCCGCTGGCTCATCCTCACGGCAATCAGGGAAACCGTGAGTGCGATGACGTCCGTCATCATGTGCGCTGCATCCGATAGCAGCGCCAAACTGTTTGTTACCAGGCCGCCGATGATTTCGGCGACCAGAAAGGTCGAGGTCAGACCCAACGCCCACCATAGTGGTTTGGCGTGCTTGACCTCTCCTGTTCCGTGATCGTGTCCTGCGCTCATGCGCGTTCTCCAGGAACTGATGCAACAGAGCTGTCGGGAATGAGAGGAGGGCGGCGATGCAGGCGCATCGCCGCCTTTGGCCCATCAGGAATTGAGGTGGGCAGGGGTACGCGACAGTCGCGTGTGGACCCAGCGGTAGAACACCGGCAGTACAACCAGCGTCAGCAACGTGGAGGAGATGATTCCCCCGATCACCACAGTGGCCAGCGGCCGCTGCACTTCCGAGCCGGCGCCCACGTTAAGGGCCATCGGCACGAAGCCCAGGGAGGCCACCAACGCGGTCATCAGGACGGGGCGCAATCGGGTCAGGGCACCATCGCGGACCGCGTGGTCCAGGGGGTCCCCGGCCTCGCGAAGGCTGCGGATGAAGCTGATCATGACCAGACCGTTGAGCACGGCCACACCCGACAGCGCGATGAAGCCGACGCCGGCGGAAATCGAGAGCGGAATTCCTCTCAAGGCCAGCGCCAGTACACCACCGGTCAGCGCCAGCGGCACACCGCTGAACACGATCATCGCGTCCTTGGCCGATCCGAACGCCATGAACAGCAGCGCGAAGATCAGGACCAGGGTCACCGGCACCACGATCGACAAACGCTTGCTGGCCGAGATCAACTGCTCGAAGCTGCCGCCGTACTCGATCCAGTACCCCGTGGGGATCGTGACCTGGCCGTCGATCGCGGACTGCAGTTCGGCAACGAAGCTGCCCAGATCGCGGTCGCGGACGTTGGCGGTCACCACGATCCGTCGCTTGCCGTTTTCGCGGTTGATCTGATTGGCACCCTCGGATACCTGGACCTTGGCCACCGCGCTGAGCGGGACCACCTGCGCTTGCGCCGCATTGCTCTGGACGCCACTGGACTCGTCGCCCTCATTGGTGGCGATGGCAGCCGACAGCGAGATCGGCAGGCCCGTGAGCGCAACAGGATCCAGACGCTGCTGTTCGGGCAGGCGAACCACGATATCGAACCGGCGATCGCCTTCGAACAACTGGCCTGCGACCTCACCACCGATGGCGGTGGCCACATTCCGCTGCACGTCCGCAGGGTTGAGCCCATAGCTGGCCAGGGCATCGCGGTCCGGGATCACCGAGAGCATGGGCAAGCCGGCGGCCTGCTCCAGCCGCACGTCCGCCGCACCGGGCACCTTCTTGGCCACTGCCTCGAGCTTCTTGCCTACCTCCAGCAAGGTGTCCAGATTATCGCCATAGAGATTGATCGCCACGTCCGCACGGACGCCGGAGATCAGCTCGTTGGTGCGCATCTGGATGGGCTGGGTGAACTCGTAGTTGTTGCCAGGGATCTTCCTGAGTTCTTCCTCGACCTCGGCGACCAGATCGGCCTTGAGCTTGCGCGGGTTGGGCCACTGGTCGCGTGGCTTGAGCATGACGAAGGAGTCGGCGACCGACGGCGGCATCGGATCGGACGCCACTTCGGCGGTACCGATCTTGGAGAACACCTTGTCCACCTCGGGGAACTGGAGCAGCCGCTCTTCCACAACGCGCTGCATGCCCAATGATTGCGTCATGCTGGTGCCGGGGATGCGCATGGCCTGCACGGCGAAGTCGCCCTCGTCCAGGCTGGGGACGAACTCGCTGCCCATGCGTGACGCCAGAAAGCCCGTGCTCACCACGAGCACGATGGCACCGAGGGCCACGAGTTTGCCGCTGCGCAGGCTCAGATCCAGCAGGGGCTCGTAGATTTTGCGGAACCACCGCATGAGCCGGTTTTCCTTCTCCTCGACCTTGCCACCCAACAACATGGCCACGGCAGCAGGCACAAAGGTCAGCGACAGGATCATGGCGCCGGTCAGGGCCAGGACGACCGTGATGGCCATGGGGTGGAACATTTTTCCTTCGACGCCCGTCAGGGCGAAGATCGGCAGGTACACGGCCGTGATGATGCCAAGGCCGAACAGACTGGGACGAATGACTTCCGCCGAGGCACTGGAGGCCTCTTCGAAACGCTCCTCCAGCGTCATTTCCCGGTTGAGTTCGTGCTGGCGCTCACCAAAACGGCGTAGGCAGTTCTCGATGATGATGACCGCACCGTCCACGATCAGGCCGAAGTCCAGTGCGCCCAGGCTCATCAGGTTGGCCGACACGCCGCCACGTGCCATGCCCGTCAGGGTGAACAGCATCGACAACGGAATGACGGCGGCGGTGATCAAGGCGGCACGGAAATTGCCCAGCAGCAGGAACAGGATGACGATGACCAGCAGGGCACCTTCGATCAGGTTCTTGGCCACCGTGGAGATCGTCCGGTCGACCAGCGACGTCCGGTCGTAGACCGGCGAGGCGGTCACGCCCTTGGGCAGGCTCTTGGACGCTTCCTGCAGCTTGGTGGCCGCAGCCTGCGACACATCGCGGCTGTTGGAGCCGACCAGCATGACGACCGAGCCCAGCACGACTTCATGGCCATTCTGGGTCGCCGCGCCCGTGCGCAGTTCCTTGCCGTCGGCCACCGAGGCCACATCGCGGACGCGGATCGGCACACCGTCGCGACGGGTTACCACGATCTTCTGGATCTGCGGGATATCCGAGACCTGGGCCGGAACACGGACCAGGAACTGCTGCCCGCTGCGTTCGATGTAACCGGCGCCCACGTTCTGGTTGTTGGCCTGCAAGGCCTGCACGACGTCTTCGAAGGTCAGGTCCAGCGAACGCAGCTTGCCCGGATCCGGCGTGACGTGGACCTCACGCTTGTAACCACCCATCGTGTTGACTTCGGTCACGCCCGGTACGTTGCGCAGCTGCGGTCGGATGACCCAGTCCTGCAGCGTGCGCAGGTCCGTCGCCGTGTACGGTGTGCCGTCGGGTTTGCGTGCCTTGGGGTCGGCGTCGATGGTGTAGGAGAAGATCTCGCCCATGCCGGTGGCGATCGGACCCAATGTGGGTTCGACGCCTGCGGGCATCTGCGCCTTCACCTGGGCCACGCGTTCGGAGACCTGCTGGCGGGCAAAGTAGATGTCGGTGCCATCCTTGAAGACGACGGTGACTTGCGACAGGCCATACCGCGAGATGGAGCGGAAGTACTCCATCTTCGGCAGGCCGGCCATGGCCGTTTCAATCGGGAAGGTGACGCGCTGCTCTGCCTCCAGCGGGGAATATCCCGCCGCTTCGGTATTGATCTGTACCTGGACATTGGTGATGTCCGGGGTCACATCGATCGGGATCTGACGGAAGCTCCATACGCCGACGGCGATCAGGGCAAGGGTCAGCGTCATGACCAACCAGCGATGGTTGATCGCTAATTTTATGATTCTCTCGAGCATGATCGTGTCCTTTAGTGCGCGTGGGTCGCGCCGGACTTTTCGATGTCCGCTTTGACGAGGTAGCTCTGCTCCACGACGATCTCATCGCCGGCCTGAAGTCCTTCGGTCACGGCGACCTGGATCGAGTCTCGCTCAGCCAGCGTGACCGGGTGCGCGGTGTAGACATCGCCCTTGCGCACGAACACCACGTCCTTTCCATCCATGCTCTGGACGGCGGATTGCGGAATCACCAGGCCGGCTTCGCGCGTTGCCGTGGTGATGCGCGCCTTGACGGCCGTGCCCGGACGCCACAGTCCGTCCTGATTCGGCAGGGACGCGCGCGCGATCACGCTCTGGCTGGCAGTCGAGGCGCTGGGCAATACACGTTCGATGGTGGTGGAGGCCGTTTGCTCGTCGTACATACGGCTGACGGTGACCGGAACACCCGGCTTCAGATACTGCGCGTCACCCCCGAAGACGTGAAGGTCGACCCAGATATTGGACAGGTTGCCGATCTCGAACAGCGGCTGGCCCTCGGCAGCGACGCCACCGACGCTGCCTTGGCGGCTGAGCACGACGCCGCTGATCGGCGCGGTGATCGTGTAGGTGGTCAGGCTCAGGTTGCTGTGCACGACGGCCAATGCCTGGCCCTGTCGGACCTGGTCGCCTACGTTGGCACGCAGCGAGCGGACCACGCCGGGGTAGCGCGCCGTGACTTGCGCCACGCCGCCTTCCATCGGGGTCAGGATGCCCTGGACCTCCAGTTCGGTGCGAATCTGCCCTTCAGTGACCTTGGCGACTTTCACGCCGCTCTTGTCGGCTTCCTCGCGCGTGATGGTCGCCGATTCGGCTTCTTCGCCGCCGGCTTCTTCACCGGCATGATCATCACCTTCTTCGCCGTGGCCTGCCTCTTCGCCTTCCTGCTTGTCGCCTTTCGCACCAGCCGCTTCACTGCTGGCTTCTTTCGCCGGTTGCGGGGCGCCTTCTTCTTCGGCCGGCTTGGAACCACCGCAGGCGGTCATCAACATGATAGCGCCCAGCAGCAACGTGGGGGCCGCAATCTTTGCAACGTTATTCATGGGGAGTCCTTAGGGGGTGGGGGAGTCGCTGGCGACGATCGGCTGCCCGGTCAGGCGCTGGATCTCGATCAGGGCGCTCTGCGCATCGATGGCGACTTGCAGCTGGCGAACGCTGGCTTCCACGCGTTGGGCTTGCAGCTGAGACCACTCCAGATAGCTGATGGCGCCGTTCTTCCAGGCATACTCGGCGGCCTTTTCAGCCTTCTCCAGACGAGGAATGACGTCCGTCCGCAGGCGGGAGACCTCCAACTGGGAAGTCGTGTAATCGCCGTAGGCATTGGTCAGTGTCGAGTAGAGATCGATCTGCAGCGATTCGCGCTCCAAAGCGGTCATCGCCAATTCGGCTTCTGCGGCCCTGATCCCCGGCGCTGCACGACGGGCCGAAGCCAACGGAATGCTGAATCCGGCCGTGAACCCGGTATCGTTCGTGGCACGACTGTTGCGCGCGCCGACCTGCCAGTTGAGGTCGGGCGTGGCCGCGGTCCGGGCCAGACGCAACTGGGCTTCACGCACGCGTTCAACGCCGGCCAATTCCGCCAATTCCGGTGTGTTCTGCAGGTAGGCGCTCAGGTCTTCGAAAGACTGCAGATCGGGCAGGACGAGCGGATTGCCCGCTGCGATCGTGAAGCCGGGTGAGCGATCGTTCCACAGGGCTGCCAGGTTCTGGCGTGTGGCCTTTTCGTCGGCAATGGCGCGGTCCCGATCCAACTCCGCATTCGCCAGTGAAGCCTGTGCGGTCAGCACCACGGACTCGGGAGAGGCACCTGCGTTCAGGCGCACACGAGCCGCTTCCAGAGCGCGCTTGCGCTGCGTGATATCGAGGTCCGCGATGCCCTTGCGACGGGTCGCTGCCGTGACCGCGAGGTATCGCCGGGCGGTTTCGGCCAGCAGATCCAGGCGTGCGACTTCGCGTTGCGGCGCCAGGGTGTCGATGTTGGCCAGGGCCAATGTCCGACGCGCTTCCAGCTTGCCGCCACGTTCGAACACGCCTGCCAGCGTGACCGTCAGTTCTGTTTCGTCGAATCCACGATAGTTGCCGGTTCCCATCGTGTTCTCGATGGTTCCCCCCAGGCTGAGGCCGGGTTTGAGGCTGGCAGCGGCGAGGTTCGCATCCAGGACCTGACGTCGGCCCTCGAAGATGCGCAGGTCAGGATGGGTAGTGGCGACGCGCGCGATGGCATCGTCCAGGGTAAGGGTGGAAGTAGGCGCTGTGCCCGTCTGCGCATAAGCAACGGGCAAGACCATAAAGGCGGCCAAAGCCGCCAGTCGCAACCGCATGGTGTATCTCCAAATTAGGTGAATGAACGTTGCGCCGACAGCATCGGCGTACAGTGTCAGATCGTAATCGGAGGACGGGTGATGGCCAGCGGCTGGAAGGAGCCCAGGGGCTTAACGGCGTGATCTGGCGCGGCAAGATTGACGAAAAGCGGCTCGATCACAACGATGGGCGTGGCAAGGCCAACGAGATGGCCGCAGGTATGAGCCCCATGGACCAGGGCATGCAGCAGATCACCGGCCTGACCATCCTCCTGGATCCCGTCTTGGTCCGCCTGGTCACAGTGACCAAGGTAGGCGTGGGCCGAAGATGTCTGGATCGCCTCAACAGCGTCGCCAACGGCCGCAAGCACGGGATTGCTCACCACTGCGAACAACAGCACGACCATCGCCGGAAGGCGCAGGTAACGGCTGAGATGGCGCAGGACGGATCGCATGGGGCGCAATCATAAGGAATGCCAAGACCGTTAGACAATTACGCCCGTTCATAATTCGTGCAGGGCCTCACACCTCCATGCGCGGCGCGTCGCGCCAAGTTGGCCCCCAAGCCGCCATATCGGCTATGGTCCGCTTTCCGGTATACCTCTCGGACATGCCAGTGCACAGGTTGGCCACGAGCACGAAGGTCCTCCTGATGATTGCCATCCTGTGGCTGTCAGGGGTTTCGGTGGCGCTACATCCGGCTTTGAACAAGGCGGTGCAGCTTCATGGCGTCCAGCACGCTGCGGCGCGTGGCGAACTGGATCACGTCCGTATGGCTGCGTTCGCCCGCGAGGCCAAGGAGGACCAGCAAGGTCTTCCCAGCCTCTTTCACAATGCTGACACCTGCTCACTGGCCTCTCTTGCGCCGCAGGTTTCCCACGCCGAGACAGTGCAAGCCGTGCATGCATACGTGCATTTGACTGAAGTGCTTTCGCTGGTCCAGCGCTTCACCCATCCCTTGCGACCACCCATCGCACGCGTCTGACGGGATTCGACGACACCGGGACAATGGCCGGCGAGTACTCGACGCCGCGATCGTGCTCCCTCGTTCTTTACTTGTGCGCCGTTCTGAATGGCGCGAGACGCAAGAGTGCTTGGACGCTCCTAGAGGATTTCATGAACAAGCCTGAAGGTAAGCTGCGCCTGGACATCCCCGTTCTTCTCCCGCATGTGCGTGATGACGCCGACGCGTGCATCAAGCGGCTGCAGGACGATCTGACAGGGCGACCCGGCATAGAACGCGCGCATGTTCGGCCAGCGCAGGGCGAGGGACCGGGGCAGCTATGCCTGCACTTCGATCCCGATGTGCTCTCGCTCGCGCGTATCCGGGAGATCGCCAACGCTGCCGGCGCACGCATTACCGAGAACTTCGGGCACGTGAGCTGGAACGTGGCGGGAATCGGTCACGAACGAAGGGCACGCACCGTCGCGGCGCAGTTGAACCGTATTGCGGGCGTGCTCGAAGCTCGGGCGAGCTCGGCAGGTTCGGTGTACATCGAGTTTGATCGGCACCGCGTCGATGAGGCGTCCTTGCAGGCGGCGCTGAAGAAAATGGACGTGACGCCTGCCGCGCCTGCCTTGCCGAATGCGCAAGAGCCGCACGACCACCGGCATGAGAACGGCGACCCGGAGACGCACGAAGGCAAAGAGGACGATCACGACCATAAGCATGGCGGCTTGCTTGGGCCCAACACAGAGCTGATCTTCGCGCTGACCTGCGGTGCCTTGCTGCTGGCCGGCTTTCTCATCGGCAAGTTTTTTCCCGCGGCACCGGCATGGGCAGCGACTGGCTGCTATATGGCCGCCTACGTCTTTGGTGGGTTCTACACAGTCCGCGAGGCGTTCGAGAACCTGCGCCTGAAGCGCTTCGAGATCGACACCCTCATGCTGGTGGCCGCTGCAGGCGCTGCTGCCTTGGGTTCCTGGGCAGAAGGAGCCCTGCTGTTGTTCCTCTTCAGCCTCGGCCATGCGCTTGAGCACTACGCCATGGGGCGGGCGAAGCGTGCGATCGAAGCGCTGGCGGAACTGGCGCCGGACACGGCCACCGTCCTGCGAGACGGAAAAGCGGTCGACATTGCGGTAGGCGAACTGGTCGTCGGTGACGTCGTACTCGTGCGCCCCAACGAGCGCTTGCCGGCCGATGGCTTCGTGATCAAGGGCAACTCCAGCATCAACCAGGCGCCCGTGACGGGAGAGAGCATACCGGTCGACAAACGACCGGTGGCGGACGCGGCAGTCGCACGCCAGCGGCCTGATGGCGTGGAAGCGGCCAGTCGGGTTTTCGCAGGCACCATCAACGGTGCCAGCGCCATTGAAGTCGAGGTCACCAAGCGCTCGCAGGACTCGGCCCTGGCCAGGGTCGTGAAGATGGTCAGTGAGGCCGAGACCCGAAAGTCGGCCACGCAACGCTTCACGGATCGTTTCGAACGCATCTTCGTTCCCGCCGTGCTGGCATTGGCCTTCGTGCTGCTCTTCGCGTGGGTGGTGGTGGATGAGCCCTTCCGGGACAGCTTCTACCGCGCGATGGCGGTCTTGGTGGCGGCAAGCCCCTGTGCATTGGCCATCGCCACGCCCAGTGCCGTGCTGTCGGGTATCGCACGCGCTGCGCGAGGGGGTGTCCTGATCAAGGGCGGCGCGCCGCTGGAGGATCTGGGCTCACTCAAGGCGATCGCCTTCGACAAGACGGGCACCCTGACCGAAGGGCGCCCCAGAATCACCGATGTAGTGACGCTGGAAGGCGTTTCCGAAGACGAGTTGCTCAAGATTGCCGTGGCCGTTGAATCATTGAGTGACCATCCCCTTGCAGCAGCCATCGCGCGCGATGGCCGGGAGCGGCTGCAGAACGTCGAGACACCGCCCGCATCGGACCTGGAGAGCCTCACCGGTCGCGGGGTCAAAGCCATGCTGAGCGGTCAGCAGGTGTGGATCGGCAAGGCCGAAATGTTCGGCGCGGACGGCTTGGCTCCGTTGAGCGCCGCCGCGGCTGCCGCGATCGCCAGCCTGAGAGAACAAGGTCGCACCACGATGGTGGTCCGCATGGGCGAGCGGGATCTGGGGGCTATCGGGCTCATGGACACGCCCCGTGAGGCAGCCAAACAGGCGCTTGCGCGCCTGAAGGCCCTGGGCATCGAACGGATGATCATGATCTCGGGCGATCACCAGAAGGTCGCACAAGCCGTCGCCAAGGAGGTCGGTCTGGACGAGGCCTGGGGCGACCTGATGCCGGAAGACAAGGTGCAGGCGATTCGCAAGCTCCGGGATGAGGACAAGGTGGCCATGGTCGGTGATGGCGTCAACGATGCGCCCGCCATGGCCAACGCGACGGTAGGTATTGCCATGGGCGCGGCAGGCTCCGATGTCGCGCTGGAGACCGCCGACGTGGCGCTCATGGCCGACGATCTGAAGCATCTGCCATTTGCCGTCGGGTTGAGCCGGCATACCCGCGGGATCATTCGCCAGAACGTGTTCGTAAGCCTGGGCATCGTGGCCTTTCTCATACCAGCGACGATCTTCGGTTTGGGCATTGGGCCGGCTGTGGCCGTCCACGAAGGATCGACCCTGCTGGTGGTCTTCAACGCACTGAGGCTGCTGGCTTACAAGGAGACTTGAACTGAGGGGGCGATGGCAGCCAGAGTGGCGGTCGCGCGTGTACGGAACGCTGGCGGCATGACGTGCTGCCTGATCCGGGAACTGCTGAGCGGTTACGACGGTTGATCCGTGACCCTTCAGCGAGCGTTGTCCGTTTTCCGACTGTGCTAGACAGCGCCATCCTTGAACCCTTAGGCTAATCCAGTGATCCGGCTGCCCGCCCGCGCGAAGAATGTCCTGCACCTCAGCATGCTGTTGCTGCTTGTGCTGGGTGTGTTCGTGCGGCCAATGCTGAATTTCGTGGGCGAGATTCACGGTACGACCCATGCGGCCGTCGCTGCGGCCGAACATGGTCACGGTCATCCCGACGACGCCCACGACGCCGATCACGATCAGGACCACGCCTCTGGCAGCCACCTGCTGCTGCACCAGGCTGATTCCGCTTCGTCCTCCGGCATCCTCATGAGCTTCCGTCTGCCACCGATCGAGGTGGCAGCGTCCCAGTCCCTGCAGTGGACGCCGGTTCCGTCGCTTCCCCAGCGACTCTCATCACCGTTCAGACCTCCGATTGCCTGATGACAGGTTCGGCCGCCGTTAGCGCGGCCTGATTGCGTCTGTCCATCAATCCAATCGGAGATTTTCCGTGAACTTGCGTTATGCATGGGTTCTGGCCTTGGCCGGAACCTGTGGCGTCGTGCCATGGGCACACGCCACTGAACCTCTGCGCCTGCAGGAGGCGGTTGCCCGCGCCTTCGGCGCTAATCCGGCCCTGGTGGCCGACGCCGCACAACTGGACGCCGTACGAGCCCGCGCCGAGCGCGAGGGCCTGGCTCCCCAATATTTCGTCACTGGTGAGTTGGAGAATCTGGGCGGCACGGGTTCGCTCAGCGGCGTGGGCTCGGCCGAAAGCACCCTGCGGGTCGGCCGGCTGATCGAACTGGGCGGCAAGCGTGCTGCACGCCAAGCCTTGGGTGCGGCGGAGATCGAACAGCAGCAGACCGCCATACGTACCACGCGCATCGACCTGGCCAGTCGCACGGCGGCCCGCTTCATCGAGGTGGCGGTCGATCAGCAACGCCTGGCGTTCGCCCACGAGCGCGTGCGCCAAGCCGAGCGTACGCGCCGCGAGGTGGCCGGCTGGGTGTCCGTCGCACGCAATCCCGAGTCCGATCTTCACGCCGCCGAGATCGTCGTGGCCAATGCCGAGTTGGATCGTGAGCATGCCGAGCACGAACTCACCAGTGCACGTACCACCTTGGCAGCGATCTGGGGCGATGCGACACCGGATTTCGACACGGTGGCCGCCGATCTGACCGATCTGCCCGAGGCCGAACCACTGGGCACGCTGCTGGCCCGCTTGCCCGACACCATCGACCAGCAAGCGTTCGCGCGCGAGGCACGTCTGGCCCAAGCCCGTCGTCGCATCGCCGAAGCGTCCCGAAAACCCGACCTGAACGTCAACGTCGGGGTACGTCGCATGGAAGGCCCCAGCGACCAGGGCCTGGTGATGTCCGTTTCGATGCCCTTGGGCAGCCGCACGCGTGCGGGCTATTTCATTGCCGAAGCGGATGCGCAACTGGTTGCCATCGAAGCCCGTCGCAAGGCCGAGCAGTTCGAACGCCATCAATTGGTGTTCGAGAAGTATCAGGAACTGGGCCACGCCCGCACGGAAGTCGAATCGCTGCGCTCACGCGTGGTGCCCAAGGCCGAGCAGGCCCTGGCATTTGCACGGCGCGGTTTCGAAGCAGGGCGTTTCTCGTTCCTCTCGCTCGCCCAGGCGCAGACCACGCTCTTTGACCTGCGCGAGCGCCTCGTCGAGGCCTATGCGCGTTACCACATCTTGCGGGTGGAGCTCGACCGGCTCACCGCAACCACCCAGGACACCCTTCCATGAGTCGTCATCTCAGCTTCTTGTTGTTGCCTGTGCTGTTGGTGGCATGCGGCGGCGAACCTGCCACGAAGACCGGTGAAGCCGCCACGGCCAGCGGTGACTATGAGCGTGGCCCCCATCGCGGCCGCATGCTCCGCGACGGGAACTTCGCCATCGAGGTCACCATCTTCGAAACCAATGTTCCGCCCCAGTTTCGCCTGTACGCCTACAAGGACGGAAAGCCGGTCAAGGCCGACGAGGTGGTGCCCACCGTCACGCTCAAACGGCTGGATGGGGAAACCAACGTATTCACCTTCAAGTCTGAAGGCGACTACCTGACCGGTAGCGGCGAGGTGACCGAGCCTCATTCCTTCGATGTGGACGTCAAAGCCGAGTACGCAGGCAGGACGCACGCCTGGACCTATGACTCCTACGAGGGACGCACGACGATTCCGGCCGGGACGGCCAAGGATGCCGGCGTGGTCGTGGAAACCGCAGGGCCGGCCGTCATCCGCGAGACCGTACAGGTGATGGGCAACGTGGCGGTGGACGACAACCGTCGCGCGCAGGTCAAAGCGCGTTTCCCGGGCATCGTGCGTTCGGTCCATGTCCAGCAGGGGGATCGCGTCACGCGTGGCCAGACGCTCGTCACGATCGAAGGCAACGACAGCATGCGCACGTACCCCGTCACCGCGCCGTTCGATGGTGTCGTGCTGCAGCGTCCAACCAACGTGGGCGATGTGGCCAACACCAACACGCTGGTGGAAGTCGCCAACATGGCCGATGTATGGGTCGACCTGCGCGCCATCGGGCCGGATGCAGAGAAGATCATGCCGGGCCAACAGGTCAAGGTGTCTTCGGCGACCGGCGGCAACAGCGCCGAGGGCACGATCGATACGCTGCTGCCGCTGGCATCAGGGCAGACGATGGTGGCCCGCGTGACCCTGCCCAACACGGAGGGCCGCTGGCGGCCTGGCATGGCCGTTTCGGCGGACGTGACCGTCGCCTCGCGCGACGTGCCGCTTGCGGTCAAAGAGTCCGGACTTCAACGCTTTCGCGACTTCACGGTGGTCTTTGCCCAGGTAGGGGAGACCTACGAGGTACGCATGCTCGAACTGGGCGCGCGCGATGGCGAATTCGTCGAAGTACTGGGCGGCCTGAAACCCAACACGCCCTACGTCAGCGAACAGAGCTTCCTGATCAAGGCCGACGTCGACAAGTCTGGCGCCAGCCACGACCACTGAGGACAGGACAATGCTAGAACGCGTCATAAGAGCCGCGATCGCGCATCGCTGGCTGGTCCTGTTGTTGGTGTTGGCTGTCAGCGCACTTGGCGTCTGGAACTATGGGCGCCTGCCCATCGACGCCGTGCCTGACATCACCAACGTGCAGGTCCAGGTCAACAGCGAGGCGCCAGGCTACTCACCCCTGGAGGCCGAACAACGGGTGACCTTCCCTGTTGAAACCGCCTTGGCGGGCATGGCCGGCATGCAGTACACGCGCTCGATCTCGCGCTACGGCCTGTCCCAGGTCACGGTGGTGTTCGAGGACGGTACCAACATCTACTTCGCGCGGCAGCAGGTCAGTGAACGGCTCCAACAGGCCGTCTCTCAGTTGCCCGCGGACGTCAGACCCACCCTTGGCCCCGTCGCAACGGGCCTGGGTGAGATCTTCATGTACACCGTGGAGGCCGAAGCAGGTGCAAGGAAGGAAGACGGCACCGAATGGACACTTACGGATCTGCGTACGTTGCAGGATTGGGTCATCCGCCCCCAGTTGCGCAATCTGAAGGGTGTCACCGAGGTCAACACCATCGGCGGCAACGTCCAACAGTTCCACATCACGCCTGATCCCGCCAAGTTGCTGGCCTTCGATCTGACGATCAATGACCTGACCACGGCAGTGGAGCGCAACAACGCCAGTACCGGCGCCGGCTATATCGAGCGGGGCGGCGAGCAGAACCTGATTCGTATCCCCGGCCAGATCCGCGATGAGGACGGCCTGCGCCAGGTCGTGGTCGCCAACCGGGAGGGCGTGCCGTTGCGGGTGCAGGATGTGGCCGATGTGCGCATCGGCTCGGAACTGCGCACCGGTGCGGCCACCAAGGACGGCCATGAGGTCGTGCTTGGTACGGTGTTCATGCTGGTCGGCGAGAACAGCCGTGAGGTCGCCCAGCGTGCCGGTGAGAAGCTCAAGCAGATCGAAGCCGGCTTGCCGAAGGGCGTAACCGCCAAGGCGATCTACGACCGCACCAACCTGGTCGATCGCAGTATCGCTACCGTGCAGAAGAACCTGATCGAGGGTGCGCTGCTGGTCATTGCGGTGCTGTTCCTGCTGCTGGGCAACATCCGTGCCGCGCTGATCACCGCGGCCGTGATTCCGGTGGCCATGCTGCTGACGATCACCGGCATGGTGCAGAACCGTGTCTCGGCCAACCTGATGAGCCTGGGTGCGCTGGACTTCGGCCTGATCGTGGACGGCGCGGTCATCATCGTGGAGAACTGCTTGCGCCGGCTCGGCGAGCGACAACACCAGTTGGGGCGTCTGCTCACCCGCGAGGAGCGGTTCGATCTGGCGGCTTCGGCCAGTGCCGAGGTGATCAAACCCAGCCTGTTCGGCTTGTTCATCATTGCGGCGGTGTATCTGCCCATCTTCGCCTTGACGGGGGTGGAAGGTAAGACGTTCCATCCGATGGCGATCACCGTGGTGATGGCGTTGACCGCCGCCATGGCCCTGTCCCTGACCTTCGTGCCGGCGGCGGTGGCCCAGTTCGTCACCGGCAAGGTCGAGGAAAAGGAAACGAAGATCATGCAGGGCATGTCGCGTCTCTATGGCCCCTTGCTGGAGAAGGCGCTGGCGATGCGGGTTGCGGTGGTCTCGGCGGCGGCGTTGCTGGTGGTGCTGTGTGGTGTGCTTGCCACGCGACTGGGCACGGAGTTCATTCCAAATCTGGACGAGGGCGACATCGCGCTGCATGCGCTGCGTATTCCGGGCACCAGCCTGACCCAGGCCATCGGCATGCAGGAGCAGCTGGAAACGGTGATCAACACCTTCCCGGAGGTAGACAGGGTGGTGGCCAAGCTCGGCACGCCCGAGGTGGCGACCGATCCGATGCCACCCTCCGTAGCCGACACCTTCATCATGCTCAAGGATCGGGACGAGTGGCCCAATCCACGCAAGCCGAAAGCCGAGCTCGTGGCCGAGCTGGAGAAGGCCGTCCGCGCCGTCCCCGGCAACAACTACGAGTTCACCCAGCCGGTCCAGATGCGCATGAACGAGCTCATCGCGGGCGTCCGCGCGGAAGTGGCCATCAAGGTCTTCGGCGATGACATGGAGCAACTGGAAGCCATCGGCGCCCAGGTCGAAGCGCTGGCTGGCCAGACCGAGGGCAACGCCGACGTGAAGCTGGAACAGGTAACCGGTCTGCCGTTGCTGGTCATCGATCCGGATCGTGCCGCGCTGGCGCGCTACGGATTGGCGGTGGCCGACATCCAGGGCACGGTCGCGGCGGCCCTGGGTGGTGCCAACGCGGGCCAGCTGTTCCAGGGTGATCGTCGCTTCGACATTGTCGTACGGCTGCCGGAAGGCAAGCGTCAGGATCTGAAGGTGCTGGCTGCGTTGCCGATCATGGTACCCGCGCAGCGCGATGCGACCACGGACGGTTTGACGCTGCCGACGTCGGTGCCATTGGGCGCGGTCGCCAGGATCGCCATCGAGCTGGGTCCCAACCAGGTCAGCCGCGAGAACGGCAAGCGGCGGGTGGTCGTCACCTCCAATGTGCGCGGTCGCGATCTGGGCTCCTTTGTCGAGGAACTGCGCGAGCGGGTGGCGATTGAGGTGCAGCTGCCCGAAGGCTACTGGATCGAGTATGGCGGCACCTTCCAGCAGCTGATCTCCGCCAGTGAGCGCCTGACGGTGGTGGTCCCTGTTGTCCTGATCTTGATTTTCGGTCTGCTGTTCATGGCCTTCGGATCGGGCAAGGACTCGGCGATCGTCTTCAGCGGTGTGCCGCTGGCGCTGACCGGGGGTGTGCTGGCGTTGATGCTGCGTGGCATTCCGTTCTCCATCTCGGCAGGCGTGGGCTTTATCGCCCTGTCGGGTGTGGCGGTGCTCAACGGACTGGTGATGATCACCTTCATCCGGAAGCTGCGTGAGGATGGCAAGTCGCTGCACGACGCCGTGGTGGAAGGCGCGTTGACGCGCTTGCGTCCGGTGCTGATGACCGCGCTGGTGGCGAGCCTGGGCTTCGTGCCGATGGCACTGAACGTCGGTACCGGTGCCGAGGTGCAGCGTCCACTGGCCACGGTGGTCATCGGCGGCATCATCTCCTCCACCTTGCTCACGCTGCTGGTCTTGCCGGCGCTGTACCGCATGGTCCATCGCAAGGAAGAGTCACGCGCCGAGGATCGGCCGAAGGTCGAGCCCATTCCGGCGGCTCCGTAATCCAGTGGGGTGGGGCACGCTCGTGCTCCACCCCCTCCTGATCCCTTTCACAAATCAAATGAAGCGAATGAACTCATTTCCATATAAGCCCTCTGGTTGGGGCGGCGCCAATCCCGCCTCCATGACACGTACGCTTCTCCTGCTGGCAGGCCTGCTTCTGTTGCTGTTTACCGCCAACGGTGCATTGGCTCATGCCGTCGCCGAAGGCGACAAGGGGTATATCCAGGAAATCAGCGGCGTCCATCTGCTGTCCTTCGCCTATCTGGGCGCCAAGCACATGGCCACCGGGTATGACCACATCCTGTTTTTGCTTGGGGTGATCTTCTTCCTGTACCGCATGAAGCAGATCGCGTTGTACGTCACGCTGTTTGCGGTGGGTCACTCCACCACGATGCTGCTGGGCGTGTACTTCAATGTCGGCATCAACAGCTTCCTGATCGACGCCATCATCGGTCTGTCGGTGGTCTACAAGGCATTGGACAACATGGGGGCCTATCAACGCTGGTTGGGGTTCCAGCCCAACACCAAGGCGGCCACGCTGATCTTCGGTCTGTTCCACGGCTTTGGCTTGTCCACCAAGATCATCGAGTACGACATCTCTCCCGATGGTCTGGTGCCCAATCTGCTGGCCTTCAACGTGGGCGTGGAGATCGGACAGTTGCTGGCGCTGGGCGCGATCCTGATCGTCATGGGCTACTGGCGCCGCTCACGCGGCTTTTGGAAGCACGCCTATACCGCCAACGTCGCGATGATGTGCGCCGGTTTCATCCTGATCGGCATGCAGCTCACTGGCTACTTCGTTTCCTAATCCAAGACATTGCGAGAACACACCATGTACAACAGCAAGCCCCTGAACACCGATCTTCCTTCTTCGCGCCAGTTGCTGCGCTCGACCATCATCGCCTTCATCGTCGCCGTCGTTCTGCTGGTCACGGTCGTGCTGCCGTCCGAGTACGCGATCGACCCCACCGGCATCGGTCGCGTGCTCGGGCTGACCGAAATGGGCGAGATCAAAGGGCAGTTGGCTGAAGAGGCCGCCGCCGATGCCGCGCGTGATGCAGCAGCCACCGGCACAGCGCCGGCCGACTCGGCCGCCGCCGCTGCTGCGGCACCACAGGCCGACAGCGCCCTGGCCGCCGCGGATCCCGAAGCCTGGCGCGACCAGATGCAGGTCGAGCTGGCGGCTGGGCAGGGCGCGGAGGTCAAGCTGGTGATGACGGCCGGTCAGAAAGCGAGCTTCTCCTGGGACGCGCAGGGCGGTGTCGTGAACTTCGACATGCACGGCGATGGCGGGGCAGGTGGCGAATCCACCAGCTACGAGAAAGGGCGCGGCGCAGCCTCGGGCGAGGGTGTGCTGGAAGCCACTTTCAATGGCAGCCATGGCTGGTTCTGGCGCAACCGCGGTGATGCCACGGTGACGATCACCCTGCGCACGGCCGGTGATTACGCCCAGATCAAGCGCGTGATGTAACCCCGTGGCGGCCAGGCGCTTGAACCGGGTCGCGGCACGACCCCGCCTCACCGTCGCGGGCCTGGATCCTCGCGACACCCACCCATCCCCGGCCGACGGCCGATCACGAAGGAACTGAAGATGAAAGCTCGTTCACTGTCCATTGCCGGCCTGGTAGCCCTGTCGCTGGTTTCGCTCTCCGCCGTGGCCCACCCGGGCGCGCACGACGAAGAGAAGCAGATCCCCAAGACCTGTGAGGATCTGAAGGACACCAAGCGTTTCACCGACGACTCGGCCTACCCGGAAGTCAAGGCGCTCAAGCAGAAGTGCGGTGTGCCGAACAAGCCGGCCAAGGCCGATGACGCCAAGAAGCCGGCACCGGAAGCCAAGAAGACCAACTGATGCAATCCTGTCCCTGGCGATCTTCAGCGATCGCCAGGGACGGGCGGCTGCGCCATGCGAGGTGGCACATGGGCGGAACAGACGACCCGGCCAGCGAGAGCGATCAGCGTCTCACGCGTGCGTTGAAGACCGTGGGGCGTGAAGGAGTAGAGTTGCCGGTCATCGATCGCATTGCGCGCCGTCGCTATTCCGGTAAGCCGTAGCGGAATGGCCGCATCGATCGTGGCGTCTGCTCGGTCCACGACCATGTGTTGCGTGATGCTGAGAAGCTGTCATCGGAAACGTTGCCCACCAGCGATGATGTCGACCATGCCACGACTGCGGAATGCCCTTCGAAAAGCGGGGCGATCGGTGGCGGCGTCATTCTTCTCGCGGAGTGTTTGCCATGCTTGAAATCCTCTCCCATACAGGGTTCCGAAAGCTCTTCGCGGCCCAGGTCATCGCCTTGCTCGGCACTGGCCTGGCAACGGTGGCGCTGGCCCTGTTGGCCTTCGATCTGGCGGGCGCTCAGGCGGGGCAGGTGCTGGGTCTGGCCCTGACCATCAAGATGATCGTGTATGTACTGCTCTCCCCGGTCTCCGGTGCGATAGTGCCGGCACACCGTCGCAAGATCGTCCTGGTCGGACTGGATGTGATCCGGGCCCTGGTCGTGCTGGTGCTGCCATTCGTCACCGAGATCTGGCAGATCTATGTACTGATCGCCGTGCTGCAATCGGCCTCGGCATGCTTTACGCCGTTGTTCCAGGCGCTCATACCGCAAATCCTGCCCGACGAGGCCAGGTATACCCGGGCGTTGTCGCTTTCGCGTCTGGCCTATGACCTGGAGAGCCTGCTCAGTCCCGCGCTGGCCGCTGCGTTGCTGACGGTGGTGGCCTTCCAGGGATTGTTCGTTGGCACCTCCGTGGGCTTCCTGCTGTCGGCGATGCTGATCCTGTCGACGACTTTTCCCGCAGGCATGCGCAGTGCCGCGTCGGGCAGGCCGTACGACAGGGCCATCCGCGGCATGAAGATCTACCTGCGCACCCCCCGGTTGCGTGGTCTGCTGCTGCTCAATCTCTGTGCTGCAGCGGGCGGGGCGATGGTGTTCGTCAATACGGTCGTGGTTGCGCGAACAGTGCTGCAGGGCGGCGAGCGAGAGGTGGCCTGGCTACTGGCGGCCTTTGGCGTGGGCTCAATGCTGGTTGCATTGAGTCTGCCACCCCTACTGGAACGCATCACCGATCGACGGATCATGCTTTCGGCCGCCACCACGATGACATTGGTGCTGATCATGGCCACCGTGTACTGGTTTGGCGTAGGTGGTACACCTGCCTGGGGCGCGGTCGTCGCCATCTGGTTGCTTCTAGGCATGTGCTACGCGGGCTTGGTCACGCCCGGTGGCCGTCTGATTCGCCGATCCGGCGCCGAAGAGGATTTGCCATTCCTGTTCGCGGCACAGTTTTCCCTCTCGCATGCATGCTGGCTGCTGGCATATCCGATCGCAGGTTTCCTGGGCGCCGAGTTTGGACTGGCAGCGGCGCTGGGGATCTTGTCCATCGTGGCGCTGTTGAGCGCCGTGCTGGCCCGCGCGGCATGGAGTTCCAACGATCCCGAGCAGATCGCGCATACGCATGAAGACTTGCCAGCGGACCACCCCCATCTGGGACAGGGCGGCAAGCAGCACGTCCACCGATACGTCATCGATGACCTGCATTCGCGGTGGCCGCCGTGATGCCGTGGTTGCGCGAACGTCAATGCGCCGCTTGCGTGGCGCATCAGTATCCAAGGTTACGTGGTCAGGCGAGGCCAATGTCCACGTCCCGCGAACCGCTGGAAGTATGCGGGGCTCATTACCTGGCGTGGGTCACGACGAATTCCCGCGCACCATTTATCGCCTTGTCGCCTAGCTTCAGATCCTATTCGCTGCACCGATGCCGAGTTGTGCGCCGGCGTGCTGATAGGACAGTAGCGTCTTTATGAGGAACTCGACCTGGATGGTCACCCGCGCGTCCACTTTCATCACTGGCACTTGATAGCCGCTTGCATTGAGTTCGTCGCGGAACGAGGTGAGCTGGAAATCCGGTGCCAGATCGCTCTTGGTCACGCCGACCACGAAACTGGCGTCGGGAGCGAGCGAGGCGAAGTCCTTCAGCAACCCGGCCGTGCTGTCGACCGCATCATCCTGGCACGCATTGACCAGCACGATGATGCCGATGGCCCCCGTGCATACCATCGGCCACATGAAGTTCAGGTACTTCTGGCCGGGAACGCCGTAGACATGCAGCAGTTCGCCCTCATCAAGATCGATACTGCTGTAATCCAGCGCCACGGTGGTGAAGGACTTTTCCTCGGTGGCATCGATGCTCAGTGGCATGTCGGTGCTCACGGGTTCCACATCCGAGATCGCACGAATCGCGGTGGTCTTGCCCGCGCCCATGCCGCCGACGAACACGAGCTTGTTTCCGTAGTTATCCATGCGCCTTTCCTAGCAGTTTCAGGCCGAAACGCTTGGCCATTCTTAACAGGGTGCTTGCGTGGTGCGCGGCGGAACCGCGCACCTTGGCGGCGGGATAGGACAGTGAGGCTTCCAGACCGCTCAGACGCACCAGCGCCATCACTTGTTGCACGTCTTCCTCCGGTACGTCACTGGCCGCGGCCAGTGCGTCGGCATGCCAGGGCTGACTGGAACAGTAAGCCAACACCAACGGCCAGGCAGCCGGCGTGGCACCCGCATCCAGGTCCGGCCACGTTCGCAACCGCACCATCCCCGTCACGCGTGGCAACTCATCGCGGGAAAGATGGGGAAGCAGGCGCCACCATAGCGTCTCGATCGCATAGGTGCGGGTGACGTCGGGTCGATACAACGACTCCCACTCCCCATCGGATATCTCCGTCACTCGCCAATCGGGCTTGGGCGCGCGTTCCAGCAGTTCGTCCAGCGGCATCCGGCGAAGCATGTGCAACTTGCCTTCGCGGGTATCGCTGACGACCCGGAACAAACCCTGCTCCAACAGCACGCGCAGGTCGCGTCGACGATCCAGTCGCAGATGTTCGAGAAACGGTTGTGGCAAGGGCGCGTCGCTGTACGGGCTGGTTTCGGTCAAGGACGGTGGACGGTCCTGCAGACCGAACCTGAGCGCGTCAGCGAACTCTCGTACCGTCGCCAGCCGAGGCAGGACGTGCATGGTGCCCGATGAATCATTGGCGGCAATGAGGCGGATTGCGGGCAAACGCGCTTTCCGTGCCGATTGAATCGCAGTGCGGCCAGCATCGCTGGTCTCGTCCGCGACAAGCAGCGTCGCGGGCTCGGCACCCCATTCGATCAAGCGGACGGTGAGCCGGTCCGCTGCAAGCAGTGAGCACGCAACCTTCAGGCGCGTGGCGGGCAACAGTTCCAGGCCGGCCATCGCAACGGTGAAGTCGGAAGGGAGGGGGAGTGTCATTGGGGAAGAAGCGTCGGAAGACCAGGGCGAATGCCATTGACCGCGGTGGCGGCCGATGACCTGGAACGAATCAGCTGAAATCCAGCGTCTTCTCGAAGCTCTTCAATTCGTGGCGCGCCATCGCCAGGTTCGCGCGTGCACGATCCAGCACGACGTAAAGGAACAGGACGGGATTGCTCTCCAGCGGGCGGATGATGTGGTATTGCGTGCTGAGCGAGATCAGGATGTCCTCGATGGAGTCCTGAAGCGCCAGTTGTTGTGCCACGCGACGTTTGGTACGTACCACGTCGCTGTTGCCGGCCGCAGCGACTTCCAGGTCGAGGCTGCCACCACCAAGCGTTGCCATCGCCATACCACTGTCGCTGTCCACGAGCGCGACGCCCACAAAGCCGGCGACCTGACTCAAACTTTCAAGATTCAACTTCGACATCTTCTTTCTTTCCTTGGGTGTGGTGACTGAACGTCCGGCATGCCCGGATCGTGTGAATGAAACGGATTATTTCGGCAGCAGGGCCGAGAGGCGAGTGGCGCATTCGCGCGCAGCAAACAGCAGCACGGCAACATTGGTTTCGAAGGTGCCTAGCGCAGCGAGCGTCATAGGCATGGTGTGCTCCATGCGGATCAACACCATGTTCCCCTGGCGAGTCGCGATCGTGGCGTAGTCGGCCGATGCCAGTCCCAGTTCTTTGGCCACGGTTTCACCCAGGGTGAGGAAAGAGTTGGTCATCGCAGCCAGCCGGCGCGGATCGCCACCGCGCTCGTCGAGTTCGGCCAAAGCACGGCCGTCAGCGGTGGTCAGCAGCAGCATCGAAATACCAGGCGTGCGATCTTTCGCACGTTTGAACTCCTGCAGCAGCAGCGCCTTGTCGATCTGCGGGATTTCGCGGCTTCTGTCACCCATGACGCTGAGAACCTTCTCTACGGTGGCGGTATGCAAGGCGAACTCTCCTGACGGAGCCTGTTTCAGCAGGAACCGTGCCAAATGAACGGGAACAGGTGGGTAGCACGCTGACGCGCTACAACAGTGATGTGGCGAGACTACAAATGACGCTATGCGTCACATATTTTAACGTAACCAGCATTTCGCGACCATCCCGGTCACTTCACGCGTCGGCGCCGAGCGGGCTGGATTACCAGAACGAAACCAGTCGAAGTGAGGCATTCCTTTGAAAGAGGCCGAAGCGCTGGGCGGGGCAACGACAACGCATTGCGATTGCTCGGGTCTTGGTAACCAATCCCGCATCCTGATCTTTGACGAAGCCACCAGCGCCTTAGACTACGAGGCCGAGCACGCAGTCATGCAGAACATGCGCGCCATTTGCCAAGCCTAGACCGTACTTGTCATCGCGCACTGGCTATCGACCGTACGCATGGCTAACCGGATCGTTGCGGTGGATGAGGGCAAGATCGTCGAATGGGATCAGGCCGTTTGGGATGCGTGCAAGTGATTGCGGTGTAGGGGGCGTAGCCCCTACGGTGACGCTTCACGCCTCACATGCGGCCTAGATGCCGGCAGGCTGTCGCGAATGATGCTCACGCGCGGGCTCCGCTCCGAAGGCATATCCACCCCCTGCAAACACAAATGGCCTTGCTGAAAACCGAAACCGGCCCAAGGGCCGGTCAGTTCTGTGCGTTCGGTGGGGTCGATCAGGCGCATATCCTTGCCTCAAAGTCGCTCGGTGTCGGGGCAGGTTTCCCGAACAACCGGACTCGGTAAAACTGTGACTGTATTGTTATGCTTTCACTCCTTACAGAACAGCCATTTATCCATTCTTGAGGATCGGGTCTGGGCCTAAAATCACTGTAACAACGTCACCGGCAAACCTGTGACTATTCCGGCTGGAACAGCAAAGCTGTGACTTTTCCGAGCCCCTGAATTCTCAGGGAAGCCTTGCACGAGACGATCGGCTAGCCAGGCGCCTACCCGAGCTGACGCGCTCGGCGCGTCCTCGGCCTGGGGCGGCCCGCGTCATCTCACGACCGGCGGCGGGGCTGATCAGCAGAGAGTCTTCGTACTCGCGGGCGATATGGCGGTGCACGCTAAGCATGCTGCCTACCAAGACTTTCAGAGCTGCATCTACGTTTGCATAGGTAGGATAGAAGCCCTCATGCGCACCCTCGCGGTAGCACTCAGGCAGGGGCCGTCCTAGACAGCGGGCAGAACCAAAGCTAACCGCATCGAGGCATGCACATGCGTCGCGCAGGTGCTGGCTCTTTTCCATCAGGAAGGGCAAGAGCGGAATCTCCTCGAGCACAGCCGGCGTTAGGGAGGGCGCACATCGATCTCCCCACGTCGCAAGTTGAGACACTGTGTCGAGGAGCGGGGAGCGAAGGCGTTCCGAAAGCATATCCGGATCGGCAAATTCTCTTTTGGAGAACGACCCCGCGAACTCGCCCACCGCCTTCTCGGCAAGCGCCTTTGTCCAGTTGTTCTGCAGCGGCGCTCTTCGCCAGGTGAGCTCATGGAGGTAAGCGAACAAGAAAAGGAGCGTGGAGGGTGTGGCGGCTTTTTCCAGCCCGCCTATGCACTCTCGCTCAAGCTCTTGATAGAGCAGGGGGACTTGCTGTTGCAGCGAATACAAGATGTGTGGCGGAACGAAGACAAGATCACGTTGATTGATGTACGCGAGCAGCTTGGTGCGCGAATCGAGAATCGACGGTGGCTCTGACTTCATGTAGAGCATGAGGTCGCGCAGGAGCCATTCCTCGGATTTCGGCACGCGCTCACAAGCACGCCTGAAAAGATTGAACTTATCGCCGCTGTCGTTGAGCTCTTCCCAGTACTTCCCGTCTGGATTCTTGCCTTGCGTGTGGATCTCTTCGAAAAGGCGCGGGGCCAGCCGGTCAGACAGCACCCCGGACGGATCGGACGGGGGCAGCAGCAGCGTTCGGTTCAACCATCGAACGCTGCAATCCAGCGATTTCATCAAGTAGCGCGTCCACGTCATGGCGCCGGCGCGTCGGAATGCGGTAACAAAGTCTGAGTCCATCTGCAAGGCCAGGATTCAAATTGAAACCAAGCTCGGAGGTTACTACCGCGGGCCTTGCAATGGATTAGGCTAAGTTTCACTTAGCCGCTAGAGATAACAATTTTCTAACAAAAAGAGCCCGCCACTGCGAATGGCGAGCTCTGGGCCAGGTCGTAGGAGGACCTGTTAATGCCAGATCCAATATACACCCCTTCCCGCCACGCGGGTCAAGGTCGTACTCGGTTGCCTCTCGCCGGTCTGCGTAGGCAAGCCGATGGGTAAGACACCGGCTCAGAAGAAGCGCAACCAGTACTTGGCCTCCGTGCGTGCCAGAGGAGCCAGCGGCCACAACCTGTGGTTCGTCAGACCCCCGCAGGACACACAGGCGCTCCCGCTGACGCTGAGTTCGGACATCGAGCTGGAAGCCTTCTTCTATCTAGAAGGCTCGCCGGACGTGGCCTCCGTCGACTATTCCCCCTTGCGCCATGGGCAAGCGCGTTCGCAGCCGGGGCGGCGGCACTTCGCCACTGTTACGACGCTGGAGGGTACCGAACTCGACGTCGAACTGGCCCCTGAGGCCGAGAAGGCCTCGGTGGCCGGCCGGCGATTGATCAGCTTGGCGGTGCTCAATGCAGCCAAAATGCGTGTCCAAAGCTGGCGGGCCATCGTGCCTACGATCAACCGATGCCGATCGCACTCCTTGGACCCGCTGATCATTCGCTGTCGGCATCTGCTGGAAGAACATGGCGAGCTTGCCGTTCGGGATCTGTGCCAGCAGCTAACCTCGGAAAGCACCGCCCTGGTCACCGGCGCGGTGGCCACGCTGCTGCGCTCACGCGAAATCGGAAGCGACGTGGATACCCACCTGTGGGGTCCTGGCACTACGCTGCGTGCACGCCGCCATGGGTAAGCGCCTGACGCTGAAGGCGACCCCTCCGGAGCGTTTGGTGCTCGCCAATTGGGCCGTGCCTTCACTGGAAGGCCTAGACGCGGCACAGAAGAAGCGGTTCCACTCCCTTAAAAAGGCCATCACTGATTACGTGGGCGGCGCACGGATCACGCCCTTGCTGCAAGACCTGTCGATCTGGAAGGAGGTGTTCTATCGCGCCTACGACAAATGTGTCGCACTTGATGGGCGAGGCTCCCCGATCGGTTGGGTAGGGCTGCTTCCTTATTTGGAGATCCAGCCGCGGCAGCGGCGGAAGCCTCTGCCGAAGCATCAAAGCAAAGGACTGGCCGGGGCGCTTGCGCTGTTCCTACGCCAGCACAGCGACGTTGCCGCAGCACTGGAGTCGTATCTGCTACTTAATGCCAAACGGAAGCCGGGAGGAGAGGCGGGCGTTAGGCACAAGTCGGTCCATATGGAGTTCCTACGCCTATGCGAGACCAAGGATACTGACAAGCAGTCCTGGCCGTTCACCTCCCGTCGGCGCGGGGCAGGGGCCATACGGGCGTTCACCGAAACCTTCCTGAGCGAGCACTACGACGCGATCGTCGCCACCCAATATGGCGACAAGGCGGCGACCAAGGCCAAATCCGGCAACGGCCATGTCTCGCGTCTGGTGGCCTGCATGCCCATGGATATCGTCGAGATGGACGAACATGCCATGGGCTGCATCGGCACCGTCAGGATCGAGACGCCCGAGGGCTTTCGGTTCCTGGATGCTGGCCGGATGACGCTCTTGCTACTAGTCGATCGCCATAAGGGGTGGATCATGGCCTTCAAGGTGATCTTCCGCGAGGCGGCCAATGCCGGCGATGCGATGGACGTGCTGCACGCGGGCATGGTCGGCGAGCCGGACTGGGCACATCGCAAGGACAATCAGCTCGCAACAAGGCCCTTGGCCGAGCTGGACGAGCGCTTCGGCTGGTGTGGGTTCAATTGCCTTCTGTTGGACAACGCGCTCATCCATCTGGCTGATCAGCTGGTCTCCCGCGTGATGTCGGTGAGCGGATGCGCAGTTAACTTTGGACCGGTGAAGACACCGGCAAGGCGCCAGTTGGTGGAGCGCGTCTTCAACGAACTAGAGCGCGCCGGCTTTAAACGGCTTCCCCAGACCACCGGTGCCGGCCCCCAGGATCCCAAGCGGCAAAAGGCGGAAGAGGCCGCCCGCGCGTGTGTCCTGTCAGAACGCGACATCGTAGGCTTCGTAGCGAAGCTGGTACACAAGTTCAACGCGAATCAGGGCAAAGCCAATCTGGCGGCCAGTCCCGCACAGCGCATGCACGCGCTCATCTGCGGGCCCGACCGTGATCAGTACCTCTTTCCTTTCCTGCCGCCGCTAGGCGAAGGCGAGGCGGATCTGTCCAAGTCGATTCTCAAAGTGCCTATTCGGGGCAACAAGGCCACCGGGCGTCGTCCTTACTTCTCCTTCTTGGAGGTTGAGTACACGAATCCGGCCATGGCGAAGGATTGGACGCTGTTGGATGAGCAGGTCAACCTGGAACTGCACGTGACGCGTAATAACGTCCGATTCATTGATGCATTCTGTCGCCAGCGCCCCTTAGGTACCTTCCAAGCCGGTGGCCGATGGCGCTGGAGTGATCACTCGATCGATCTGCGGCGCCAGATCAATCAGCTCCTTCGTGAGGGCTACATAGAGAATGACAGAAACGACGATGTCGTGGCCGCGTTCATGAAGAAGGTTGCGGATGAATACGCCAAGGTCAAGGGCAAATCCAAGCCGGACAAGACAGCGGCGCGACATACGGGTGATCACAACGCCCGCCGTGATGTGTCCGACGACGCTCCCACCACCGCCACTCAGGTGGAAGAAGCCGAAGAAGCAGTGAACGATCTCCTGGATCGGGCCAGCGAATCAACAAGTTCCCCCTACATGCAGTGGGATGACATAGGTGCTTTCAACGGAGATCGCAATGGATATTGAAGAAATACTCCGCTTGCGTGATCAAGTATGGGATGAGCATCCGCTGATTATCGAGCGGGCCGTGTTGCCCACGCTCGCAGCCAAGGACGTCCTCGCACGTGTCTGGGCGCTTGGTCGCAAGGGGAGGGGTTCCACCGCCATCTTTGCCCAGCCGCTAGCGGGCAAGAGTTCCTGTGCCGAACTGCTATTGGTGGAGATGAAGCGAAAGAAGCCCGGCTGCGGCGTGCTGATTTTTGAGGTGGTCGAAGACACCAATCCGGCTGAAGGTCGATTGCTCTCGGAGATCCTCAACCAGATCGACTACGCGCCGAAGATTGCTAGGGACCTGGCCGGTAAGCGTACCCAGGTGCATCGCGCGCTCCTGGCCTTGTCGGGGGAAGCCCGGCACCTGTTCCTGATTTTCGACGAGGCCCAAGAACTGAGCTGTAATGAGTTCGCCTGGCTCAAGTCGGTCATCAATCGCTTAGTCCGGGACCGCGTGAAGGTCACGGTTGTCCTGTTCGGGCAGGTCGAACTGAAGGAGAAGCGGCAGCAACTAAAGGCGGCACGCTCGGATCTCGAAAAGCGTTTTATGGCCACTTTAAATGAATTCAAGGGCATACAGAACGCTGCCGAACTGGAGCCGCTGCTCGCGGCCATCGATGCCGGTTCCGAGTTTCCTGCCGGTTCGGGCCTGAGCTACCTGCAGTTGCTGCTACCCAAGTTTTATGAGGGCGGGGGACGGCTTGGCGGTAACAGCACGCTGTTCTGGCGCGAGCTCAAACAGCAGCGCTTGCCTGGCGTGGGCACGGTGGTGGCCATGTCCAGCGTGGCTGGGTTCTTGGCATCGTTCTTCATTCACGTTCGTGGCGCAGACAGTGCGGATATGAAGATAACTTCCGAATTGCTCCAGAGCGTGCATGTCTTCTGAATTGTCCCGGCCAGCGGGATTTGTCCCTCATCTTCCCGAACATTGGGACAACACTTCCCTGTTCGGGGCGTACGCAGCGATCGCGCGATTCAATCTGTGCCGTGCCTACGACATTGCTCAATTCGTCGAGCGACTAGCAAGAGATTTCGGGGAGCCATGGGTAACTTCGAGCACCTATCTGCCTTCAGTCCTGGTCCGGCTAGCACAGTTGGACATCCAGGTCGAAAGTGGAGTGCATTCGTTGCTTGAACATGCCGTGGTCAAAGCTCGACAGGACTTGAAAGACGTACCACATAAATGGATGCGCCAAGAGATACACTGGTGCCCGGAGTGCATGCGGCAGGGGCAACACCTAGCGGTCTTTCAGCACCGTGCACTTTGGTTCTGCCCTGTGCACAATGTCAGGCTCGAGCAGTTCTGTCGTTATTGTGGCCATCACAACCTATACCGCGTCTTCTCTGATCGTGAGCCCTTTTACTGCAGTTGTGGAAGTCGGATAGATGGTCTCCAATATCGCATAGAACGTCGGGAGCCGCGCAGTTCGCCGCCTTTTGATGCCGAGAAACTGTCGTGCTTGGTGGCCGAGCATGTCTGGATCGCTGGGCTGCCTTGGGAAGCAGGTCCGCTTCGCCCCTTGGGTCTATCGCCGATGGATGTTCGCATCTACTTCGCCGAGTCCCTGCGGATAACTTATCGCTCTCCCCAAAGCAGGGTTTTGGGGAGATACTTCCGGTTTCTAAGGTTTTGGGAAGTATCCAAAGGCTCGAATTGCACACACCATGAGGCTATTTCACGCATCCTCAGTCAAGTCCGCACGATCGCGATGATGTCCGGGCACGCTTGCATAAACGAGTTGGGAAGCGAGGTTCTGAAGGATGATTGTTCATGTCCCTGTGGTATTGGCTTCGGGCTCTGGCTCTCGCGAAATAAGCACCATAGACTGGATCTTGCGCCCTGGTCTAACGATGTCGATCTGATCGCGTATGAGGGGTCGCATCTTGGCGTGTGCTTGTCGGTAAGTTGGCTTGCTTACATACAAGCTCAGCTCATGGGCCAGAACTCAGCGAGGCGGATAGCGCAGGCATTTTGGGACCTGCCGGTTCGGGCGAGCGTACCCAGCGCGGGTTTCTCGAACATTCCCAACAGGAATGCATTCGTATCACACACCTTCCAGTGGACTGCCATTCGGTGCCAACACGTGAGCGGGCAGGTCGCACGCTTGAGAGAGCGCGCCAGAGCGCTGGGAGACCGATCGCTGCCCCATGTGCAGGCCGAAACGATCGAGGATGCCCGATGGATTATGGATCAACTAGGGATAGTCCCACGCGGGTAGCGTCACCGCTGGAGCATGCCATCACACATGCGACTGAGATAGATCCAGCATCCTAGTCGGCAGGCATTGAGTCAGTGCACTACATATCCACATGATCCTGGGTTTTCCGCTCGGCCCGCTGCTCATCCACATGATTCTGGGATAAAGCGTGCGCGTTATACCGCGACGCCGCGCCTTGGCCGTGGCAGGCGGAGCTTTGTTATCTGTTGTTTCACGGTGGTGATGATTTGGACCTTTCGTCATGTCGCAGAGTGCCGGTTGAGCAGATCCATCAGCTGTTTGACTCTGTAGGGCTTGGGCAGGAAGTGGGTGTTCTCGGGCAAGGGTGAGAAGTTGGACAGCGGATGACCTGAGGTCAGGATGATCCGCATGTCGGGATAGGCCTTGAGCACCTCATAGGCCACATCAATTCCGGAGAGATTGCCAGGCATGGCGATATCGGAGACCAGCACATCGAACTGATCACCGCGGCCCAACGCTTCCAGCGCCTTGCCACCGGACTCGGCTTCCGTCACCGCCACCCCGTAATGGTCCAAGGCTTCCGATACGAGCGAGAGCAGGTCGGTTTCGTCTTCTACCAGCAAGACTTTCATGGTGCGCTGGACCTTGTCAGTGGCAAGTACACGTATACGGTGGTGCCTTGACCCACCTCGCTCTTCAAGGCGGCGTGCCCGCCGGACTGGGAGGCAAATCCAAATATCTGGCTCATGCCAAGGCCGCTGCCTTTGCCGATTTCCTTGGTGGTAAAGAAGGGCTCGAACACGCGTTGCTGATGTTCGGCCGGGATCCCTTCACCATTGTCTTCAACACTGACAAACAACATCTCTTGTGCGTGTGCTGACGGGCCTGCAGGATCCGACACCACTTGTGTACCGGTTGTGATCAGAATCGAGCCGCCCTGTGGCATCGCATCGCGACTGTTGACCACCATGTTGAGCACAGCTGCTTCCAGCTGGGTCTTGTCGACTTCGATGACGGGCAATCCGTCACCCAACGCATACCCAAGCTCGATGTTCTCCGGACAACTGCGCCGCAACAGCTCGGCCATCTCCCGAATGATCTGGTTCACATCCTCGCGCCTGGGCGTGAGGTTCTGGCCGCGACCGAAGGTCAGCAGTTGCCGCGTCAGAAGGGTGCCGCGTTCTGCAGCGCGGAGTGCCGCTTCCACGTTGCGCGTTAGACGAGGGTCATCGCTCACCCGCATTGTGATCAAGTCCAAGGCATTGATCACCACGGCCAGCAGATTATTGAAATCATGGGCCAGACCCAAGGTCAGTTTGCCGATGGCTTCCATCTTCTGGGCTTGCGCCAGGGATTGTTGGGCGTCATGCAGCAAACGCTGGGTCTCCATGCGTTCGGTAATGTCGCGGGTGACCTTTGCATAGCCGATGAGCTCGCCTTCGGACCAGATGGGATCGATAACCACGCTGGCATAAAAGCGCGTGCCATCCTTGCGGACGCGCCAGCCTTCGGCCGAAAAGCGCCCTTGTTCCCGCGCGGTGTCCAATCCGCGCTGGGGCGCTCCCTTGGCGGCATCTTCAGGGGTATAGAAGCGCGAAAAGTGAGATCCCACAATTTCCTGGGGGGAATAGCCCTTGATCCGCTCGCCGCCTTGGTTCCACGTCTTGATATGCCCGTCCTTATCGAGCATGTAGATCGCGTAATCGGTGACCCCGTTGAGTAACAGCCGGAACTGCCGTACCTCATCTTCCAAAGCAGATGACAACTGCGTTTCCCCACCCACATCCGACTCATTAGTCATGGCGTTCTACGACGCTTGATGAAGTGTTTAGGCTAGAGGCGCAAACGTGAATGTTTCGTTGACCGCGCATGCTGCAACGCGGCAGGCAAACGTTATCGCCGTGGGTTGTCAGGCAGCCGTCGATGGATCGTGGTGGCGGCAATCGCGGCATGTCCGAACGCGACAGAGATCTGATTCAAGTCCGTCACGACATCCCCGATGGCATAGACCCCTGAGAGCGAAGTCTGCATGGCGTCGTCAGTGACCAACTCGCCTTTGAGACCGGCGCTTAAGCCAAGCCGCTGCGCCAAGCTCACGCGCCCGGGTGCGCCCATAGCCACATAGACCGTATCGAATCGGTGCTGGCCTCCTGCCTCATCCCGCACCTGCGCGTGGGCCTCGGCGAAGGAGAGTGCCGCCAAAGGGGGTAGGGTGGCGATATTTAGATGCTGAGAGCGCTGCCGGGCTTGCGTTGATGCCTCACCCGAGGCAGTAGGAATGACCGTCACATCCGCGGAGAAGGCGCGCAGGAAGCACGCATGGGCCAGCGCGTCTTCCAGAGGCCCGATGACCCCGATCCGGCAGTCGGTCGCCTCGTAACCGTCGCAAATTGCGCATAGCCGCAACAATCCCTTGCCTAGCGCTTCTGTACTTTCCTGGCGACTCAGCGACGGCAAGACGTCTTCCACGCCGGTGGCCAGGACAAGGGCGCGCGCGCTCCACTGGCGATCAGCAGTGCTCACCACCCAGTCCTCGCCTGCCGCGTGGATACGCTCCACCGTTGCCCGCTCCAGACAGGCCCCATACCCGGTGGCTTGAAGCCGCAAGCGCTCCAGCAGCTCATTGCCTGAGACGCCTTGGGGAAAGCCCGGACAGTTGTGCGTGGTGGGGATCCAACTGGCCCGGCTACGCCCGTCATCGATCACGACCACCGAGCGGTGGAAGCGACGTAGATAGGTCGCAGTCGTCAGCCCTGCTGGGCCGCCGCCCACGATCACACA
Organism: Pseudoxanthomonas mexicana; assembly: GCF_001556105.1. Classification (GTDB taxonomy): domain Bacteria; phylum Pseudomonadota; class Gammaproteobacteria; order Xanthomonadales; family Xanthomonadaceae; genus Pseudoxanthomonas_A; species Pseudoxanthomonas_A mexicana_A. Next base: position 58,387 of record NZ_LSIF01000025.1, on the reverse strand, counting down.
ATCCACCACAGATTCTGTTGGTTCGGTTCGTGCCATGGAGCCGCTCTTAAACAGGGGGGCAGGAAAGGTGGGGCTTACTCGTCTTCATCATAGTCATCCTCCTCACCGGACGAGAAGGACGCCTGGTCATCCGGATCCACCGGCTCCAGCAGCGTATAGCCTTCTTCTTCCACCCGCCGAATCGCACGCGACACCGGATAGCTCTCCAGCTGCGGCTGGTCGGCACGACGCAGCAGGGTGCGCGGTGAGGTGATAGACCCACGTACCCACGCCAACGCGTCAGCCATCGCAAGGAAAACGGGGCCGTCCTGCGTCAGCGGTGGGGGAATGACCAGGTTCGGCGCGGTGAGGATGGCAAAGCTGTGCAGGAAACTTCCATCCTCGCCCTCCCAGGTTTCCCACAGACCGGCGGCTAGCAAGGCATTGCCATCGCGCCGCTGGATGAAATGCGGCCAGGCCGGTTTCCGCTGCCGATCCCACTTGTAGTAGCCGGTCATCGGGACCAGACAGGGCCGCTCCTTCCATGCCTGGCTGAAAATCCGGCTCTTGGGCGCCCGCTCCAGCCGTGCCGTCACAGTGGTGTAGGGCGTGGAGGCCTGCTTGGACCACCGCGGTACCAGCCCCCACGTCATCGGGGCTACGCACAGCTTCTTGTCGGCGTTGATGGCCAACACCAGGGCGGTCTTGCCCTTGGCAATGTTGTAGTGGTCGGCACCGTGAACCAGCGCATCAGCGAGCACGTCGGGAAGGCTCGCCGGTAGGGCGTCCCGCGTCGCAATGGCCTGGACGAATCGTCGCATGGTGTCACCCTAGACCAGACAGTGTGGATACGGTGTGGCAACCGGTTTGTGCTCAATTCCATCACGGGCGCTCCACAGTCTGGCGTGTACCAAATAGGGCACTCAACCCGAGGGCAATGCGATGGCTGATGACAAGAGCAAGACCGGTTCCCCTGACCGCGATCGGATCAACCTCAACGAAGACTATGAGGTCCAGTACTGGACCAAGGCCCTGCAGATCACGCCCGCAAAACTCCGGTCCGTGGTCGAGGCCGTCGGCAATAGCGCGCAGGCCGTTCGCGAGCACCTGGGCAGGAAGTGACCCGCGCCCCCAGCTAGCGAGCCCCCTTCTTTCGTCCTTAGCGTCCCGCCGTATGGCCACTGCCAAAGATCTCGCCGCCTTAGCGGCCAAACTGCCCAATGCCCGGAAAGCACCTGCGCCCAACAGCGCGTTCGAGCCCCAGCTGGCCAAGCTGGGAGAGGCAGCGCCCGAAGGCGAGCAGTGGGTCCATGAAATCAAGTGGGATGGCTACCGCATTCTGGCCACGGTCAAGGCCGGAAAGGTACGCTTGTGGTCGCGTAATGCCATTGAATGGACCGGGAAACTGCCCGGCATCGTGAAGGCGGTCCAGGCGCTAGGCCTTCGCTCGGCATGCCTTGATGGTGAGCTCATCGCCGGCAAGGGCACCAAGCAGGACTTCAACCTGCTGCAGTCCACACTCTCGGGCGATAGTGCCGTGCCGCTTATCTACACGTTGTTCGATCTGCTGCACGTGGACGGTATCGACGTGGCTGATGCGCCGTTGCTTGAGCGCAAGCAGTTGCTTCAACGCATCCTGGGCAAGCCCAAACCGCCACTGGCCTACAGCAGCCACGTGGTGGGGCCGGGGGCGCAGGCCTACCAGATGGCGTCCGAGCAGCACTTTGAGGGCATCATCTCCAAGCGAGCCGATCGCGGTTATCAGCCTGGCCGCAGCGATGACTGGCGCAAGACCAAGCATCTGGCCAGCGATGAATTCGCCGTGGTGGGTTACACCCAACCCAAGGGCTCGCGCACTGGCTTTGGCTCGCTGTTGCTGGCCAAGCCGGATCCGGAACACGGCTGGCGTTACGTGGGCCGGGTGGGATCGGGGTTCTCCGACACCCTGATGCGCGAAGTCACTCGGCAGCTGGGAAAGGCAGGTAGCACCACCCCTACGGCCTACGTGGGCACGACTGACACCGATCTGCGCACCGCGACGTGGTTTGCGCCCCGCTTTGTGGTGGAGGTGTTCTACCGCGGTATTGGGCGTCAACAACTGCTGCGACAGCCCTCCCTCAAAGCCGTGCGCCAGGACAAGGAGATCTCCGACTTGAACGATTCAGACCGCACGTCCACTCCCCGCAAACGCGCCGGCACCGCAAAGGCTTCGAGACCGACCAAAGTGGTCGCAAAAACAGCTGCCAGCGCCAAGGTGGCAACGACCACGGCTAAGACGAGCGCGACAGCCAAGCCGAAGACTAAAACAAAAACAAAGGCCTCCAAGGCATCGATGCCGGAGTTGACCAGTCCGGACAAGGTGCTGTTCCCCGACAGTGGCATCACCAAGCAGCAGGTCTGGAACTATTATCAAGCCGTGGCAGATCTGCTGTTGCCACAGATCAAGGGCAGGCCGCTGTCGCTCATCCGGTGCCCGTCCGGCGTCACCGAGCAGTGCTTCTTCCAGCGCCACCACACCGCTGGTTTGACGCGCGTGTCCACGGTCAAACTCAAAGAAGAGTCGGGCGAAAAAGCCGACTATCTGGTGGTGGACGATGTCCCCGGCCTGATGGAAGTGGTCCAGTTCAATACGCTGGAGTTCCATCCGTGGGGATCACACGCCAAAAAACCTGAGCGCGCAGACCGTGTGATTTTCGATCTGGACCCGGGTCCTAAAGTGCCCTTTGCCGAGGTGAAGCAGGCAGCCAGCGACATCCGCAAGCTGCTCTCCCAGCTCTCGCTTGAATCCTTTCTGCGCGCTTCAGGCGGCAAGGGATTGCATGTGGTCGTCCCGCTCAATCCCGGATGCGATTGGGACCTGACCAAACGCTTTGCTCGTGGCTTTGCCGAGGCCCTGGCCCAGTCCGAGCCTGCGCGGTTTGTGGCCACGGCCAGCAAAAAGTTGCGGGACAAGCGCATCTTCATCGACTACCTACGCAATGGTCGAAGTGCCACCGCGGTGGCCTCCTATTCGCTTCGTGCGCGGGCTGGCGCGCCGGTAGCCATGCCCCTGGCCTGGAGCGAGCTGGGCAAATTGCAGGCGGCCAATGCGTTCACCATGGACGTAGCCCTGGACAAACTGCGTCGGCGCCGTGCCGATCCGTGGGCAGACATCGATCAGATCAAGCAAAACCTGGCGCGATGGGCCAAGACGCAAGACACCTAGCCCTCGAGGCGGCCACTGCTTGTCAGGCAGGCTTACGGCCACGCTTTCGCCACATGACCCATTGGCCAATCAGAGCCGTCAGCAGAATGAGGGAGTTGGTGGTGATGAAGACCCAGTTGTCCACGAGCCAGCTATAGACGATGAAACCGATGGAGGCCGCACTCTGACCGAGAAACAGCCAGCGCGAGACACCTTCGGCATCCTCGTCCTGCGCTTGCTTGTGGATCTGCTTGATCAAGGTGGCCAACAAGATGGCCGAGGCCACCCATCCAATGACATCCGGCGACATTCCCGCTCCTCCCTTTTAGCCTCGCCAACACCGTAAGACACCGACGATGAAATCCACATCATCCGCCTCACCTTCCGCATCACCCGATCACGCCGCCCCTGAACCCGTACGCGCCCTGCTCTTTGATGCGGTCGCGGGCAATCGTGAGGTCGAACGACTGGACCAGGTACTGGGCTTGTCCCCCGCCCAGGAGCAACTGTTGTGGATCGATTTGCAGGATCCGGATGAGGCCGTGTTGCAGACCATTGCCCGGCAGTACTCATTACCTGAAGCGGCTATTGCCGGCTATCTGGGTACACAAACCAATCCGGCCCTGGAAAACTGCGGCCGGTGCTTCTGGCTGCGCGTGGTGGCCGTGGCCGATGGGCCCAACGATGAGTACAGCGGCACCGTGCTGACGATCATTGCTGGAGCCAACATGGTCCTGACCTTGCATCGCACGCCGGTGGAGTTTTTGGAGAGCTTCAAGGAAGGCAAGCGTTGCCGCGGCGGGATGGGCACACTCGGCTCAGGCAGCTTCGTGGCCGCCCTGTTGGACTGGCACTTGGGAACCTACTTTGAAGCGGTCTCCCGCTTTGAACTGGCGGTCGAGCGACTGGAGGTGGACATCCTGTCCACCAACCCGCGCGATTGCGTGCCTGAGTTGCGCACGCTGCGTAAGGGCGCTTCGCGCCTGCGCAGGATGCTGGCCCCGCATCGGATCGTTTTTACGGCGCTGCCACGTCCGGACTTTCGGCCTGAGGAAGACGAGCAGACCGATCGGCACTTCCGCGCCTTGGATGCTCACTACGAGCGGGCGATGGACATGGTGGAGAACGCGCGCGATCTGGTGGTCGGTAGCTTTGAGCTGTTTAGCAGCCAAACCGCGCTGGTCGCCAATGAGACGATGAAGATTCTGACCTTCGTGACGGTGGTCATCGGCGTGCTTGCGGTGATCGGCGGCATCTTGGGCATGAACTTCGAGGCCCCGTTCTTCAAGACGGGCGTGCTGGGCTTTACGGTGGCCGTTGTGTTGATGCTGGTCCTGGCCGCAGGGTCCATCCTGCTGGGCCGACGCCGCCGCTGGTTCTGATCAGTCCGGCGCTTTGGCCGGTACGAAGGGCGATACCGGATCGCTGGCCGGGAAGGTTTCCTCCAGTGCCTGATCGTGGTTCTGGCTCTCATGTTGCTTGCGCTGGCTGCGCTGGTCCTTGGACTTCTGGCAATCGACGTCTTCGCCCGGCACGGGCGTATCTTTACGGTCACGCATGGCAGCCTCCATTGGCTAGGTGAGCGTATTGAATGCCCGCCTGCGTGTGCGCCATGTCTATATGGCGGGACAGTGTGTTCACGACCGGATGACGAGGGCTCAGGTGCACTGGCACTTCCCCCTGATGCCGGAGCCGACATGTCCCATACCTTGAAGCCACTGAATGAGCAGGTCATGGTGATCACCGGCGCCAGCAGCGGTATTGGCTTGGCCACGGCGATCGCCGCCGCTGAGCAGTGTGCCAAGGTCGCCCTGATCGCCCGTAGCAAGGAAACGCTCAATGAGATCGTCATGAGCATCGAGGGCGAGGGCGGTCAAGCGCTGGCCTTGCCGCTGGATGTCGCCGATCAGGCGTCCGTGCTCAACGCAGCGGACGTGGTGGTGGCCCGCTTTGGTCGCATTGATACTTGGGTCAACAACGCCGGCGTGGCCATCTACGGCCGCATCGAGGACATCGCCGATGCCGATAACCGGCGCTTGTTCGAGACCAACTTCTGGGGCCTGGTGTACGGCAGTTTGGCGGCCCTGCCGTACCTGAAGCAAAGCGGCGGAGCGCTGATCAACGTGGGCAGCGAGGTCTCCGATGCCGTCGTGCCTCTGCAGGGTATGTACAGCACCAGCAAGCACGCCGTGAAAGGCTTCACCGATGCGCTGCGGGTGGAGACCGCGTTGGTTGAAGAAGCACCGGTGTCCATCACACTGATTCAGCCCACTGCGGTAAACACCCCGTATCCAGAGCACGCCCGCAACTACATGGACAAGGAACCCAAGTTGCCCTCGCCGCAGATCGATCCGCACCGCGTGGCCGAAGCCATTCTGGAGGCGGCCACCGACGGCGGGCGCGACGTCAAGGTCGGCGCGATGTCCAAGATGAATACGCTGATGGCCAACCTGATGCCACGCTTGGCCGATCGCATGAGTGCCATGCAGGCCAAGCGGCAGCAGAAGGACGAGCCGCCCCGCAATCCGGAAGGCACATTGTTCGAAGCCGGGCACTCGGGGCGAATTTACGGCACCCCGCCGAGCAAGTGAGCCGACGCGCTCGGGGTATTGCCATGGCTACCAAGAAATTGCTGAAGATCGCCACGTTCAACGTCAACGGTATTTCCAGTCGGTTGCCGCATCTGCTGGCGTGGCTGGACAAGGAAAAGCCCGACATTGTCGGCCTGCAGGAGCTCAAGGCCCTGGACGGTGCCTTCCCGGAGAGTGCGATTCGCGATGCCGGCTATGGCTGCATCTGGCAGGGTCAACGCTCCTGGAACGGGGTCGCGCTCTTGGCCCGCGGGCAGGACCCGGTGGAGAGCCGGCGGGGTTTGCCTTGGGACACGAAGGATGTGCAGAGCCGCTATATCGAGGCGGCCATTCACGGCATTGTCGTCGGCTGCCTGTATCTGCCCAACGGCAATCCGCAGCCGGGCTCGAAGTTCGACTACAAACTCAAGTGGATGGGGCGGCTCTATCGACATGCCAAGACGCTGGTGGATCTACCGCATCCGGTCGCGTTGATTGGCGATTTCAATGTCGTGCCGACCGATGAGGACATCTACGATCCCAAGGGATGGCGGCGCGATGCCTTGCTGCAGCCGGAGTCGCGTCAGGAGTATGCCCGCCTGTTAGGACAAGGCTGGACCGATAGCCTGCTGAAGATGCATGGACCGGGCAGCGGTATCTACACCTTCTGGGACTACTTTCGACGGCACGCCGAGCGCGATCGCGGTCTGCGCATTGACCACTTGCTACTTAACCCGGTCTTGGCCAAGCGCTTGAAAAAGGCAGGGGTGGACCGGTGGGTCCGATTGCAGGACAAGGCCAGCGACCACGCGCCGACTTGGATTCAAGTCTCCCGATAGGTGTGACTCTATTGGGCCAGCAGACTACGGATCAGCGTTTTGGTCGGCCGCGTATCGATCTGCATGGCATCTTCCATCAACGCCAGTGCCCGCGTTGATCGGGCGGTGCTCTTGGCAGCGACGCCATCCCGCGGCACGTGCAGGGTGTAGCCGCGCATGTGAGCGTCTTGCACGGTGGCTAGCACGCAGGAGTCGGTGGCTACGCCCGCGATCACCAGGGTCTTGGCGCCCAGATCGGCAAGAATGGCGGGAAGAACCGTACACAGGAACGCCGAGTGCCGGGGTTTGAGCACGTAGTAATCGCTCGAATGCGGCTCCAGCGCCGTGGCGATCTGGCCGGGCGCATCCGGAAGCTGACGACAACTGGCTACCAGATCGGAAAACTCGCAGTTCCAGTCCATGAAGTTGTCATTGACGAACAGCACCGGCCAATCGTGGGCGTGAAACGAGGCGCGCAGCGCCTGAATCGACGCGGTGGCCTTGAGGGCGTGGCGCGCCAGCGCCGCCCCACCATCGAAGTCGAACCGATTGATCATGTCGATGATCAGCAGGGCAGGGCGCATGGAAGCGTGCCTAGGTGCCGGTCTGACGGTGAGGCGCGCTAACCGGCTTGGACTGCGGGGAATCCTTCTGGCGCAGGAAAATGGTCAGCAGCACTAACGAGGCCACGGCCAAGAATTCGCTCTGCCAGTTCTGAAACGACTCGAACCAGAACTGTGCACTGGCCAGGTGATCCCACACCCTCAGCGGCAGTTCGCCCTCTAGCTGGCGCTGCACATTCTCATGGCGCCAGCTGCCCTCCAGATGCAGCACGAAGGACAGCAGGAATAACCCGCCAAACGCAATGGCGAGCGAGTGCTCGTACAGCTTGAGCCATAGTCCTCCCGCACGCACGGGCCATGGGAGTGCCCCCGACTCAATGCGTTCATTTTCCTGATTTGGATCGAGCGGGCGCGATTCAGCGGAGCCCTTTTGCCGAAGCGACACGCTTAGCAATACGTACATGCCCATCTGCAGGAATTCGCTCTCCCAGTTCTCGAAGGTCGCCGAGACAAAGTGACCACTGCCCAGATAGGCCAGCAACGAAATCTCGGCGCCGCCAGCTTGGGTGAGCTCCTGGTTGTAGACCACATGGCCGGTCAGGATCTGACCAAGCCAGGTGGCCAGCATGAAAAGCAGCACCAAGATCGATAGACCGTTCCTCTGAAAGAACGTGGTGTGTGTGGCGACCATAAGCCCTCCGGGGACCGGAGGTTGCTCTCGGGTCGGTCCACAAAAAGTGAAGGGAAACTTTTCACAATGTGTTGGCATCACTCGCGTAAATATTTCTGATCATCCCCAGCTAATGGAGTCAGCAATGGCAAGCAAGGGTTACGACAAAGCCGGTGTCAAAGAACTGCTTCTACAGGCATTAGAGACCGAACGCGGCGGTATCAAGATTTACACGGCCGCCATCCAGGCCGCCGTCAACGACGACCTGCGCAAGGAGTGGCAGGAGTACCTGGAAGAGACCCAGCATCACGAAGAAGTATTGACCAAGGTCTTCGCCGATCTGGGCATGGACACCGAAGAGATGAGCCCCGGTCGCGAAGTCTGCGCTCATAACGGCGCTGCCCTGGTGACTGCGATCGAAATGGCCCAAGCCAACGCGGATGCCGCAGCCGCCGAACTGGTGGCCTGCGAGTGCGTGGTGCTGGCTGAGACCAAGGATCACTCCAATTGGGAGTTGATCGGCAAGGTGGCCGAATCGGCCGATGACAAGGTGGCCCAAGTCCTCAAGGCGGCCTACGACGAGGTCGAGGAAGACGAAGACCACCACCTCTATCACACCAAAGGTTGGTGTCGTGAGCTGTGGATCCAGAGCCTAGGCATGCCGGCCGTGCTGCCGCCTCCGGAAGAGGTCAAGAAGGTCGAAACGGCCATTGGCGCAGTCCGGGCCGAGCAGGCGCGCGAAGACATGCTGTAACGCAAAGCCCGCCGATTGGCGGGCTTTTCTATTCCCACTTTGACCTGACCCCGCTGGGATCAGGTCGCATCATCAGGAAATGCACTCATGGCCACCTCACGCAAGCCTACGCCAAAATCCAAGAAAGACGTCGCCGGCGCCTCGGCTGCGCGCAACTCCGACAGTGCCGCCTCCCGCGCCCCGGCCTTGGGATCGCCCGACATGGCCGCTGAACAGGCGGCCGAGGTGGAAGCCACTGCGGCGGAAATGCCCTTCAACGAAAACAAGGCCGCAGAGCACGGCCGGGCAGGCGCGATCGATCCTCCCGAAGGCACACAGGTCATCCCGCCGTCTGCCTTGGCCACGGCCAGCACGCTGGCCGAAACCAATACCTCGGACAAGGTGGGCTCGCGCGCGGCCGAAGGTGCCAATCCCACGGTGGGGTCGCTGGATCGGGTGCGTGTGGACAGCAGCGGCCAACGCCTGACCACGAACCTGGGCGTACCGGTGGCGGACAACCAGAACTCGCTCAAGGCCGGCTTGCGTGGGCCTGCGCTGCTCAAGGATTTCATCCTGCGCGAGAAGATCACCCACTTCGACCACGAGCGCATTCCCGAACGCATCGTGCATGCGCGCGGATCGGCGGCACACGGGTTCTTCGAGTGCTACAAAAAGCAGACTAAGCTCACCCGTGCCGCCCCGTTCCAGGAAGCGGGCAAGATCACCCCGGTGTTCGTCCGCTTCTCCACCGTGGCCGGTGAGCGCGGAAGTAAGGACACCGCCCGCGACGTGCGCGGCTTTGCGGTCAAGTTCTACACCGATGAAGGCAATTGGGACCTGGTGGGCAACAACATGCCGGTGTTCTTCATCCAGGATGCGATGAAGTTCCCGGATCTGGTCCATGCGGTCAAACCCGAGCCGCATCACGCCATGCCGCAAGCTGCCTCGGCCCACGATACGTTCTGGGACTTCGTGTCCCTGATGCCTGAATCCACCCACATGCTGATGTGGCTGATGTCCGATAGGGCCATCCCGCGCAGCTATCGGATGATGCAGGGCTTTGGCGTTCATACCTTCCGCTTCGTCAACGAGCAGGGTCAGTCGTCCTTCGTCAAGTTCCATTGGACACCGCTGCAAGGCACGCACGCCCTGCTGTGGGACGAAGCGGTGAAGATTTCGGGTGCCGATCCGGATTTCCATCGGCGCGATCTGTGGGAAGCCATCGAGGCCGGTGCCTATCCGGAATGGGAACTGGGTGTGCAGGTGTTTTCCGAAGAACAAGCCGAGCGCTTCTCCTTCGACGTACTCGACTCGACCAAACTGATCCCCGAAGAACTGGTGCCGATCCAGCCCTTGGGCCGGATGGTGCTTAACCGCAATCCGGACAACTTCTTCGCCGAGACCGAGCAGGTCGCCTTCTGCACGGCGCACGTGATTCCCGGTATCGACTTCACCAACGATCCGCTGCTGGCCGGACGCATCCACTCGTACGTGGATACGCAGATCTCGCGCCTGGGCGGTCCGAACTTTCATGAGATCCCGATCAACGCGCCCATCGCCCCGGTTCACAACAACCAGCGTGACGGCATGCATCGCCAGGCCATCCACCGCGGCCGGGTGGCCTATGAGCCGAACTCCCTGGGCGGTGGATGTCCGTTCCAGGCCGGTGCGGCGGGCTTTGTGTCGTTCCCCGAGCCGGTGGAGCAGGACGAGGTGCGGGGCAAGCCGGAAAAATTCGCCGAGCACTTCAACCAGGCGGCCCTGTTCTTCAACAGCCAAAGCCCGGTGGAGCAGGCGCATATCGCCGCCGCCTTCCGCTTTGAGCTCTCCAAGCTGACGGTGCCGGCCATCCGGCAGCGTGTGGTCTCCATGCTGCGTAACGCGTCCGAAGAGCTCGCCGCACAGGTCGCCGAAGGCCTGGGCATGCCGCTGCCTGAGGCGATGCCACGGGCGCTGCCCAAGCCGCCGAAAGCCGAGGTCACCAGCTCACAGCCGCTGTCCATATTTGCCCGTCCGGGCAACGCCGGCGTGTCCACGCGCAAGGTTGCCATCTTTGTGGGCGATGGCGTGGATGGTGACCAAGTCGCTGCGGCGCAGCAGGCACTGCTGGCCGCCGGCGCCGTGGGCCGATTGGTCGGGCATCGGGTAGGTCTGTACACGGCCAAGGATGGCAGCGAGCTCGATGCTGACGCCTCCTTTGAGAACGAGCCCTCGGTCCTGTTTGACGGGGTGATCATTCCGGATGGGGAGGGCACGGCCAAAGCGTGGGCCCGGGACGGGCGGGCGGCCGAGTTCGTCAAGGATCAGTTCCGCCACCTGAAGACCATCGCGGCGTTAGGCGAAGCCGTGGCCTTTGTGGAAGGCGCTGGCATCCTCAACGATGAGCAGGATCCTGGCCTGTTGCTGCAGAGTGAGCCGAAGGACGATGTCATCGACCAGTTCCTGAAGGCGTTGGCCCAGCACAAGCATTTCGGCCGGGAAACCGATCCTCCGATGGTCTGATCCGAACGGTGGCTCATCCAACTGGGGTGAGCCACCGGTTTCAACGATCCGGTTCAAAGCCCAGTTCGGTAATGAAGACGCCTTGGGCGTGGGCCGGCTTTCGATGAAACGGCCCGCTGCAGGCAGAGCGGCATGCGCGCAACGCCTCCAGCATCGTGGCCGGATTACGCAACGCCGGTACCACCAACAACGTGGCGTGCACCGTGCCTTGGCGTGCATCATCGGCGCGCCAGCCGGCTAGGCGCGTGCGCCGGATGATCGGGGCCGGGCCCTGTGCCAGAGCGCGTAGCGTATAGGGCCAGATTGCCGTGTTCTCGTGGGGCGGGGTGCAATGGCCTTGGCGGGGATCGCGGCTCCAGTAGTGCAGTGCAAAGCGCTGGTGTAGCCAGGCCACGAAGATTGCCGAGGCTTGGAACAGGCGGTGGCCCGAGATCTGCACGGCCTCCCACTCTGCGCGCAGCGTCCAGCCCCTTGCCGGGCGTATCGCATTCAAGACTTCAAGCAGGCGGGCGCGTTGCCGAAACTCGGCTGCGCGGCAACAGGCATGCACTCCGGCCATGTCGTGGAAGGCGGCCGAAGTGGCCAGTTCGCTACTCACCAAGGTCTGGTGCATGGTGACCAGCTCATTGACGTGGAACTGTTCAATCCTGCGCAGCACCTCCGCCTCGTCGGCCTGCAGCAGTTCGGGCGAGGGCGAGTGGGCGACCAGATGAACCAACAGGGCCAGGCATTCGAGCAGGCCCAGAAAATCCCCGGTTTCCAGATAGTAAGACGCCCCCAGAAGCGGGGGCGTTAGATCGTCCTCGGGAGGATCTCCGTCAAGAACGTACAGCTGTTCCACGGAACTAGGGGATGATCTTCTTGATCACCGCTTTCAGGCCGGTCTTGACCTCGGCATGGGTCATGACGGCCTTTGAGGCAGGCGAGGCCTTCCACTGTTCGTACTGCACATCCAGCTCGGCGCGTTCCTTGGCAGAGAACAGCTTGCGCGCCATCTTGAACATGGTCGTCTCTTCCTCGGTCGCGTGGTGGTCGACCATCTCGCCCAGCACCTTAGCCGCACCGGCAAAGCGCGGTGTTTCCACATCACTGGCCTTGACCTCGGGCAGCACGGTCAACTCCACAGCCTGGTGTTCGATGACGGCTTCGGCATGGGTTTTCAGGCCATCGCGATCGGCACGTTCCTTGAAAGCCGGATAGAAGTGCAGCTCTTCCCACTTGGCATGGGGAATGAGCGCGGCCTCGATGTCCTTGAGCAGCTCGGTGCGCTTCTTCTTCGCCCGATCGGTGGTGGAATTGATTTCCTGAAACAGCCCGCGAAGGGCGTCATGTTCTGCTTGCAGGGTGACCAGAATATCGCGTTGCATGGCTCTGTCCGTTGGGAGTGGCTAGGGACAGTTCCGCACGTTGGCCGTCAATGCAAAGTGATGGGCTAGCGGCCCACTCATTCGCCCACCACAATGGCTTCACTGGCAGTGCAAGAAGGGTATATCCAGCATTCGCTGGTGTGCTCACCCTGGCGCCAGCTGGTACAGAGGCGCAGACACCCAGCAGGCTTGAATGCTCCGCCGCCTCCTTACCAAGACGGCGAAGCAATCCCCGAAGGGTCAGGTGTTGCGCTGACGGTCCAAGTTGAAGGCGTCCGCGACCGCGGCCTTGGCACGCTCCCAAGTCAGGCGCGAGGAGCCCTTGAATCGATCCCATCCCCGTTCAAGGTCTGAAGCCAACTCATCATCCCAATCACGGTCAGCGTACTGGTTGCGGGCGTAGGTACCGTAGCGATAAGCCGGACGGAAATCGTCGAACTCATCGCCGGCCTGGCGATAGTCCGAACTCTCAAAGCGCTTGGCGTGCACGTCATCGCTGCGGCCATAGGCGCTGTAGGTGCGATCAGCGCGCTCCCAGGCATCTTTGGCCGCCGGTCGAGCACGTTCCCAATCCAGACTGGAGTCGCCGCGTTGGTTGTCCCAGTCCGACTGCAGGCGACGCTCGGTGTCTTCCCAGGTATCGTTGGGATGGTCACCACGGGCGACGGCACCGGCCTGATAGACGCCGGCGTAATCGCGCTGGAAATCGTGCTCGGCGGAATAGTAAGGGCGCAGCGGCGCCTCTTTGCTCCAGTATTCCACCTCGGCTGTGGGGTCCAGTCGTTCTGCCACGCTCTTGCCGGCGGCAGCGCCGGCTACCGTGCCCGCAGCGGCACCGATCAAGGTGCCAATCGGGCCAAACACCGTACCGGCCAGTGCACCAGCAGCCATGCCGCCGGCCACACCGCCGACCCCTACCCCTACAGGATGGGCGCCCGGAGCACCGGTAATGGGATCTCGATTTGCATCTGGGGAAGTATCACGTGTCATCGGAACGTCCTCGGTTCATCGCGGGCACGCATATCGTGCCTGCTGGGGGAAAAGATTCTTTGCGGCCCTAAAGCACTTTCCGCATTGTTCGCTACAGGTTGGTTGGCCGAGCAAAGCGGACAAAGCGAGCAGGGGGATTACCGGGTGGTGACTTTCAAGCCTGCAGCATCGACGTTCTTCACGCCTTTGATGCCACGGGCCACCTTGATGGCTTTGTCCTTCTCGGCTTGTGTGGCCACGGTGCCGGACAAGCTCACCACACCGTTGACGGTATCGACCTTGACTTCGGTGCCGGGGACATTCGAGCTGGCCAGCAGGTCAGCTTTGACTTTGGTGGTAATCCAGGTGTCATCCACAGGCTGGTGAGACTCATGCTGCGCCGCCTGCGTTTTCGGCTTGTTGTCCTTTTGCTCACCTGCCATACCCAAGGCAGGCAGGGACAGCATGAGTGCGCTGAGGGCCGCGAGTGTCATCGAGCGTTTCATCGGCAGTTCTCCTAAAAAAGATCATACGAACGAGGTGGTAAACAGCGATCTGAACCTCACGTCCCGACCGTGTGAGCTCATGCTGACCTTGCGAACGTCGAATGGCCGTGAAGCTTGGTGGCGTGATTCGTTGCCGGTTTCGTAACGATTTCCGACATAGCCTGTGTGCAGGTTTTCAGAAGGAACCGCTATGTCACCCATCAAGTCCTCGACTCGAGCACGCAAAGGGGCCAAAGCCACGGTTGAACGGCAGCGCGCCATCCAAGCCGAGGCGTTAGCCAAAGCCGCCAAAGCCCCCAAGGCGAAAAAGAAGGCGGTTCAGGCTGGCACCCGTAAGCAGCCCAAGCCGCCAATGACCCGGCAGCATCTGGACAAGCCGGGCATGGAGTCTGACCTGCAGCTGCAGCCTAAATTCCTGGCCCCTGACTACATTGGCAGTGGCAAGCTCCAAGGATTGTCGGCATTGATCACGGGAGGTGACTCAGGCATCGGGCGGGCTGTGGCGATCTTGTTCGCGCGCGAGGGAGCCGACGTAGCGATTGTCTACCTGAGCGAACACGAAGATGCCGAAGTCACGGCCGAGCACGTGCAAGCCCAGGGGCAGCGCTGCGTGCTTGTTCCCGGCGATGTAAGAGATCCGAAATTCTGCGAGGAGGCCGTCGCAGCGATGGTCAAATCCTTTGGCAGGCTCGACATACTGGTGAACAACGCGGCATTCCAGCAGCACGCGTTACGGCTGGAGGATATTTCGCCGGGACAACTTGCCGAAACACTGGAGACCAACATCGGCGGGTACTTCAACATGGCACGCGCTGCATTGCCGCACATGAAGCAGGGCGGCAGCATCATCAACTCGGGATCCGAAACCGGACTGCTGGGCAGTAAGCACCTGTTGGACTATTCGGCTACCAAAGGCGCTATCCACGCCTTCACCAAGTCCCTGGCTAGCAATCTTCTGCCGCGCGGTATCCGCGTCAACGCGGTGGCGCCTGGTCCAGTATGGACGCCGCTCAATCCTGCCGATAAAACGGCAAAAGATGTCGCCACCTTTGGGCAGGACAGTGACATGGGTCGCCCCGCCCAGCCGGAAGAAGTGTCCCCGGCTTACGTGTTCCTGGCATCATCCATCACCGCCTCCTACATCAATGGCATCATCTTGCCCGTGATGGGCGGCCCCGGCGGATAGTCGGGTAACCGGCAGCAAGTCTGGGTTTTATCTGTCTTTGCGCGTAAGTGAATCCAGGCATCAACGCTGCGACGATGATAGAACCTGCACGCGCCTTAAAGAGCGGGAGAACCTTGCGGTATGTGGTCTAAGCCTCACGGCCAATTACGTCGGCATTTGGCTTGAGCTAAGACGCCCTCGAAGCGTTCCAACTCCCGCTCATCCGAACTTGCGCGCGAATACCGCTCTGGGTCATCCAGGACATCCAGCACCACCGCCTGCGCGCTGCCGTCCTCGGACACGCTCAGGACAGACTCATAGACGCAAGCGCCCGAGTCCGTGCGCCAGCAACGCAGCACGCTGCCCTCCAGCCAAACGGCCCAACGCTCATTCATCTCCGAGGGCCAGATGGCGCCGTCTCTCAAACGAGAGAGCTCAACCGGGTCAAACACATGCCCGCAGCGAATAGGCCACCGGGCGCCCGTCAATGGTGCCAAGTCCTTCCTCCATCCCATAGTCTCTTCCTCTTCCCCACATCGAAGTGCGTCCATCGCCGTCCCACTGCCGACGATTCCCCTAACCCGCAGACGATAGTCGGCGTATCTGCAACCACACCCATAGTCGCGTAAAGGCGCTTTGCACCCATTCACTAGAGCGTACCGCGCTAGGCGCGTAGGTGCCATCATGCAAAGCGGTGACCTCGCATAATCAACACGTTGTATCGCGCCGTCTCTCACGCCGATGGTGCGAGAGATTGCGTTGGCGCGGTCTCTCACATTACATTTTGACGCGGTCTTGACCGCCCAGCGTTTCCACTGATCGCAGTCGACGAGGATGCCAGGAATGGGACGCTTCGATACCGAGCGCTATACCGAGTTTCTCTCGGTGCTCTTGCCCAAGTCAGGCGTCGCCCAGTGCATGCATTACCCGGGCATGACGCCGATCCCGGAGGGCTATGACAATTTTGCCCACGCGCATGCAGGGCAACTCGAGCTCCTATGGCAAGATGTTTGTCCTGCATATGCGTTGGCGTTAGTGGCACTCGGTAGCTACACGCTTCCACGCGATGATGCGGAGATGGAAGTCCTGTGGGATGAGTTGGGCGGAGATTCGACCTTGCTTTGGCCGCAGGTGCGTCCCATCATCGAGCGTGCGTGGATCTGGCTACAAGCCCATGCAATGCAGGCAAGAAGTCATCAGCTCTCCTGAGGTCGCGTTCCAGCCTGCAGTGAGGTAGGCTCGGAGATCGGGCAGCGGTTGAAGGTACTGCGAAATTCACGCGAACTGGCCATCACCTCGCGCCTTGCCCGGTTCACGCCACCGAGCGGTCGATGCTCCGTTACCGCATTCCAGGGACTGAAGGCCAAACGACGTTCCTGTTCCTCCGCCTCGGGCGACCAGGCAGGCTGCGGCGGAACGATCAGGCTGGCCACCGTCTGCCAAGGACTGTCTTGCTCAGACCAAACCGCGGCCGCATCCTCAATCGGCATGCGGTCCACATCCCGGCATAGCTGTACCCGGAAATCCCACAGCAGATCGTATATCCCGGCGCTGACCACCTCGTCGATCGCGGTGCGCTGTGCATCGTTGGTGCCCTCAATGGGTGAATCGCGCAGCTGCTGCAAGGCTGCCGCTCGCGGAGCCAGCGAGAACTTCGCGATGTATCGGCCATAGAGGAAAGGAACCTGTGAGAAATAGGTCTCCCCCAATGGATGATGCTGGGGCTCACCCCCCAGTCCTTTGAGCTTGCCGCTTTCCACGCCCAGCCATTCCAGGGCTGCTTCTGTTCCGCGAAGGGTCGTAGAGATGACTTCTTTGGTACGCGGCATCTTCTCGGTGGTGGACGCCAACAGCTTCACCGCCCCGAGAAATTTGGCCGGGCTAGGGGCGGAAAAAGTCGGTCCATTGACCATCAGAAAATCCTGGGAACTCCCTGGCAGGCTTTCTGGCAGGCGCTGGCCCGCCACGTCAAGCACCTTGATAGCCAACGCGCGCGGCGTGGACACCGTATCGGGCAGCTGTTCGGCCGGGGGCGAGGAAAACCGTACGATGGCCTGGTACAGACCGGGATGAGCAAAGATGCCTTGCGCCAGTTCCTCAGGCAGATCTGCGTGGACTCGAAAGGCAGCCCTGAGCAACGCTTGGCCTTTGGCATGCACAGCACGGTGCGCGGTGCCTTCCTGTTGGGCGACCGTCTGGGCCATGCCCAAGAACGTCTCCTTCAACGCGGCAATGGCCTGCGCCTCATCTTCTGGGCGCTGTTCCATGGCGGGTTGATAGGCGATCGGCGGTCCAAGAGCGGCCATGTGCGTACCTGATCAGTTTGTGGCAGGGGTAATGCGATCTTGGTTGGCAACGTGCATGCGGGCGATGATGCGCGCTATCAGCGCCAAGCGTTGACGCACCCAGCTATCGGCCCAGCGTTTTGCTTCATCGAGGGAGGAGTAGATGGTGTGCTGCGGAACGACATACGCGGCTGGAAGCGCAATGCGCGCCTCCCATTGCGTGCCCGAGGCCTCGATCTGGACAATGGGCACCGACGCGAAGAGCAGTGTGCTCTTACCGGGGTTATCCACCCACCAGAAGTCGGCCGGAAGTCCAGACGGGGCAGAAGGTCGGCTTGCAGTAGACGAGGAGGGCATGGCAGTCGGACAGTGCCTTGATTTCCCCACCTTAATCCTTGCTTGTGTAAACGCAGTGAACCGGCGCACGTGTGGGTGCTGACGCTACCTTCACAGCCACACTTCTTAGATGCACCGGACTCCCAAATTTTGCGGTGCGCTCATGGCACGTCCCATCTGGACAGGCTCCCTCTCCTTTGGCCTGCTCAACGTTCCGGTATCGCTGATGTCCGGCGAGCGACGCACCGACCTGAGCTTTCGCATGCTCGACTCGCGGGACAAGAAGCCGATTCGCTTTGAGCGGGTCAATGCCGACACCGGTGAGGAAGTGCCGTGGAAGGACATCATCAAGGCCTTCGAATACGACAAGGGTAGCTATGTGGTCATCGACAAGGAAGATATTGCCGCGGCCGCACCGGAGACCCACGAATCGGTGGACGTTGAAGCCTTCGTCGATGCCTCAAGCATCAACCTGCGGTTCTTTGAGAAGCCTTACATTCTGGTGCCGGGCAAGAAGGCGGAGAAAGGGTATGTACTCTTGCGGGAAACGCTGAAGAACACCGGCAAGGTGGGTATCGCTCGCGTGGTCATTCGGACCCGGGAGTACATCTGCGCGGTGATGCCCGATGCCGAAGCACTGGTGCTGATCCTGCTGCGTTACCCACAGGAACTTGTCGATTTTGATGAGTACAAGCTACCTACCGGCTCGCCTGCCGATTTTCGTGTGGCGCCAAAAGAACTGGAAATGGCCGAACAGTTGATCAACTCCATGACCGCTCAGTGGACCCCGGGTGACTATCACGACGAGTTCCGGGAGCGCCTATCGGCCATCATCAAAAAGCGGATCAAATCGGCAGGGGCGACAACGAAGTTTGAAGAGCCCGAGCATCGCGAGGATGCGGCGACCAATGTGGTGGACTTCATGTCCTTGCTGCAGCAGAGCCTGGATACCAAAAAACGTACGCCTGCGAAGGCGGTGGGCAAGACGCCGGCGGCCAAGGAAAAGAAGACTCGCAAACCCACCAAGGCGGCAAAGAAAGCGCCTGCGCGCAAGAAGTCCAGCGGCTAATGCACCGGTGCGAATGATCCGCTTTCATGCTGGTGCCCATTGGCGATCCGATCCACAATTCCGGCCCCTCCTTCATACCGGCCACGACAAGACCGATATGCGTATCGGAGGCACTTGCCTGGAGGACGTGACAGGATCAGCGCCGCTAATCAGCGGCGTTCTGCTGTAAAAAAAAGGGTATCCGGAATCTGGTGTGGGTTTCAGGGTTTATGGCTGTTGTAGCTCTCATTTCAAAAGACGGATTCTAGTGTTGGAACCGAGAACGAGCATGCTAAGCTAGAAACCGGATTTCAGTGTGGGCTCGCCCAGGTGTTGAGTGACCGATTTTCTGCAGTTGCGTAGCCTCAATACACTTGAAGTCGTAGGCGATGACGAGCGCTATGTCGTCAAGGCTGAAGGCGTTGCGCCAGTGGCAACCTGCCCGCTGTGCAAGGTCGGACGTTTGCACGGTCACGGCTCACAAGAGCAGTCGTTTCAGGATACGCCGACGCACGGCAAGCCGGTCGTGGTGTTCATCCAGCGCAGGCGATATCGCTGCATCTCGTGCAATAAGACGCTCTTCGAGCCTGTCGCCGATCTCGACAGCAAGCGTCAAGCCACGGCCCGCCTGGTGCGTTATATCCGTAAAGAGAGCTTCACCAAGACCTTCGCGGCGCTGGCGCGCGAAGTGGACTTGGACGAGAAGACGGTCCGCCACGTCTTTGACGACTTCATCGAGGAGTTCGAGGCCAAGGTCCGGTTCCGGACGCCCCGCATCCTGGGGATCGACGAGCTCAAGATCATCGGCCAGTACCGGGCGATGATCACCAACATCGAACGCAAGACGGTATTCGACCTCCGGCCGAGCCGGGCCAAGGCCGACCTGTTGCCCTATTTCCGCAACCTGCGGGACAAGGACACCATCGAGTGGGTGGCGATGGACATGTACCACGTTTACAAGCAGGTGGTGCGTGCCACGCTGCCGCAGGCGCGGATTGTGGTCGATCGTTTCCATATCCAGCGGATGGCCAATGACGCGCTGGAGAAGCTGCGCAAGCGCATTCGCAAGGATCTGCCGGCTCGGCAGCGCCTCAAGCTCAAGGATGAGCGCTTCCTGTTGCTCAAGCGGCAGCACGATCTGAAGGGCGCAGACATGACACGGGCCCTGGAATGGTTCCGCCAGTTTCCCCAGCTCGGGGAGGCGCACGCCCTCAAGGAAGGCTTCTTGTCGATCTGGGATCACAAGAGCCGTCCGGAGGCTGAAGCGGCATGCGCGACGTGGTTAGGCAACATTCCACCGGAGCTGGCGGCCACGTTCAAGGATCTGACCACCGCCGTGCACAACTGGCACGACGAAATCTTCTCTTACTTCGAACAACCCATTACCAATGCCTATACTGAATCCGTCAACCGACTGGCCAAAGACATGAACCGCATGGGCAGGGGCTACAGCTTCGAGGTGATTCGGGCGCGGATGCTCTACAACGAGAAGGCGCGCAAGGACGGGGCCGTAGTCGAGACCGTAGATGTCGATGATGACCAGGTATCAACGAACTTCGAGTTCCAGCGAATGACGATGGCATCGATCCGCAAGAAGCAGGTCAGACGCGTGGTCGAATATGGACCTTACATTCCGACGTTGGTGCGGCTGCTCGAAGAGGGGTATTTCGAGTAAACCTTGACCCATCGCACAAGCCCCGAAGCTTCAACCTGGGTGTTTGGCTCAACGGATGAAGCTGAGCATTTGGGCCTGAACGCTCAGCACAGCACTACCCCGCGCAGCAGGACAGTTGCTTCACATCCTTGGTGAAAGTCTGCGCTGCGAGCTTCAGTCCCTCGACCATGGTCAGGTAAGGGAACAACTGGTCGGCCAGCTCCTGCACCGTCATCCGTGCCCGGATGGCGAGCGCGGCCGTCTGAATCAGTTCGCCCGCCTCGGGGGTCACCGCCTGCACACCGAGCAACCGGCCAGTGCCGGCTTCCGCGACCAGCTTGATGAAGCCACGTGTGTCGAAGTTGACGAGCGCCCGGGGCACGTTGTCGAGTGTCAGCGTGCGGCTGTCGGTCTCGATGCCGGCATGGTGTGCTTCGGCTTCGCTATAGCCCACGGTGGCGACCTGGGGATCGGTGAACACGACCGCCGGCATCGCCGTCAGGTCCAGCGCCGTGTCGCCGCCGGTCATGTTGACCGCGGCGCGGGTACCGGCCGCCGCTGCGACGTAGACGAACTGCGGCTGGTCGGTGCAGTCGCCCGCGGCGTAGATGTGCGGTGTGCCGGTGCGCATCCCATTGTCGATGATGATGGCGCCCTGCGCGTTGACCGCGACACCTGCCGCGTCGAGATCCAAGGCGCGGGTGTTCGGTGTGCGGCCGGTGGCGACCAGCAGTCGGTCAGCGCGCAGTTCGCCGCGCCCGGTCGTGAGCACGAATGCTCCGCTTGCAAAGGCCACCTCACTGGCCTGCGTGTGCTCCAGCACTTCGATGCCTTCGTTGCGGAACGCGGCCGTGACGGCTTCACCTATAGTGGGATCTTCGCGGAAGAACAGCGTGTTGCGCGCCAGGAGAGTCACCTTGCTGCCGAGTCGGGCAAAGGCCTGCGCGAGTTCGACCGCCACCACCGACGAACCGATCACCGCCAGCCGCTCGGGAATACGGTCGCTGACCAGCGCCTCGGTGGAGGTCCAGTAGGGGTGCCCTGCAAGCCGGGGATCGGCGGAATCGCCGGGCTGGCGCCGGTGGCGATCAGGCAGCGGTCGAAGGCGACTGCGCATTCGCCGCCTTCTGCCAGTTGCACGTTCAGATGGCGGTCGTCCAGGAAGCGGGCGTCGCCGCGTAGCACGGTGATGGCGGGAGTGCTGGCCAGAATACCTTCGTACTTGGCGTGACGCAGTTCGTCGACGCGCTCCTGCTGCTGCGCCAGCAAACGCTCGCGCAGGATCGCCGGCGAAGCGGCCGCAATGCCGTCGTCGAACGGACTCTCGCGCCGTACATGGGCGATATGCGCGGCACGGATCATGATCTTGGACGGTACGCAGCCGACATTGACGCAGGTACCGCCGAGGGTGCCTCGCTCGATCAAGGTGACGCGCGCTCCTTGCTCGACGGCTTTCAGCGCCGCCGCCATCGCCGCGCCGCCACTGCCAATCACAGCGACGTGCAATGCCGGCTCTGCATCTCCGCGCTTCGGCTCGCCGTTTAACCCGCCCAGCGTCTTGTTCAACAGGTCCGCAGGCTTGCTCGGCATGTCGGCAGCCTGCGCCCGGTAACCGAGTGCAGACACGGCGGCGACCAGCGGTGCCATCTCCAAATCGGCGCCCGCATCAGCCGTGATTTCAGCCCGCCGTTGCGGATAGGACACCGCTGCCGAACGCACACCGGGCACCTTCTCCAAAGCTTGCCGGACGTGCTCGGAGCACGCCCCGCAGGTCATGCCATCGACGTGCAGTGTGATCGCCTCGGTCATGGGACGATCACTTCTTGACCGTGGAAGGGTAGCCTGCGTTCTCGGTGGCTTTGGTCAAGGCGGCTGGCGTCGTCTTGGTGTCGTCGTAAGTCACCACCGCTTCCTTGGGCTCCCAGGTCACCTTGGCTTCAACGACGCCTTCGACCTTGGACAACGCCTTCTTGACCGTGATCGGACAGGTGGCGCAGGTCATGCCCGGTACCGACAGCGTGACGGTTTTGGTGGCGGCCCAAGCTGGAGCGCTCAGGGCTACAGTCAAAGCGAACAGTGCGACAAATTTCTTCATGACAGTCTCCTTCAGTAGAACAGGGGCATGACGTAGGGGAACGCGAGGGCGATCAGTACCAGGGCGGACACGATCCAGAAAATCACCTTGTAGGCTGTTCGCACCTGGGGCACGGCACACACGTCGTCCGGTGCACAGGCGCGGGCGGGCCGGAAGATGCGGCGCCAGGCGAAGAACAGCGCGACGAGCGCGGCGCCGATGAAGATCGGCCGATACGGTTCGAGCGCGGTTAGGTTGCCGATCCAGGCGCCAGAGAAGCCTAGCGTGATCAGCACCAGCGGGCCGAGGCAGCAGGTCGAGGCAAGGATGGCGGCCAAGCCGCCGGCAGCCAGTGCACCGCGGCCGTTGCTAGGTTTTGCCATGAGGGTCTCCTTCCGGGACTTTGCGTGATGCGCTAACGTTACTTCCGTAGCCAAGTACGGAGTCAAGCGCCATGATGAACATCCCGGAAACCCTGACCATCGGGGCCTTCGCCAAAGCAGCCGGGGTCAACGTGGAGACCATCCGGTTCTATCAGCGCAAGGGCTTGCTGCTGGAGCCGGATCGGCCCATCGGCGGCATCCGCCGCTATGGGCCGACGGACGTGGACCGGGTGAAGTTCGTGAAGTCCGCTCAGCGCTTGGGCTTCAATCTGGACGAGGTTGCGCAATTGCTCAAGCTGGAGGACGGCACCCATTGCCACGAGTCCGCCGACCTCGCGGCAGCGCGGCTGGCGGATGTGCGCCTGCGGCTGGCCGATCTCCAGCGCATGGAGTTGGCGCTATCCCAATTGGTCAAGGCATGCAGGTCGAGCCAAGGCAAGGTGACCTGCCCACTGATTGCTTCCTTGCACCGACATGCGCCAGCAGGAAAAACCCACACTGAAGGCTTGAAACGGACGAGCCTGCGAAACTAGAAACCTACAAGCAAGAACAGTCAGACAAGCAAGTGCTTTAGCTGTCGTCCCACACTAAAATCCGGATACCCAAAAAAAAAGGGAGCCCCTGTCTGGTGTCATCGGGGCACGAGGCGCTGGCGTCGCTTCTGCGATGCAAGATTTGTTCCGCGAGCCCAGGCCCGAATATCGGGGGGTCAACTTAAGGGGCGACCGGCGTACTGAGGCCGCCTGGCGGAAGCGAGTGGGAGAATGGAGCCCGACTATGCGCTGGTGGCAGTCCTGGCTTCAGATACCTCGTCATTGTCTTGATCAGGACCGTCCAGATCCGCCAGTCGGTAGCCAGCCTGCTTGACCGTTTGCAACAGCGCCGGACTGAAGTCCCGGTCGATGGCACGGCGCAGGTTGTAGAGATGGCTGCGAAGCACATCCGAATCGGGCAGCTCATCCCCCCAGATCTCGCGTTCGATTTCTCGCCGGCTGACCACACGCGGTGATTCGCGCATCAGGATCTGCAACAGCTTCATGCCTACAGACGCGATGGCGATCGGTTTGCCCGCGCGGCGCACCTGTTGACTCATCGGATCCAGGGTCAGGTCCGCCACCTGCAGCACCTGGCCGCACAGTTCCTTGCGGTTGCGCCGGATCACGGCCTTTAATCGCGCCTCCAACTCCTGGGCGGAGAATGGCTTGGTCAGGTAGTCGTCGACCCCTTGTTCCAGCCCTGCAATCTTGTCTTCCAACGTGTCCCGAGCGGTCACCATGATGATGGGGGTGCCCATGCGATCGATTTCTCGCAGGCGTTTGACCACTTCCAGGCCATCCATCCGCGGCAAGTTACCGTCCAGCACGATGGCGTCGTACCGGTTCTCACTGGCCAGGCGGTAACCCTCCAATCCGTCCATGGCGTAATCCACGTCAAAGGACCGCGACTCGAGGTAGCCGCCCACGGTTTGGACCAGTGCGCGATTGTCTTCCACCAACAAAACGACCCCGGAACTTGGCATAGCTCACCTTCACTATTCAGTTTGGTGAAAATGCCGAAGGGGCTGTCAACACATCGTGAAGACAGCGGGCTCAATGAGCGTCGGCACCTGCGACTTCGTCCAACAGCTTGGGAACCCATGCGGCCAATTCACGCGCCAGGAACCCCACGCTACCGATTTCAGAACTCAGGAGCTCACCAGCTCGTCCATGAAGCCACACGCCCCAGGCACTGGCTTGTTCGACCGAGGCACCTCGAGCAATCAATCCAACGATCAGGCCGGCCAGTACATCCCCCGAGCCCGAGGTTCCCAGCCCCGTGCAACCTCCCCGGTGCACCCACAAGCGACCGTCAGCGGCCGCAATCCACGTGACGGGCCCCTTGAGCACTACCAGCACATTGAGGTTTGCAGCGACTTGGAGTGCGATCTCGGCGCCGCGAGTATGGACCTGCTCAATGTCGACATCGAGCAAGGAAGCCATCTCCCCGGCATGCGGGGTCAGGATAGGACAGTGGCGCAGGGCATGCGGCTGATGGAAGCCGGCGATTGCGCCGGCATCAGCGACCAACGGGCAGTCCAGGATCGGGCTCAGTCGCTTCACCATCGAGCGCAGTGACTGCGTGTCCTCCATGCCGGGACCCAGCAGGACCCCATCGGCTCGCGCCGCCGTGTGCTCCAGCGCGCTGCTGCTGGTGCTGGAGCCAGCCGCCGTTTTAGGAAGCGGCAGTACTTTTGCTTCTGGCAGCGCCAGCCCTACCGGCAATGCGATGTCTTGGGGCACGCCAACGGCCAACTTGCCGGCGCCGGCACGCAAGGCGGCCTCACCCGACAGCAACGCAGCGCCGGGCACGTGCAGGGATCCGGCAATAACCAGCACGCGACCGCGGTCCTCTTTGCTTTGACTGCCTTCAGGAGAGGGTAGGGGCCACGTCTGGAGCAACGCCTGATCGGTCTCAGTGGCGATGCCTGCGCTCATTTGGGTCCTGCCGGTGTGTCGGCAGCCACGGTGACCTCAGCGGTGGCCGCCAACTGATCCGGAACGTAGTTGGCCCGAATCAGCCCGAAACGTTGCTCATCGTCAGAGCCAAACCCGTACTCGGTGACAGAGCAGTTCGGTACGTCCGCCAGTTTGTCGATGTCCAGAATGGCTTTCTCATCCAGGCACTCAAGCAGATAGCGAAAGCAATTCACGATCACTTGGTGAGCGACGATCACCACCCGCTCGCCCACGTGATCCCGGCGCAACACCTCCACCACGCTACGCAGGCGCAGGATGACATCGCACCAACTTTCGCCACCCGGGGGCCGAAAATAGAACTTGCCCACCAAGGCACGTTGTTCAGCCAAGGCTGGGAACTGCTGCCGGATGCCTTGGACCGTATATCGATCCAAGATCCCGAACTCTTTTTCCCGCAGTCGCTCATCGACATGGATATCGTCCACGTCTGCCTTCAGCGCTTGAGCTACCGCCTCGCACGTCTGACGCGCCCGAACGAAGGGCGAGCTCATGAAGTGGGTGGGGCGTTGGCTAAGATTGAGCGTGTTAAACCAATCGGCAAGCGCTTGTGCCTGGCGTTCACCCAGCGCAGATAACGGCGTGTCGGCATCACGATGCTCAAGATCGATGAGGCTGGCACCGCTGAGCTCGGCCGCATCGCGTGCCACGTTGCCCGCGCTTTGTCCATGACGGACGATCCATAGCCGCTCAGGCCAATCGGTATGTTGAAGTCGCGGCATCCGGCTCCTCCTGCAGTAGCCAGAACCTTAGCGAGCGGCTTGTTAACGAGCTGCGCATGGGGCGCCGAGATAGGCTGTGGCAGTCGATATGTTCTGGAAATCGCGACGGTGAATCATCCAGCCCCATCCCATCCACTTCACACCCCTGACGGGCGATACATCATCATTGGCCAGCGACTCTGGCGCGCAACGAAACCGGTGCTGGCAATGCCAGTGCGACAGCGACTGACCGATGCATTGATGCAGGCGCGCCGCGCTGTCAAGGCCGCTCAGCGCAGCGGTGATTCCTCCGCATTGGCGAGCGCTCGGGCCGGCGTGCAAGCGGCCAAGGTGGCGCTGGGGGAGCGGGGGCCCGTCTGGTGGACCGACGTGGCCAAGGACTACAACCGCTATCTCGTCAAGAATACGCCTTACGCTTTTTGGTTTGAGCAGTTGCCTTGATGCAGCAGCTGTGACGGACTCACCTGGGGGTGCTACGCGGCGCCCATACAACGCATTCACGTCTGCGGGCATAGCGTGCGCAGCCATGATGAGTGCCCAGCAAATCGAAGACCGCTTGGCAGATGCGGAAAATCTGGTTCGCGGAGGCGCCGATATCGGCGATCCGACTGCGTTCGTTTCCGCGTTATGGCAATCGGTCTATGCCAAGGCGCCCATGGGAGCACGATCGGGCATCGTCAGGCGGTTAGCCGCACTGGCGCGAAGATTGGATGTGGACTTCACTTACGGTGCGTCCACGCGCCCTGCTGCGGTGGGGGCAAAAACGGCCTACCTGAGTACGGCGGGCACTGCTGGCCGTTCAGGTCTGTCGCACACGTCAGTGAAGAAATAGGTGACCTTTCCTGAGGGCGCTATGGCGGGGATCCCTGCTTCTACGTGCTACTGCGTTGCCGGCTCACTGCGATCGGAACGATACGCATGATCTTGGATGCCCGGACGGGGACGGTGCCCACGAACATCGAGGCCGACGTGTGCATCGTAGGGGCCGGACCTGCTGGGATCAGCATGGCGCGTCGATGGCTCGGTACTCATGTTCGTGTATGCCTGGTCGAAGCCGGTGGGTCTCGTCCTGAGTTCACCGGCCAGGCCGAGCGCGAGGACATATCGATAGGCCAAGCCGGTGTGGACCTGCTGCGAAGCCGCGTGAGCGCCTTGGGGGGCACCAGCCATGTGTGGGGCGGGGGTTGTATACCGATGGGCGGAGCAGATTTCGCAACCCGGGACTGGGTGCCGCATAGCGGCTGGCCATTAAGTTTTGATCAGCTACGTCCGCATTATTTGCAAGCGTGCGAAGTCTTTGGCATCGATCCCCACCACTTGCGCGAGGGCTCCTTCGCCTCGGGCGAGGATTTGGCCTGCGCCAGCTTGGGTAATGGAGATCTGCAGCACCTTCATTTTGTACGCAGTCCGACGTACTTCGGTGAAGTGTTTGGTGGCCAACTAGCGCGGGCCTCCAATCTCCAGATGCTGCTGCATACCCACGCGCTGTGTTTGGATGCCAGCTCCGCCGCGGATCACGTAGATACGCTCACGGTGCGCGTGCCCTCGGGCCAGACGTGCACAGTGGCCGCCAAGTATTTCGTGTTGGCTGGGGGAGGAGTTGAAAACGCGCGCTTGCTGCTGTTGTCCAACACGGTGGCACCCCACGGCTTAGGTAATGAGAGGGATCTGGTCGGCCGCTACTTCATGGAGCATCCCTCGTGCCGGTGGGGCGTTTTGCACACACCAAGTCCCGAGTCGATAACGCGGCCCTATGATCGAACGGGCGGCAAGGGTGCAAGGCCGTGCTTTCCCGAACTCTGCTTGTCAGAACGCGCCTTGAGGTCGTATCGCCTACTCAATGCGCGCGTACGGCCGTTTGCCGTGGAAGGGCCGGTGCCTGCGGGTTTGCAGGCGTTGCGCAACTTCCGGCGTGCCTTGCGCGCACCCTCCCACGATGAATCGATGGCCATCCACGGACCATTAGCATCGGCGCAGCCAACCGTGTCTGACACACGTCCCTCCCTGTCGCTGCGTGCGCAAGTCAACGCGCTTGCCACTGTGGCACGGCATCCCACCCATGTGATGCGCGCGTGGCAACGCAAGCGTCATGGCCGCTATCCGGTGGCGACCGAGCGCGTGGATGTCGTCGGATACTTCGAGCAAGCGCCCAACCCGGATAGCCGCGTGCGCTTAAGCCAGGAGCTGGATGCGATGGGGCAGCGGCGCGTGGAGCTGGACTGGCGCCTGACGCCGCTGGATTGGCACACGTATCGCTGCGCAGCCACCCTCTTTGGCGATGCACTCGCTAAGGCCAGTGAAGGCCAGTTCCAGATCGCGCCGTGGCTGTCGGAAGCAAGGAGCGAACCGGCCGCCCTTTACGGGACCGCGCATCATATGGGGACCACCCGCATGGCCCGCTCCCCCAACGAAGGGGTAGTCGACGTGCAGGCACGCGTCTACGGATTAGACAACGTGCATATCGCCGGCAGCTCGGTGTTTCCCACAGGTGGCTGGGCCTTTCCTACCTTCACGCTGGTGGCCATGGCATTGCGGTTGTCTGACCATCTTCATGCTTTGCTCTAGGCTCCGTGGACCACTCTCAGGATGCTAGGCCCGGGCGCCGCCTGTGGCCGATCGTCTGCGGTCGTCCTCGGATAGACTAGGTCCGTCAACGCGATATCGGTCTCCAGGCTTACAGCCTCGGAAGAACGCGTGTGAACGTAACTTTCGTGGATCAAACTTAGATGATGACCTCAGCCTCTGCGATGGATGCGGCCGCAGACCGCATGGAAAACGAGCGCGGCAAAATGGCCTTGGCGGCTGGCGCGGTGTTAGGGACGTGGCAATGGGACGTCAAGACCGATCAAGTGACAGTCGATGCGGCCTTGGCACTAGCTTTCGGTCTACCCCACGAACCGCCGCAGGGGACAGTGAACTTAAGCGATCTGATTGCGGCGGTACATCCGGATGACCAGGACGCGTTGAAATCGGCCATTGCACTGGCAATGCAAGTCGGTGGTCGCTACAGCCACCAGTACCGCATCAAAACCGCCAATGGCCATTGGCGTTGGGTGGAAGCGGTGGGTTGGATCAATCTTGATAGCCAAGGCAAAGCCAGCAGCTTTCCCGGGATCTTGATCGATATCGATGAAAAGCGGCGGTTTCAGCAGGAGCGCGATCACGCCGAGAGTCTACTGAACACCTTCGTCGAAGCGGTACCCGGCGTGGTGTATGCCAAGGATCGACAAGGGCGCTTGCTTATAGGTAATCGCGGCACCACCGAACTGATTGGCAAACCACCTGGCGAGTACATCGGAAAAACCGATGCCGAGTTATTGGAAGATCCCGAGCAAGCCGCTGCCGTCATGGGAGCCGATGAGCGGATCATGTCCACCGGCCTGGCCGAGCAATTGGAGGAAGAAGTTAGCTTCCCCGATGGTCGTCGTGCGTTCTGGCTTTCGACCAAAGCACCGCTGCTGGATGCTCAAGGTCAGGTCGTTGGTCTGATCGGGGCTTCGCTGGATATCACGGATCGGAAAACTGCCGAGGCTCAGCACCGGGAAACTCAAGAGCGTTATCGACTGGCAGCTCGTGCGACCAACGATGCCATCTGGGATTGGCAGATGGCTGATGGCCATGTGATCTGGAACGAGGCCATTACCACGCTCTTTGGCCACCCGATCAACGAGAGTTCGGCTCAATGGTGGCTAGAGCACATCCATCCCCAGGATCGCCAGCGCATCGATGACAGCATCCATGCGGTGATCGAGCAGGGGGGCGAAGCGTGGTCGGCTGAATATCGCTTCGCCCGCGCCGACGGTACCTACGCTGACATCTTGGATCGGGGCACCGTATTACGCGGTCCCGGCGGCACGGCCTTGCGCATGATCGGCGCCATGCTCGATCTAAGCGAGCGCCGCGCGACAAAGAGTGCTTTGGCCGAAAGTGAAGAGCGTCTGCGCTTGGCGACCGAAGCCTCTGGAATCGGCTTCTGGGACGTGGATCTGGTCCATGATGTGCTCATCTGGCCGGCACGTACCAAGGCGATGTTCGGCATCTCCGCCGACGCTCCGGTTTCTCTGGCTGACTTTTATGCCGGCCTGCACCCTGAAGACAGCGAAAAGATCGAGGAAGCATTTGCCAACGCTGCCGATCCGGACGAGCGCGCCCTCTACGATGTGGAGTACCGCACCGTAGGTAAGGAAGACCGCGTTATCCGCTGGGTGGCGGCCAAAGGCCGAGGCGTCTTTGAAGGCGATCGGTGTGTGCGGGTGGTGGGTGTCGCGATCGACATAACGGCGAAGAAGGATATTGAGACCCAGCTGCTCCAGCTCAACAACCAGCTTGAATCGCGCGTCCAAGAGGAAGTGGCCGAGCGGGCGAAGATGGAAGATGCCCTTCGTCAGAGCCAGAAGATGGAGGCGGTGGGGCAACTGACCGGGGGCATCGCGCATGATTTCAATAATATGCTGGCCGCGATCATTGGACCGCTGGATCTACTGAGTGATCGCATCAATCCTGACGATGCACGGGCGAAACGCTATGTAGACATGGCAATGGAGGCTTCCCGACGCGCAGCCCAGCTCACCCAGCGTCTGCTCGCCTTCTCCCGTCAGCAGCCCCTGCGTCCTGAGTCGCTGGATGCCAACAAGTTGGTGGCCGGCATGTCCGACCTGATCAGTCATGCGCTGGGCAGTAGTGTGCAGTTGGAAACCGTTCTCTCCGGCGGATTGTGGCGCACCAAAGCCGATCCCAATCAGTTGGAGAACGTGATTCTCAATCTGGCCGTCAACGCCCGTGACGCCATGCCCGAGGGTGGGCGCCTGACGGTCGAAACCGCCAACTGCTATCTCGACCATACCTACGCGGCAGATCACGCGGGCATTAACGCAGGCCAGTACGTGCTGATATGTGTTTCGGATACCGGAAGTGGCATGCCGGCCGAGGTTATTGAGAAAGCCTTCGATCCCTTCTTCACCACCAAGGAGGTGGGGCAGGGAACTGGGCTTGGATTGTCGCAGGTGTACGGCTTCGTCAAGCAGAGCGGTGGGCACGTCAAGATCTATTCCGAGTTGGGCAGCGGCACGACGATCAAGGTGTATCTGCCGCGACTGCAAGGTGCAGGTACTGATGCCGGCACGTCGGTGGTTTCCAATCCGCTGCCGCGTGGCGAAAGTCAGGAAGTTGTCTTGGTGGTCGAGGATGAGCCGGCGGTCAGGCAGTTTTCCGTGGACGCGCTCACTGCGCTTGGCTACCACGTCCTGGAGGCGGACAGTGCAGCGGCCGCACTGCAAATTCTGGAGACCGAACCGGGGGTCAGCCTACTGTTCACCGACGTGGTCATGCCTGTCACGAATGGACGCAAGCTGGCTGATGAGGCTTGCCGAAGGTGGCCGCATCTGAAGGTGTTGTTTACCACCGGCTATAGCCGAAATGCCGTCGTGCATAATGGGGTGCTGGACCCGGGCGTTCACCTGATCGTCAAACCCTTTACCGTGCAAGAGTTGGCCACGCGGGTGCGGGACGTGCTGGAAGGGAGGAGTTAACCCCTCGAAGGGCTCTCGACATGGCTTAGACACCGGCTACCGGACGATGTCCAAAACCAGCCGGAGTGAAGCATGGTCCTTCTACGAATATCAGCCGCATGCCTGATCGGCATGTCCTTTTCTGCAATGGCCGCCGAGCCCAGCCGTCCTATGGCGGACATGGCAAACAACAGCGCCACCAGCACGGGCGTGGCAGGGCTTCTGCGCGCCCAAGTGCTGTTGGATCGCGCTAACTTTTCGCCAGGGGAAATCGACGGTCAAGCCGGATCCAATCAAGCACGTGCGCTTCGAGGGTATCAGCAGGCCCAAGGTCTACCTGTCACCGGCGAACTGGACCAAGCGACCTGGACCGCGCTCAACGAAGGCGCGCCCGCTGCGGTGGTCAGTTACACGGTGACAGCAGACGACGTGGGCGGCCCTTATGGCAAAGTCCCCCAAGACATGATGGCTCAATCCAAGCTGCTGGCCTTGGGATACGAGTCCATCGAAGAAGCCTTGGGTGAGCGGTTTCATGTCGCGCCCGCGCTGCTCAAGCAGCTAAATCCTGGGGCGGATTTTTCCAAGGCAGGTACCAATCTATGGGTTCCCAATGTCGGTGACGTCGCCCCCTTGCCAAAGGCGGCCAAAGTGGTGGTCGACAAGTCCGATTCCACGCTGGCCTTAGTCGATGCCGGAGGCAAAGTGTTAGCCCAGTTTCCCGTCTCCTCGGGCAGCGAAAAGGATCCGTTGCCGCTGGGGGAATGGAAGATCGTCGGCACCGCGGTGAATCCGACATTCCACTACAACCCGGAGTTGTTCTGGGACGCCGATCCTTCCCATGCCAAGGCCAAGATTGCCGCGGGCCCTAACAATCCCGTGGGCACGCATTGGATTGACCTCTCCAAACCGCATTACGGTCTGCATGGTACTCCGGTGCCCGCTAGCATAGGTAAAGTCCAGTCCCACGGCTGCGTGCGTTTGACCAACTGGGACGTTAAGCGGGTGGCTGCGGCTGTTGCACCTTCCACCCCTGTCCGTATGCAGGACTAGCCGTGAAGTACGTGCTTGGCCTGGTGGTGTTGATCATCCTCGCGGTCCTTGTGTGGCCGGGCGTGAGCATCAGGCCAACGCCGCACGGACGGCCCGTTGAAGCGGCCCAATCGGGACGGGAAGCCATCTCACCCACGCTACCTGCTGCGCCAAAGTCACCTGCCCTCGTGCCGGATCGATCGCTACTGGCGGCTCGCGAATCTGAAACGCAATCCTCCGAGGGGGACGTCAACTCCCTTCAGATGCCAGTGCAGGGTGTCGTAGCAGAAGGGCTGACTGATACGTTCACCGATGCCCGGAGTGAGGGTCGATCGCACGATGCCATCGACATCATGGCCCCTGCGGGCACACCTGTGGTGGCTGTGGCGGCCGGCCATATCGAAAAGTTGTTCACCAGCGAGCGGGGCGGGTTGACGATCTATCAGTTCGAGCCTTCCGGGCGTGTGGCGTACTACTACGCCCACTTGCAGTCTTATGCCCCAAACCTGGTGGAGCAGCAGCAGATCAAGCGAGGGCAGGTGATCGGCTATGTAGGCTCGACGGGAAACGCCAGCCCCCAAGCTCCGCACCTGCATTTTGCCGTGTTCCTGCTTGGCCCCGAAAAGCGATGGTGGGAGGGGCAGGCGATCAATCCCTATCCACTGCTGACGAATCCTCGACCTTATTGAGGCGCGTGCTTTGGCCCGGATCTTGAGCTTTGAACAGGAAATCCTTGATGCTCGGGCCAAGTTGGTTCATGACGCAAAATGGCAGGAAATAATCAGCAGACTTGATTCTGCCATCGGAGCCGTCGGCCTCGTGGACCACAATGCGTAGAAACGCCACGCCACTCCCTAGGTCAAACCCGCGCACGTGTAGGCCTTGGTAGAGATAGCGTGCCTTTTCCATGCCGGCTTGGGGACCTGGCATCCCACGTCGTAACGGCAAGGTGGGGAGAGAATGTATCCGTAGCAGCCCTTGCTGCTTCCGGACAACGATTTCACCTACGGCTGATGTCGGGGCGCGTAATGGAGCACGCTGCGACTGCCGAGCCGCAATTCGGCCTCGGCTTCGTGGCGGGCGTAATCTTCTGGGGCGGCTTCAATACGGCGTTGGAGGCGACCAATACGGAAGCGTTCTGCACTAGCTGCCACGAGGTGCAGGACCAGGCATTCGAGGAACTTAAGACCGCCATCCAGTACGCCAATCGCTCGGGCGTGCGCGGCACCTGTCCCGACTGCCAAGTGCCGCACAACTGGACCGGCAAGTTTGCGCAAGATGCAAGCCTCAAAAGAGGTCTGGGGGCAGGATCTTCGGCACCATTAACACACGCGAGAAGTTCCTCGACAAGCGTCTGATCGTGGCCCCGCACGAGTGGAACCGGCGGAGGCCAACGATTCACTCGAGTGCCGTAACTGCCACGACCACGATTCGATGGACCTGACCCGCCAGGGATCACGTGCCGCCCAGCACGAGCTATGGCTCGGCGCCGGCAAGAAGCCTGCATCGACTGCCCGCAAGAGCGTTGCGCTTCAATTGCGAAACATGACAGGTGTACCGTAGGGCTAAGGCGGCATAGTGGGAGGACTCAACCGCGCACGCGGCACATAACCAAAATCATCTTTTGCGCATGAGCTGCGAAAGCGTTAGCTCTTGCTGCAGAGCGGCAATAGCAATCATACCCATTACTTTAGATCCGAAAAAAAGCCGAGGGGATGATGGGCGCGAGCAACGCTGTATGCATACCCAAGCACGATCGCGCCCAGTAGGAACCAGCCCCATCGCGGTAAGCCCGGTGGCTGATCACTGATCATGAATTGCCGACATGCAACAAAGAAGGCCAAAGCCACCATCTTTACGATGAGCCAGCCATTTGAATACATTGCAGCTGGCAAGATGGTAAGTAGCATCAGTGCTGCCGTCAGCAAAGTGAGATCGACCGTCCAACTGAGATACTTCATGAGTGCACGCACGTTTGCCAGAGAGGGTCTAGAAGCGGCTACAAATGAAGCCAAGAAAAAAGCACCGACCATTACCCCTAAGAAGATGTGGGCGGCTTTGATCTGCAAGTAGTAGTGGACCATTGAGCGAATCCTCGTACGCAAATGAGGGGAAACCATGTGCGCGTGCAGCATGAATTCACAATGATTTTACGAACTTTGCGCAGGATAGTGAGAGCCATCATCACCAAGGAGTGAACATGGACGCCACCAAGAAGCTTTGGCTGGGACTAGGCACGCTGCTGGTCGTGTCCTTTGCCGTACTGCTGTGGGCAGGAACCGAGATCTTCAGAACAGCGCCCCCTATCCCCGAGCGGGTGGTGGCGGAGGATGGCCGAGAGCTTTATACACGCGCAGACATCGAGCGGGGCCGCCAGGTCTGGCAGTCCATGGGCGGCATGCAACTGGGCTCCATTTGGGGGCATGGGGGCTATGTAGCACCCGATTGGAGCGCTGACTGGCTGCACAGGGAAGCGGTCGCGATTCTCGATGCTTGGGCCCCTGCAGCAGGTGCGGCCACTTACCGGGAATTACCTCCAGAGCAGCAGGGCATGCTAAGAGCCCGCCTGGAGCCATTGATTAGATCAAACACCTTTGATCCCAAAACGCGTGTCATCACGGTCCCCGACGTCAGGGCTGATGCGATGGCGAAGGTCGCCGCCCATTACGTGAGCTTGTTCGGCAACGATCCCGAGACGGTGGCGCTTCGGGAAGCGTATGCGATGAAGAACGATACGGTGCCCAATGAAACCCACCGTAAAGCCATGACAGCATTCTTCTGGTGGACCGCATGGGGGGCTGGTACGGAGCGCCCCGGTCCTGCTGGGGAATCGATTGCGCCGGTGCAGGCGGGGGTGTCGCCCCAACGTGTAACGTATACAAACAACTGGCCCAGCGAACCGCTGATCGGCAACCGCCCGCCACCCTCCCTGTGGGTCTGGTCCGCCTTTAGTGTGCTGTTTCTGATTGCTGGTATCGCGTTGCTGGGTTGGCATCACGCGCGTACTCGGGACGAGGACGAGCCGGCGCTACCGGCTGTAGATCCGTTAGCGACGCTGCGGATCACGCCGTCCATGCGCGCAACGGCTAAATATTTCTGGGTAGTGCTGGCCCTGTTCCTACTGCAAATCTTGTTGGGTGCCATCACAGCGCATTATCAAGTAGAAGGGCAGGTGGCGTACGGCTACGCGCTATCCGATGTCTTGCCCTATTCCATTACACGTACATGGCACACCCAGTTAGCAGTGCTATGGATCGCGGTGGCATGGCTGGCAACAGGCCTATATATCTCACCAGCATTGTCCGGGCACGAACCGAAGTTCCAGCGATTGGGCGTGAACTTCCTCTTTTTCTCGCTTTTGATCATTGTCGTGGGCTCCTTCACTGGGCAGTGGCTGGCAGTAATGCAAAAGCTCGGGCTGGAACACAACTTCTGGTTTGGCCACCAAGGTTGGGAATACGCCGACATGGGGCGGTTCTGGCAGTGGTATCTGTTTATCGGTCTGCTGCTTTGGCTAGTGCTAGTAGGTCGGGCGCTATGGCCGGTGTTGCGTGGCCCCAAAACCGAGACACGCACCGTAGTGGGCCTCCTGTTTTTGTCTACCGTGTGTATCGGCCTGTTCTTCGCTTCGGCACTGATGTGGAACGAACACACCCACATCTCCGAAGTGGAGTATTGGCGGTGGTGGCTGGTCCATCTGTGGGTAGAGGGCTTCTTCGAAGTCTTTGCGGCCGCAGTGATGGCGCTGATCTTCGTCAAGCTGGGTCTGGTCGGTCCGAAGTCCGCCACAACGGCGGTGATGTTCGCCACCATCATCTTCATGTCTGGTGGCGTCTTGGGCACCTTGCATCACCTGTACTTCGTCGGTACGCCCACCGCTGTGGTGGCCCTCGGCGCAAGCTTCAGCGCGTTGGAGGTCGTCCCCTTGGCCTATTTGGGTTTTGAGGCCTACCACACCTATCGTATGGGTAAGGCGACGCCATGGATGGATCGCTATCGCTGGCCTATCCTTTTTTTCATCGCGGTATCGTTCTGGAACTTGGTCGGCGCGGGCTTGTTCGGGTTCTTGATTAACCCGCCGCTCTCGCTTTACTACATGCAGGGTCTGAATTTGACTCCGTTGCATGGTCATACCGCCCTGTTTGGCGTATACGGCATGCTGGGTATCGCGCTAGTGTTGTTCTGCTTGCGCGGTTTGCGAGGTCAAATGCGATGGAACACAGGCGCATTAAAAGCCGCCTTCTGGTGCTTGAATATTGGGTTGGCACTGATGGCTGTGCTTACCCTGTTGCCCCTGGGGACGCTGCAGCTACTTGCCGCTATAGAACATGGTTATTCCTACGCTCGATCAGCCGAGTTTATGCAAAAGCCGATCGTGGAGATGCTGGTTTGGATGCGGGTGCCGGGCGATGTCATTTTCAGCGTGGGAGCCGTAGCGCTGGCGTGGTTCGTCTTGAGGCTCTGGGTATCCCCGGAGCCGCTGGACGTCCCCGGCGTAACAGAAAGGACTGATGGAAGGCCTTGACGAACAGAACGAACGGCGCAGACCGGCCGCTCGGCAGACAACTACAATCTGTCGTGCGGTCAGTGGTTCAAGAAGGATCTTTTCAAGCAATCATTACGTTGCTGGAGCAGTCGATGAGCAAGTACCTTGCTATCTACATCGGATCTTTGTCAGGGCACCAGAAGAACGAGCGCGGCGAGGTAGACAATGATGAAACGAGAAATCGCCGCGGCATGGAAGCTTGGGGGGCTTGGGTAGTGGAGCATGCGTCTGCTATCGTTGATCATGGCTCTCCTGTCGGCAGAACAATTTGCGCCTCGGTGGGCGGCATCTCCAATACCGAAAACAGGATTACGGCGTATACGATTGTTGAGGCAGAGTCGCACGAGGCGGCGGCCAAAATGTTCGAGAATCATCCGCACTTTTCCATTTTTTCAGGCAACAGTGTTGAGATCATGGAGTGCTTGCCGATGCCCAAGGGACCATAAGTGAAAACGTGTATGGCTGCTCGGATCCAGAGCGCCCGATCAGAGGCATCACTGACCCAGTCCCAATTGGCAGAGCATTTGGGTATTAATCGCAGTGCAGTAGCGCAGTGGGAGCGTTTGGATGGTGGCACTCATCCAAGAATTGAGCACCTGAGCGAAATTGCCGAACTCACTGGCGTGCGATTTGAATGGCTGGCTACGGGCCGAGGCACACAGCATGCACGTCGGCGGGGGCAGCGGCCCACTCTGCTATCCGAGCAAGCCAAGAGTGAATTTGAGGCAAGATGTCTGACGTTGCTCAGGCGGCTGCCAGAGCGCCAGCAAGCCTTGGCCACTCAGCTATTAACCGAGTTAGCCCGCGGCTGAAATGAGGGTGCTTTGCCGGCAGTCCGTCAAGAACTCTGACTAGAATGTTAAGGGAGCTAGGACTACTGTTTGACTAGGTCATCCCTACCGTCAAGTTCTCGTATGGCCAGTATAAGTTCCACTACGAGGTCGGGTTGTTGAGTCCGCTGCCCACCTGCCAGAGAAGTACTTTTCCTGCGCCGCGGTCTATCAAGAGTCGGACGGCGATTTATTGACACCATCGTTTGCTACGTGGCACGGAATACCCGCCGACGAGGGAAAGCAAGCGGGCGCCAGCGTTAAAGGCTCGAATCCTAGGGCAGCCTTGTTTTGAACTCGGCGACCAAGCAGGGCGCCGCCAAGCAAGCTGCTATCCCCGCGGGTATCCACAGTGCCCGGTATTCCAGGCTATCGATCACCAAGGCACAGACAACGCCACCCAAAAGAAAGCCTGAGATCACGGTGCAACTCATGACCAGTCGTCTGCGGTTAGCGGGTATGCCCCTCAAGGAACGGCCGAGGAAGATGCCCAGGTCCGTGAACATGCCGGACACATGCGTGGTTCGAACCACTGAGCCGCTGTAACCGGTGACGATGGAGTTCTGCAGTCCACAGGCGCCTGAAGCCAAGTAGAGGCCGCTGAAGTTGTCCCCCTCAAGCAGCAACGGAGCAAAGGAGAGCAAGGCGGCCGACAGACCTAGGGCTGCCCCCTCCTGCCAGCCAAGCTTGAGCTCGTTGTCACGCATGATCAGTCCTGTGACGGCGCAACCGGTAACGAACGAGACCAACATCATCGAATAGTGGATGGCTGCGGCCGGGCTACCGTGAGCCAGTGAGATGCCTAGCAACGAGGTGTTGCCCGTGAGATGAGTCAGGCCCTCGTGCTGGAAGCTGATCAGTCCGACGGCGTTAGTGGCTCCAGCCGCGAAGGCTAGTAGCCAGATGCCCGGCCATATCCCCCTCTCATCCGTAACGAAATTGCGGTCGATGGTGGACATGCCAGATCGCGTGCTCAACCGGCGGCGCGAGCCCAGCTGGGTGCTTGCCAAGCGTAAGTGCGGCGAGGTGGGGCGGGCACGACGGGCGGGATCAGATCTTCACGACCGCAGGCGGCGGCGATAGCTCTCTGCCGCTGGAGCACCCAACGAGCGGCCCAGCTCCTACCGTATTCCGCCCGTCGCACCGCCACTTGATGCAGGCCTATGCCGGGTGCTTCCAGCAAGGTATCCACTCGCCAGCCCGACCCGACCGGAGCCACCTTCACTAGCGGGTGTGAATCAAGGAAGAGCGTAAACTCATCCCGATCTTCCTGCCAGCGGAAATCCGGTGGCAGCTTGTTGCTGACGGTCATGACAGTCTCCGTGAGGTAGGCTGTAAGAACGTGGAGCATTGCCCGTGGATGTGGCGTCAACGTCAGGCGCGGCGGTGGTTGAGAGACATCACGTGCGACGCTGATAAGCGGCGCGCACCTTGGAGACATGCAAGTTGCCCGGCACATGCCAGCGCCATGGATGCTCCACGCCTTTGGATATGCCAATGCGCGGCGTCGCGGCCGGGGTAACCGGCGGCGGAACGCCATCATCCATTAACCAGATACCGTGATCGCGAGCAACAAGATCCGCACCATTGAGTTCGCCTGTGATACCTAGCGCCTGCGCCAGGCGCCCTGGGCCGCTTCCCAATTCTCGATCGCCTCGCAGGTGGCCACGAGCCTGGCGAATCGCATCCACGCACTGAACCGGCTCAATGGCACGCAACAGTACGCCCACCCCCTCTCCGACACCTCCGCACACCGTATTGGCGCACCAGTGGATCCCATAGCTGAAGTACACGTACAGATGGCCCGCCGGCCCGAACATGGTGGCGTTGCGTTGCGTTTTCCCCCGGTAGGTGTGCGCAGCGGGGTCAGCGGCCCCACAGTAAGCCTCCACTTCCACGATACGGCCTGCGCGGCCGTCAGCGACCACGACCAGTTTATTAAGCAGGGCAGGGGCGACCACGCGAGGATCACGTTGATAGAAATCCCGGGGCAACGGCACGCCCATTACGACCCCGAGAACGACGCTGTCGCGGGA
This sequence comes from Pseudoxanthomonas mexicana, assembly GCF_001556105.1. Lineage (GTDB taxonomy): Bacteria > Pseudomonadota > Gammaproteobacteria > Xanthomonadales > Xanthomonadaceae > Pseudoxanthomonas_A > Pseudoxanthomonas_A mexicana_A. The sequence continues at coordinate 18,398 of NZ_LSIF01000025.1, read as the reverse complement.
TGGGCCGCGATCACTGCGGCGATCTCCTGCTGATGACACCGCGCCCAGCGCGTGAGCCAGGCCTTTCCGCGCTGCAGGGAGGGGACGGCAATACGCGAAGGAGGATCGCCCATGGGCGCGAGCTGATGCGTCAGGGTTCGCACCACCCATGCGTGACCCGCCGGCTCAACCTGTGCCAAAGGCACGTGGTCCATCGTGAGCACCACGCGGGCGCCCTCGTCGCGCCAGGTGAATTTGGCGGGCAGTGGAGTGTCGCCTGTCACCGATGAGTTTCCTAAGCGAGATTCACGGCCACGCTAGGGATGCACGCGTGGACACGTCGTCAACTGACCATGTCCCTGAAATGCGACCTTCTGAGGTAGCACCGTTTAAGCCTCCGCAAGTTATCTGCGTCGACGTTGTCTTCACTTCGATCAAAGACCAGAAGCATTGCCAAACGAACACAAACCGCTTGTAGATAACCCAAATACTGCTTGCTACATCATTTTATAGCGTCTTGATAGTTTCGCCGCCGGCGTTGGTCAGGGCATCACTGGCGCGGTCGCGTTGGTCGGTATCCATGGCATGTACGATGACCGCTGAGCGGCCGTCACGCAGCGCGCTCTTGACCGCGTTCACGTAGGGCGAGTGATCCGGGCGCAATGTGACGAGCCCCCCGAGCATGGCACCGAAGACGCCGAAGAAGGCGACGATCACCACGGCCGAGAGGACCGGGGAGTTGACTACCGCGGCAATACCAGCGCCGCGTAACAGGCCGTAAGCCAAAATCCCGACCACCAGCCCAGCGAAGGCCATCTTGTAGTGTGCAATCAACATGGTTCGGAAAATGCCGTGGCTTTCTGGCTCCAATTGCCTACCGAGGTGCGCATCGCCTGGCGTGACGACCCGCACTCGACCAGGTGTGAGATGTAAGTCACCCGTCAGTCGCGCGGCCGCATTGCGCGCGCCCGTCGCATCGCGAAAAATTGCCGCGACTTTGCTGTCGGAAACTTCGCCGGTCAGCGGGGAGAAAATACTCATGGCCTGCTCCGTTTCGGTAAACCGACGCTAGGCGGTAGGACGTCAATTCGATGTGAATCCGGCAATGGTCTCAACTTGGGGGCTGGGCATCGGCAGAACACGCGCGGGAGCCGCACGCGATGCGCCGACCGCGGTATCCGCGTCGCGAATTGCCTCCGGCGGCGGCGACACAGCATGATCAGGCGCCGGATCCACAACGCTCGCCCCAGTCCATGGGGTGGTAGAGGTGGTGGCCTTCGTTCTGCGCCACAGCATCGAAGACGGCTTTGAGCCTTGCCGCTCGGGTCGCCGGCGTCTGCGATCTTGCACGGTTCTCAATTCTGGCAGCACTTAGTTTCCGCGAGCCCCATGCGTTCGGCCGTCCCCGTTACGCGGCCGCAGGATGCGCATTCGCAATGGCCTCTCGATGGCGGCCATCTGCGACACGCCATGGTGGATGACCACCTCCCGTTCCGTGCGGGTCGCCTCGATGTCCATCCCTATGACCTCAAACACGCGCGTGAGCACATATTTGTGGGTGCCGCTCTCCTCGCATACACCTTGAAGCCGACGCGCTCGGTTTCCACGGCTTGCAGCAGCAGTTCCTGCACTTAGGTGTTGTTGGGCAAGTTTGCCATTGTAGGTGACGTCCGCAGGGGGGGCTCTTTATCGACATAGGCCTGTTATGGTCGTGCAGCTTGGCTCCCGATCACGAGATCTTGATGAGTGTCGGGCCAGCGTCTAGCATCCGGCACGCGCAGGAAATTGCACACGCAGATTAATCGTCTAGTACAAAATGGAGGGCAGGATGGGACATCCGTTGCTGCGTCATAGCCCACATGGCACATCGTGGCATTGGGCTGAGCAGCTTGCGTCATTGCCATCGAGGGAGGAGCTGCAGATACCAAAAGGCGCGTCTCTCCTGCAATCGCGTGAACTCTCCCTTCGCAGCCATATCGTGGTTCAGGGCGCCCTGAAATCCTCGGTCCTAAGCGCAGGTGGCGACGAAACAACACTTGCGTTCCATTTTCCCAGCGAATTGGTTGCACTTCCCAATTCAAGTGCGGGATCGGGCTGCCTGGAGATCGTTGCGCTGGCGGATACACGCGTCTGCGCATTCTCGCTGGACGATCTGATGGCGGACCCACGCATTCTGCGTACGGTCAGGTCGAGGGTGATGCACGCCCTCCTGCAGCGCGTGCACGACGATTCGGACCACATCGCCTCGATGACGCGTCCACGGGCAGTGGATCGCGTCGGCATGTTCCTGGTAAGCCTGCACGATCGCACGGCGCGCTCCGAGCGGGTGCCAGATTGGCTTATGTTGCCCATGAGTCGCATGGACATCGCCAACTATCTAGGTCTGGTAATCGAGACGGTGAGTCGAAGTTTCACGAAATTGGCGGCATCCGGCATGATCGCCGTCGAGGGCCGAGGGGTACGCTACCTAGACCTTCCTCGTCTTCGACGCATGTGCGAGGGTGGTGCACGAGACATGGCGTGAGCATGCAAACGCCTCACCACGTGATGATCATGACGATACCGTGGGCTACTCTTGATGGCAAAGCCCCGCCGAAGCAATTCGTCTTTGACGACGTGGTAGACCTTTTCGAGCGTCTCAATGGAGAAGCTGATCGGAGTCTGTTCCCTCCCCAGTTCTGAGGCTGAATCGGCTTCATGTGGATCGCTGGCACTATTGCGGAAGTGCCGCCAACTTGCCTGGCGCAAGGAAGATCACCTTGACCGAGCCGGAGTTTGATCTATATAACTATTTCATCCTGGCCAAGCGCCTGCTGGCAGGCCTGCTTAGGGTGCGCCCTCTCTAAGGCTATTTTGCTTATGCCCTACACTAGACGATGAGCGCGCCTGGCGTTCGTACAAGAGATTTTAATGAGCAAGCCGACCTTGGACTCCATCGCCTCTGCCAAAGCCCAGCTTGAGGAAGAACTGCGAAAGCTGGAAGAGCAAGAAGTGCAGCTGCGCCAGCAGCAATCCAGCGATGCCTACGCCGAGGTGATGAGTCTGCTGGCCCAGTACGGAGCGTTGTTCACGGCCAAGCAAAAAGTCGACATCGTTACCGCGGCTGGATCCGCCAGCCCCGGCCGCGCGAAAAAGGCGGCGCCGAGCAAGGACATTGCGCCCAAGTACTGGTTGCCACATTCCGGCGAAACCTGGACCGGTCGCGGTCGCCCCCCGCGGGCCTTTACGGCTTGGGAGGGCACGGCCGCCTACAAGGAATGGAAGGCACGCCATCCCAACGAGAAATTTCCCAAGTTCCCCGGCTAAAGCAGGGGGCTTGAAACTGATCGGCCGCTGTTTTTAGAATTTGCGGGGGAGGCGGTTCTGGCCAGTGAATCATGAAAACGATCGTCGATAACGGGGCGGCGCTGGAGCTCAGCTCCGAGCAAAAGCGAACCAACTTTGACATCGCCTACTGGCAGGCGCGCTACAGCTTTGCCACTGGAGCCGGGTCCGCCCGGTTCCATGGGATCACGGTGGGATTCCACCCTTCCGAAGAGGCCGCCGAACGCGCTGCGTTGAGCGAGGCGCGCGAACAGGGATGGGGCCGGCGCCCTGATTAGCGGGTGGCTCGCCCTTGTTGCACACCCTCCATTATCGACTCTAGCGTAGGCGGTGCTATCCAGTATTGGTCCCCTAGCGCCGTGGCAATGGTGGTGAACACGCGCGTCAGGGCGCTATCGGGTAACGAGTGTGAGGGCGAGAAGCACAGCTTGCCCTCGTAGGAGCCTTGCGCCAGTTTCAATCGCCGCGGCAGCTCGCTGGCCAGGGTGTATTTGAGTATCTCAGCATTGCCGGGGTACTGCAGGCAGACCGAGGCCATGCTGCGGACCGTCGCCCAGCACGCATAGCGCCAGTGGCCCAAGCCGTAGCGGGCATCGTTGGGCTCCAGTAGCGCGCTCAGGCCTGCCAGATAAACGTCGCTAAAGTGATGGATGCGCAGTTGGTGTTGCAGGTAGGCATGGATTTCCTGGGGCAGCAGTTCCTGCCACACCCGCAGCCAGGTGGTAGCCAAGGCGCTTTCGTGCGCTTGGGTGGCCAAGTACGTCCGCAGCTGCTCCTCTACCTCTTCCAGCGGCGCATACGACCAGGTATAGGTCCAGGTCTGCTTTTCCCCACCGACCACGGGGAAACCATCGCACTGTCCGGGCAGATCCACCCGGATCAGTCCGAGCGTTCCCAGCACCGTGAGCACGGACTGCGTGCCCTCGACCGTGGGTGCCAACCGCATAGGGGAGTGGTGAGCTTGGATTAAGGCAAGCAGGTAGAGCGCGCCCCGGCCGCCGAGGTGGATGACGTCTGGAATGAGCGGCGCATCCGGACGCGGCGGGACGGCACGAACCGGCTTTGTTCTTTTCATGGGTCCAACACACCGGCCGGAAGGGGCGCAGCCCGATGCAGGAGGCCTTCATCGCGTTGCCTACCATCTAAGAATATCTTAGTATCCAAGCGTCCGTCACTTCGCCATCCTTATGCCTTCCTTGAGGGGGCGAAAGTGACCAGGCGGACGGCAGAACTTCCGGTTTTCGCGCGGCGTTTGGCGCTGGCGCGGGAAAGAGCCGGGTTATCCCAACGACAGCTCGGCATCCTGGCCGGCTTGGACCCCGCCGTGGCCTCACCGCGTATCAACCAGTACGAACGGGGCAAGCATGAGCCCCAGCTCAAGACCGCCAAGCAGCTGGCCGAGGTCTTGGGCGTGCCGGCGGCGTTGCTTTACACCGAAGACGAGCTCTTGGCCCAGCTGCTGCTGCAGTGGAACGGGCTTTCCGTGCGCAAGAAGAAGGCATTACTCAAAAGCATCGAGCTGGCCGGCGGCAGTCGGAAAACGCCACGCTGACCTAGCAGCACGCGTCCCAGGCCCTCAGGCATCGGGCTCCATCAGCGAGGCGGCCGGATTGTGGGCTACATCACCGGCCTGGAAATAGCCGATCGCCTGAGCCACGGAGCGGTGTTCGCTCAGCGCCATGAGGGCGGGCAGGGCGATGCCCCGGCGAGCGCCTTCGGTAATGAACCCCGAGCGCAGGCTATGCCCGCCAAAGTCCCCTTCCAGCCCGGCCTGCACGGCACGCCGCTGCACGATGGCCGCCACGGACTTGGGCGACAGCGCCGGTCCCACACGCTCGCCCCAGAGGCGGCGGAACAGGGCGCCCTCGGTGATGCCAGCGGCACTTAGCCACGCTTCCATCGCAGCGCCGGCACGACCGAGCACCGGCTTATCTGGCGTGGCGCTAGCGCCGGGGCCGCTTTGCTGGGTCTTGCTGTGCTCCAGGCGGTAGATGAATGCTGCAGGCCCGACACGGCGCAGGTCTTGCCAGTCGGCGGCGGCGATCTCGCTGCGCCGACGCCCGCCGCTGGCAAAGCCAAACAGCAGCAGCGCCGCATCGCGCCGTCCCTCGAGCGAGTCGTCACAGGTGGCCAGTAGGGCCTCAAGTTCGGCACGGGTGATGGCGCTCTTCTTGTGGGGCCGCTCACCGCGTTTGACCGACGCCCGCCGGCCACGTTTGAGCAACTGACGCACGGCCGGTGCCTCGCACGGGTTGGCCGCCTTGCGGGCCTGGTGGGCTGCCGAGAGCACCGCCACGCGATGCACGACGGTGCTGAGCTTGAAGGCACCGGTCTTCTGCTTCAGGCCCGCGGCCACGAGCTGGGCGTCCAACGTGGGCGGCAACTCCCATACCAATCCTGTCTTGCCGCGGCGGGCCAGATGGTCGACGACGAACTGGACCACGGCGGGCTCCGGGACGGTCAGGGCAATGGGCTGGCCAAAGCGGCCTTGGAACCAGGCAGCCCAGTAGCGCAGGGCGCTGGCGTAGCTGCGCGTGGTGTTGAGCGCGGCCGCTTCGGCCAGCAGCTCCTGCACCGCCTGGCGGGCCTGATGGGCGAGCCGATCAGGGGCCAGTAAGGGGGCATCGGCAGGAACGGGGGCGAGTATGCTAGATTTCATATGTAGTATGTATCTTTCAATACGAAACAGTGATGTTACTTCCGATAACTATCCCTTATCGGAAGTAAAGCACGAACACCCCTTTACTGGTAGTCGGAGAGCGTCATGGCCCGGGGCATTACCGAAAACGACGTCCACTCAGCAGCTGATGCCATCCTGCAGACCGGGGAGCGACCCACGGTGGAGCGCATCCGCGCCCACCTGGGAACCGGTTCGCCCAACACCGTGACACGCTGGCTAGAGACGTGGTGGCAGGCGCTAGGCCCGCGAGTGGCCCGTCACACCACGGCCATCGCGATACCCGCCGCGCCCGATGCGGTAGGACAGCTCGCCCAGCAGCTGTGGGAGCAGGCATTGGCGGCGGCCGACAGCCACGCGCAGGCAGGTGTGGCCGATGCTCACCGGCAGGTGGAGCAGCTTCGCCAAGAGTTGATGACGCAAGACCATGCCCGGGAAACACGGGTGGGTGAGTTCGTCGAGCAGGCGGGCCGGGCCACCCAGCGGGCCGAGCTTGCCGAGCAGCGGCTGGTGGATCTGCAGCACGCCTTTGAGGCACAGCACGCACAGATCGCCGAGCTCACCGGACAACGCCTAGCTCAGCAGGAGCGCGCGGACCGCCTGCAACACGAACTGGACTTGGCGCATCGAACCGCCACCGAGCGCGAGATTTCATGGACCGCCGAGCGCGACGCCATGGCCGAGCACGTGCGGTCGGTGGAGGATCGCGCCCACGCCGAGATCGATCGAGCGCGACAGGAGAGCAAGGACCTGCGGGTGCAAGGGTCAACAGGCCAGCGCGCTGCCCAAGAGCGCGAGCATCTGCTGCGGCAGCAGCGCGAAGAGGCCCGCGCCGCCAGCGCGGCGGCGGAGCAGCAGGCCAGCGAACTACGCGGCCGGGCGCAGGCATTGGAGCAGCAATTGGCACGTTTGGCCGAACTACCGGCCGCGCTTGAAGCGCGTCTGTCGCAAGCACGCAGTCGCCCCATCAAGCGCCCCGGCGCTAAAGCAGCGGTGTCTGGACCCACCAAGCGCGCCAGCAAGACTCCGGCGCGTGCACGCTAACCGGAATCACGCCGGTGCCTACGACACCGTCCCGCTAAGCTTCACCTGATTTATGCGGCAGCGCAGGTTCAATGCGGTGCATGAGCACCGCTATCGCCAAGCTTGATAACGTCCGCGACAACCAAGGGCATCAGTGGGTAACGACTCTGGGGAATGGGGGACGCCCCAAGCTTGAGGTGGGCACCGTCGTGCAGATTGAAGCCGTGGCCTCGGGGGATGTGCTGTATGGCTTTGCCGTTGGGGATGACACCGTAGCGGTCTCCGAATGGAGCGATCACGGCACCTTCGAGTTTCATGTGCTCGAGCGCTACGCAGGAAAGACGGTGGTACTCCACGTGGCCGTACGCCGTCACGGCACCGTGGGGAAAAGGCATTCGGACTGGTTGGCAGAAGTGGATGATTTCTGGGTCATCCAATACGAGGTTGCGGCCGAGGATGCACGCGCGTGAATGGGCAGAGGTGTTGCTGGCCACCCATGAAACCGCCAGGCGGTAGCGCATGAAGCAACGTTACCGACACCATATCGAGCGCTTCTGCCAAGCCCGGGGCGTCGAGATTCCCACATCGTTCTATCGGGTGCCGACGAGCCGGTATGCGGCCATTGACGAATCCAAAGTGCCCTCCAGCCTCGTGGCCAAGACCTGGTTCAACAAGGAAAGTCTGTCCTATTACCTGAGCCGCGTGGCATCGCCCGGCACGGTGCGTGCGTTCGATTTCCATGAGGGGTACGAGATGGTCTTCGATGGTCAGGAAGTAAAGCGCGGCCCGCCCATCCCGTTGTGAGCTAGCGCTAGCGGCCACGAGGACACCGCCTCCGAGAACAAGGTAGTTCGCCCCGTCTTCACTCCGGCGGGGCCACTGTGCAGGGCATCAGGAGGCCCCCATGACCATCGCAGGCACGCCCCAGGATCAGTTCGCCCCCGGCGCCCCCAGCCGCCACCCGATCACTCTCCACGTCAACGACCATGCCTACCCCTTGGACGTTCAAGCCTGGTCGACCCTGCTGGATGTACTGCGCGAGCAGGTGGGTCTGACAGGGACCAAGAAGGGCTGCGACCACGGGCAATGTGGCGCCTGCACCGTGCTGATCGATGGCAGACGGCTCAATAGCTGCCTGCTGCTGGCCGCTTTGCAAGACGGTAAGGCCATCACCACGGTTGAAGGCTTGGCCAAAGGTGAGGTGTTACACCCCCTACAGGAGGCGTTTCTCCAACACGATGCCTTTCAGTGCGGCTATTGCACGCCGGGCCAGCTGTGTTCGGCCGTCGGTCTGATCAATGAGGGGCGTGCGCGTACGCGGGATGATGTCCGAGAGTTGATGAGTGGCAACATTTGCCGATGCGGGGCCTACACGCAGATCACGACGGCCGTATGCGAGGTGGCAGGCATCGACCAGAGTCGTGATCCCAATCAACCCATTGTGGTGGGGAGCGTGCCGGCATGAATCCCTTCGACCTGGTTGGCGCAACAGACACGGCAGCGGCTCGACGCGCGCTCGGATCCATCAACCCGAACCAGCCACGCATTACGCGTCCGCAGTTCCTGGCCGGGGGGACCAACGTGCTGGACCTGATGAAGGCAGGCGTTACCCAACCGCCGCGCCTGGTCAGCATTGCCGATGTTGGCCTGAAGGGCATCACCTGGTCTGAGGAGGAGGGTTTGCGCTTGGGGGCCACGGCGCATAACGCCGACACGGCATACCACCCGCTGGTCAGCCAACATGCCCCGTTGCTGGCGTCGGCGATCCTGGCCGGCGCATCACCCCAAATCCGCAACGCAGCTACCAACGGCGGAAATCTGCTCCAGCGCACGCGCTGCATCTATTTCTACGATGTGGCATTGCCTTGCAACAAGCGCGCCCCCGGCAGCGGTTGCAGCGCCATCGGGGGAGTGACACGGCAGCACGCGATATTGGGCGCCAGCACGGCCTGTATCGCCACCCATCCTTCTGACATGTGTGTGGCGCTGGGAGCATTGGGTGCGCTGGTTGAAGTGGAGGAAGAGGCAGGCAAGCGGCTCATTCCGTTTTCTCGGTTCCATCGCTTGCCGGGCGAGCACCCAGAGCATGACACCGAGTTGCCTGCCGATGCCCTGATCACCGCCATTGTGATTCCGCCCAACGACTACGCTGCCCATTCGGTCTACCTGAAGATTCGGGACCGGGCCTCCTATGCCTTTGCACTGGTCTCCGTTGCGGTGGGTTTGGATCTGTTCGACGACGGCACCGTGCGATCGGCACGCATTGCCCTGGGCGGGGTTGCCCACAAGCCCTGGCGCATTGAGGAAGCGGAGGCACTGCTGGCCGGTGAGCGTCCCAGTGGAGCGGTACTGGACCGCGTGGCCGATCGCATCTTGGACGGCGCTGTGGGGCAGGGGGGGAATGACTTTAAGATTGAACTGGCCCGCCGGTTGATTGCGCGTGGTATCACCGTCGCCGCACGAGGCACGGTGACCAACGACACCGCGCACACGAATGAAGGTAAGGAGCGCCCACATGGTTAAGGCGCTGGACGATCTCCCTACGCCCGTCGCGGCGCCCGGTACAGGGCATGTCCGCAAAGGACAGCCACTCACCCGCATCGATGGACCTGCCAAAGTCCGCGGTCAGGCACGGTATGCGGCAGAGTTTCCTGCACAAGATTTGGCGTATGGCGTGGTGGTCAATACGGCCGTGGCCAAAGGCCGGATCACTGCCATCCATCTCGACGCCGCGCTGGCGGTCGAAGGTGTCTTGGACGTGCTGACGCACGAGCGTCGCCCGTCCATGCGCTCAGCGCGGCTGTTTCACAAGGATATGGTTGCCCCGGGCGGCAAACCGTTTCGTCCTCTCTACGATGATCGTGTGCTCTACAGCGGGCAGCCGGTCGCGTTGGTCGTGGCGACGACCTTCGAAGCCGCCCGTCGCGCGGCCATGCTGGTTCGTGTGGACGTGGAAACCGAGCCCCACGAAACGTCACTTCGCGCCCATCTGGACAAAGGCCATGCACCCAAGGGGTTGAAGTTTGGCTTCAAGCCCCCGCCGAAGGAGAAAGGGGATGCCTCGGCAGCCTGGCACAACGCGCCGTTCCACATCCAGGCAACCGCCTACGCGGAGGCCCAACATCACAATCCCATGGAGCTCTTTGCTACGACCGTGGTGAGAGACGCCAAAGGGCGCATGGTGGCTCATGACAAGACGCAGGGATCTCAGAATTGCCGCTGGTATGCCTCGCACGCGCTAGGCATTCCCAAGTCTCGTCTCACGGTGCGTAATGCCTTTGTCGGCGGGGCTTTTGGCTCGGGCCTTCGACCCAACTATGCATTGCTGCTGGCCGTCATGGCCTCCGAACACCTGGACCGCTCCGTGCGCGTGGTGTTGTCACGCCAGCAGATGTTTACCTTCGGGCACCGACCCGAAACCTGGCAACAGATTCGGCTCTCGGCTGATGGCCAAGGGCGATTGCAATCCATCGAGCACGACGCGCTGACCGAAACCTCCCGGGTAGAGGACTACTCCGAAGTAGTAGTGAACTGGTCAGGGCAGTTGTACGCCTGTGACAACATTCGGCTGTCGCACAAGTTGGTGGATCTGGACCGCTTTACGCCGATGGACATGCGCGCTCCCGGCGCGGCGCACGGCGTACATGCTTTGGAGGTCGCCATTGATGCCATGGCCTATGAGGTCGGCATGGACCCGCTTGATTTTCGGCTGGTCAACTACGCCGATGTCCACCCGACCGAAGACAAGCCCTTTTCCTCCAAAGCCCTTCGGGAATGTTTTGCGCTAGGGGCTGAGCGATTCGGATGGGCGGACCGGCCGCTGGAAACCCGAGCCCGGAAGATAGGGACCGAGTACGTGGGGTGGGGCATGGCAACCGGCACGTGGGATGCCTTGCAGATGTTCGCCCGCGGCAAGGCGGTCTTGGATCGTGAGGGCCGGCTGGTGGTCAGCAGCGCGGCCACTGACATTGGGACGGGCACCTATACGGTGATGGCACAGATCGCCGCCGATGCTATGGGACTGCCTCTTGAGCAGGTCACCTTCCGACTAGGCGACTCGACTTTGCCTGTTGCACCTGTGGAGGGCGGATCCGCCCATGTGGCGACCGTGGGCTCGGCGATCGAAGGCGTCTGCGACAAGCTGCGAGCCGAGCTGTTGAAACTGGCCAAGCGGGATCGGGAAGGGGATTTCCGGGGCTGTAAGGGCGAGGACGTCGAGTGCTCGGAAGGCATGCTGCGGCGTAAGGATGGCGGCGCAGCGATCTCTATCATTCAGCTGATGGCCTTAGCCAAGGACGACACGATCGAGGCCAGTTACCTGCTTTTGCCCAACCAGCGCGAACAGTCCAAGTACGCGCGGGCCACGCATTCGGCGGTGTTTTGCGAAGTGCGCGTAGACGAGGCCTTGGGCACGGTACGTGTTACCCGCGTGGTGAGTGCCATCGCAGCGGGACGCATCATCAATCCAATGGCGGCTCGCAGCCAAATCCTCGGCGGAGTTGTTTGGGGTATCAGTCATGCACTTCATGAAGCCAGCCACGATGACCCACGGCTAGGTCGCTTCATGAACCATGATTTTGCCGAGTACCACGTGACCGTCAACGCGGACGTACATGACATCGAGGTCCTGTTCGCGGAAGAGGATGATCGCGTCGTTAGCCGATTGGGTGCCAAAGGTGTGGGCGAGATCGGGCTGGTAGGCGTTTCAGCGGCCATCGCCAACGCCATTTACCACGCCGTAGGCGTGCGGCTCTATGACACCCCCATTACCCCAGACAAGGTGATGGAAGCACTGATATGCGACGAACTTCAATGAGCCACGCCGCTAGCCATCGATTTGGCTCACCTCCGGTGCAGGCGCCCAGCGGTGCCCGGATGGGACTTTCGGCGACCATCGCCAATGTGATCCATCATGCAACGGAAGTGCAATCTTCGGCCACGCCCATTACATCGGACAAGGTCATAGGCGGACTTCAGTAAACCGGGCCTAGCTAAGCAAAGTCTTCTTCGGGGCCTCAGTAGCGCTCGTAGAATCGACATCCGCCCTCTGCTTCCCGCCTTGGCTCATGCGGCAAGCAACTGCATCAGCTGACTCAGCCGAAACGGCTTCTGCAGAAAATGGGCGTACTCAGGCAGGCTGGGAAGCTGTTGTGGCGGATGGCCTGAGGCTAGGATCACGCGCGCTTGAGGACGGGAGCGCTTCAACTGTTCGGCCAGATCAATTCCATTCTCCTGACCAGGCATGTGCACATCGCTGACGAGGACGTCGCAGGCGAAGTCTTCCAAGATCATCTTGGCGGTGTGTGCATCTTCGGCAACGCGAACCTCCATACCGGCGTCCTGCAGGACATCGGACAACAGAGCGCGCAACTCGACTTGGTCCTCGACTAGTAGCACTCGTATCGAGCGCCCTGTAAGCGCTATGTCCGAAGGAGGAGCGTCCTGAGCTCCCGCTTGCCTGGTATGTGCGTCATCCATTGCCATGCTCGCCCCTAGAAAAGTCGGACAAGAATTGAGAGGAGAGTGTGAAGAAGTTGTAAACGTAAATGAAGGTAGCATGGCGTTTTGCAGTCGGGGGCAGGGGATGAGCCAAAAGGTAACGGGGCAGCGGCATCGGGATGTCAGCATTTCCCTCATTGCGTTAGGGGTGGCCGTCACGACCATCGGGCTTGAGGTCGTCATCCCGCTGGGCTACGCCGTGTGGCTGCTGTACTTCCTTGCTATTGGCGTGACGGTGTACCAGCGGCGGCCCTGGGTGCCGGTGGCCATTGCCGTGCTGGCGTGTGCGTTGTTGGTCTTCGGCTTCCACTTAGCTCCCCCCAGCCACAATTCAGCCTTCTCGGTCGTAAATCGAACGGTGGGGGGCATGTGCTTCTTGACCACCGCTCTGATCGTCATGCAGGCGATTAAGGCGCGCCTCCAGGCCGAGCGAGCGCTCTGGCTGCAGGAGGTGGAAAACGAAGTCTCCGGGGTACTTCAGGGCGAACAGAGTCCGCAGGCCTTGGCAGAGGGAGCATTGCGTGTTCTTTGCGACCATGTTGGGGCCCACACAGGCGTGCTGTACCGCTTGGCTGGTCAGGAATTGGTGCTGGTAGGTGGCGTTGCCCTCGCGCGCGAGGTCCCCAACCGGATTGAAGCCGGTTCTGGTCAACTCTGGGAGGCAATCGCCAAGCGCAGCACACGAGTGGTTCGGGGCATTGAGGCATCCCATGTTGGCGTGGAGTCCGCATTAGGCCGAAGCGCAGCCATGAAGTTGCTCGTGGCGCCGCTGACCGTGGATGGTGCCGCCTCCGGTGCTCTGGAGTTGGGTTTGATTGAATCGGCTGTCGATGAATCGACGGCCGTGGAGCTGCTCCAGCGCTGTGCAGATACGATTGGCATCGCCCTCAGGACGGCCATGCTGCGCACCGAGCTGCTCGAGTTGCTGGAGGAAACCCAGCGCCAAGGGGAGGAACTGCAGGCGCAGCAGGAAGAGTTGCGGGTTGCCAATGAGGAGCTGGAAGAGCAAAGCCGAACCCTGCAGCATTCACAGGTCAATCTGGAGCAGCAGCAGGCTGAGCTGGAGCAAACCAATGTCCAGTTGGAAGAACGAACGCATGAGTTGGAGGGACAGCGGCAGCAGCTCCTGTCGGCTCAAGACAACTTGATGCGCAGCCGTGAGGAACTCTTAGCCGCATCACGCTACAAGTCAGAATTCTTGGCCAACATGTCGCATGAGCTTCGCACGCCGCTGAACAGCTCGCTGATCTTGGCCAAACTGCTTGCCGATAACAAGGAAAGCACGCTCACCGCTGACCAGGTCAAGTACGCCCAAGCGATCCATTCTTCCAACAACGATCTGCTGGCGCTGATCAATGACATCCTAGACCTATCAAAAATCGAGGCAGGGCACGTCGAGCTACAAGATGACACCCTGAGCACTGACAGCGTGCTGGAGCGGCTTCGCGAGACGTTTGATCCATTGGCACGCCAGAAGGGGCTGGACCTATCACTGGTGATTGAGGCCGGGGCCCCAGCCCAGTTCGTGGCAGACGGACAGCGCCTGCAACAGATCCTGAAAAACCTGCTGGCCAATGCCATCAAATTCACTGAGCGCGGTTCGGTCAGCCTCCATGTCAAAGAGGCGCAGGCACGTATCGGGTTCGTGGTGTGCGACACGGGTATCGGCATCGCACGCGAGCAAACCGAGGTGATCTTCGAGGCATTTCGCCAGGCAGACGGGAGTACCAGCCGCCGTTTCGGAGGTACCGGGCTGGGGTTGGCCATTTCCCGTGACCTGGCCGCCCGAATGGGCGGGTCGCTCAGCGTGGAGAGCGAACCTGGCCGCGGCAGTTGCTTCACGTTGATCATTCCTACCGACGGGGCGCCGGCCGCCGATCAGGTACCGGCCGCTGCGCCCTTACCGGAAGGTGGCTACCCTGCGGCTGCTCAGACCACCCGTCTGGTAGCGTTACCCACCACCACCTCTGCACCCGCGGCTCCGGCCGCCGTACTGGTGACTGCCAGTCCGATCACTCGACGATTTCAAGACCGTCTGATCCTGGCGATTGAAGATGACGTCGAGTTTGGTCAGGCCCTGATCGGCCTGGCTCAAGACCTCAGCTTTGACTGTGTGGTCGCCTCGACGGCCGAGGAAGGGCTGCGGTTGGCCGCTGAGCTGCGCCCCAATGGCATCCTGTTGGATATCGGCTTGCCGGATGTGTCCGGGCTGAGCGTGCTGGAGCGCCTGAAGCGCGATCCGGCCACCCGCCACGTGCCCGTGCATGTGGTGTCGGCTCTGGAGCGCACCCAGGTTGCCATGGAGCTTGGTGCGGTGGGCTATCTGATAAAGCCGGCCACCCGGGAGCGATTGGTCAGCGCCATTGAACAGTTGGAACAGACTCATGCGCGCGACGTGCGTCGCCTGTTGATCGTGGAGGATGATCAGGAACTGCGGCAGAGCCTGCAGCTGTTGCTCGCCCGCGAACAACTGGAGATTGTCGCCGTCGGTACGATCGCCGAAGCCATCGAAAAACTCGATGGCACTACATTCGACTGCATGATTACCGATCTGGCCTTGCCCGATGGCAGCGGCTATGACCTGCTGGAGAGAATGTCGGCCAGTGCCACCGGCGCTTTCCCACCGGTGATCGTGTACACCGGTCGTGCACTGACGCGCCACGAAGAGCAGCGCCTGCGTCGCTATTCCAAGAGCATCATCATCAAGGGGGCGCGCTCGCCGGAACGCTTGCTGGATGAGGTCACGCTCTTCCTACATAGCGTGGAAGCCAACCTGCCGGGTGACCAGCAGCGCATGCTGCGGGAGGTCCGCCGGCGTGATGCCGTACTGGACGGACGCAATGTCCTGCTGGTCGAGGACGACGTGCGCAACATCTTCGCCTTGTCCAGTGTATTGGAACCGCTGGGTGTGCGCCTTCAGATCGCCCGCAACGGACGCGAGGCGCTCGACACGCTCGTCAATCACGACTTCGACTTGGTGCTTATGGACATCATGATGCCGGAGATGGATGGACTGACGGCCATGCGGGAGATACGTCGCAATCCACAATGGCAGGATTTGCCAATCATTGCCCTGACTGCAAAGGCAATGCCCGACGATCGAGAGCACTGCCTGGAGGCCGGGGCCAACGACTACATCGCAAAGCCGGTCGATGTGGAGAAGCTGGTGTCCTTGTGCCGGGTATGGTGCGCACGTCAATGACGCCCAGTGAGCTGTTCGATCTGGAACTGGCGGTGTTGTTGGAAGCGCTGTACCGACGCTATCACTATGACTTTCGCGAGTACGCGATCTCTTCCCTGCGTAGGCGCGTGCGCCAGGCCATGGATCGCTTCCAGTGTGATTCGGTAGCTGCATTGCAACATCGACTGTTGCACGAGCCGGCTCTGTTTGCCCAAGCCATGCAGTACTTCACCGTCCAGGTCTCGGAGATGTTCCGGGATCCGGAATACTTCAAGGTCCTCCGGGAGCAGGTGGTGCCGGTGCTAAAGACCTACCCCTCATGCAAAGTGTGGGTGGCTGGCTGCAGCACCGGGGAGGAGGTGTGGTCTCTGGCTATCATGCTTGATGAAGAAGGTCTTCTGGAACGTACGGTCGTGTACGCCACCGACATTAATCCGGAAGCGCTGGCCAGCGCGGAAGCCGGGGTCTTTGCTCTGGATCGCATGGCACAGTTCAGTCGCAGCTACCTTGACGCTGGCGGACGGGGCTCGCTGTCGGATTACTACACCACCGCCTATAACGGCGCGCTGTTTGATCGGCGCCTTAAGCGAAACATCGTCTTCACAGACCACAGCTTAGCCACCGACGCGGTATTTTCCGAGGTCCACTTCGTGTCGTGCCGCAATGTGTTGATCTACTTCAAGCGCAGCCTGCAGGACCGAGCAGTGGGGTTGTTCCATGAAGCCTTGGTGCACCGCGGCTTTCTGGGGTTGGGCAGCAAGGAATCTCTGCAGTTCGGTGAGCATGCGGCCGACTTTGAAGTGAGCTCGCGCGCTCAGCGGCTTTACCGGAAGATCGCATGACAGCGCCGTTGACACGTCTTGGCGAAGCCTTTGACCTGATCGTCGTTGGCGCATCTGCTGGCGGAGTAGCAGCCGTAAGGACCCTGCTGGAGGCGTTTCCCGCGGGCTGTTCAGCGGTGGTCCTGATTGTGTTGCACCTCCCGCGCGACCGGCCTAGCCAAGTAGCCGAGCTTTTCGCACAGTACTGTGCACTGCCTGTAGCGGAGGCGGAGGATAAGGCACCGCTCACGCCAGGCAGGGTATGGATAGCGCCGCCGGACTACCACCTGCTGGTGGAAGATCGAGATACGATGTCGCTCAGCTTGGACGAGCCTGTCCTGTTTTCCCGGCCAGCAATCGACCCTTTGTTCGAGAGCGCGGCAGCTGTCTTCGCTGATCGCGTGCTGGCGATCCTGCTTACCGGCGCCTCCAACGATGGCAGTGAGGGCGTAGCGGCTATTCGAGCCAGTGGCGGCCAAGCATGGATACAACAGCCCGAAGAGGCCACGTCGCCCATGATGCCCGCCTCCGCGTTGGCCTATGCAGGGGCCGATGCGGTGCTTACCCTGGATCAGATCAGTGCACGCTTAAGGAGTTTTCAGCCTTGAACATCAGCTTGTCCAATCCCGAGCCGGCGAGTAACGCGCCGATCAATATCCTGGTCGTCGACGATGTGCACGAGAACCTGGTGGCCATGCGCGCGCTCTTGCAGGTCGAAGGGGTACGGGTGCTGTGCGCTGCCTCTGGCGCGCAGGCCCTGGAACTTCTGCTTGTCCATGAAGTAGCGGTGGCTCTGCTAGACGTGCAAATGCCGGAGATGGACGGCTTTTCGTTGGCCGAGTTGATGCGCGGTGCGGCGCGCAGCCGAGAAGTACCGATTATCTTCCTGACGGCTTCACCGAACGACCCCAAGCGGGCCTTTAAAGGGTATGAAGCCGGTGCCGTGGACTTCCTGCACAAGCCCATTGAGTCCCATGTCATCCTCAGCAAGACCAATGTGTTTGTTCAGTTGTTCCAGCAACGTCAGCTCTTGAAGGAACGGGCTGAATCTCTGGAAAGAGCCCTCAAGCTCAATGAAACCATGATGGCGGTACTGACGCACGATCTGCGGACCCCGCTCTCGGCTATGCTGTTGTGCGCAGAAAAGCTGGCTCTGCAGCTTCCGGCGGATGAGCGCGTACAACGGACCCTGTCGCAGTTGGAGACAAGCGGCTGGAGGATGGCCCGAATGGTGGAGCAGCTGCTGGATTTCTCGCGCATCCGCTTGGGCGGCTTTCGGATTGAGCCTCGGACGATCGACCTGACGCAGGTATTGCAAGGAGCGATCGATGAAGTAAAACGAGTCCATACCCATGCAGACATTGAATATGAGGCCCAGCAGCCGTTGGAGGTCAAGGCAGATCCGGATCGACTGACTCAGGTGATAATTAACCTCGTGGGGAATGCGGTGATCCACGGCAAAGAGGGACCTGTTCGTATTGTCGTGGAGACCTCGACGCAGAGCCACATTGTTCTGCGAGTTTCAAACCAGGGTCATATCAATGAAGAACTGCTTCCTCGTCTGTTCGAGCCATTTAAGGGGGCATTTCATGCCAGTCAGGGACTTGGCCTCGGGCTGTTCATTGCCGATCAATTCGTCAGGGCCCATGGCGGCACTCTCTCGGCGACGAATGACAACGGCGAGGTCCATTTGGTGGCTCGTTTCGAAAGACTGCGCGAGCCTACTGCGAGTGAATCGCCCCGGGTTTCATAGACAACTACAAGCCTGATAGTCCCGCCTGCCGTTCGAACTCTACCGGAGAGACGCCTCCATTGGAGCCGTGCCGGCGTTTGGGGTTGCGACGTCCCCCCGCTTTCAGTAGCGGAACCATTTGGAGTCCGGGGTTACTGTAGC
>NZ_LSIF01000024.1 GCF_001556105.1 Pseudoxanthomonas mexicana | reverse complement strand
GCCATGAAAAACCTCCGAAGGCTGGATGGGTGTCCAACTTCCGGGGGTCAGTTCAAGAGGGCCGCCTTTCTTTTTTTTTCGAGGACAGTCGTATCCTCACACCGTCGCGGGAAGCAACTTTTCTGGCTCCGCCTGCGCATCGACCACCAGATCGCCATCGCGCACGTCGATACTGACGCGGCCACCGTTGACAAGTTTTCCGAACAGCAATTCGTCGGCCAGCGGACGCTTGACCTTGTCCTGGATCAGGCGGGCCATCGGTCGGGCACCCATCAGCGGATCGAAGCCATGCTGGGCCAGCCAGTCGCGAGCGGCCGGCGTGGCAGAAAGGCTGACGTGCTTCTCCTGCAGCAGCATCTCCAGTTCGATGACGAACTTGTCCACCACGCGCAGGATGTGCTCGAAACCCAGTCCCTGGAACTGCACGATGGCATCCAGGCGGTTGCGGAACTCCGGCGTGAAGCTGCGGCGAATCACTTCCATCGCGTCGGTGGAATGGTCCTGCTGCATGAAGCCGATCGTGCGACGGGAAGCCTGTGCGGCGCCAGCATTGGTCGTCATCACGAGGATGACGTTCTTGAAGTTGGCTTCCCGGCCGTTGGTGTCGGTCAGCACGCCGCGGTCCATGACCTGCAACAGGATGTTGAAGATATCCGGGTGTGCCTTCTCCACTTCGTCCAGCAGCAGTACGCAATGCGGCGTCTTGACGATCTTCTCGGTCAGCAGGCCGCCCTGGTCGAAGCCCACGTAACCAGGCGGCGCACCAATCAGGCGACTGACCGAATGCGGCTCCATGTACTCGGACATGTCGAAGCGCACCAGTTCGATGCCCAGTTGCAGCGCCAGTTGCTTGGTCACCTCCGTCTTGCCCACGCCGGTGGGGCCGGCGAAGAGGAAGTTGCCGATCGGCTTCTCCGGATTCGCCAGACCGCTGCGCGCCAGCTTGATCGACGACGCCAGCGTCTCGATGGCCGGGTCCTGGCCGAAGATGACCATCTTCAGGTTGCGCTCCAGGTGCTGCAGCACGTCCTTGTCGGACGAGGACACCTGCTTGGCCGGAATGCGCGCCATCTTGGCGACGATGGTCTCGATCTCCTCGACGTCGATCAGTTCCTTGCGGGTGCCCTCGGGCAGCAGGCGCTGCCGCGCGCCCGCCTCGTCGATGACGTCGATGGCCTTGTCCGGCAGCAGGCGATCGCCGATGTGCTTTACCGACAGGTCCACCGCCGCTTGCAGGGCTTCGTCGGCGTACGTGACACCGTGGTGTGACTCGTACTTCGGCTTCAATCCCTGCAGGATTTCGTAGGTCTCGCCCACCGTCGGTTCGACGATATCGATCTTCTGGAAGCGGCGCGCCAGTGCACGGTCCTTCTCGAAAATGCCGCGATATTCCTGGAATGTGGTCGACCCGATGCAGCGCAGGTCGCCCGACGCCAGCGCCGGCTTGATCAGGTTCGAGGCGTCCATGGTGCCGCCGCTGGCCGAGCCAGCACCGATGATGGTATGGATCTCGTCGACGAACAGGATGGCGCCGGGGATCTTCTTGATCGCCGCCAGCACACCCTTCAGGCGCTTTTCGAAATCACCGCGGTACTTGGTGCCGGCGACCAGCGCGCCGAGGTCCAACGAGTAGATGACGGCGTCCAGCAGGACATCCGGCACCTCGCCTTCGACGATACGCTTGGCCAGGCCCTCGGCCAGGGCAGTCTTGCCCACGCCAGCCTCGCCGACATAGAGCGGATTGTTCTTGCGGCGGCGGCACAGGACCTGGATGGTCCGCTCGATCTCATCTCCACGGCCCACCAGCGGGTCGATCCGGCCTTGCCGGGCCATGTCGTTCAGGTTACTGGCGAATTCGGTCAGGGCATCGCCTTTGCCTTCGCCTTCTCCGCCCTCGGCCTTGCCCTCGCCTTCCGGCTGTCCGGCAGCGTCATTCTCCTCGCCCTGCTTGGCGATGCCATGCGACAGGTAGTTGACGATGTCGAGGCGCGTCACGTCCTGCTGGTTGAGGAAGTAGACCGCATGCGAATCCTTCTCGCCGAAGATTGCCACCAGCACGTTGGCGCCGGTGACCTCCTTCTTGCCAGAGGACTGCACGTGGTAGACGGCGCGCTGCAACACGCGCTGGAAGCCGAGGGTTGGTTGGGTATCGCGGCCATCGTCTTCGGCCAGCCGGGAAACGGAGGCTTCGATGGCCTGTTCCAGGTCCGCACGAAGGCGATTGGCGTCCGCGCCGGTCGCCTTCAGGACGGCTTGTGCCGAGGGGTTTTCGAGCAGAGCGAGCAACAGGTGCTCGACCGTCATGAATTCGTGCCGAGCTTCACGGGCGCGCTTGTAGCACTGGCCAATGGTCTGCTCGAGGTCTTTGCTGAACATGGTTGCCTCCGGGGCCTATGCCGACAATATGCGGCTTGGCGGGCGGTTTTCCATCACCCTACCGGATTTCAGTGTTCAGGGATCGTTGCCTTGCGTCGACCTGGCGGTGCCCCCACACCGTAACCGGCCCGGCGTACCCGCGCCGGTCCCCTCAGGACTTCTCCATCGTGCACAGCAGGGGATGCTGGTTCATACGCGAAAACTCGTTGACCTGGGCCACCTTGGACTCGGCCACCTCGCGGGTGTACACGCCGCAGACACCGCGGCCGCGGGTATGCACGTGCAGCATCACCTGGGTGGCTTTTTCCAGATCCAGGGCGAAAAACTGCTGCAGGACGGTGACCACGAAATCCATCGGGGTGTAGTCGTCGTTGAGCAGCAGGACCTGGTACAGGGGCGGCGGTGCGACCTCGGGCCGGCTGGCTTCCACCATCAGGCCGTGATCGCGTTCGTTTTCGTTCTTGCGGGGCATACGCCGATTATAGGCGCCAGCCCGCATTACCCGCATGGACGCCATGCGTGACCCCGGCCACAATGCACTATCCCAACCCGACGAACCGATCATGAAGCCAACGCTGTCCCGCCTGCCCGTCGCCGCTCTGCTTTGTGCCGCCGCCCTCGCGACTCCGGCGCTGGCGGCCGATGCGTCGGTGGATGCGCGCTTGAAGGCACGCGGTGTCCAGTTCGAGGTGGACGCGGACGGCGACTACAAAGTCACCTATTCCTACAAGCAGGAAAACCGTACCCAGCTCGTCTTCGTGTCCGGCCGAGCCGAACAGGTCAATGGCATCAGCGTGCGGGAGGTCTTCTCGCCTGCCGGCCGCCTGGCCGCAGATGGCATTGACGGCGGCAAGGCCCTGGCGCTGCTCGCCGACAGTCGCAGCAAGAAGATCGGCAGCTGGGAGATCTCGGGCGACGTCCTCTATTTCGTGATCAAGCTGCCCGACAGCGTGGACGCTGCAGCCTTGGAAGCGGCGATGGATATCGCCGCGGAAACCGCGGACAACCAGGAGATCGAACTCTCCGGCGACAAGGACGAGCTGTAAGTGAGCTACCGGGAGGGACGCTTCTGGCAACCGGACGTCACCGTGGCCACGGTGGTGGTCCATGACGGCAAGTTGCTGATGGTGGAAGAGCGCGCGCAGGGCCGACTGGTATTCAACCAGCCGGCCGGCCACCTGGAGCCGGACGAAAGCCTGCTGGAGGCCGCCCGTCGCGAGACGCTGGAGGAGACCGGCTGGGACGTGGCGCCGACAGCGTTCATCGGCGCCTACCAATGGAAGGCCGAGACCGGTCGTCATTACCTGCGCTTCGCATTTGCCGCGGATCCCATCCGTCATCTGCCGGAGCGGCCGCTCGACGACGGCATCGTGCAGGCGGTGTGGCTGACGCCAGCCGAACTGCAGGCAGAGTCCGACCGCCACCGTAGTCCGCTGGTCTGGCAGGTCGTGCAGGACTATCTGTCCGGGCGTCGCCTTCCGCTGTCCACGCTGCAACAGATCGCATGAGCGTGCCGCGTGTCATCGTCGGGGTATCCGGCGGCGTGGATTCGTCCGTCGCCGCCCTGCATCTGGTGCAACAGGGCGAGTCCGTCGCCGGCCTTTTCATGCAGAACTGGGCCGACGACGGCAGCGGCGATTGCCGGGCGGAAGACGACCGGCGCGATGCGGTGGCCGTCTGCGGCCGCTTGGGCATCCCGTTCCATTTCCGTGATTTTTCCAGCGAATACTGGCAAGGCGTGTTCGAGCACTTCCTCGCGGAGTACGCCGCCGGGCGCACGCCCAACCCCGATGTGCTGTGCAATCGCGAGGTGAAGTTCAAGCATTTCCTCGATGCCGCGCGTGAGCTGGGTGCAGAGAAGATCGCGACCGGCCACTACGCGCGCGTCGATCAGGTGGATGGCCGCTGGCGCCTGTTGCGCGGCGTGGATCGCAGCAAGGACCAGAGCTATTTCCTGCACCAGTTGGGGCAATCGCAGTTGTCGGCGACGCTGTTCCCGATCGGCGAACTGCAGAAGACCGAGCTGCGGCGCATCGCGCGCGAGGCTGGCCTGCAGACGCACGACAAGAAGGACTCCACCGGCATCTGCTTCATCGGCGAACGCGACTTCCGCGAATTCCTTGGGCGCTACCTGCCTGCACGCGCTGGTGCCATGCGGGATCCTCAAGGCCAGCTGATCGGCGAGCATCCGGGCGTGTTCTATTTCACCCTCGGCCAGCGCGAAGGCTTGCAGATCGGCGGCGTGCGTGGTCGTCCGCAGGCGCCGTGGTACGTCGTCGGCAAGGACGTGACGAACAACGTGCTGTACGTCGACCAGGACACGCAGAGCCCGTACCTGATGTCCACGCGGCTGTGGACGGAGACGGCGCACTGGGTGGCCGGCAGCCCGCCTGCAGGACGGTTCTCCTGCACCGCGCAGACGCGCTACCGCCAGGCCGACGAGGACTGTGAGGTGGAGGTACTGGACGACGGCAGCGTGCGCGTGCGGTTCATGCAACCGCAGCGCGCCGTCACGCCGGGACAGTCGCTGGTCCTCTACGCTGGCGACGAATGCCTGGGCGGCGCCGTCATCGCACGAACGGACGCCCCTCTCGAAATGAAACTTGCGGAGCAAGCAGCTTGAGCAATCGATATTCCGACCGTGTGCTGGCCCTTGCCGGGCTGGCGCAGGCGCTCCATCTGGTTCGCCGCATCGCGGAAACCGGCCAGTCCGAAGGCGCTGCCGTGCAAGCGGCGCTGGACAGCGTGTTCCGCATCGATGCGGCCACGCCATTGGCCGTGTACGGCCGCGTGGGAGACGTCACCCCCGGCCTGCGCGTGTTGCGCGGCTACCTGGCAAAGGAAGCGCAGGACGACGGTCTGTCGCGCCTGGCGATGTCCGTGCTGCAACTGGAGCGCCGCTTCGTACGGGAAGAGAACACCGTGCATGCGGTCACCCGCGGGCTGGCCGAGATCGCGCCGCGCGCCGAGCAACAGGGCAGCACGCATCCCGATGTCCTGTCGGCATTGGGCGGCCTGTATGCCGATACCATCAGCCATCTGCGCCCGCGCGTGATGGTCCAGGGCAACCCCCACTACCTCGGACAGCCGGGTGTGGTGGCGGAAATCCGCGCGATCCTGCTCGCCGCCGTGCGTTCGGCAGTGCTGTGGCGCCAGATGGGCGGCACGATGTGGGACTTCGTCTTCAGCCGCCGGCAGATGCTGGAAGCGGTGGACGACTGGCTTCCCTGATCCTGTCGGGATGCGCGCAAGAAAAAGGCCCGGCAATGCCGGGCCTTTCCTTTGCTGCCGATCAGGCCGCGACGGTCTTCGCCACGTCCTGGTATTCCTCGATCTGGTCGAAGTTCATGTAGCGGTAGATCTCGGCGCCCTTCTCGTTGATCACGCCAATGTCGGCCATGTACTCGGCCTTGGTCGGGATCTTGCCCAGACGCGAGCAGATCGCGGCCAGTTCCGCCGAGCCGAGGAACACGTTGGAGTTGCGGCCCAGGCGGTTCGGGAAATTGCGGGTCGAGGTCGAGAACACCGTTGCGCCCTCGCGCACCTGCGCCTGGTTGCCCATGCACAGCGAGCAGCCCGGCATTTCCATACGCGCGCCAGCGGTGCCGAACGTGCCGTAGACCCCTTCCTTGGTCAGTTCCGAGGCGTCCATCTTCGTCGGCGGCGCGACCCACAGGCGGGTCGGGATATCGCGCTTGCCTTCCAGCAGCTTGGCGGCGGCGCGGAAGTGGCCGATGTTGGTCATGCACGAACCGATGAACACTTCGTCGATCACGGTGCCGGCGACATCCGACAGCGTCTTCACGTCGTCCGGGTCGTTCGGGCAGGCCAGCAACGGCTCGTGCACGTCGGCCAGGTCGATGTCGATGATCGCGGCGTACTCGGCGTCGGCGTCCGGCTCCAGCAACTGCGGGTCGGCCAGCCACTCTTCCATCTTCGCGATGCGGCGGGCGAGCGAGCGGGCGTCGGCGTAGCCTTCGGCGATCATCCACTTCAGCAGCGTGATGTTGCTGGTGAGGTACTCGATGATCGGCTCCTTGTTCAGGCGCACGGTGCAGCCGGCGGCCGAGCGTTCGGCCGAGGCGTCGGACAGTTCGAACGCCTGCTCCACCTTCAGGTCCGGCAGGCCTTCGATCTCGAGGATGCGGCCGGAGAAGATGTTCTTCTTGCCCGCCTTGGCCACGGTCAGCAGACCGGACTTGAGCGCGTAGTACGGGATCGCATTGACCAGGTCGCGCAGCGTCACGCCCGGCTGCAGTTCACCCTTGAAGCGTACCAGTACCGATTCCGGCATGTCCAGCGGCATCACGCCGGTGGCCGCGGCGAACGCGACCAGGCCCGAGCCGGCCGGGAACGAGATGCCCACCGGGAAGCGCGTATGCGAGTCGCCGCCGGTACCGACGGTGTCGGGCATCAGCATGCGGTTGAGCCAGCTGTGGATCACGCCGTCGCCGGGACGCAGCGAGATGCCGCCGCGGGTGGAGATGAACTCCGGCAGCGTGTGGTGCGTCTTCACGTCGACCGGCTTCGGATACGCCGCGGTGTGGCAGAACGACTGCATGACCAGGTCGGCCGAGAAGCCCAGGCAGGCCAGGTCCTTCAGCTCGTCGCGGGTCATCGGGCCAGTGGTGTCCTGCGAGCCCACCGAGGTCATCTTCGGTTCGCAGTAGGCGCCCGGGCGCACGCCCTGGCCTTCCGGCAGGCCGCAGGCACGGCCGACCATCTTCTGCGCCAGCGAGAAGCCCTTGCCGCTGTCGACCGGCTGCTGCGGCTGGCGGAACAGGTCCGTCGCCGGCAGCTTCAGCGCTTCACGCGCCTTCGCGGTCAGGCCGCGGCCGATGATCAGCGGAATGCGGCCACCGGCGCGCACTTCGTCGAACAGCACGTCCGACTTCACCTGGAACTCGGCGATCACCTGCCCGTCCTTCAGCGCCTTGCCCTCGTACGGGCGCAGCTCGACCACGTCGCCGTGGTTCATCTGCGACACGTCGAGTTCGATCGGCAGCGCGCCGGCATCCTCCATCGTGTTGTAGAAGATCGGCGCGATCTTGCTGCCCAGGCAGACGCCGCCAAAGCGCTTGTTCGGGATGAACGGGATATCCTCGCCGGTGAACCACAGCACGCTGTTGGTCGCCGACTTGCGCGAGGAACCGGTACCGACCACGTCGCCGACATAGGCGACCAGGTGGCCTTTGTCCTTCAGCGCCAAGATTTCCTGGATCGGACCGCGCTTGCCGTCTTCTTCAGGCACGAACGGCGCGTCGGGACGCTTGTTCTTCAGCATCGCCAGCGCGTGCAGCGGGATGTCGGGACGCGTGGTGGCGTCGGGCGCCGGCGACAGGTCGTCGGTATTGGTCTCGCCCGGCACCTTGAACACGGTAATGGTCAGGCTCTGCGGCACTACCGGCTTGCTGGTGAACCACTCGGCATCGGCCCAGCTCTGCAGTACGCCCTGCGCGTGCACGTTGCCCTGCGAGGCCTTTTCCTGCACGTCATGGAAGCTGTCGAACATCAGCAACGTGTGCTTCAGACCCTCTGCCGCCGTCGCGCCCAGCTCGGCGTTGTCCAGCAGCTCGATCAGCGGATGGATGTTGTAGCCGCCCAGCATGGTGCCCAGCAGTTCGGTGGCGCGCTGCGCGGTGATCAGCGGGGTCTTCTCGGTGCCGAAGGCAACGGCGGCCAGGTACGACGCCTTGACCTTGGCGGCATCGTCCACGCCGGCCGGCACGCGATTCGTGATCAGGTCGACCAGAAAGGCCTCTTCGCCGGCGGGCGGGTTCTTCAGCAGCTCAATGACCTCGGCCGTCTGCTGGGCCGACAGCGGCAACGGCGGGATGCCCAGCGCGGCGCGCTCGGCTACGTGGTGGCGGTAGGCTTCCAACATGGGTGACTCCGGTCGTTCGATGGTGCGGTGGAAAGGGGGTAACGATGTACTGGGGCAAGGCTTATTCGGTGACGGGCACGATCAGCTTCAGGCCCTTGAAATAGTCGCGGTGGAAGGCGGTGTCGAAGGTGATCAGGCCGTCGCACTGCAGCAGCGCGTGCGCGCCGACCAGGAAATCGGCGATCGGCCGGGCTTCGCCGTCGCGCTGACGGTGCCGGCGTTGCATTTCGCCCGCACGCAGCGCGGACTTGGCTTCGACGGGGTTGAAATGGACGCCCATCTCCTCCAGCGCGGCCAGCGCGTCGGCGCCGTTGCGCAGCGAGGCACACAGCTGCGCCAGCGCGGCATCGCAGACCACGACGCGTCCGCTCCCAAGGCTCTGGCGCAGGCCGGCTTCGACGGCGTCTGCACGGGCGCCGTCGGTCAGCAGCTCGATCAGGACGGGGGCGTCGACGGCGATCATTCGTTCACGGCGTCCGGGGTGCCGTCGGCGTCGAGGGAAAATTTGCCACGCACGCGCGAAATCGCATCGTCGACGCTCTTCCGCAACACGATGCGGCTACCTTCCAGTTCGACCTTCAGCACGCTGCCCTTGGTCAGGCCCAGCGCATCGCGCACGGCCTTCGGCAGGGTGATCTGGCCGCGCTCTGCAACGGTGGCTTCCATCGGCGGGCCCTCTTGAGTATGGAGAAATTATACATACTTTACTTGGCATACCCCAGCCCGGAGCCCCGCCATCCTGCCCGTTATCTGCCCCTTTGGTCGGATCATCTCCGTCTCATTCATGACGGATAATCCGGGCAAGACTCGACATGACACGCAGCGCCAGCGGCTTATGCTGGTCCCCTGCCCCTTTCCCCAGCTACAGGAGCCTCCGCGATGAGTGATTCC
The DNA here is from genome assembly GCF_001556105.1 of Pseudoxanthomonas mexicana. GTDB lineage: Bacteria > Pseudomonadota > Gammaproteobacteria > Xanthomonadales > Xanthomonadaceae > Pseudoxanthomonas_A > Pseudoxanthomonas_A mexicana_A. The sequence continues at coordinate 45,331 of NZ_LSIF01000024.1, read as the reverse complement.
TTCGCCACCCGCCGTTCCCTGGACGTCAACGGCACGTCCTACACCTACTACAGCCTACCGGCCCTGGCCGAGCGGCTGGATCCGAAGGGCGGCTTTGCCCGCCTGCCCTACTCCATGAAGATCCTGCTGGAGAACCTGCTGCGCTGCGAGGATGGCGTCACGGTCCTGCCGGACCACATCCAGGCTGTCGCTGGCTGGGAAGCCGCTAAGGAGCCGGATACCGAGATCGCCTTCATGCCGGCGCGCGTGGTGCTGCAGGACTTCACCGGCGTGCCCTGCGTGGTCGACCTGGCCGCGATGCGCGATGCCGTGGTCAAGCTGGGCGGCAGCCCGGACCAGATCAACCCGCTGATCCCCTCGGAACTGGTGATCGACCACTCCGTGCAGGTCGACGTCTTCGGCAGCCCGGACGCGCTGGACCTCAACGGCAAGATCGAATTCGACCGCAACAAGGAGCGCTACGGCTTCCTGCGCTGGGGCCAGAAGGCGTTCGACAACTTCAAGGTGGTGCCGCCGAATACCGGCATCGTCCACCAGGTGAACCTGGAGAACCTCGCCCGCGTGGTGATGACCGGCGAGAAGGACGGCCAGGCGATCGCCTATCCCGACACCGTCTTCGGCACCGACAGCCACACCACGATGATCAACGGCATCGGCGTGCTGGGCTGGGGCGTGGGCGGCATCGAAGCCGAGGCCGCGATGCTCGGCCAGCCGTCGTCGATGCTGATTCCGCAGGTCGTCGGCTTCAAGCTGAGCGGCAGGCTGCCGGAGGGCGCCACCGCCACCGACCTGGTGCTGACGGTCACCCAGATGCTGCGCAAGCTGGGCGTGGTGGGCAAGTTCGTCGAGTTCTACGGCGACGGCCTGCAGCACCTGCCGCTGGCCGACCGCGCCACCATCGGCAACATGGCGCCGGAGTACGGCGCGACCTGCGGCATCTTCCCGATCGACCACGAATCGTTGAACTACCTGCGCCTGTCCGGCCGCAGCGAGGAGCAGATCGCACTGGTCGAGGCCTACGCGAAGGCGCAGGGCCTGTGGCATACGCCCGACTGCCCGCATGCCGAGTACAGCGCCACGCTGCACCTGGACATGGGCGACGTGAAGCCGTCGCTGGCCGGCCCCAAGCGCCCGCAGGATCGCGTGCTGCTGCAGGACGTGAAGCAGAATTTCCGCGACAACCTCAAGCCATTCGCCGATGCGCGCGACAAGCGCAGCCCGGAAGTGGCGGACTTCGTTTCAGAGGGTGGCGGATCCGCGGTCGGCAACGATGCGCTGAGCCGTGGCTACGCCGACATCGAGACCGAAGGCCAGAAGGTGCGACTCAAGGACGGCGCGGTGGTGATCGCCGCGATCACCTCGTGCACCAATACCTCCAATCCGGCGGTGATGATCGGCGCCGGCCTGCTGGCACGCAATGCGGCGGCCAAGGGGCTGACACGCAAACCGTGGGTCAAGACCTCGCTCGGCCCGGGTTCGCGCGTGGTGACGGATTACCTGGAAAAAGCCGGCGTACTGGACGATCTGGAAAAGCTCGGCTTCTACGTGGTCGGCTACGGCTGCACCACCTGCATCGGCAACTCCGGTCCGCTGCCGACGGAAGTCAGCGCGGGTATCGCGACCGGCGATCTCGTCGTGACCTCGGTGCTGTCGGGCAATCGCAATTTCGAGGGGCGCGTGCACCCCGAAGTGAAGATGAACTATCTCGCCAGTCCGCCGCTGGTGGTCGCGTATGCGATCGCCGGTACCACCGACGTCGACCTAAGCACCGATCCGCTGGGCACCGGCAGCGACGGCCAGCCGGTGTATCTCAAGGACATCTGGCCGAGCAACAAGGAGATCGGCGACTTCATCGCCAGGACCATCGGGCCGGAGATGTTCGCCAAGAACTACGCCGACGTGTTCAAGGGCGATTCGCGCTGGAACACCATCGCCTCGCCCGATGGCGACCTGTACGTATGGGATGGCGACTCCACCTACATCAAGAACCCGCCCTACTTCGACGGCATGACGATGGAGACCGGCAGCATCGACGACGTGCACGATGCACGCGTGCTGGGCCTGTTCGGCGACTCGATCACCACCGACCACATCTCGCCGGCCGGCAACATCAAGAAGGATTCGCCGGCGGGCCGCTTCCTGATCTCGCGTGGCGTGCAGCCGGTGGACTTCAACAGTTACGGCAGCCGCCGCGGCAACGACGATGTGATGGTGCGCGGCACCTTCGCCAACATCCGCATCAAGAACCTGATGTTCGGCGGCGAGGAAGGTGGCAACACGCTGTACTTCGGCAGCACGCCGCCGGAGAAGATGTCGATCTACGACGCGTCGATGAAGTACCAGACACGCGGGGTGCCGCTGGTGGTGATCGCCGGCAAGGAGTACGGCACCGGCTCGTCGCGCGACTGGGCGGCCAAGGGCACCAACCTGCTGGGCGTGAAGGCGGTGATCGCCGAGAGCTTCGAACGCATCCACCGCTCCAACCTGGTCGGCATGGGCGTGCTGCCCTTGCAGTTCAACGACGGCGAGAACGCACAGTCGCTGGGCCTGGACGGTTCGGAGATCTTCGACGTCACCGGCCTGCAGGACGGCGTGGCGAAGACGGCCAAGGTGACGGCCCGCAAGGCCGACGGCCGGACGATCGAGTTCCAGGTCAAGGTACTGATGCTCACGCCGAAGGAAGTCGAGTACTTCCGCCATGGCGGCTTGCTGCACTACGTGCTTCGCCAACTGGCGGCACGCAAGGCGGCATAGCCCGAAGTGGTGGGCGGATACCTGACGATGCTCGGCAGGTATCCGGTGCGGCGACAAGAAGGGTGGACTGCCGGCATGTACGGCGGCCCACGCTGGACCCTTCGCGCCCGTCATGGCGCCACCGCATGACCGTCACCCGTCGGCTGTTCCTCTTGCTGGCCTCACAGGCCATCGCCGTCACTCTGCAGCACGCGCGGCAGGACCAGACCCTACCTTGGCCAAGCGCATCGGCGAACAACTCGTGGCTGGCAACGCCGCGAGCGGGCCGGAAGCGTAGGCAGCGCCCGAGGTGGTCGGATGGTGGACGATGTTCTGTCCCACGTATTCAAACGCTGGCGACGCGGCGCTCGTGAAACAGGGCCAGCGCTATGCGCTGGCCGGTGAGATACAACGGCCACGAGGCGATATGGAAAGCACGAGCGTGGTCCAGATGATGATCAAAAGGCCCGGCCTGAACGATCCGCACTGCTGTCCCTCCGTGACCGACAAGACGCTTCGTTACCAGTGGTCACCGGCAGGCTGATGCCCGCAAAGTGATCACGGGCGATCTTTCCAGCGCGCGTGGTAGACACGCCATTCCCCACCTTCCTGCCGCCACGTGGTGGTGACCCGGTACGTCGCCGCCTGCTCCGGCAACAGACGCCCGCTGCTGCCTGTCAGCAGCAGCGGAAACTCCACCGTTGCGTTCTCACCTTCCACGCGCACATCGAGTAGCCCGATGGTTGCTCCGGTGCGTGCGTTCGCGAGTGCCCGCATGCGCAACAGGTTGTGCAACGCAGCACGATCCATGCCATCCTGACCGGTGAACGCCTCGCTGACACCGTCCATGAAATCGCGTGGGCGCTGCGTCTCGACGGCCGCCTGCATGTCGTCGATACGCTGGCGCAGCCGCGCTTCCGGTGAATCCCGACCGCATCCGGCGATGCCGGCCAGCACGCAGAGAACCATCAGCCAACGCTTCATCGTGGTGCGTGTCATCGACAGCTTCGCCTTTTCCATCCGGAACGGTATGCTCCCGACAGGCGCCTTTTCAGGCGTTTGCCCATTGAATGCCGCAAGGCAACCCGAAGACCCTGGGGAGGGAGTGGAACGATGAGTCAGGAACGTCCGTGGTTCAAGAGTTATCCGCAAGGCGTGCCGCATGAGGTGGACCTGGAGCAATACCGTTCCATCGTGTCCGTCTTCGATGAGGCGATCAGCAAGTACCGCGACCGTCCTGCGTTCCGCAACTTCGGCAAGACCCTGACCTACGGCGAGATCGACACGCTCAGCCGCCAGTTCGCGGCGTACCTGCTGGGCGAGCTGAAGCTCAAGAAGGGCGACCGCGTCGCCATCATGATGCCGAACTGCCTGCAGTACCCGATCGCCATCTTCGGCGCGCTGCGCGCCGGCCTGACGGTGGTGAACGTCAATCCGATGTACACCCCGCGCGAACTCAAGCATCAGCTGGTCGATTCCGGCGCCAGCGTGCTCCTGGTCGTCGACAACTTCGGCAAGACCGCGCAGGAGGCCCTCACCGGCACGCAGGTCAAGCAGGTGATCACCACGGCACTCGGTGATCTGGTCGGATTCCCGAAGGGCGCCATCGTCAATTTCGTACTGAAGTACGTGAAGAAGATGGTGCCCGACTACGATATCCCCGGCGCCGTGCGCTTCAAGGACACGCTGACGCTGGGCCAGTTGCATACGCTGCCCGAGATCGACATCGATTCAGGCGACATCGCCTTCCTGCAGTACACCGGCGGCACCACCGGGGTGGCCAAGGGCGCGATGCTGACGCACCGCAACCTGGTGGCGAACATGCAGCAGGCCGGCGTCTGGGTCGGTACAGGCCTCGATTACGGCAACGAAGTCATCATCACCGCATTGCCGCTGTATCACATCTTCGCGTTGACGGCGAACTGCCTGGTCTTCATGAAGCTGGGCGGCCTCAACCACCTGATCACCAATCCGCGCGACATGCCCGGCTTCGTGAAGGAGTTGAAAGCCACGCGCTTCACCGCGATCACGGGCGTCAACACGCTGTTCAACGGCCTGCTCAACACGCCTGGCTTCGACGAGGTGGATTTCTCCAATTTGAAGATGACGCTCGGCGGCGGCATGGCGGTGCAGCGCGCCGTTGCCGAGAAGTGGAAAAAGGTCACCGGCGTGACGCTGATCGAGGCCTACGGGTTGACCGAAACCTCGCCCGCCGCCTGCATCAATCCGATGGACCTGCAAGACTACAACGGCGCCATCGGCCTGCCGGTGCCTTCCACCGATGCATGCCTGAAGGACGACGATGGCAACATCGTCCCGGTGGGCGAAGTAGGCGAACTGTGCATCAAGGGTCCGCAGGTGATGAAGGGCTACTGGCAGCGCCCCGAGGAAACGGCGAACGTCATGGATGCCGATGGTTGGCTGCACACCGGCGACATGGCGAAGATGGACGAGAAGGGCTTCTTCTACATCGTAGACCGCAAGAAGGACATGATTCTGGTCTCCGGTTTCAACGTGTACCCGAACGAAGTCGAGGACGTGATCGCGGGCTTGGATGGCGTGCTTGAAGTCGCCGCGATTGGCGTGCCGGATGACAAGTCGGGCGAGGCGGTGAAGGTCTTCATCGTGAAGAAGGACCCTGCCCTCACTGCCGAACAGGTGAAAGCGTTCTGCCGCGACAATCTGACCGGCTACAAGCAGCCGCGCCATATCGAGTTCCGCACGGAACTGCCGAAAACGAACGTCGGCAAGATCCTGCGCAAGGAACTCAGGGAGCCGGCAAAAGCCTCCTGACGCACCCTGTTCAGCTTCGTGTGAAGGCCGGCCCAGCGCCGGCCTTTTTCTTTTCCGTCAGGACTTTAGGGCCATATTTAAGACGCTCGTCACAAATATGAGAGCTGGGATGCGATTCGGGTGAATGACGTACCACAAGCGCGCGTGTGCACCGGATTTTAATTATTCGTTCAGGTGTAGGATCGGCGCGTGATGCCACCTGCGTCACATTAATCCGCCACCCGCTTCCCCTGCCGCGCGGGAAAGAAACCCCTTCAAGGAGCTCCCAATGAACAACGTCGAAAAACTGCAGCGCACCCGTGCCTTCCCGACCATCCGCATCGAGTCCGAACCCAGCGGTGATGCGCACTGGTTGTACATGCATTCGGATGTCGCACCGGGCGTGCGCCCCTGCTTCCGCAGCCAGATGCTCGACGACGTGTTGAGCTTCACCAACTCCATCACCCTGCGCGAATCCCAGCGCCAGCCGGGCAAGCTGCGCCATCTAGTGATCGCCTCCGATGCGAATGCCTTCAATCTCGGTGGCGATCTGGAATTGTTCTCCCAGCTGATCCGCGAGAACAACCGCGATCGACTGCTGAGCTATGCGCGCCGCTGCATCGATGGCGTCCACCACCTCAACACAGGCCTGGGCGGTGATGTCCGCACCATCGCGCTGATCCAGGGCGATGCACTGGGCGGCGGCCTCGAGATCGCGCTGTCCTGCCACACCATCGTGGCCGAGGAAGGCGTGGACATGGGCTTGCCGGAAGTGTTGTTCGGCCTCTTCCCGGGCATGGGCGCCTACTCGTTCCTGTGCAAGCGCGTTTCGCCGCAGGTCGCCGAGAAAATCATCCTGGAAGGCAACATCTACACCAGCGACGAGTTGTACAAGATGGGCGTGGTCGACGTGCTGGTCCCGAAGGGCCAGGGTGCCGCCGCTGTGCAGACGATCATCGACAAGCAGCGTCGTTCGCCGCACGCCCACCTGGCCTTGAATGCCTGCCGCAATCTGGCGCAGCCGGTCGGTTACGACGAACTGATGGGCATCACCGAAGTATGGGTGGATACGGCCCTGACACTTGGCGACAAGTCGCTGAAGATGATGGAGCGCATCGTCCGCGCCCAGGAAAAGCGGTCCATCCGCGCTGCCTGAGCAACACCTGCACGTCTGCTGCAATACGGACAACACAGGGGAAATCAGGGGGTTGAAGCGCGCAGAGCGCCTTCAAGGGCGAGTCCGGGTCACCGTACTCGCCAGGGACCTGCCGCTGGCGGGCGACCCACGCGACACCGTTCGATAGTGCACCCGAACGCCCATCCGTCGGCGGGACGTTGTATCAGGACGACGACCCTTCGTTGCCCTTCTCCACCGCACCGCGCACCCGTTGGCGCGCATCGAGCGCGGCGCGGCCGTGGCTCAGGTGCGAGTTCAGGGACGCAAGCCGGTGCCGCCATTCGCGCGTGATCTGCCAGTCGGCGAGGTTCATCATCTCGCCCGCCGCCGCGGCCAGCTTCACCAGGCCGAGGTTGCTGGCCACGCCCTTCAGCGCATGCGCATGTTCGCGAAGATGTTCGCCGTCGCCCCGCTCCATGGCGTGCGCCATGGCGCCGATGCAACCATCCGCGTCGTTGAGGCATTGTTCGATGAACTCACGCTCGAACGCATCACCCATGCCGAGTGCAGTAAGTTCATCCAGCACGCTGACATCGAGTACGCCGTCAGAGACTTCAGCGCGCACCGGCGCTATGGAAGTCGCGGTTGCGGCAACCCGGCCCGACGTCGCGACGTCGGCCAGCGCGTCCAGCAAACGGGACGCCACGACCGGCTTGGCGAGGAAGGCGCGCGCACCTGCCTGTTCGCACCGCTGGATGGATTCGGGGGTGACATCCGCACTGAGGATGAGCACGGGCGTTCGGCTGCCGCTTCCCGCTTCCATCACCCGCAGTTGCTTCAACAGATCCAGGCCACTCAAGCCGGGCATGTGCAGGTCGCAGATGACCGCGTCGTAGGACGCCGATTCCAGCGCGTCGAGCACTTCTTCACCACCGTTGACGCAGGTGATGCGGTGCCCCGCCTTCTGCAACAGGCGCTGCACCACCATGCGGTTGGCCTCGTGGTCGTCGGCCACCAGGATCTGCATGCTACGCACGCGGGCGCGATGGCGCAGGAACGGATCGGAGAACGCGATGATGTTCTCTGCACTGGCGGTCTCGGGTTCGTCCCGCAGCCATTCCGCATGGCCTTGCACCGCCGGCACCATGACGCGCTCGGGCACCGCGTCGAACGGCAGTTCGACCCAGAAGCAGCTACCCCGTTGTTCGTGGCTCTCGAAGCCGATGGTGCCGCCCATGGCCTCGGTCAGGCCCTTGGCGATGGTCGTGCCCAGCCCGGTGCCGCCATAGCGGCGCGACAGACTGCCGTCGGCCTGCTCGAACGCTTCGAACAGCCGCTCGCGCAACGCAACCGGTACGCCAATGCCGGTATCGGTCACCGTGAAACGCAGACGCATCCGATCTCCCTCGACCAGGGTCGGCGTGACCACCATGCGGACTTCGCCCTCATCGGTGAACTTCACCGCATTGCCGGCGAGATTCAGCAGCACCTGCCGCAAATGGCCGGCATCGCCGCGCAGCTTGAGCGGGATCGCATCGTCCACCATGCCTTCGTAACGGACCTGCTTACCGCGTGCCTGCGGCATCAGGATCAGGCCGATGCTTTCCACCAGCTCGCGTGGCGAGAACTCGACCACATTGAGCTTGACCTTGCCCGCCTCGATCGCGGAGATGTCGAGCACGTCCTCGACCAGACCGAGCAGCGTGCGCGTGGACGCCTGGATCGTCGACAGGCATTCGCGCTGTTCGGCGTCCAGCCGCGTCGTCGCCAGCAGTTCCGACATGCCGGCGAGACCGTTGAGCGGCGTGCGGAACTCGTGGCTCATGTTGGCCAGGAAGCGGCTCTTGGCTTCGTTGGCGCGGCGCGCTTCGTCGGTGGCGCGGGTCAGGTCGCGCAGCAGGCCGGAGAGGTACATCGGCACGGCGATCAGGCCCAGTACCAGGCCTACGCCCAGCGTGAGGTTGTCCCGCCAGTAGTCGTTCATGGCGACCACCGCGGCGAACGCGGCGCTGGCCATCGCCACTGCGACCACCAGGTAGCGGTTGCCGTAGCGCAGGCCATTGCCCACCGTGATCCACATCAGCACGACATAGGCCCACGACAACGGCTCGCCCATGCCGTTCATGGCCGCGGCCAGCAGGCCGTAGTCGGCGATCATGCCCAGCCCACGACGCACGTGCGACTGGCCCGGCTTCACCAACAGCCAGGCGAAGATACCCAGGCCGTTGATCAGGCCCGAGGTGATGATGGTCAGGACGATCGTGTACTCGCCCGCCGGCAGCGCGGCGCGCGAGGACGGCAGCAGCGCGTAGAACAGGATGATCGAGATGACCGCGATGCGGATCGCGGCCTGGCCGTGTTCACTGTCGCCGCGATGCGCCAGGCGGGACTTCATCCAGCTGAGGGGACTGGTCATGGCTTACTCCATCCCTGGACGGCTCTGCACCGTCGAGTAGCGTTCGCAGATGTCGTCCAGCCGCGCCCGCCCACGGATCAACGCGTCGACACATGCGGGATCGAACAGGCGACCACGCTGGGCATACAGATACGCCAGTGCGGCATCCTTTTCCCATGCCTTCTTGTACGGCCGCGGCGAGATCAGGGCATCGAACACGTCCGCAACCGCCACTATCCTCGCTTCCAACGGGATCTGCTCACCCACGAGGCCATCCGGGTAACCACTGCCGTCGTAGCGCTCGTGATGGCGCAGTGCGATCAGGGCACCCGTCTGGATGAATCGGTTCTGGCTACCGGACAGCAACTGGTGACCGATCTTGGGGTGGCGGCGCATGACCTCGGTTTCGTCCGCGGTCAGCGGGCCGGCCTTCATCAGCACCGAATCCGGGATGGCGATCTTGCCCATGTCGTGCAGCGGTGCCGCCATCTCGATGGTGCGCACCTCGTCTTCCGGCAGGCCGAGCTGTTCGGCGATCAGGCCGGCCACGTGGGCCATCCGCTCCAGGTACGCGCTGGTGCCGCTGTCGCGGTACTCGATGGCCCGTGCGAGGCGCGACAGGGTCTCCCGCTCGCGCTCCTCGACCTCGTGCATGCTGGACAGCAGGCGCTGCTCCAGCGACAGGGCGCGTTGCTTGACGTTCTCCGACTGCTGGCGCAGCTGCAACAGGTTGCGGCAGCGGGCGCGCAGCTCGCGCGGCCGCACCGGCTTGACCAGGAAATCGATGACGCCAGCTTCCAGCGCCGCCTGGCGGATCGGCTCGTCGCCGACCACGGTGATCAGGATGATCGCGATGTCGCGATGCATCGGCAGCCGGCGGAAACGGCGGGCGAATTCCAGCCCGTCCATGCCCGGCATGCGGTAGTCCAACAGCAGCAGATCGGTGCGGTTCTTCTCGCACCATTCCAGCGCAGCCAGCGGATCGCCGAAATCATGGACGGCCAGCTCGGACGCGATGTCCTCGATGACATGGCGCAGCATCGTGCGCGCAGACGTCTGATCGTCGACGATGACGATGTTCAAAGCGTTACCCACCCCTTGTGGCCACATCACGTGGTTGTCGGGCAAGGATACTCCGGCGGTGGCGGGGCTCGCATCCAACATGTCGGCAGTCCTGTTCGGCGGCACGGCCCCGGGCGGGGTCCGTGGTCCACGAAGGGAACCGATGCCAATCACGGGGCCCCCTCCCCTGATCTCTATCGGCGCGGACGGCGGAAAATTGACCGTCCTGCGCGTGAAACCACGCAGGAACCGTGCCAGCCGTCTCAGTGGCCTGTCGGGACTCAACACATTGACCTCCGTCACGGATTGACGGGCTTCCCGTCCGTCCATGGCGGGCAGCTTGCCGGAATACCGGGCGCAGGCGAAACACGCCCCCAAGCCGGTGGACCCGTCACGTCATCCAGACGGGTACGTATGCTGCCCCTGCGCGTCACTCTGCTACGTGCGGGGTCTGACTGTTCAGGCCTGGCTTTCAGGGCGCATGTAGGGGAACAGCAGCACGTCACGGATCGAATCGGAGCCGGTCAACAACATGACCAGGCGGTCGATGCCGATACCCAGGCCGCCGGTCGGCGGCAGGCCGACTTCCAGTGCGCGGATGTAGTCGGCATCGAAGTGCATGGCTTCGTCATCGCCACCGTCCTTGGCCTGGACCTGGGCCAGGAAACGCGCCGCCTGGTCTTCGGGGTCGTTCAATTCGGAGAAGCCGTTGGCGATCTCCTTGCCGTTGATGAACAGTTCGAAGCGGTCGGTGTAGCCCGGCGCATCGTCGTTGGCGCGGGCCAGCGGCGACACTTCCACCGGGTGGTCGGTGATGAAGGTCGGCTGCACCAGCGTGTGCTCCACCGTCTTCTCGAAGATCTCCAGCAGCAGCTTGCCCCAGCCGTACGACGGCTTCACATGGATCTTCAGCCGCTCGCAGTGACGCACGAGCGCATCGCGGTCTGTGCAGTCGGCAGCGCTGATCTCGGGGTTGTGGTGGCGGACGGCCTCGTCCATGCGCCAGCGGCGGAACGCGGGTTCCAGGTCGATGTCCTCGCCATCCCACGCCACCTGGCCCGTGCCCAGCACCTCGTGCGCGACGTCGCGGATGACGCCTTCGGTCAGGTCCATGATCTCGTTGTACGTGGCGTAGGCCTCGTACAGTTCGAGCATGGTGAACTCGGGGTTGTGGCGGGTACTCACGCCCTCGTTGCGGAAGTTGCGGTTGATCTCGTATACCCGCTCCAGGCCACCGACCACCAGGCGCTTCAGGTACAGCTCCGGCGCCACGCGCAGGTACAGGTCCAGGTCCAGCGCGTTGTGGTGCGTGGTGAATGGCTTGGCCGCGGCGCCACCGGGGATGTAATGCATCATCGGCGTCTCGACCTCGAGGAAGCGCCGCGTGTCCAGCCATTCGCGGATCGCGCGGATGATGCGCGAGCGCTTGATGAAGACGGCACGCGCTTCCGGGGTGACGATCAGGTCGACATAGCGCTGGCGGTAACGCTGCTCCACGTCCGACAGGCCGTGCCACTTGTCCGGCAGCGGACGCAGCGACTTGGTCAGCAGCCGAAGGGCCTCGGCTTTCACCGACAGTTCGCCGGTGCGTGTACGGGTCAGTCCGCCCTCGACGCCGACGATGTCGCCGATGTCCCAGCCCTTGAACGCATCGTAGGTCGCGCCCAGCGTGTTGGACTGCAGGAACAGCTGGATGCGGCCCGACTCGTCCTGGATCTGCACGAAGCTGGCCTTGCCCATCACCCGCTTGGCCATCAGGCGGCCGGCCAGCTTTACCTGCCGGTTGCTGCCCTCCAGCGCCTCGCCGGACCACAGGTCGGCGTCCTCGTACTGCGTCTGCAGGTCGCCCGCGTAGTCGGTGCGGCGGAAATCGTTGGGGAACGCGATGCCCTGCCCGCGCAGCGCAGTCAGTTTGGCGCGACGCTCGGCGATGAGACTGTTCTCGTCGACGGGGGGCTGCGGCGCGGTGGTCTGATCGGTCATGGGGAGGCTGTCTGCTGATGGAGTGCCGGGCATGTCCGGCCGAAAGTGGGTGGAGCGGAACGTCAGGCGTCGATGCGTTTGGAGCCGGCCTCCAGGCCGGATTTCAGGCTGGCCTCGACGAATTCGTCCAGGTCGCCGTCCAGCACCTTCTGCGTATCCGAACGTTCGATGCCGGTGCGCAGGTCCTTGATGCGGCTCTGGTCCAGCACGTAGTTGCGGATCTGGCTGCCCCAGCCGATGTCGGACTTGGTGGCTTCCACCGCGTCGCGCTCGGCGTTGCGCTTCTGGATCTCAAGCTCGTACAGCTTGGCGGCCAGCATCTTCATCGCGTTGTCGCGGTTCTGGTGCTGGCTGCGGCCAGTCTGGCAGGCCACCACGATCCCCGTCGGCACGTGGGTGATGCGCACCGCCGATTCGGTCTTGTTGACGTGCTGGCCACCCGCGCCGGACGAACGGTACACGTCGGTCTTCAGGTCGGCCGGATTGATGTCGATGTCGATGTTGTCGTCGACTTCCGGCGACACGAACACCGAGGTGAAGCTGGTATGGCGGCGGTTGTCGGAGTCGAACGGCGACTTGCGCACCAGCCGGTGCACGCCGGTTTCGGTCTTCAGCCAGCCGTAGGCGAAGTCGCCTTCCACCCGCAGCGTGGCTGACTTGATGCCGGCGACGTCGCCGCCGCTGGCTTCCATCAGTTCGGTCTTCCAGCCGCGCGATTCGCACCAGCGCAGGTACATGCGCAGCAGAATTTCCGCCCAGTCCTGCGCTTCGGTGCCACCGGCACCGGCCTGGATGTCGACGAAGGCGTTGGAGCTGTCCATCTTGCCGGAGAACATGCGCTGGAACTCCAGCTTGCCCACGTGCACGGCGTAGCGCTCGACGTCGGCGACCACGGCCTGCGCGGTGTCCTCGTCGTTCTCCATCTCGGCCAGTTCCAGCAGTTCGCTGCCGCCGGTCAGGCCTTCCTCGATGTCCCGGATGCCGTTGACCGTCTTGTCCAGCAGCGAGCGCTCACGGCCGAGCTGCTGGGCGTACTCGGCGTTGTTCCAGATGTCCGGGCTTTCCAGCTCGCGGTTTACTTCTTCCAGGCGCTCGCGCTTGGCATCGTAGTCAAAGATACCCCCGGAGCGAGGCCAGCCTGTCCTGCAGGTCGGCGATGCGCTGGCGGATGGGATTGAGCTCGATCATGGGTCGTGGGGCGGGGGCTGGAAACGGTCGGCAAGGATACCAGAGGCTCACGCGACGACGTGCCGACGCCCGCCGGCTGGAACGGGACTTGCATCGCTGCAGTCGCGTCCTCCCGAGAGCCGTCCGCATATGCCGACTCCCGCCACCACCCTGCCCGTTCCGCTGCTGCCCTGCCTGCTCGGCCTCGTGCTGATGCTCGGCCTGCCGTCTTCACGTGCCCAGGGCACGCAACCGGTCGTCGACCAGCGCGCCGACGAGGTGAAGCGCTGCCTGCAGTTGCGACGCGATGCTCCCCCGGTCGCGGTCGCGCTGGCGGAGTCGCTGCTGCGCGAGCCCGACCTGGCGGTCGAGGACGAAGTGAAGATCTACAGCTGCCTCGGCATCGCGGCCGGGCTTGCGGGCGACAGGACCCGCGCCGTGGAAGCCGGTGCGCAGATGGAGCGGCTGGTGAAGGAGCACCCCCGCCTGCCCGTGCAGTTCCGTGCACGCGCCTATTCGCAGGCCGGCTCCGTGTTCCACGGCGCAGGCCAGATCCATCGCGCGGAAGCCGCCTACCTGCATGCGCAGGGCCTGGCCGCCCAGCTGCCGGCCGAGGAGGCCGCCCTGTTCCAGGCCACCACGCTGACCAACATCGGCCTGATCCATGCGGACTACCTCGATTCCCCGGAAGTCGCGGATGGCTATTACCGCAAAGCCCTGGCGGCCGCGGGCTCGGTCGGCCTGGAGGATCCGCTGATCCTGCACAACCACGCCCTCAACCTGGTCCGGCTCGGCCGCACCGACGAGGCGATGGCCGTGATCGACGAAGGCGAAGCGCTGGCGCGCCGCAAGCAGGCGCAATCGGTGGTCGATCGCCTGCGCGCCGAGCGCGCCGGTCTCTGGATCGCACAGGGCCGCCTCGCCCAGGCACGGCCGCTGCTCGACGCCGCCATCAAGGCCCAGCAGGACAGCGCCGACAAGCCCGGTCTGGCGGGATCGCTGGCGAAGCTGTCGACGTTGCAACGCCTGTCGGGCGACTACGCGGGTGCACTGGCGACCGCGAAGCGCGCCTGGTCGAACGTGGACGGCACCCCGCATCCGCAGAAGCAGCGCGAAGTGCTGCGCGCCTGGATGGCCGCGCACGCCGCGCAGGGCCAGGCGGACGACGCCATGGACGTCGGCGCACGCCTGCATGCGCTGGAAATGCAGACGCTGAAGGAACAACGGCTGGAGCTGCTGGCCGATCTGCAGGCCCGCAGCGAGAGCGCCGCCGCGCAGCGCGAACTGGAGACGATGCGCCACCAGGCGCAGATCCGCGTACTGAACGACGAAAAGTCGACGCTGCTGCGCCGCTACGGCGTCGCCCTGCTGGTGCTGCTGGTGCTAGCCGGTGTCGGATTCGGCCTGTTGCAGCGTCGCAAGAACCGGCAACTACGGAAGGTCAGCGCCACCGACTCACTGACGGGCATCAGCACCTGGCCGCCGGCACCCGCCACGTGCTGTTCCTGATCGACATCGATCACTTCAAGAAAGTCAACGACGGTTTCGGCCACCACGCCGGCGACCAGGTGCTGATCGCGCTGGCGCGCCGCCTGCGCGACATCGGTCGCGTCGACGATGTCATCGCCCGCTGGGGCGGCGAGGAGTTCCTGATGGCCTGCGCCGACCTGACCGAGGCGCAGGCCTGCACGGTTGCGTCGCGGCTGCACGAAGCGCTGTGTGAAGTGCACGAGTTGGCACCGCGCCAGCAGTGGCCGTTGACCGTGTCGCTGGGTTTCGCACCGTTCCCGTTCTTCGACAACGCCGCCAGCGGCTGGGACTACGCGTTGCGCATGGCGGACCGCGCCCTGTACGCCGCCAAGGATCGCCGCAATGCGTGGGCCGGACTATGGGGCCGCGCGCTGCCGGGCGGCACCGCGCTGCAAGCGCTGCTGGAAGCGCCCGAGGACGCCGTCCGCAGCGGCGCCATCGAACTGGTGGCCAGTTATGCGGTGGAACGTCTGCCGCAGGTGCCGGCGACGCGCGCGGCCTGAAGTCAATCCGCCGGTGACCAGTGCCGGATCAGCAACTGGATGCCGCGCCGATCCTTCCAGTCGTCGGTATCGAGCTGGTACGCGGCTTCGATGCGTGTCGGTGGCGCGTGGTCGTGCCAGCCGTTGAACTGGATCGCATTCAGCGCGATCGCCTGGCCTGCCCGGCGCAGCGAGAACTTCAGGTGCTTCTCGCCGACCACGCGCCAGTCGAGCACGTCGAACACACCATCGAATACCGGCTCGGGAAATCCCTGCCCCCACGGGCCAGCGGCGCGCAGCACGTCGGCGTGAGCGCGGTCGAATTCGTCCGCCGCCAGTTCGCCATCGCTGAGCACCTCCTCACGCAGCAGGTCATCGTCCAGCCTGCTGGTGGCGTACCGGTGGAAGGCCGTGCGGAACTGCGGCAACGCGCTCTCGTCCATCGACAGTCCTGCCGCCATCGCGTGGCCACCGAAGCGCTGGATCAAGCCGGGATGCAGGGCATCGACTGCCGCCAGCGCGTCACGGATGTGGAAGCCCGGGATCGAACGCGCCGAGCCGCGCAAGGTGGTGCTGCCAGGCTCGGCTGGCGCGAACGCGATCACCGGTCGATGCAGCCGTTCCTTGATCTTCGATGCCACCAGACCGACCACGCCCGGGTGCCATTCCGGATCGAACAGGCACGGCGCCAGCGGCACCGGCGCGCCTTCCGCACTGTCGATGCGGGCCAGCGCCGCCTGCGCCTCGTCGACCATCTGCTGCTGCACGCCGCGACGTTCGGCGTTGATGCCGTCCAGCACACGCGCCATCTCGTCCGCCTGGGTGGCGTCGTCCGTCAGCAGGCAGGCGATGCCGAGTGCCATGTCCTCCAGGCGTCCGGCGGCATTCAGGCGCGGAGCGATGGCGAAGCCGATGTCGGCGGCCGTCAGTCGCGCAGGATCGCGCCCTGCCACGCGGATCAATGCCTGCAGGCCGGCGCATCCCTGCCCTGCGCGCAGGCGGCGCAGGCCGGCCCCCACAAGGGCGCGGTTGTTGGCGTCCAGCGGCACCAGGTCGGCAACCGTGCCGATGGCGACGAGATCGAGCAGCGTGGAGAGATCCGGCTCCGCGCCCGCGAACGCGCCGCGTTCGCGCAGTACACGGCGCAACGCCAGCAGCACGTAGAACATCACACCGACGCCGGCCAGCATCTTGCTGGGGAACGGATCGCCGCGCAGGTTCGGATTGACGATGACGTCGGCCAGCGGCAATACCTCGCCCGGCAAGTGATGGTCGGTGACCAGCACCTGCCAGCCGCGTGCTTTCGCTTCGGCGATACCGGCATGGCAGGCGATGCCGTGGTCGACCGTCACCAGCAGGTCGGGCTGCAATGCCGCCAGTTCGTCCACCAGCGCGGCCGACAGGCCGTAGCCATGGACCATGCGGTTGGGCACCGCCGGCGTGACCCGCGTGGCGCCCAGCAGGACGAGGCCGCGCACGCCCACCGCGCAAGCGGTGGCACCATCGCAGTCGAAGTCGCCGACGATGACGATGTGCCGGTCCTGCGCGATCGCGTCCGCCAGCAACGCGGTGGCCTCGCCCAGCCCGCCCAGCAAGTCGGGCGGCAACAACTGCGCCAGCCTCGGCTGCGCCTGCTCGACCGACAGCGCGCCACGGGCTTCGTAGATGCGCCGCAGCAGCGGCGGCACGCTGTCCGGCCATTGCCCGCCGGGCGCGATGGCACGACGACGGATACGCGGGGACGGCGTCATGCCGGAACGTGGTCCGGGCGTACCGTGTCCAGCCGATTCAGTGGACCGCGCCACAGGCGCCAGCGTTGTTCGCGACGCAGCGTGAACAGCGCACCGTCCTCGAAATCGAGGTTCAGCGCATCGAGTTCGCGCTTGCGCAGCGCGTCCAGCAGCGGCCGCAACGCATCGCTGCACAGCAGGTCGAGGTTGCGCAGGTGGCGCAGGTCGATCAGCGCATCCACCCCGCCCTCGCCGTTGGCATGCACGGCCTCGATGCCGGCCATCTGCGCCAGCGACTGCAGCAGCACGTCGTTGCCCTTCACCTGGCGGAATCCGGTGATCACCGCGTCCGGCAGCACGCCTCCGCCCCAGAACCACAGCGAGTTCACCGGTGGCTTGCCCTGCGCCGCCCGTTGCGCGTTCCATGGGTGGTTATGCAGCAGCACCTGGGCCTCGCTGAGCAGCGCCCGCCAGCGGCGGCCCGCATCGCCTTCGGGCAGGTGCGCGAACAGGTCGTCGCCGAGCACGTCGCCGGCAGATGCGAACGCCGGCAGCTTCGCGTCCACCGGCAGGCGCAGGTACCAGCGCGCCGGATTCGGTGCATCGAGCAACATGCCGGCATCGCCGAACAGGGGCTTCAGCGACGGCAACAGTTGCGTGGTGTCTTCGTCGGTGAGCGCGAGCGCTTCGCCATAGGCCAGCATGCGTGCACCGGTCATGTCGGGCGACACACGCGCCGGATCGGCACGCAGCCATGTCGCACCAGCCGCATCGCGCGCGTCACGCTGGCGCGTCAGCGCGGCGACCGGCCAGTGGTCGGGGACCAACTGGAACTGGCGGCGCAGTTGTGCGCGCTCACCCGCCTCGCCTTCGCTGCGATCGGCGCGCCCGAGCGCCCTGGCGACGTCCGGGGGCAGAGCGTGCCCGACCAGGCGGGTGCGGGCAGGCAACAGCAGGGTGGCCTGGGCCATCGGCTCAGTCGGCGTAGGAAACGCTGACGATTTCGTATTCGCGCTGGCCGGCCGGCGCGTCGATGGTGACGCTGTCGCCTTCATGCTTGCCGATCAGCGCACGCGCCAGGGGCGAGGAGATGGCGATCAGGCCCAGCTTGATGTCGGCCTCGAGGTCGCCGACGATCTGGTAGCGCTTCTCTTCATCCGTATCCACGTCGGCCAGTACCACCCTGGCGCCGAACACGATGCGCGAACCCGCATTGAGCTTGCTGACGTCGATGATCTCCGAGTGCGACAGTTCGCCTTCGAGCTGCTTGATGCGGCCTTCGATGAACCCCTGCTGCTCGCGCGCAGCGTGGTACTCGGCGTTCTCCTTGAGATCGCCGTGCGCACGCGCCTCCGCGATGGCGGTGATCACTTCCGGACGCTTGACCGTCTTCAGCAGGTCAAGCTCCTGCCGCAGGCGCTGTGCGCCTTCCATCGTCAATGGGGCTCTCACCCTTGAAGCTCCTTGTGCAGTTCCTGCAACGCCAGCACCGGGCCCGTGCCGCGGTATTCCAGCGAGTGCACCAGCGCCTTGGCGCCGGCGACAGTGGTTGAGTACGTGACGCGATGCTGCAAGGCCTCGCGCCGGATCGAGAAGGAGTCGGCGATCGCCTGGCGTCCTTCCGTGGTGTTGACGATATACACGATTTCGCCGTTCTTGATCAGGTCGACCACGTGCGGGCGGCCTTCCTGCACTTTGTTGATCTGCTCGCAGGCGATGCCGTGCTCACCCAACCACGCCGCCGTGCCTGCCGTCGCCACGATGCTGTAGCCGCGGCCGACCAGCTCCTGGGCGACGGGCAGCACGCGCTTCTTGTCCGGGTCGCGCACCGAAATGAACACCTTGCCCACCGGCGGCGCCTTGATGCCACCGGCCTCCTGTGCGCGCGCCATCGCTGCGCCGAAGCTGCGGCCGACGCCCATCACTTCGCCGGTGGAGCGCATCTCCGGGCCAAGAATGGGATCGACACCCTGGAACTTGGCGAACGGGAAGATCGCTTCCTTGACCGAGTAGTAGTCCGGCACGATTTCCTTGGTCGCGCCCTGCCCGGCCAGCGTCTTGCCGGCCATGCAGCGGGCCGCGATCTTGGCCAGCGGCATCCCCGTGGCCTTGGACACGAACGGCACCGTGCGCGAGGCGCGCGGGTTCACTTCCAGCAGATAGACGATGTCGTCGCTGCCGTCTTCGCCGGACTGGATGGCGAACTGGGTGTTCATCAGGCCGACCACCTTCAGCGCCTTGGCCAGCTCGACCACCTGGCGGCGCAGTTCGTCCTGCGTCTTCGCCGACAGCGAATACGGCGGCAGCGAGCACGACGAATCGCCCGAGTGCACGCCGGCTTCCTCGATGTGCTCCATCACGCCGCCGATCAGCACGTTGCCTTCCGCGTCGGCGATGATGTCCACATCCACTTCCACGGCATTGTCGAGGAAGCGGTCCAGCAGCACCGGCGAATCGTTGGAGACCTTCACCGCATCGCGCACGTAGCGGGCCAGGTCGGATTCGCCGTACACGATTTCCATCGCGCGGCCACCCAGCACGTACGACGGGCGCACCACCAGCGGATAGCCGATCTCGCGCGCCAGTAGCAGCGCTTCCTGATCGTTGCGGGCGATGCGGTTAGGCGGTTGCTTCAGGCCGAGCTTGTCGACCAGTTGCTGGAAGCGCTCGCGGTCCTCGGCAAGGTCGATCGAATCCGGGCTGGTGCCGATGACCGGCACGCCGTTGGCTTCCAGCGCACGCGCGAGCTTCAGCGGGGTCTGGCCGCCGTACTGCACGATGACGCCCTTCGGTTGTTCCAGCTCGACGATTTCCAGCACGTCTTCCAGCGTCAGCGGCTCGAAGTACAGGCGGTCGGAGGTGTCGTAGTCGGTGGAGACGGTTTCCGGGTTGCAGTTGACCATGATGGTCTCGAACCCGTCCTCGCGCAGCGCGAGCGCCGCGTGCACGCAGCAGTAGTCGAACTCGATGCCCTGGCCGATGCGGTTGGGGCCGCCGCCGAGGATCATGATCTTGTCGCGATTGGTCGGCTGTGCTTCGCACTCGTCCTCGTAGGTCGAGTACAGGTAGGCGGTGCTGGTGGCGAATTCGGCCGCGCAGGAGTCCACGCGCTTGTAGACCGGCTTCACGCCCAGCGCCTTGCGCAGCACGCGCACCGCGGTTTCATTGGTGTTCGCCAGCTGTGCCAGGCGCGCATCGGAGAAGCCCATGCGCTTCAGGCGGCGCATGCGTGCCTTGTCCAGCGACCCCAGGCCATCGGCGGCGAGCTGCTGCTCGGCGGCGATGATCTCTTCCATCTGGTCGAGGAACCACGGATCGATGAACGACAGCGCGTGTACCTGTTCCACTGTCATGCCGGCGCGGAACGCATCGGCCACGAAGAACAGACGCTCCGGGCCCGGCGCCTTCAGCTCGCGGCGCAGCTTGGCCAGATCGTCCTCGTCGGCCAGATCGAGGCCGGTGGGGGCGAGGCCGACCTTGCCGGTTTCCAGGCCACGCAGCGCCTTCTGCAGCGATTCCTGGAAGGTGCGGCCCATCGCCATCACCTCGCCCACCGACTTCATCTGGGTGGTGAGGCGCGCGTCGGCCTGCGGGAACTTCTCGAATGCGAAACGCGGGATCTTGGTGACGACGTAATCGATCGCCGGCTCGAACGAAGCCGGCGTCAATCCACCGGTGATCTCGTTCTTCAGTTCATCCAGCGTGTAGCCCACGGCCAGCTTGGCCGCGACCTTGGCGATCGGGAAGCCGGTGGCCTTGGAGGCGAGCGCCGAGGAGCGCGACACGCGCGGATTCATTTCGATGACGACGACGCGACCGGTCTGCGCATTGATGCCGAACTGCACGTTCGAGCCACCGGTGTCCACGCCGATCTTGCGCAGCACCGCGATGGAGGCGTCGCGCAGGCGCTGGTATTCCTTGTCGGTCAGGGTCTGCGCCGGGGCGACGGTGATGCTGTCGCCGGTGTGCACGCCCATCGGGTCGAGGTTCTCGATGGAGCAGACGATGATGCAGTTGTCCGCGGTGTCGCGGACCACTTCCATCTCGAATTCCTTCCAGCCCAGCACCGACTCCTCCACCAGCACTTCGGTGGTCGGCGACAGTTCCAGGCCGCGGGTGACGATGTCGACCAGTTCCTCGCGGTTGTAGGCGATGCCGCCGCCGCTGCCGCCCAGGGTGAAGCTGGGACGGATGATGGTGGGATAGCCGACGCGGGTCTGGATTTCCAGGGCTTCGTCCAGCGTGCGCGCGACCGCGGCCTTCGGACACTCCAGCCCGATCTCCCTCATCGCCACACGGAACAGTTCGCGGTCCTCGGCCATGCGGATGGCATCGCGCTTGGCGCCGATCAGCTCGACGCCGTACTTCTCCAGCACCCCATTGTCGGCCAGATCCAGCGCGCAGTTCAGCGCGGTCTGGCCGCCCATCGTCGGCAGCAGCGCATCGGGCTTCTCCTTGGCGATGATCTTCTCGACCGTCTGCCAGTTGATCGGCTCGATGTACACCGCGTCCGCCATCTCCGGGTCGGTCATGATGGTCGCCGGGTTACTGTTGACCAGCACCACCCGATAGCCCTCTTCGCGCAGTGCCTTGCAGGCCTGTGCGCCGGAGTAGTCGAACTCACAGGCCTGGCCGATGACGATCGGGCCTGCGCCGATGATCAGGATGGTTTTAAGGTCGTTGCGCTTGGGCATGCTGTCCTCGGTTCTTCGCGTGGCCGCCGCGCGCGCTGCGCGGCGTGCGGCCGGTAAACACAGGTGGTGCGGTTCGGTGCTGCGTTGGCTCAGCGCGCGGCGTCCATCGACTGGACGAAGCGGTCGAACAGCGGTGCGACGTCATGCGGGCCCGGCGATGCTTCCGGGTGGCCCTGGAAGGAGAACGCGGGGGCATCGGTCAGTTCGATGCCCTGGTTGGTGCCATCGAACAGCGAGCGGTGGATCACCCGCACGTTGGCCGGCAGTGACGCTTCGTCCACCGCGAAGCCGTGGTTCTGCGAGGTGATCATCACGCGGCCGCTGTCGAGGTCCTGTACCGGGTGGTTGGCGCCGTGGTGGCCGTGGCCCATCTTCATGGTCTGCGCGCCCGCGGCGAGCGCCAGCAGCTGATGACCGAGGCAGATGCCGAAGGTCGGCACCTGCTTCGCGATGAATTCGCGGATCGCGGTGATCGCGTAATCGCACGGCGCCGGATCGCCCGGACCGTTGGACAGGAACACACCGTCGGGCTGCAGCGCCAACACATCGGCGGCACTGGTCTGTGCGGGCACGACGGTGACGTCGCAGCCGCGCTCGGCCAGCATGCGCAGGATGTTGTGCTTCACGCCGAAGTCGTAGGCCACGACCTTGAACTTCGCCGGCGCTTGCACGAAGGCGTTGCGGTCCAGATCCAGCTGGCCATCGCGCCACGGATAGGCCTTGTCGGTGGTGACCACCTTCGCTAGGTCCATGCCCTTCAGGCCGGGGAACTTGCGAGCGGCTTCCAGCGCCTTTTCGACATCCAGGTCATCGCCGGCCATCAGCGCGCCGTTCTGGGCGCCGCGTTCGCGCAGGATGCGGGTCAGCTTGCGGGTGTCGATGCCGGCGATGGCGACGATGCCGCGTGTCGACAGCCACTCCGGTAGCGCCTGCTGGTTGCGCCAGCTGCTGGGGCGGCGCGGCACGTCACGCACGATCAAGCCGGCACACCAGACCTTGGATGCTTCGTCGTCCTGGTCGGTGCAGCCGGTGTTGCCGATATGGGGATACGTCAGGGTGACGAGCTGGCGGGCGTACGACGGGTCGGTCAGGATTTCCTGGTAACCGGTCATGGCGGTGTTGAAAACCACTTCGCCGACCGAAAGGCCGTCTGCGCCTACGGATTCGCCCTCGAATACGGTGCCGTCTTCGAGTACGAGAATTGCGGGTCGTGTCACGGGGTTCGCCTTGGGGTGAAGGAACCCTGCCCCACCGACTTGCGGCTGCAAGAAACCGCGAACGCGGCTTTTATCCGGTCCGTGGCGATGGGTAACAGGCGAGGGCGAATTGTACGGGGATGGCCTGTTCAGCGCTACCTTTTTTTCCCTCGTCAGACCATTGGCAGACCGCTGGCGGAGAACGTGTTCAGGTTTGCGCGTCGCGTTGACACGCGGACAATGCACTCAATCGAGCAGGTCGCGCACCCGATAGCGGCCGGCCGGTCGGTCGACCAGCCTGGACGCCACATGCAGCGCGCCACGGGCGAACACATCGCGGTGGGTCGCACGGTGGACCAGTTCGATGCGCTCTCCAAGGCCAGCGAACTGCACCGTATGTTCGCCGACGATGTCGCCCGCCCTCAGGCTGGCGTAATGGACCTCGGCACCGGCACTGCCAGCCGCCTGCCCCAGGGTCAACGCGGTCCCGGAAGGCGCATCCTTCTTGTGGACATGATGCGATTCCACGACATCCACATCCCATCCCGGCAATACGACGGCCGCCCGCTCCACCAACTCGGCCAGCACGGCGACGCCCAGGCTGAAGTTCGTCGCCCAGACCAACGGGATGCGCACAGCCGCCTGCGTCACGGCCGTCATCTGTGCGTCGGAAATTCCCGTCGTGCCTGAGACCAGCGGCGCACCACGCTCGACACACAAGGCGAGGATCGGATCGAAGCCATCCGGCAGGCTGAAATCGACCGCGACATCGAACGCCGGCACACCGGCCAATTCGCTGGCGGCGAAATACGGCACGCCGTCGACGACGCGCGGCGACGGCGAACGTCGCGTGACCGCGGCGACCACCTGATAGCCGGCCGACGGCTCAGCCGCCAGCCGCAGCAGCGCCTGCCCCATGCGTCCGGAGGCGCCGTGGATGAGAAGACGTGTCGGTGTGGTGTCCATGCCTGCATGGTATCCGCCCGTCGCGGCGCTGGCGACCACGGCACCCGTCGGCCTCAAGGCACCTCGGGGTGCCCGAGATGGTAACCCTGCGCATAGGGCACGCCGAGTTGCTTGAGGGTTTCAAGCTGTTCCGGTGTTTCCACGCCTTCGGCCACGATCTCGGCGCGGGTGCCGCGTGCGAACGTCAGCAGGGCGGCTATCAACGACTGCATGCGCGGCCGCTGGTCGACCTCGCGCACAAGGGTGAAATCCAGTTTGATGATGTCCGGCGCCAGGCGCAGCACATGACGCAGGCTGGAGAATCCCGCGCCGGTATCGTCGACGGCGATACGCATGCCCAGTGCCTGCAGGGCGGAAAGGCATGCGTTGAGCTGCGTGTAATCCTCGACCGGCGTGTGTTCGGTGATCTCGAGTACCAGCCGGTGCGGCTCATGCGCCTCGAGCATGGCCTTGAGTTCGGCGCTGCAGACCGTTTCCGGCGACACGTTGATCGCGAGGTAGGCATCCGCGGGAATGCGCGGGAGATGACCGAGCGCCACGCGTGCCGCCGCCAGTTCCAGCTCGATGCTCATGCCGTGGCGGGCGGCTTCCTCGAACCATCGCCCGGTCGACATGTCGTATTCCACCGGAAACCGCGCCAGCGCTTCGTAGCCGACAATCGCGCCGTCCTCCAGACGCACGATCGGTTGCAGCGCGGCACTCAGCTGCGCATCGCCCAGTACCGCATGCAGGCGCGCGCGCGCCTCGCTGGACTGTTGCCGATCGCGCTCACCCTGCCCTTTCCTCTGTTCGAGCGCTGCACGCATCTGTGCGTGTTCGATCGCCTTGTACAGGCTGGCGGCGACCAGCGTACTCAGCTGGTCGAGCGTGCGTTGATCGGTATCGCCGTAAGCACCCGGCGTCGTGGAGACGACCTTGAGCACGCCCACCGCCTGTCGCCGGAAGTACAACGGCGCCACCAGCATGGAGCGCAGGCCGACGTTGCGGCAGGCGTCGCGATTGACGCGTGGATCGGTTTCGCTGTCGTCACAGCGCAGCACGCGCCCTTCCTCCAGGCATCGGCCGGACAGGCTGCCCTGCACCGGCAGCATCAGGCCGACCTGATTGCCGGCGATGCCGCTCGCCGACCAGTAGCGCATCTTGTCGCCGTCGCGGATCTCCAGCACCGCGCCCGCCGAGCGTGTGAGTTCCTGCGCGCGATACGTGATCGCATCGACCACATCCTGGGGGTCCGGACCTGCGGCAGCGATCTCGCTCTGCGCCGCCACGATCCGCGTCAGCAGCGCGACCGCATCCTCCTGGGCCATCGCGGCGGCGGCGGGCCGCACGGATGAAAGCGAAACCAGCTTGTTCTCTTGGACCATCTCCGTCACTCCCTGCGGATGATGAGCGCCAGGACGCGCACGCAGCCCGACAGGCACGATGCTAGAGCCTGTCATGTCACAGTGTCGAGTAAACCGGTTTACTTGCGCGCAGGTTGTCCAGTATCGCTATGCAGCGCCCTGAGGCAGGACACGACCGAGTTGGTTCGCGACGATGTCATCGATCGTGCGCTGCAATGCGTCCGCATCCACCTCGGCATCGAAACCGATCCGGAAATGCACGTCGCCTTCGGGCGTGCGCGAGGAATGGATGGACGACAGGCTGACAGCGTGGCGCTCGAAGACATCCAACAGGGCCCGGAGCGAGCCGGGCCGATCTTCCGGCAAATGCACGCTGAGCGCCTTCGCACCCGCAAGATCGGCGAGCAGGTAACCGATCCGTTCGTAACTGTAATTGCCTTCGGCGAGGGCGGCGTCGCCCATGGCCGTGCGGTTGTCGCGCAGGAACTCATCGCGGAAATGCGCTCGGGCAGCATCGGTACCGTCGCCGACCAGCGAGGCCATGCGCGTGATCTGCTCGCCCAGCGCACGCAGGATTTCCCCTGCATGCGGATTGCCGAACTGGATGTCTTCGTAGATCGCGGGATTCAACGACAGGATGCGCGCCATCACGGCGGCATCCATTTCGAACGACGCCGAGCGGAACGGCATCACGGCCGCGAGATCGCCCACCTGTGCGGCCTGCCCCCTCAGGACGCCCGCCTGCGCCAGATGGGTCGCGTGGACCATCGCCTGCACCAGCGCCATGACCCGGTCATGCTGTTCGGGCAAGGCGCGCACGCATTCGGCATCGAGCGCGTGCACCAGACGGTCCACCCAAGTGCGCCACTGATCCAGCCTGGCTTCGCACAGCACCATCACCCGGCCTTTCAGCGTCGGCGCTTTCGGCGGTGCAGTCATCGGATGCAGCCCGACGACCTCCGCCCGTGAGCGCAACATCGTGTCCACGGGCACGGACTTGATGGACGTGACGTCCAGCCACAACTTGCCGGCCTCGCTGCCCGCCGCCAACGCCGTGTAGCGTTCGATCACCGCGGCGGTACGCCGGATGGGGATGGAGAACACCAGCACATCGGCATGCCGCACGAGGTCGGCCTCGCCGGTGGATGACACGTCCGCCGGATCATGGCCGATGACCTGCAACCCCATCCTGTCCTGGAAGAAGCGTTGCAGCCAGCGGCCATAGGCACCGGCGCTGCCGACGATGCCGATCAGCGGCCGACCAGACACCTCCATGGCATGCCTTGCATGGGGCTCAGTCGGCACCGGCGTCCGCCCCCAGATAGACGATCTGCTCACGCAGGCCGGGCATGAGGCGCTGCATGGTCCGCGCGTAGGCGGCGTTGTAGTCGGCCGAACACACGGGCCCCGGCGTGCGGTCGTCCAGCCGCCGGCTGATGCGGATCCGGTTGCCTTCGCGCCGATGGGTCGCCCGATACGCGAGGTTGCCTTCTTCCACTTCGATGTCGCGTGGCAGCGTGGCGATACGCACGGCAGCGGGAAACTCGATCACGTAATCCTCTTCCGAGTAGATGCCGCCGCAGCCGCTTTCGCCGGGCGGCTGCTCGCTGCTGCCGACGCCACGGGCCACGATGCCGCCGATCGGCGCGAAGCTGATGAACCACGGCTGCGGCTGCATGCCACCGGACGTGGGCAGCATGCGCGCCACCTCGAAATCGGCGTCGATGCTGAAATCGTCCTGCAGCGGACCCGCATCTGGGTAACGGACGCTTCCCTTCGCCGTCAGTGCCATGCGTTCGAAGTAGCGGCGTACCATCTTGTCGGCCTCGGCAGCCGGCAGGTCGCGGAACTGGTCACGCGCCGCCACCGCCAGTCGCCCGCTCAGTTCGACGCGCTGCGTGCCCTTGATCGAACCATCCGCGGCGACCCGCAGTTCGGTGGTCAGCTTCTGGCCGTCGCGTCCGGCCTCCCGCAACGGCGTCATCGCATCGTCGTGGTGCCCTTCGACCAGCAGCACCGGCTTGCCGGCGGAACCCCCGGGCAACGACCCGAACGGGACCGTCGCCGCAGTGGAATCGGCATACAGGTCCAGGCTGGGGATATAGGTGATGACATGGTTGACCACGGAAGCTACCGGCACCTTCGGCAAGGTATAGGTGCCCCCCGCATTGATCAGTGCCTGCGTACTGGGAATCCCCTTGGCCGACAGCAGCGCCTGCAGCAGCGTCGCGTGGTCCTTGCAGTCGCCCATCCTGTTGTCCAGCACCGCATCGAGGTCGCGTGGCACCACGGCGCCCAAGCCGATGCAGTTGCCGGCGTAGGTGATGTTGCGCGACACCCATTCGTACAGGCGGCGCGCCACCTCGCGCGGATCGCGGGCATCGCCGGCGACTTCGTCCGCCAGGGTCCGGATACGTGGTGTCGGCACGGCCTTGGCGTTCGCCGGCCCGCCATAGGCCTGCGCGATCTGCGCGTAATCGCGGAAGGTCGAATAGGCATAGCCGGGATAGCGTTCGTGATTGAACACGCTGTCCCGCAGGCTTTCGCGCGCCACCGGCGTGCGATTGCGCCATGTCCATTCGATCACGCGACGGCCGTCGCGCTCCCGTCGGCTCTCCTGCATCTGCCACTGCTGGTGGCTGGCCTGCAACGTGGCGGGTGCATCGACGGTGATCTTGACGTCACCGTAGTACTGCGAGGGATTGAAGTTCTCGATCATCGAGAACTGGCCCGGAAACATCGGCTGGGAGGCCGTCAGGCGATAGGCGAACACGGTGGTGTCGCCCTGCGCCAATGCCGGGAAGACCACGGTCAGCGTGGTGAGGTCGGAGTAGACCGGAGAGTCGCCACCCTGACCGGAGGCGGCCTGCACTTGATAGTTGCCGGACGGCACATCGATCCTGCGACCATCGGGTTTGAGCGTGTAGGCCGCGACGACGTCGGCCTTCTGGATGCTGGTGCTGTAACTGACCGATGCCGTCTTCGCGGCTTCAAGCGCGCTTTCCTTCAACACCTTGATCGCCGTCTCGCGCGTTTCGACATAGCTGCCGTCCGCGTTGACCAGGTAGGCGACGCGCTCGTGCTCGGTCTGCAGGGCGCGGTCGTCCGCCGCGTGCGCCGACACCGTCCCCAGGCCAGCCAACAGGCAAGCCAGCATGGCGCTTCCCTTCATCCCCACTCCTGTCCCCGTCCGCATGTCCTGCGTCCTCCCTGTCCGATGGTGAGCCCCGCCGGCTGGCGAGGACGTCATCGTAGCAACGGCGGAAGGCGCCCGGCGCTGGACGAGAAAACGCCCGGACGGTGCCGGGCGTTTCGGACTCACGATCCCACCGCGGGACCTCAGGATGTCATGCGGCCCCAGAAGCCCTTGACGCCATCGAGGAAGGTTGCCGATTTCGGGGAGTGCTTGCGCGCCTCCTCGCCGCTGAAGGTGGCCTCGAACTTCTCCAGCAGCTCGCGCTGCTCGGCCGTCAGGTTGACCGGCGTTTCCACCATCACGCGGCAGTACAGGTCGCCCTCGCTTCGGCTGCGCACGGACTTGACGCCCTTGCCGCGCAACCGGAACAGCTTGCCGGTCTGGGTTTCGGCGGGAATGCGGATTTCCGCCTCGCCATGCAGCGTCGGCACGCGCACGGTGTCGCCCAGGGCGGCCTGCGAAATGCGGATCGGCACTTCGCAATGCAGGTCGTCACCGTCGCGCTGGAAGATGTCGTGCTCGCGCACGCGCACTTCCACGTACAGGTCGCCCGGCGGCGTACCCGGCGGACCGGCCTCGCCTTCCCCGGTCAGGCGGATGCGATCGCCGTTGTCCACGCCGGCCGGGATCTTGACCGACAGGACCTTCTCTTCCTCGATGCGACCGGCGCCATGGCACTCGGTGCAGGGATTCTTGATGGTCTGGCCGCGACCACCGCAGGCCGGACACGCTTGTTGCATCGCGAAGATGCCGCGTTGCATGCGGACGTTGCCACGCCCGCCGCAGGTCGTGCAGGTGTCGACCTTGCCGTCCGCCGAGCCCGACCCCTTGCAGGGCTCGCAGGCCGCCAGGGACGGGATCTCGATGCGTTTCTCGGCCCCGGCGACGGCCTCCTCCAGGTCCAGCTCCATCACGTAGCCGACATCGGCGCCGCGACGTGCGGCGCGCGCACCGCCTCCGCCGAAGATGTTGCCGAAGATGTCGCCGAAGATGTCGCCCATGTCCGGACCGCCGGGACCGCCTCCGCCGCCCATGCCATGCTCGAAGGCGGCATGCCCATGCGCATCGTAGGTGCGCCGCTTGGCGCCGTCCGACAACACTTCGTAGGCTTCCTTGCATTCCTTGAACGCCGCTTCCGCCGCGGCGTCACCCGGGTTGCGGTCCGGGTGATGCTTCATCGCACAGCGGCGATAGGCCTTCTTCAGGTCTTCGTCGCTGGCGTCCCGGGCCACACCCAGGACTTCGTAGTAATCGCGCTTGCTCATGTGTTGTCAGGCTGGTCTCGCTGGGTCGCCGGATGGCAAAACGGGAGGCCGTGGCAGGCCACGTCTCCCGTTCGCCGCATCCCTCCGTGAGTCGGGATTACTTCTTGTCGTCCTTGACTTCGGTGAACTCGGCATCGACCACGTCGTCGGCCGGCGCAGACGCGCCACCGGCTGGACCACCGCCGGGCTGGTCGGCCGAGGCCGCCGCCGCGTACAGCGACTGCCCAGCCTCTTCCAGCGCCTTCGCCTTGGCCTCGATCTGTGCCTTCTCGTCGCCCTTCATCGCGGTTTCAAGATCGGCCAGCGCCGCCTCGACCTTGCCGATCACGTCACCCGGCACCTTGCTGCCATGCTCGGTGATGGCGTTGCGGGTGGCGTGGATCAGGCCATCGGCGTGATTGCGTGCCTGCACCAGTTCCTGGAACTTCTTGTCTTCCTCGCGGTGCGCCTCGGCGTCGGCGACCATGCGCGCGATCTCGTCCTCGGACAGGCCCGAGCCAGCCTTGATCTCGACCTTCTGTTCCTTGTTGGTCTTCTTGTCCTTGGCGCTGACGTGCAGGATGCCGTTGGCGTCGATGTCGAACGACACTTCCACCTGCGGCATGCCGCGCGGTGCGGCATCGATGCCGGACAGGTCGAACTTCGCCAGCGACTTGTTGAAGCGGGCCTGCTCGCGCTCGCCCTGCAGCACGTGCACCGTCACCGCGGACTGGTTGTCCTCGGCGGTGGAGAAGGTCTGCGAGGCCTTGGTCGGGATGGTGGTGTTCTTCTCGATGATCTTGGTGAACACGCCGCCCAGCGTCTCGATGCCCAGCGACAGCGGGGTCACGTCGAGCAGCAGCACGTCCTTGACGTCGCCGGCCAGCACGCCGCCCTGGATCGCGGCGCCGAGGGCGACCGCTTCGTCCGGATTGACGTCCTTGCGCGGGTCCTTGCCGAAGAACTCGGCCACCGCCTGCTGCACCTTCGGCATGCGGGTCTGGCCGCCGACCAGGATCACCTCGCCGATGTCGCTGGCGCGCAGGCCGGCATCGTTCAGCGCGATGCGGCACGGCTCGATGGTCTTCTTCACCAGGTCTTCCACCAACGCTTCCAGCTTGGCGCGGGTCAGCTTGATGTTGAGGTGCTTCGGGCCGGAGGCGTCAGCGGTGACGTACGGCAGGTTCACTTCGGTCTGCTGCGTGCTGGACAGCTCGATCTTGGCGCGCTCGGCAGCGTCCTTCAGGCGCTGCAGCGCCAAGGGATCCTTGCGCAGATCGATGCCCTGGTCCTTCTGGAACTCTTCCACGAGGTAGTCGATGACGCGCTTGTCGAAGTCTTCGCCACCCAGGAAGGTGTCGCCGTTGGTCGCCAGCACTTCGAACTGCTTCTCGCCGTCGACGTTGGCGATCTCGATGATCGACACGTCGAACGTGCCGCCGCCCAGGTCATAGACGACGATCTTGCGGTCCGCGCCGCCCTCGCCCTTGTCCAGGCCGTAGGCCAGCGCAGCGGCGGTGGGTTCGTTGATGATGCGCTTGACGTCGAGGCCGGCGATCTTGCCCGCGTCCTTGGTCGCCTGGCGCTGGCTGTCGTTGAAGTAGGCCGGCACGGTGATGACGGCTTCGGTGACGGTCTCGCCCAGGAAGGCTTCGGCCGTCTTCTTCATCTTCTCCAGGATGCGCGCGGAGATTTCCTGCGCCGACAGCTTCTTGCCGTCGTTGGTCTGCACCCAGGCATCGCCGTTGTCGTGCGCGATGATGTCGTACGGGACCAGATCCAGGTCCTTCTTCACTTCGGCGTCGGTGAACTTGCGGCCGATCAGGCGCTTCACCGCGTAGAAGGTGTTCTTGGGATTGGTCACCGCCTGGCGCTTGGCCGAGGCGCCGACCAGCACTTCGCCGTCCTTGGTGTAGGCGACGATGGAGGGCGTGGTGCGGTCGCCTTCCGAGTTCTCGATGACGCGGGCCTTGCCGCCGTCCATGATCGCCACGCACGAGTTCGTCGTGCCCAGGTCGATGCCGATGATCTTGCCCATGATGGATGTCGCTCCTAGCAAATTCTGTTTGGATCCGGCGATTGGCCGGGTGGATGGTCCCGATATAGGGGTGCGATGGCGCCGTTCAAGCACCTTCGCGCGGGTGTTCAGTCGTGCTTGGCCACGACGACCAGCGCCGGCCGCAGCAGGCGGCCGTTGAGCACGTAGCCCTTCTGGAACACCTGCACCACGCTGCCCGGGGCAGCGCCTGGCGCATCGGCCTGGCTGATGGCCTGGTGGTGGTCCGGATTGAAGGCTTCGCCGGTCGGATCGAGCAGCGTCAGGCCGTTGTCGCCGGCCACCTTGAGCAGCTGCTTGAAGGTCAGCTCCAGGCCGTCCTTCAACGGGCTCGGCTCGGTGCCGGCGGCGCTCAGTCCGGCATCCAGGCTGTCGAACACCGGCAGCAGGTCGCCCAATAGGCGTTCGTTGGCGAACTTGCGGGCCTGTTCGATATCGCGGGCCACGCGCTTGCGCTGGTTCTCCAGGTCGGCGCGTTCCAGCAAGGTCGTCGCGCGCAACTGGTCCAGCTCGTTGCGCAGGGTTTCCAGCTCCGCCAGCAGCGCGGCGTCGGTGTCGGAGGACTCGGGCGGCAGGCCGTGGGTGGCGTCGTGGTCGTTCTGTTCGTTCATTTCGGTTCCCTGGCGGCAGGTCCAGCCGCCCAACCGGGAACCTATGGGGCCGTGGATTCCGGATTCAAGGCCGCGCCCAGCACATCGGCGGCCGCCTGCACCACCGGAATGACCCGGTCGTACGCCATCCGGGTAGGCCCGATCACGCCCAGCACGCCCAGCACCTGCCCGCCCGCCATGTAGGGCGCGGTGACCACGGACACGCCATCGTGCGGTGCCAGCCCGGTGTCTTCGCCGATGAAGATGCGCACGCCCGGCGCGCGGATCGTGCGTTCCAGCAGCTGCAGGATCTCGCGTTTGCGGGCGAAGGCCTCGAACAGGTCGCGCAGGCGCTCCAGGTCGGACAGCTCCTGCACGCCCATAAGCCGGGTCTGCCCGGCCAGCACCACGTCGTCGCTGGGGGGCGTCAGTGCCTGCTCGGCCAGTTCGATGGATTCGGCCAGCAGCCCTTCCATTTCGGTCTGGGCCCGGCGCAGGTCACGCAGCAGATTGGCGCGGATTTCCGCCAGGGGCCTGCCGGCGAACTGCGTGTTCAGGTAATTGGAGATGCGTTCGAGTTCGGAGCGCTCGTACACGCGCCGTGTCTCGATCACGCGGTTCTGCACGTCGTTGTCGGCGAATACGAGGATCGCCATCACCCGCTGCCCATCCAGCGGCACGAAGTCGATGTAGCGGAAGGCGAACTGCTCGCGTCGCGGCACGCTGACCACGCCGACGAAATGGGTCATCGCCGACAGCAGCTCGGAGGCGTTGCCCAGCAGTGCCTGCGTACCCGCGCCGGCGGACAGTTCGGCGCGAAGGCGCGCTACCTCGCCATCGCCCAGCGATTTCACCTGCACCAGGCTGTCGACGAACACCCGATAGCCTTGTGCGGTCGGGATGCGGCCGGCCGAGGTGTGCGGCGAACTCAGCAGCCCGACTTCTTCCAATTCGGACAGGATGTTGCGGATGGTCGCAGGACTCACTTCCAGCCCCGCATGCCGTGCCAGCGTCTGCGACCCCACCGGTTCGCCGTCATGGATGTAGCGCGAGATCAGCGTGCGCAGCAACTGGCGGGCGCGCGGATCCAGCGGGGGCGACGGCGTGGTCATGACAGCTAGATAACGTCGGGCCAGCGGCATTGCAAGCCGGCATGGCCGGCAGTCTCAGACGATGAGCCGGCACCGCTTACAATCCGTCGCATGCTCAGACATCTCGCCATCAAGGATTTCGCCGTCGTCCGCACCGCCGAACTGGAGTTCGGCACGGGCATGACCGTCATTTCGGGCGAGACCGGGGCCGGCAAGTCCCTGCTGGTGGACGCCCTGGGCTTCCTGTCTGGCCTGCGCGCCGACAGCGGCGTGGTCCGCCACGGCGCGGAACGCGCGGAGCTGTCCGCCGAGTTCGCTGCGACGGTCGGGTCACCGGCACAGGCGTGGCTGGCGGACAACGAACTCGATGACGATGGCCAGTGCCAGCTGCGCCGGGTGATCCGTGCCGATGGCGGCTCGCGCGCCTGGATCAACGGCCGCAGCGTGACGCTCTCGCAGCTGGCCGACCTGGCCGGCCGGCTGGTGGAAATCCACGGCCAGCACGAGCACCAGGCCTTGCTCGCGCGCAACAGCCAGCTGGAACTCCTGGACGCCTTCGCCCGCAACGACCACGAGCGCAACGCCGTGCGCGAGGCCGCACGGCAATGGAATGTCCTGCTCCGCGAGCGCGAGCAGCTGTCGGGACAGGGCGATGTCTCGGACCGGATCAACTATCTCGAACACCAACTCGCCGAACTGCAACGCGAAGACCTCGCGCCGGCCGCGCTGGACACGCTGGTGGCCAGCCACCGCCGGCAGGCGCACGCCACCGGCCTGATCCAGGCCTGCGACGTGGCGTTGGGCCAATTTGCCGGCGACGACAGCCCATCGCCGACCCGCCAGTTGCAACAGGTGCGTGCCGACCTTGCCCGGCAGGCGGAACACGAGCCCCGCCTGCGCGACGTCGACGCGCTGCTCGAGGGCGCCGCGATCCAGATCGAGGAAGCGCTGTCGTTGCTGGGCCAGGTCCGCGACGACCTCGATGGCGACCCCCTCCAGCTTGATGAGCTGGAACGCAAGCTGGCCCGTGTGCACGACCTGGCCCGCAAGCACCGAGTGCCGTTGGACGGCCTGAAGGAACTGCACGACCGCCTGGCTGCCGAACTGGAATCGCTGCGCGGTGCCGGCGAGCGCCTGCTGCAGCTCAATGGCGAGATCGACGCAATCAAGGCGCTATGGCGCACGGCTGCCGCCGCGTTGACGCACACGCGCCAGCGCGCTGCCAAGACGCTCGGCGACACCACCACCGGCCTGATCGCGGAGTTGGGCATGGGCGGCGGCCGCTTCGAAATCGCCATGGAATCGCAGGATGGCGACCGGCCGGATCCCACCGGCGCCGAACGCGTGGAGTTCCTGGTCTCTGCCAACGCTGGCCAGCCGCCGCGCCCCCTTCGCAAGGTGGCGTCCGGCGGTGAACTGGCCCGCATCTCACTGGCGATCGAAGTGGCTGCACTCGGCCTGGATGCAGTGCCGACCATGATCTTCGATGAAGTGGACACCGGCATCGGCGGCGCCGTGGCCGAGATCGTCGGCCAGAAGCTGCGTGCGCTCGGCGCGCAGCGGCAGGTCCTGTGCGTCACCCATCTGCCGCAGGTCGCCGCGCAGGGACATGCGCATTACCGCGTCAGCAAGGCGCCGGTGGATGGCATGACCCAGAGTGCGGTGGAGAAGCTGGCGACGAAACAGCGCGAGGAGGAACTCGCGCGCATGCTGGGCGGCGTCGAGGTCAGCAAGGAAGCCCACGCGGCGGCCAAGCGGCTGCTCGCCAACGCGGTCTGACGCCTCCATGCTTCTTTGATGTGGGAGCGGCGTAAGTCGCGATGCAGGGCCGGTGATGCCGCATCGCGACTTACGTCGCTCCCACCGTCCTCCCCTGGATATCAGCGCTTCTTGCGCACGTAGAGCACCAGCGAGTGCTCTTCCAGTTCGTAGCCGTGCTTGGCGGCGATCTCGCGCTGCAGCTTTTCGATCTCGGCGCTTTCGAACTCGATGATCTTGCCGGTGTCCACGTCCACCATGTGGTCGTGGTGCCCGCCACGGTCGAGTTCATAGACGGCCT
Organism: Pseudoxanthomonas mexicana; assembly: GCF_001556105.1. Taxonomy (GTDB): domain Bacteria; phylum Pseudomonadota; class Gammaproteobacteria; order Xanthomonadales; family Xanthomonadaceae; genus Pseudoxanthomonas_A; species Pseudoxanthomonas_A mexicana_A. Next base: position 9,925 of record NZ_LSIF01000024.1, on the reverse strand, counting down.
GGCCGCCCTCGAAATTGTGCTTCAGCACCAGGCCCGCGGCCTCGAACTGCGTCAGCACGCGGTACACCGTCGCCAGGCCGATCTCGTCGCCATGGCCAAGCAGCTGTCGATAGATGTCTTCCGCGCTCAGGTGGTGCTGGCTGTTCTTCTGCTCCAGCAACTCCAGGATGCGCATGCGCGGGTGGGTGACCTTGAGGCCGACTTTGCGAAGGTCCTGCGATTCCATGGCGTCTCCGTTCACTCTCGGTTTAGCGCCAGCTGCCTGAAGCTCGGTTGCGGCGGTCTGCGGGAGTGTATCATCGGCCCGGTTTCCCACCGTACCTGTCCAATGCGCAAATTCCTGCTGGTTGCCGTCCTCGCTTCCGCCACTGCCGGCTGCGGCATCCTCTACAAGCAGCCGATCTACCAGGGCAACCTGATCGAGAAGACGGCCGTGGACCAGTTGCAGGCGGGCCAGAGCAAACAGCAGGTGCAGTCGCTACTCGGCAGCCCGTCGATCGCCGATCCGTTCCATGCCAACCGCTGGGACTACACCGCGAGCAACCGTACCAACCGCCGCGGCACGACCGACATCAAGAACCTCACCCTGATCTTCAACGGCGACACGCTTGCCAGCTGGGAAGGCGAATACTTCCCCGAAGCCGACCTGGAATTGTCGCGCGACGTGCGCAAGTTCGGTCCGAACCTCGCCAAGGAAAAGAAGAAGGGCGGGCGCGGCCGCCGCCGCTGAGGCGGGAACGGATCAGCCGCGCGCCCTGCGCCTGCGCGCGTCCTTCGGATCGATCAGCAACGGCCGCAGCACTTCCACGCGGTCGTTTTCATTGAGCACCGTCCCGGCCGTGGCGTTCACGCCATGGATCGCGATCGCGTGCGCGCCCTCATTGAAGCCACTGGCGGCCAGCGCATCAGCCACCGTCGCACCGTCGGCCAGCTCCAGCAAGACCGAATCGAACCGGTGCGGCCACGCGCGGATCACCTCCACGCGCATGTCATTCCCCGCGGTCGGCAGCGCGCACGAAGTCGTCCACCATGCGATCCGCCAATCCCTGGAACCCCAGCGCCATCGCGGGTGCCAGCAGGCGGCTGGCCGGCTCGAACTCGAGTGTCAGCGTGACCTTGCAGGCCGACTCGTCCAGCGCATGGAAATCCCAGCGGCCATGCAGCTTGCGGAACGGGCCGTCGACCAGGTTCATGTCGATGCGATGCGGCCTGTCCAGTAGGTTTTCGGTAGTGAACCACGTGCGCAGCGCACCCAGCCCCAGGTCCAGCCGCGCGACCAGCCGCTGCTCGCCCTGCTCGATCAGGTCGGCCGCGCTGCACCAGTCGAACCGGCGCGGGTAAGCCGCCACGTCGTTGACCAGGTCGAACATCCGGGTGGCCGAGTGTTCGACCAGGGCGCTGCGGCGGATCGTATGCATGTGGCTCGCGTAGGGTTCCGCCTTCGGCGACAATAGGACGGATGGCAAAGAAACCGGACAAGAATAAAGCAACGGGCACGATCGCGCTGAACAAGCGCGCGCGGCACGAGTACCACTTCGAAGCGCGCCACGAGGCGGGACTGGCCCTGCAGGGCTGGGAGCTGAAGGCGATCCGCGCCGGTCGCGCCAACATCACCGAGGCCTACGCGACGATCCGCAACGGCGAGCTCTTCCTGTTCGGTGCGCAGATCACGCCGCTGATCCAGGCCTCCAGCCACGTGGTGACCGACGACCGTCGCACCCGCAAGCTGCTGCTGCACCGGAACGAGATCGACAGCCTGATCGGCAAGGTCGAACGCGACGGTTACACGCTGGTGCCTACCTCGCTGTACTGGAAAGGCAACAAGGTGAAAGCCGAACTGGCACTGGCCAAGGGCAAGCAGACCCACGACAAGCGCGCCACCGAGAAGGACCGCGACTGGGCGCGCGAGAAGTCGCGCGTGATGCGCCGGCACAATCGGGATGCGTGATTCCATCGCGTGACGCGATGGAATCCCCAGGCTTCGCCTAGCGAATCCTGGGGCCCGACGCACGCTGCCGATCCCCCATTCGCGCTGACGCGCGAATTCGCCCCCCTTTACCCAGGGGGCATGAAGGCATGGCCCATGCATCATGCAGCTGAACGCGCCAGCCGCGTCGCCTTGTCTCAACCCCACCCCGCCCCTACACTTCTCTTCGTCAGGTTGTTTCTGACTCCCGGGGGTGCACTGGCTTCGACGGGGGTTGCAAAGTTACCTGGTGCATGCCGAGGGGGCAGCTTTCCTCGTAAATCCAGCGGCAAAACTCTAGTTGCCAACGACGACAACTACGCTCTCGCCGCTTAAGGCGTAAGCCCCGAACCCACTTGTGCCCGTGCTCGTGGATGTAGGGTCATTATCACGGAACCGGCTGTGACGGCTGCCTGTCAGTCATGGCTTAACCAAAACAGGCTGGTTCCCGGATGCGCTTTGCGCGCCGTGCTGTCAGGGAACGAGACCTAACGGAGCGCTAAGCATGTAGTACCGGGGATGGCGTGCCTTCGGACGGGGGTTCAATTCCCCCCACCTCCACCATCTTGAAGAGAAGCCGGAACCGCGAGGTTCCGGCTTTTTCTTTGCCTGCCGCCGGGCTCGACTCAGATTGCTGTCGAATCCGGCATTGGCAGGTCAGCCGGCTTGGTGCTTCCTGTAAAATCACCGTCTTTTGAGCGTCATCGTGGCTTTACCGCAGCAACGGGCGGCCGTTTCGGCTCCCGCCTTCGTCCGGCAACTCGCCCGGCTGGGCGACCTCGACCTTCCTTCCACCGCCCCCGCGTTATCCGAACGGCTGGGCCAGTGGCTCGACTGGAACCGCGCCATCGCGCTGTCCCGGGCCCTCGATGGAACGCCGGCAGGCTCCCGCGACGCGATCCCGGTCGACGCCGAAGGCACCGCCTGCGCGCGCGTCCGCGCGACGCTGACCGCCGCCATCCTGCGCCGCGACAAGCTCGACGGGTTGTCCGGCGACGACGTGGCGCCGTTCCACCGCCACTGCCTGGACCTGCAGCGCTCGATGCAGGCCGCTACCGGCCAGCTGCGCGGGCGCCTGCGCGACGCGCTGGCGAAGGGCACGGCCGACCAGGCGCGGCTGGCCGAGGTCGACGCCGTCATGGAGATGACCCTCAGTCCGCGCGAGCAGACCCTGCTGGCGACCACCCCCACCCTGCTCGGCCAGCAGTTCGACCGACTGAAGCAGGCCAATGCCGATGCGGCGGACGACACGTGGCTGGCCACGTTCCGCCGCGACTTGCAGGACGTGCTGCTCGCCGAGCTCGACGTCCGCTTCCATCCCATCGATGCGCTGCTCGCCGCGCTTCGTTCTTCACCTGTTTCCGGAACACCATGAACCGACATGTCCTGCTCGCGCCCCTGTTCCTGCTGGGTCTCGCCATCGTCACCTGGATCGGGGCCGGCTACGTCGGCACGCACACGCTGGGTGCGGTGGTCACGCTGGTGATCGGCGCCTGTTACCTGGCGGGCGTGTTCGAACTGCATCGCTACCGGCAGGCGACCGACACTCTGCTGCGTGCCGTCGCGGACACCTCGGCCGCCAAGGACGGATTGTCGGCGTGGCTGTCGTCGCTGCACGCGAGCCTGCGCCCCTCGGTGCGCCAGCGCATCGAAGGCGAACGCGTCGCCCTGCCCGCCCCGGCATTGACGCCGTACCTGGTCGGCCTGTTGGTGCTGCTCGGCATGCTCGGTACGCTGCTCGGCATGATGGCGACGCTGCGCGGTACCGGCCTGGCGCTGGAAAGCGCCACCGACATCGACGCCATCCGCGGCTCGCTGGCGGCGCCGGTGAAGGGTCTGGGCTTCGCGTTCGGCACCTCGATCGCCGGCGTGGCGGCCTCGGCTGTACTCGGCCTGCTCGCCGCCCTCTGCCGGCGCGAGCGGCTGCACGCGGTGCATCTGCTCGATGCCGAAATCACCACGTCCCTGCACGCGCATTCGCAGGCGTTCCAGCGCGAGGAATCGTTCCGTCTGCTGCAGCAGCAGGCTGCGCTGATGCCGGACCTGGTGGAACGCCTGCAGGCGATGGTGGCCTCGATCGAGCAGCAGAACACCGCCGCCGGCGAACGCCTGGCGACGCATCAGCATGCCTTCCACGCGCGCACCGAAGCGGCACAGGCGCAGTGGGCCGTGTCGTTCGAGCAGACCTTGAAGGCCGGCGTCGACGCGAGCGCGCGTGCGGTGGTCGCCGCGCTGCAACCATCGACCGAAGCGACGCTGGCCGGACTCGCCCGCGAAAGTGCCGCGATGCAGAACACCGTCACCGAGGCCGTGCAGCGGCAACTGGATGGACTGAGCGCTGGCTTCGGCGCCGCTACCACGGCGGCAGCGGCCAGCTGGACCACGGCGATCGAGCAGCAGCAGCGTTCGAACGCCGCGCTCACCGGCGACATGCAGGCGCTGACCGATCGCCTGTCCAGCGCATTCGACACGCGCGCCTCCGCGCTGATCGACGGCGTGTCGTCGCGACTGGAGCGAAACGCCACCACGCTGTCGGACCGCTGGGACCAGGCGCTCGCGCAGCAGGAAGCCACCAGCGCCGGCATCGCCGCGCGCAACGAACAAGCCCTGGCCGCCCACGCCGCCGACATGCAGCGCCACGCCGCATCGCTGCTCGATGCGATCGCGTCGTCGCATGCCGAGGTCCAGCAGGCGCTCGTCGCGCAGGATGAACCGCGTCTCGCGGCGTGGGCAGAGCGGCTGGCGGCGACCGGCGCCACCCTGCAAACGCAGTGGGAGCAAGCCGGCGCACGCACCGCGATCCTGCAGCAGGACATCTGCGACGCCCTGTCGCGCAGCGCGCAGGAGATCACCTCGCAAGCGCAAGCGCACTCCACCCAGACCATTGCCGAGATCTCGCAACTCGTGCAGGTCGCTTCGGAAGCGCCGCGCGCGGCGGCCGACGTCATCGCCGAACTGCGACAGAAGCTGTCCGACAGCATGGTCCGCGACACCGCGATGCTGGAAGAACGCAACCAGTTGATGGGCACGCTGCAGACCCTGCTCGATGCGGTGAACCACGCCTCCACCGAACAGCGCGGCGCCATCGATGCGCTGATCGCCACCTCGGCCGACCTGCTCGACCGCGTCGGCACCCGCTTCACCGACCATGTCGAAGCCGAGACCGGCAAGCTCGGCGATATCGCCGCGCAGGTCGCCGCCGGCGCCACCGAAGTCGCCAGCCTCGGCGACGCACTCGGCACCGCGGTACAGCGGTTCGGCCAGTCGAACGAGGCACTGCTGGTCCGCCTGGAAGGCATCGAAGGCGCGCTCGACCGTTCGCTGGCACGCAGCGACGACCAGTTGGCCTACTACGTGGCGCAGGCGCGCGAAGTCATCGACCTCAGCCTGTCCGCGCAGCGCCAGATCACCCTTGACCTGCAACAGCTGGGCGGCGCGCAGCCGGCGGAGGCCGCGTGAGCGTCGAGACCGGTGACGACGCCGATCTCGGCGCACCCGTCTGGGCCAGCTTCGGCGACCTGATGTCGGTGCTGCTGGGCGCCTTCGTACTGGTGCTGGTCGGCGTGATCGCCGTGCAGGCGCAGCTCTCGCAGCGGCTGGACGAGGAAGTGAAACGGCGCGAGCTGGAAGCGCAGCAGCGCAAGGCGCTGGAAGAGGCGCTCGCCGAACCACTGGCCGAAGGGCGCGTGACGATCGTGGATGGCCGCATCGGCATCCGCGGCAACGTGCTGTTCGCGCTGAACTCCGACCAGCTGCAGCCGGAAGGCCGCGAGCTGCTGAAGGGCCTGGCCGCGCCGCTGGCCGGTTACCTGCGTACGCGCGACGAGATCCTGATGGTCAGCGGCTTCACTGACGACCGCCAGGTGAGCGGCAGCAACCGCCAGTTCGCCGACAACTGGGAACTCTCCGCGCAACGCTCGCTGACCGTCACGCGCACGCTGATCGCCGACGGCGTGCCGTCGTCATCGGTGTTCGCGGCGGCGTTCGGTGCCGAACAGCCGGTCAGCGCGAACGACAGCGAGGACGGCCGCGCGCGCAACCGCCGCGTCGAGATCGCGCCGATGCCGCGTCCCACCACACGCAAGGCAGCCCCCTGATGGATGGCGGCGCCCTGCCCGCTACTGCACAACTGCAGGCCTGGCGCTCGCGCGGCGCCGAGCGCATGGACCCCGTGCGCTTCGCCTTCATCGATGCATTGGCAGCGCGCACGCAGGCGCACACCGGCGAAGCGCGACGCTTGCTCGATGCACGCCTGACCCACCTGATCAGCACCTATGCCGATGATCTCGCCAGTTGGACCGCACCGCCGCAAGACGCGATCGCGTCGGCCAGCGACACCGCATTGCGCAGCGTGGTGTCTGCGCTTCAGCAACGCTCCCCCGCCACGCCGGGCGCCACCGCTGAAACGCCTTTGCCCCCGGTGCCGGCGGTGCTCGACGAGGCACGCCGGGTGTGGAGCCAGGTGCGCACCGACAGCCAACTGCGCGCCTCGCTCGACGACGTCCCCGCCGATGCCGGTCCGCTCAATTCGGGCATGCTGGTGCATCGCGCACTGCACCTGATGCGCGAGGTGTCGCCGGGCTACCTGCAGCACTTCATCGCCTACACCGACACGCTGTCGTCGCTGGAGCGCCTGCAACTCCATCTTGGCGCGCAGACCCCGGCAGGCGCAGACCCTGCGAAACCCGCCGGCCGCAGCCGGGCCCGCAAGCGCCGCAGCTAGCGTTCCCGCCTCCCGATGGGAGCGTGCCGCACGCTATCTCCGTCCGCGCGGTAGCTACGCAAGGCCTCGAAACGTAAACGCATGAACGTGCGGCGACGGTGGCCTCATCCCGAATCGCGACGCGTTGGCTGATAACGATGCCCCCGGGCTTGAGGCTAGCGAGGATCGCCATGTCGGACGCCGACACCACGCGCACGCAGGACCGGATCCTGCCGGACACGATCCCCGCGGAGGAGCGCAGCGCACTGCACGAGCGCGAAGCGGCACTGCGCCGCGATGGCGAACACACCCCCCTGCGCTCCACCGCCGGCCTGGCCCTGTCCGGCGGCGGCATCCGCAGCGCGACGTTCTGCATCGGCCTGCTGCGCGGACTGGCGCGCAACGGCGTACTGCCGCGGCTCGACTATCTGTCCACGGTGTCGGGCGGCGGCTATGCCGGCGCGGCGTTCGGGCGACTGGTCTGCGCGCTGGGCCTGACGCGTGCGCAGGCGCTGCTCCAGCGCAACGATTCGATGGCGCTGGCGTGGCTGCGCCGTTACGGCCGCTATCTGACGCCACGCGGCGCGCGCGACTACGGCGCGGCGTTCGCCACCTACCTGCGCGCCGGCATCGCCATCCATCTCGAGTTCGGCCTGATGGCCATGCTGGTGGGCTGCCTGCTGGTGCTGCCGCACTTCCTGCAGAACGACCTCAGCCTGCTCGCCACCGAGCAATGGGAAGGCTGGCCCAGTGCGTGGTGGCCGCTCGCCGCGGCGTGCTGGTTGCTGCTGGTGCCGGGCAGTCTGGTCAGTTACTGGATGCTGCGCGACGTGATTCCCGCCCCCGGGAACGCGGAGCCGAGAGGCGCACGCATCGCCTTCGGCGACCTGGTCGTCATCGCCGCCACGGCCGCGACGGCGGTCTGGATCGGCATCACGCTGTGGGCGCCCGGCTCGGGCTGGTGGCGGGCGCCGCCGTTGCTGGTGGCGCTGATGCTGGGCCTGGCCAGCGTGGCCGTGCACGGTGCGGTGCTGGCCGTGCGCTGCCTGCGCTCGCGCGGGCTGGGCCGCAGCGTGGCCAATGCGCAGTTGCGCAACCGCATGACCTCGCAACTGCGGCTCTTCAATCTGGTCACCCTGCTGCTGATCGCCGCGGGTGCGCTGGACCTGCTGAGCTGGTGGTTCATGAACGTGCTGCAGTCCGGCAGCGCGTGGGTCTACGGCGGGCTGGGCGTGGGCGGTGTGCTGCTGGCGGTGGTGCGCGCCTATGCCGAGCCGCTGCAGAAGCTGGCCAATGCCGACGACGGTCCGTCGCTGGGCATGGGGCCGCGCCTGCTGAACCTGATGGGCATGGGCGTGGCGCTGCTGTTGCTGCTGGCATGGGTGACGCTGGTGCAGTGGTGGGTGTTCGATGCGGTACTGGCGGTCGCGCAGTTGCCGGTGCTCGACAACCGCGGCGGACGACTCGGCCTGCTCGCCGCAGCGCTGGTCGCGTGGCTGCTGCTGACCGCATGGAACGCGGAGACCGCCAACACCTCATCGATGCACAACTTCTACCGCGCACGGTTGACGCGTGCCTACCTGGGCGTCGGCAATCCGGCGCGGAAGCTGGACGACATGCCGTCGCCGGGAAAGGCCGGGGCCGACAACCCGGAGCGCGTGTCCGATGTCACCAGCGTCGTGCCCGGTGATGACGTGGCACTGGCCGACTACCGGCCCGAGCTGCAAGGCGGTCCGCTGCACCTGGTCAACGTCTGCCTCAACCAGACGCGTGGCGGGCGCAGCGGTCTGTACAACGCCGACCGCAAGGGCGAGCCGATGGTGGCCTCCGCGCGCGGGCTGGAAGTCGCGCGCGAGGGCACGCCGGTGCTGCTGCAGACCGGGCTGGACACACTGGGTCGCTGGATCGCCATCTCCGGCGCGGCCGCGGCACCGGGTGCGGGCGCGTACACCACGCGTGGCTGGGCGTTGTTGCTGTTCCTTGCCGGCGCACGGCTGGGCTACTGGCTGAAGGTGGGACGCGCGCGCGCATTCCAGCCGGCGTCGCGATTCCGCGAAGCGGTGCGCGGCTCCAAGGCCGGTCGCCTGCTGTCCGAGGCGATGGGCAAGTTCCATGGCCAGAGCGCGGCGAGCTGGTACCTGTCCGACGGCGGCCACTTCGACAACACCGGCGTGCACGCGCTGCTGCGGCGGCAGCTGGACTTCATCATCCTGGCCGACTGCGGCGCCGATCCGCAGTACCAGTTCGGCGACCTGGAGAACCTGGTGCGCAAGGCGCGCATCGACTTCGGCACCGACATCGAGTTCTACACGCACGAAAGCGCGGCCCGGCTGTCGCTGCCGACCGACAGCCAGATCAACATCCTGGCGCCGGAAGACCTGCGCAACCTGTACACCGCGCGCGGCGTGCTGCTGGCGCGCATCCGCTATCCGGAGGTCGGCGGCGAGCGTCGCGTCGGTACGCTGCTGGTGGTGAAGCCCAACCTGCACTGGGCGCTGGACAGCGACGTGCTGGCCTATGCCAGCCGCAATCCGCTGTTCCCGCAGCAGCCGACGTCGGACCAGTTCTTCGACGAGGCGCAGTGGGAGAGCTACCACCGGCTGGGCGAGGATTTCGGCGAGGCATTGCATCCGCGCTGGCTGGCGCGCATTCCCGGCTGGTCTTCGCCGGTGGAAGGCGATGACGAACTGCCGCCGCTGCGTCGCCTGCAATTCCGTCCGAGTGAAGCGGATGCGCAGGCGGTGCCGTTCTGGCGCGTCAATGCGAAGACCGCGGCGCTCGGTGCCACCGTGGGCCTGGGCGTGCTGGTGACGCTGCTGGTGCCGCTGATGCAGGTGTTCGACCGCATCGAGGTCAGCCGGCAGGCGCAGGTGGACCGCACGCTGCAGCACGTCGATACGGTGACCGCCGCGCTGGACGAGTGGCAGGACACCATCGACCTGCCGCCCGCGGCCAGCGACGCGGAGAAGATCGCAATGGCCGCGCTGTACCGCCAGGTGGCCGACGTGCGCGTGGAGGATGCCGGTGACAGCGACGCGGGCGCGCTGGTGTACCGCGCGCAGCAGCAGTGCGGCATCCTGCCGGGCAAGACGCTGGGCACGTTCTGCAGGCAGGCGGCGGCGTTCGAGGACCGCGAACGGTCGGCACTATGCGGCTACGTGTGCACGCAGCCGGGCACGCGCTACTACGGCTACTGGCAAGAGAGCCGCGACATCACGCCACAGGAAGAGATGCTGCTGGACCTGTCGCCGCAGGTC